>NZ_JAERMK010000013.1:0-90515 GCF_016918015.1 Glycomyces sp. YM15
GCCCCACGGTCGCGGAGAACCTGATCCTGCTGTGCCGGTTCCACCACGGCCGCATCCACACCCCGGGCTGGTCGGTGGAGAAGACCGGCCCCGGTCAGGCGATCATCACCCACCACGACGGCCACGACGGCCTCCAAGGCAGCCAAGGCCAGGGCGGCACCGCCGGTGGCTCGGCCGGGTGCGGGTGCGCTGATTGGCGCACCGATGCCGACATGGACGCCGAGCATGCAGGCTCGGACTGGGACGTGTTCCCCACCGGGCTCTACCGCACCGAATGGTCCGAGACCTTGAAACCCGACCTCGACGGCATCGCCGAGATGATCGACCGCGACCGGGCGATCAAAGCCATGCGAGCGGCGAAAGCGCGATGCCGAGCGACATTCGGCATACGCGAAGCCTCAAGCGCCGAAGCAGCAGCCGAGGCGCCCCCACCACCGACACCAGGAGGGGCGGGGTCGGCGACCGACGACTACGGCGACCCGCCGTTCTTACCCTGCCCCAGCAGGCGACTGCTGGGGGAAGCGCCGCACACACCACGCAGCGCCACCCGAACCCCAACAGGGGCCGGGCCCCTCAGCATGCCCACACCAGGAAACCCACCCCACCCCAGCCACACACCCCACCATCACCGCCGGACTGAACCCCGACCCGACCAGGCCAGAGAACCGGAGACGAACCCAAACCCGCCCCCACCTTGTTGTCGCTGACCGCCTGAACCCCGAGCCCGATCCGGCCGGGAAGCCGGAGGCAGACCCGGCCCCTCCCTCACCTCTTCATCGCTGCATGTCTGAGCCTCAGCTCGAATGGACCGAGAGGCCGGAGACGAACCCGGCCCCGCCCCACCTTGTTGTCGCTGACCGCACGTACCAATGCCCGGTCGCCCCCGGAGAGTCGCTACCGGCCCCGCCGCTCCCCCGGCTCCTCGTCGCCTGCTTGCCTGGAGCACCTGATCGTCGTCTCCAGAATGGGCACGCATTTGAACGGCTCCATGATCTCTGGCATCATCGCCATCGCTCTCGGAGCGGGGCTCTACACGTGGTGCTGGTGGGCGGACGCAAGCACCGGTAGCCCTCTCGCACTGCGACGCAACCCGCGTCACGCCCGCAGCGCCCGACCCGGGTGCCGGCACTGTCCCGGGCTATTTGATGGCGCCCGCGGTCAGGCCTGCCTGGATCTGGCGTTGGAAGAGGATGTAGGCGATGAAGATCGGGATCATGGCGAGCACGGTGCCGGCGAAGAGCGCGCCCGAATCGCCCTCATAGCCTTGGCGCAGGGCGAGATTCGCGAGGCCCTGCGAGATCATCGCGTCTTCGGGGTTGCGGCCGAGGAGGACCAGCGGGAGCAGGAACTGGTTCCACTGGCCGATGATGTTGAAGATCGTGATGGCGATCAGCCCGGGCTTGGCCATAGGCAGCATGACCTGGAAGAACAGCCGGTAGTGCCCCGCGCCGTCCACGACCGCGGCCTCGGCGACTCCCGTTGGGAGCGTTCGGAAGAACGCGGTCAGGAAGAAGACCGTGAACGGCAGCGAATAGGCGATGTAGACGATCACGAGGCCCGTGTAGGTGTTGAGCAGGGACACGTTCTGCAAGGTCTTGAACAGCGGGAACAGAGCCAGGAACACCGGGAACATCATCCCGGCGGCGAACCCGAAGTAGATGACGCGGTTGCCGGGGAACTCGTAGCGGGCCAGCACGTACGCGGCCATCGCCCCCAGCAGCATCGTGCCGGTGACGCTGAAGACCATCACCTGCACGGTGTTGAGGAAGTAGCCGCCGATGTTGCCGTTCGTCCAGGCGTTCACGTAGTTCGCCCAATGGGGCGCCTCGGGCAGGCCGAGCGGGTCCGAGGCGATCTCCCGCGTGGTCTTGAAGGAGGACATGACGATCCAGGCCACCGGGATGATGACCATGAGCGCCCAGAGCCACAGGAAGCCCTGCGAGAAGAAGTTGAGCGCGTTGCCTTCGGGTCGCGGAGTGCGGTCCGGGGTCCGTACGGGCGGTGTCGCTTCGGCCGCGCCTTCAGAGGTACTGCCGGGGGCGGTGTCGGTTGCCATGTCGCTCCTCAGAACTCGATCCGCTCGCGGCGGCCGAACCGCAGCGACACGACCGCCAAGGACAGGGCGGCGAAGAACAGGACCACGCCGAGCGCCGACGCGAACGCCTGCTCGCCGTGATTGAACGCGTACTTCCAGATGACGCCGCCGACCACTTCGCTCGCCGCGTCGGGCCCGCCGCGTTCGGGCGTCATCATGTAGATGAGCACGAACACGTCGAGCGCCACGATCGAGAGGTAGATCCACGCGGTCTGCACCGAGTCCCACAGCAGCGGCAGCGTGATCTTGAAGAACATCGGCACCCGCCCGGCGCCGTCGATGACCGCCGCCTCGTACAGGTCGCGCGGGATCGACGCCATCGCCGAGGAGAAGAACACCAGGTAGAACCCGACGGCACTCCACACGAGGACGGCGATGACCGCCGCCAGCACCAGGCGCTTGTCGGCCAGGAAGCCGTTGACGGGGGCCGGAAGCCCCACCGCGGTGAGCGCCCCGGTGATGAGCCCGCCGAAGTTCTCGGGCGCGTACACCTGCTTCCACAGGATCCCGATGATCGCCACCGAGAGCACCTGCGGGAAGAAGTACACGACCTTGTGGAACCGGGCCCCGCGCACACCCTCGATGCGGCCCCTGCGCACCCGCCCGCCGAGGTTGAGCATGAACGCGAAGAACAGGCCCAGCGCGATCGTCACGACCGGCAGCACCACCAGGATGATCCCGGTGTGCCGCAGGGCGGGCAGGACGAGCCGCTCGTCCTTGAAGAGGTTCACGTAGTTGTCGAACCCGATGTACTCGAAGGAGTTCGACGAGCCCGACCAGTCGGTCAGGGAGATCTGGAAGGCCTGGGCGAACGGCAGGATCACCAGCCAGGCGTACAGCCCCACCGGCAATGCCAGGAAGCTCAGGATGAACGGGTACCTGCCGTGCTTCACAGCCCAGGCCCTCCTCTCTGCTCGTCGCGCCTACTCGTCGTGGGTGAACTTCTCGATGGTGTCGTCAGCGGCCGTCTCGTCGGCGACCGTCTGCATCCGCGCGATGAACTCCTCGGGCGTCGTCTCGGCGTTGATGAGCTGGCCGAGCGCGGGGCGCACCTCCTCGTTCATCTTCGTGTACCAGTAGCGGAACTGCGGCTGGAACATGTCGTCCGGATTGGACACCAGGGCGTCGGTCATCTTCGCGGCCTCGTTGTCGAGCGCGACGCCCTTGACCACGGTGGTCGCCTGCACGGTGTCGCCGAAGATCTGCGAGCCCTCCTGGGAGAGCATGATCCGCAGGTACTCGTACGCACCCGCGAGGTTCGTCGCGTTCTTCGGCACCACGAACGGCTCGTCGCCGCCGGCGCTGATGAGGCCGGGCTGGACGCTGCCCTCGAGCGGCGGCACGCCCATCGGGGCGTACTCGAAGCCCTCTGGGGCGATGGCCTTCTGCTCGTTGGGGAGCCACGACCCGCACGGCAGGAACGCGGCCTCGTTGTTGTTGAAGGCCGTCTGCGACTGGATGTGGTCGATGCCCGCGCTGCCGTCGAGCAGGTAGCCCGCGGCGCCGAGGCCGTGCATCGCCTCGGCCGCCAGCGCCACCGACTCGTGGCCCCAGGCGCCGTCTTTGAGGTTGTCGATGTCCTTGAGGACCTGGACGCCGCCGTGGCGGCCCGCGAGCATGAGGAACATGTCGTAGAGGTACACGGGGTGCTGCCCGGCGTAGGTCCACGGGGCGACCCCGGCGGCCTGGATCTTCGGGCAGAGGGCGAGCATTTCGTCCCATGTGGTCGGCGGGGTCCAGCCCTTGTCGCGGAAGAGCTTGGCGTCGTACCAGATCGTCCACGCGTTGAACACGTAGTTGAGGGCGTAGACCTTGCCGTTGAAGGTGCCGGCATTGAGCACGCCCTCGCGGAGGGTGTCGAGCACGGTCACGTTCGGGTCGTCGTAGGAGGGGGCCTCGAGCAGCGGGGTGAGTTCGGCGAGTTCGCCGTCGCTGACGAGGGCGTCCATCGGGATCTGCTGGGCCCCGGAGTTGTCGAGGACGTCGGCGGGCTTGCCTTCGGCGAACCGCGGCTGCTGGGTCTCGGCGATCGCCTGCGTCGCGGTGTGCTCGATCTTCGCGTCGGGGAACGCGCGGTTGTAGATCGCCTGGTGGGCGACGGCGTACTCGTTGCCGAAGCCGCCGTCGAAGATGACGACGTCCAAGGGCGCCTTCGGGTCGACGCCGAAGGGGTTCTCGGCGTCCTCCCCCACGGTGACCTCTTGGTCGTCGCCGTCGCTGCCGCTGGTGGCGCAGGCTGCCAGCGAGGAGGCCGCGAGTCCGGCAGCGGTGGCGCCGAACAGATTGCGGCGGTTGAACATCGGGTGCTTGTCGGCTGAAGTGTTCCTCATGGTCGCTCCTTCAAGGGGTAGAGGTTGGGCATGACCGCTGTGGACGGCGAGGGTCAGCTCGATCCGTTCCGTTGGCGCGTCGGCCGGTGGCCGACCACGGCTCGGGCCCGGGACTCCAGGGCCTCGAGAGCTGCGGGGAAGCGCCGCTGCGCGACTGCGATGTGCACGAGGTCGGCGACGAGCAGGGCCGAATGCCGGGAGGCGAGCAGGTCGGCGCGGTGGCCGGTGCGGGTGGTGGCCGAGACCAGGCAGATGTCGGCGATCTCGGCGAGGGCCGAGTCGGCGTGGCCGGTGAGGGCGACGGTGAGGGCGCCGCGGCTGTCGGCCTCGGAGAGCATCTCGATGACCTCGGCGGTGGAGCCGGAGAGGGAGACGGCGAAGGCGATGTCGCCCTCGCCGAGGAGGGCGGCGCTGGCGAGCGCGTCGTGGACTTCGGTCCAGACCCATGCGGCGACGCCGGTGCGGTAGAAGCCCATCTGGAGTTCGCGGGCGACGGTGGCGCTGGTGCCGACGCCGTAGACGTCGACGCGGCGGGCGTCGCAGACGCGGGCGGCGACGCGTTCGACGGCGTCGAGGTCGAGGGTGTCGACGGTGTCGCGGAGCATCGCGGCGTCGATGGTGATGAGCTGCTTGAGGACCCGGTCGAGGGGGTCGGAGGGGGCGATCTCCTGTCCTATGTTGACGTCCCAGCCGGTCTCGAGTCGGGCGGACGCACGTCCCGTTTCGGTTGCGATTGCAACCCTGAGGGCTGCGTAACCGTCATATCCGAGATGACGGCAGAATCTAGTGATGGTTCCTGGGGAGGTACCGGAGAGCTCGGCGAGGTCCATGATCGTGGCCCGCGCGGCGGCTTCGGGGTCGGCGAGTACTTGGTCGGCCACTTTCGACATGGCTTCGGAGAGTTCGCTGGCGCCGTGGCGGATCCGTTCGAGGACTCCGGCCGCTGCTGGTGCGTTGGGCGCATCTGGGCTAGTTCGGTCCATTGGCATCCCCTTCGGGAGGTGGATGCAAGAAAAACTATTACCTATGCCACACTCGTGTCAAGTTCATGAGAATTATTTTTACTGGTTTGCACCGAAGGCGGATACTGCTGGTATCGCAAGGAGCGGGGACCCCAACATGCACGCAAGACTCGCCGTCGGCCTCGACGCCGGCGGGACCAGCAGCCGCGCCGTCCTCATAGACGAGAACGGTGCGGTGCTCGGCACCGGCGCGTCAGGACCGGCCAACCCGGTCGGCGGCGACCGGGAGATCGCGCTGTCCAACATGGCCCTCGCATTCCAGCGGGCCCTCGGCGGCATCGACCCGGCGGAGGTCGGCTCGGTCTGCGTCGGCACGGCCGGAGCGCTCTCCCTCACCGAGGAGGTGCGCGAGCTCTCCGCAGATCTCAAGCGGCGCTTCGCGACCGAATGCGACGTCCGGGTCGTCTCCGACGCGGTGATCGCATTCGCGGCCGGATCGTCCGCATCGGACGGCACGGTCGTCGTCTCGGGCACCGGCGCGGTGGCGTTCGCGATCCGCGACCGGGCCCCGGCCCTGCGTTCGGACGGCTACGGCTGGCTCTTCGGCGACGCCGGATCGGGCTTCTGGCTCGGGCGCGAGGCCGTGCGCGCCGCGCTGCGGCACATCGACGGGAACGGTCCGGGCGGGCGGCTCGTCGAGGCCATCATCGCCGCCATCGCGCCCGACAAGCGGCGCTCGGGCGCGCTGGTGGCCAAATGCATGGCGGACCCGCCGGTGCGGCTCTCGCGGTTCTCCGCGCTCGTGTGCGAGGCGGCGGACGGCGGTGACCCGGTGGCCGAGTCGATCGTCGCGCGCGCCGTCGGGCATCTCGCCGAATCGGTGTCGTACGTGGTCGACCGCGAGCTGCCGATCGTGATGGCGGGAAGCCTCCTCACCCGCCCGACCCCGATCGCGGCGCTGCTCCAGGAGCGGTTCCGCCTCGTGTACCCGAAGGCCGGCATCAGCAAGGCGACGGACCCGGCGATCGGGGCCGCCTGGATGGCCGCCAGCGCCTTCGTCACCGACCAGGAAGCCCGAGTCCGCCTCCACCGACAACTCGCCTGGCGTTAGCCCGCACAGCGCGCGTGGCGACGCGTGCGAGCCGTAATGCGGCGCAGCTCGCGGGATGCAGGACGGCGCGTGCGAGCCGCAATGGAGCGCGGCTCGCGCGATGCAGGCCGACGCAGCGCAGCTCGCGCGCGGCAGGCCGAACCCGTCGCACCCCGATGCCGGCATCGATCCGGGGCGGCGGCGAATCGCCGCCCGGACAGACCGCTCCTGCCCTCAAGCCACCCTCAGCGCCCTCGACAGACGGCCCTCGGCCGCTTCCAGTCTCGCTTTCGCCGCAGGGGCGTCAATGCCGAGCTCGAGCATGACGACCGCGGTCTTCACGTGCTCTCCCGACGCGGCCAGGGCCGCCTCTGCGGCTTCCGCGTCGGCGCCGGTGATCTCGCGGATCATCCGCACGGCCCGCGCCGCCAGCTTCGAGTTCGCGACCCGCATGTCCACCATGTAGTTCCGGTAGACCTTTCCCAAGCGCACCATCGTGATCGTCGAGATCATGTTGAGCACGAACTTCTGCGCCGTGCCCGACTTCAACCGCGTCGACCCGGCCACGACCTCCGGCCCGACCTCGACCTCGATGCGGTGCTCGGCCACAGCGGACAGGAGTGTGTCGGCGTTGCACGACAACCCCACCGTGAGCGCCCCGCGCCGCCGGGCCTCCTCGATCGCCGCGACCACGAACGGCGTGCGGCCGCTCGCGGCCAGGCCCACCACCGCGTCGGCGGGGCCGATGTCCTCGGCGGCCATGGCCGCGGCCCCGGCGGCCGCGTCGTCTTCGGTGCCCTCCACGGCGCCGCCTTCGGCGGCCTTCCCGCCCGCGAGGACCGCCTTCACCAGCTCGGGGTCGGTCGAGAACGTGGGCGGGCACTCGGCCGCGTCCATGATCGCCATCCGCCCGGCGGTCCCGGCGCCGACGTACCGCAGCCGCCCGCCCTTCGCGAGCCGTTCGGCCACGGCGTCGATCGCGGCGGCGACCTGCGGGAGCACCGCGGCGACGGCGGTCGGGACGCTCGCGTCGGCCTCGTTCATGGTGCGCGCCAAGTCAATCGTCGAGAGCCCCTCGATCCCGGCGTAGCGGGGGTCCGCCTGCTCGGTTGCCAGGGCGGCCAGCTGGGTGCGCGCCCGCAGGCGCTCGGTCGTCTCACTCACAGTTGCGAGCCTAGCGTAATGAAGTGAATTTTCATTCCACCGTATGGACATGAAGAATCCCGCCGTACCGTGCACTCCCGCCCGCAGGTGTACGGTGTCGTCATGCCTGCCAGCCGCACCGACACGCCCAACCTCCTGGTGCTCATCAAATCCGTCCTGCCCTCGCTCTCGAAGGCCGAGACCAAGGTCGCCCAGGAGATCATCCGCGAGCCCGAGGCCGCCTCGACCCGGACGATCACCGAACTCGCGCGCGCCGCGGGCACCTCCGAGGCCACCGTCGTGCGATTCTGCCGCTCGCTCGGCCTCGCCGGGCACCGTGAGCTTCGCATGCGCGCCGCGCAGGCCGTCATCGGCACCGGCGAAGGCCCGGACCGCGAGATCGCGGGCGGCGACATCCCGACGGGCGCCGACATGTCGCGCATCATCGCCACCGTCTCGTACGCCGACGTCGGCGCGATCACCGACACCGCGAACGCCCTCGACACGGCCGCGTGCGAAGCCGCCGTCGCGGCCCTCGCGGGCGCGGGCCGCATCGACGTCTTCGGCGTCGAGGCCTCGGGGATCGTGGCGTCTGACCTCGTCAAGAAGCTTCACCGCATCGGCTGCACCGCGTTCTCGTGGCCGGACGTGCACTCCGCGCTCGTCGCGACCGCGCTCGCGAGTCCGAAGGACGTCGCGGTCGCGATCTCCCACTCCGGGGCGACCACGGAGACCGTGGAGTTCCTCGAGTCGGCCCGCGACCGCGAAGCGATGACGATCGCCATCACCAACCACGCCCGCTCGCCTATCGCGACAGCGGCGGACCTCGTCTTGACTACGGCTGCAAGGGAAACGACGTTCCGATCAGGAGCGACGGTCAGCCGCATCGCCCAGCTCATGGTCGTCGACTGCCTGTTCGTGGGCGTAGCGGCCAAGCAGCGCAAGCGAACCGCCAAAGCCCTCGCCGCGACGGCGGCGGCGGTGTCAGGCCGCCAACGCGCCTGAGCCGAGCTCAGTCCGGGCCGATGACCTCGAGTTTCGGGAAATAGGTTCTGAACCTGGCGGTGTCCCGCGTGAGCAGCCGATACCCAGAGACCATCGCGTGCGCGCCGATATAGAAATCGGGCGATGGGGCGCGCTTCGTGCCGCCCCGCGTCCTGTACATCGCAAAGGCCTTGCCCGCCAAGAACGCCGCTTCATAGGGCAGAGCCTCGCGCAGTACCTCCCGCGCGGGCAGCAGCGCTTCGAGCGGCTCGACCGCATCGAAGCGCACCGACACTTCCGCGTAGATGATCGGATTGATGCAGAGCAGCCCCATCTCGAAGGCTCGGGCGAGTGCCTGCTCTGACCAATCGGCCCACTTCTGGTCGTCGCCGAAGAGGTCGAGCCAGATATTGCTGTCTACCAGAGTCCAGACGGGCTCATTCACCGCGAAGCATCTCCATGAGCTCGTCGGTGGTCTTGTCCATATTCGCAGTGCCCTTGCCGCGAAGGCCCCTCACGAACCGCTGTCCGCGGGTCTCTTCCTGTGGGACAGGGCGGAGCACGACCTGGCCGTCCTCCTCGACGAACTCGAACTCGTCTCCCGGGCGCCAGCCCTGCTTGGCGCGAATCTCGGCCGGCACGGTGACCTGGCCCTTGGTATTCATCAGCATAAGAGTCACCTCCTCAGGCTACGTAATACCAGGTGGTAGTAATACCACTCTAATCGCTGCGGCGTGTCGACCGCTCGTATTCCCGGCCGGTTTCATCGGCATGGCGAAGGCGGGGGCCTTGTGGGCCCCCGCCTTTCGGTGGTGCGGGTTACGTGTTGTTGGCGAGGGCCAGGAGGCGGTCCCTCGCGCCGTTGAAGTGGTCGCGGTCGACGTTGCCGGAGATGCCGGAGACCGATCCGGTGGCGGTGTACTGCCAGAACGTCCAGGTGGTGCTGCTCCAGCCCGCCGGGAGCGTCGGCGATGAGGCGCCCCAGTGCGCGATCCAGAGCGGGCTCTTCGAGGCCATGCCGGTCCACGAGCCGGTGCAGGAGTTCCACCACGAAGCGGTCGTGTAGATGACCACGTCGCGGCCGGTGCGCGCCTTGTACCGGTTGTAGAAGTCGGTGATCCAGGTGCGCATCTGCGTGGTGGTCAGGCCGTAGCAGGCCGCGCCCGATGGCGGGGCCTCGAGGTCGACCGCGCCGGGCAGGGTGAGGTTGTCGGCCGACCAGGCGCCGCCGTTGCCGGCGAAGTAGTCCGCCTGCGCGGTGCCGCTCGAGGAGTTCGGGCGGGCGAAGTGGTACGCGCCGCGGATGACGCCGGCCGCGTGGGCCGCCGGGTAGTTCGTGTTGAACCGGGGGTCCTTGTAGGTGGTGCCCTCGGTGGCCTTGATGTAGGCCCACTGGACGCCGGAGTTCCTGACGGAGGTCCAGTTGATCGTGCCCTGGTAGTTGGAGACGTCGATACCGGCGACGCGGGTCTGCGCCTGGGCCGGGCTCGCGACGGCGAGTCCGGCGGCGGTGAGGACGGTGGCCGCGAGGAGGACGATGGCGGCTCGGAGTCTGCGACGGGAAAGGGTGGGGGGAAGCTTCACTTTTACTCCCTGCTTGTGAGGAGATCAGTGGATTGGGGGGAGTGCACGGTTTTGCACCCGGAACCCAGTATGAAGATAAGCTCCACCGAGAGTCAAGCTTGTGAAAATAACTTTCCGCCACGGGCGAATGAACGGCTACGTGTAGTGCAGGCCGTGGCCGAAGGCGAACGCGATCTCGCCGTCCGCGTTCGGCACGTCCACCGGCAGCGCGCCGCCCGGATCGACCTCACCGGTGATGACCTTCGCCAGGGACGCAAGTGAAACGGCCGTGTATGAATAGGACGCCAGGCTCGCGTTGACCGCGCCGAGGCGCGCGGCGTCGTAGGGTGTGCCCACGGCGGCGGTCACGACCCGCGCACCGGCCTTCACCAGCTCGGCGACCAGGTTCGCCTGCGCGCCGCCGGCCGCGGCGTTGTACGTGGCGACGACGACGAGGTCGCGGCCGGCGGCGGCGGTCACGGCGGCCTTGATCCGGTCGGCGTCCGGTGCGTCGCCGGTGACGAGCGCTTCCGCTTGCAGCCCTTGGCCGTTCAGAGCGTCGGTCAGGCGGGCGACGGTGTTCTCGCCCCAGCCGGCCACCAGGACACCGCCCGAGGCGCCCGTAGCGCTGTCGGCCGTGAGCGGGAGCGTGCCGTCGTTGACGAGCAGCGTGATCGAGCGGTCGGCGATGTCGGCGGCGACCCCGCGGTGCTCGTCGGAACCGACCACGGCGATGCCGGCGGCGTCGGTCCGGGGTGCCTCGATGATGCCGCGGGCGGCCTTGAGCGCCAGCAGCCGCCGCACCGAGTCGTCGATGCGCTCCTCGGTGAGCTCCCCCAGCTCGACCGCGTGGAGCACCGCTTCGTAGGCGAGCGGGAAGTTCGGCGGCATGAGCAGCAGGTCGGCCCCGGCCTGCAACGCCATCACCGGCACCCGATCGTCGCCGTACTCGGTGCGGACCCCTTCCATCTCCAGGGAATCGGTGACGATCACGCCGTCGAACCCGAGTCGCTCGCGCAGCAGCCCGGTGAGGATCGGGGCCGAGAGCGTGGCGGGTTTCAACGAGTCGTCGAGGGCCGGGAACTGGAGGTGGCCCGACATGACCATGTCGGTCCCGGCCGCGATGGCGGCCGTGAACGGCGGGGCGTCGATCCGCTCCCACTCCTCGGCGGTGTGGGTGATGACCGGCAGGCCCACGTGGCTGTCGGTGCCGGTGTCGCCGTGGCCCGGGAAGTGCTTGGCGGACACGGCCACGCCCCCGGCCTGGTAGCCGCTCACCTGAGCGGTCGTGAACCGGGCGACGAGCTCGGGATCGGAGCTGAAGGACCGCACACCGATCACGGGATTCGCCGGATCGACGTTCACGTCGGCGTCGGGCGCGAAGTTCTGGTTGACGCCCATGGCCCGCAGCTCCACGGCCGCCGCTTCGGCCGCGCGGCGCGCGGCCTCGGCGTCCCGGGTCGCGCCCAGCGGCATCGCCCCCGGGAACTGCGTGACGGGCTCGCCGATGCGGACGACCGTGCCGTACTCCTGGTCGGCGGCGATGAGCAGCGGGATCTCGGAGGCCTCCTGGAGGCCGTTGGAGAGCGCCACGATCTGGTCAGGATCGGACAGGCCGTTGGCCCAGTCGAAGTAGATGATGCCACCGGGTTTGAAATCGGCCACGAACGCTGCGCCGTTGTCCGATCCGAGGCGCTCGCGGTTCGAGTCGACCGCGTCGGCCTGGTCGGTATCGGCCGTCTCGCCGTGCACGTACACCATGAACAACTGGCCGACCTTGTCCGCCAGAGACATCGACGCCAGCTGCGTCTCGACCCAGTCGGGAGTCGCCTCCGCGGGCTCGTCCGCCTGCGGCTCCTCCTCGCCGCGCCGCGCCGCGGCCTCGGCGATCACGGCGCCACCGCCGACGACCGCGAAGGCCCCGGCGACACTCGAGGTGAGGATGGTCTTGCGGGAGAGCTTCGGCGAACGCACCCGCCCATCCTGACCCAGCCCGGCGAATCCCGCAAACCCGACCCTCGGCGACACTGACGCGAATCACATCAAATCGGCCAGCGTACGGCGAAAGCCGGGGAGGAGCGGGTGCTCCTCCCCGGCTTCGAAACCGTTCCGAAGTCCTAGAACTTCAGGCCGTTCTCACGGGCGGCGTCGGCCAGGGCCGCGACGCGACCGTGGTACTTGACACCACCGCGGTCGAACACGACCGCTTCGATGCCGGCTTCCTTGGCGCGCTCGGCGACCAGCTTGCCGACTTCCTTGGCCTTGGCGGTCTTGTCGCCCTCGAACGCGCGCAGACCGGGTTCCACCGTCGACGCGGCGGCCAGCGTGTGGCCGGTGACGTCGTCGATGACCTGGGCCACGATGTGCTTCGAGGAACGGAAGACCGCGAGGCGCGGCTGGGCGGCCGTACCGGTGATCTTCTTGCGGCCACGGAAGTGGCGCCGGTTCTTGCCGATCCGGCGACGCTCGGAGACCGAGCCGGACGGGCGGCGGTTTTCGAGTTTGCTCGCCATTACTTGCCTGCCTTCCCGGCCTTGCGGCGGATGCGCTCGTCGACGTACTTGACGCCCTTGCCCTTGTAGGGCTCCGGCGGACGCAGTCGGCGGATGTTCGACGCGACCTGACCGACGAGCTGCTTGTCGATGCCCTCGACGTGCAGCAGGGTCGGCTTCTCGACCTTGAACGAGATGCCTTCCGGAGCGTCGACCTGGATGGTGTGGGAGAAGCCGAGGCTCATCTCCACGCCCTTGCCCTTGGCGACGGCCCGGTAACCGGTGCCGTTGATCTCGAGGGACTTCTTGTAGCCCTCCGAGACGCCGACGACCATGTTGTTGACGAGGCTGCGAGCCAGGCCGTGCAGGGCACGGGACTTGCGCTCGTCGTTGGGGCGGGTGACCGCGAAGGTCCCGTCCTCGTTCTTCTCGATGCCGATCGGCTCGGGCAGCTCAGTGCTGAGCTGGCCCTTGGGGCCCTTCACGGTCACCGTCGCGCCATCGATCTTGAGCTCGACGCCGGAGGGCACCGGAATCGGCTGCTTCCCAATGCGGGACATGCTTATACCCTCCTGCTACCAGACGTAGGCGATGACTTCGCCGCCAACGCCGCGCTTGCGAGCCTGACGGTCCGTCAGCAGGCCCTGGGACGTGGACACGATGGCCACACCCAGGCCGCCGAGGACGCGCGGCAGCTCAGTGGACTTGGCGTAGACCCGCAGGCCCGGCTTGGAGACGCGGCGCAGGCCCGCAAGGGACCGTTCGCGGCGCTCGCCGAACTTGAGGTCGATGACCAGGTTCTTGCCGACTTTGCCCTCTTCAGGGTCCACGACGCGCCACTCGGCGATGTAGCCCTCCTGCTTGAGGACCTCCGCGATGGAGGCCTTCATCTTGGAGTGCGGCATCGTGAGCTGGTCGTGGTACGCCTGGTTGGCGTTCCGCAGACGGGTCAGCATGTCTGCGATCGGGTCGGTCATTGTCATTAGCGTTGTTTACCTTTCTCACCCCGGTTCCCCGCCTTATGGAAACTGGCGGGGCCTGTGGCGATCGGAGCTAGTGGCCTTGGGGTCGCCCAAGAGGCCTGTTGTCCGGGCCTGCCGGGCTGCCAAGAAGCCTTGGAGTCCCCCGGGAGACCTGGTTGTCCAGGTCTCCTGGATTACCAAGAGGCCTTGTGGACGCCCGGGAGTTCACCCGCGTGGGCCATGTCGCGCACGCAGACGCGGCACAGGCCGAACTTGCGGTAGACGGCCTTCGGCCGGCCGCACTTCTGGCAGCGGGTGTAGGCGCGCACGGCGAACTTCGGCTTCCGCTTGGCCTTCGCGATGAGGGCTTTCTTAGCCATTGTCGTTCTCCTTGAACGGGAAGCCGAGCAGCTTCAGGAACGCCCGGCCTTCGTCGTCGGTCTTCGCGGTGGTCACCAGCGTGATGTCCATGCCGCGAACCCGGTCGATCTTGTCCTGGTCGATCTCGGGGAACACGCTCTGCTCGGTCAGACCGAAGGTGTAGTTCCCGTTGCCGTCGAACTGCTGGTCCGAGAGTCCGCGGAAGTCGCGGATGCGCGGCAGCGCGATCGCCAGGAGGCGGTCGAGGAACTCCCACATGCGGTCGCCGCGGAGGGTCACCTTCGCGCCGATCGCCTGGCCCTCGCGCAGCTTGAACTGCGCGATCGACTTCTTGGCCCGACGGACGAGAGGCTTCTGACCGGTGATGGTGGTCAGGTCCTCGAGCGCCCCGTTGATGAGCTTCGAGTCGCGAGCGGCCTCGCCGACACCCATGTTGACCACGATCTTCGTCAGACCGGGGATCTGGTGGATGTTGACGTACTTGAACTGCTCCTGCAGCGCGGGCCTGATCTCGGAGCGGTAGGTCTCCTTCAGGCGCGGCTGGATCTTCTCTGCAACGTCAGTCATTACAGGTCCTTACCCGTCCGCTTCGAAACACGGACCTTGCGGCCGTCGTCGCCGAACCGGTAGCCCACGCGAGTGGGCTGGTTGTCGGCGTCCAGGACCTGCACGTTCGAGATGTGGATCGCGGCCTCTTGCACCACGATGCCACCGGTCTTCGAACCTCGCGAGGTCTGTCCGGCCTTGGTGTGCTTGGTGATGCGGTTGACGCCCTCGACGAGCACGCGCTCGCGGTCGGGGTACGCCTCCAGCACCAGTCCCTCGGCACCCTTGTCCTTGCCTGCGATGACGCGGACTCGGTCGCCCTTCTTGATCTTCATCTCTTACAGCACCTCCGGTGCGAGGGAGATGATCTTCATGAACTGCTTGTCGCGCAGTTCGCGGGCGACCGGCCCGAAGATACGGGTCCCTCGCGGTTCGCCGTCCTTGACGAGGACGGCGGCGTTCTCGTCGAACTTGATGTACGTGCCGTCGGGACGGCGCGTCTCCTTGACCGTGCGAACGATGACGGCCTTGACGACGTCACCCTTCTTCACCCCGGCACCCGGGGTGGCGTCCTTCACGGAAGCAACGATCGTGTCGCCGATACCGGCGTAGCGTCGGCCGGAGCCGCCGAGGACACGGATGCACAGGATCTCCCGCGCACCGGTGTTGTCGGCGACCTTGAGCCGCGACTCTTGCTGAATCACGTCCCGATCCCCCTACTTCGCCTTCTCGAGGATCTCGACGATGCGCCAACGCTTGGTCTTCGACAGCGGACGGGTCTCCATGATGGAGACGCGGTCGCCGATGCCGGCCTCGTTGTTCTCGTCGTGAGCCTTGTACTTCTTGTTGGACCGAATGACCTTGCCGTACAGCGGGTGCTTCTTGCGGTCTTCGACCTCGACGACAGCGGTCTTGTCCATCTTGTCGCCGACCACGAAGCCCTCAAGGACCTTGCGCCGACCGCGAGTCTGAGTTTCCTCGCTCACTTCTCAACCTCCTCCGGCGCGGCGCTGAGGCCCAACCGGCGCTCGTTCATCACGGTGTAGATCCGCGCGATCTCCTTGCGGACCAGACCGAGCTCGTGGTTGTTCTCCAGCTGGCCCGTAGCGTTACGGACCCGCAGGTTGAACAGCTCTTCCTTCTTCTCCACGAGCTTCGCCTGGAGTTCCTTGTCGTTGAGCTCGCGCAGCTCACCGGTGTCGATACCAGTAGCCATTGCTACTCACCTGCCCCTTCACGAGAGACGATGCGGCACTTCATCGGCAGCTTGTGGATCGCCCGCTGGAGCGCCTCGTGGGCGATCTCCTCGGTCGGGTACGAGAGCTCGAACATGACGCGGCCGGGCTTGACGTTGGCCACCCAGAATTCGGGCGAACCCTTACCGGAACCCTGACGGGTCTCGGCGGGCTTCTTCGTGATCGCACGGTCCGGGAAGATCGTGATCCAGACCTTGCCGCCACGCTTGATGTGGCGGGTCATGGCGATACGAGCGGACTCGATCTGGCGGTTGGTCACATAGCTGTGCTCCAGCGCCTGGATGCCGTACTCGCCGAAGGAGACCTTCGTGCCGCGAGTGGCCTTGCCCTTGCGCTTCGGAGCGTGAGGCTTCCGGTAACCGCGCGGCGGTTTCCGTGGCATGAGCATGTCGCTTAGCCCTCCTGCTTCTCAGACTCGGCGGGCGCGGCGGCAGCGGCCTCCGCAGGCTGAGCGGCGCCACGGCCACCACGGCCGCGTCCGCCACGGGCTGCGCCGGCTCCGCCGCGGCCACCACGGCCGCCGCGGTCGGGACCGGAGTCACGACGACGCTGCACCTGCTCGGCCTGCTCCTTGAGCGTGGCCTCACCCTTGTAGATCCACACCTTCACGCCGATGCGGCCGAAGGTGGTGGCGGCCTCGAACAGGCCGTAATCGATGTTCGCGCGCAGCGTGTGCAGCGGGACCTGGCCCTCGCGGTACTGCTCGGAACGGCTCATCTCGGCGCCGCCGAGGCGGCCCGAGCACTGCACCTTGATGCCCTTCACGGTCGGGTTGCGCATGGCCGACTGAATGGCCTTGCGCATCGCGCGACGGAAGTTGACACGGCTGGACAGCTGCTCCGCGACGCCCTGGGCGACGAGCTGCGCATCGATGTCGGGGTTCTTGACCTCGATGATGTTCAGCTGGACCTGCTTGCCGGTCAGCTTCTCCAGGTTGCCGCGCAGACGATCGGCCTCGGCGCCCTTGCGGCCGATGACGATGCCCGGGCGGGCGGTGTGGATGTCGACGCGGACCCGCTCGCGGGTGCGCTCGATGTCGACCTTGCTGATGCCGGCGCGCTCGAGACCCTTGGTCATGAGCTGGCGGATCTTGACGTCTTCCCCGACGTAGTCGGCGTACTCCTTGTCGGCGTACCAACGCGAGGTCCAGTCGGCGCTGATGCCGAGGCGGTACCCGTGCGGGTGGATTTTCTGACCCATTAGGCGGTCTCCTCCTTCTCAGCGTTCTCGGACTTCACGTCAGCCTCGACCGGCTTCGGAGCGGCGGCCTTGGGCCGGCGAACCGAGGGAGCGGCGGACTGCTTGGCCTGGACCGACTCGACCACCACGGTGATGTGGCTGGTGCGCTTGTTGATCCGGTAGGCACGGCCGTGGGCGCGCGGACGGTACCGGCGCATGGTCGGGCCCTCGTCGACCTTGATCTCGGACACCAGAAGCGATTCCGGGTCGAGACCGAGGTTGTTCTCGGCGTTCGCCTGAGCCGACGCGATGACCTTGTACACGATCTCGGCCGCGCTGAAAGGCGCGAACTCGAGAGTCGTCAAGGCCTCGTCCACGGGCAGACCACGCACGAGGTCGACGACGCGGCGCGCCTTGCGAGGTGCTACGCGGACGTACCGCGCCACCGCGCGCGCCTTCGGAGCCTCCTGCTCCACTGTTGCCATCGTTTTAAATCCTTCGTTCGTTTCTCATAGCCCGTGGCCTAGCGGCGACGGCTCTTCCGGTCGTCCTTCTCGTGCCCGCGGAACGTGCGGGTGGGAGCGAACTCGCCGAGCTTGTGCCCGACCATGTTCTCCGTGACGTAGACCGGAACGTGCTTGCGGCCGTCGTGGACGCCGAAGGTCAACCCGATGAAGTCGGGAGTGATCGTCGAGCGGCGCGACCAGGTCTTGATGACGTTCTTGCTCTTGGTCTCGATCGCAGCGTCCACCTTCTTCTGCAGGTGGTCGTCGACGAACGGCCCTTTCTTGAGGCTGCGAGCCATGGACTACTTCCCCCGCTTCCGGTTGACGTTGCGACGACGGACGATGAGCCGGTCGTTCGGGTGGTTGCGCTTGCGGGTGCGGCCCTCGGGCTTGCCCTGCGGGTTCACCGGGTGGCGACCACCGGACGTACGGCCCTCGCCACCACCGTGCGGGTGGTCGACCGGGTTCATGACGACACCGCGGACGGTCGGGCGCCAGCCCTTCCAGCGCATGCGGCCGGCCTTGCCCCAGTTGATGTTGCCCTGCTCGGCGTTGCCGACTTCACCGACGGTGCCGCGGCAGGTGACCTGGACCAGGCGGATCTCACCGGAGGGCATGCGCAGGTGCGCGTACTTGCCTTCACGGGCGAGCAGCTGGATCGAGGCGCCCGCGGAGCGGCCCAGAGCGGCGCCGCCGCCGGGCTTGAGCTCCACCGCGTGGATCGTGGTACCGACCGGAATGTGACGCAGCTCCAGCGAGTTGCCGGGCTTGATGTCGGCCTCCGGGCCGTTCTCGACCACGTCACCCTGCTTGATCCCCTTGGGGGCCAGGATGTAGCGCTTCTCGCCGTCCGCGTAGTGCAGGAGGGCGATGTTCGCGGTGCGGTTGGGGTCGTACTCGATGTGCGCGACCTTCGCCGGCACGCCGTCCTTGTCGTGGCGACGGAAGTCGATCACGCGGTAACGGCGCTTGTGGCCGCCGCCGCGGTGACGGGTCGAGATCTTGCCCGAGTTGTTGCGCCCGCCGGTCTTGGTGATCGGACGGAGCAGCGACTTCTCGGGGGTCGAACGGGTGATCTCGGCGAAGTCGGAGACGCTGGAGCCACGACGCCCGGGCGTCGTCGGCTTGTACTTGCGAATAGCCATTTCTTCTAGCTCCTACGAGATCTGTCCGCCGAAGATCTCACCCAGGCGACCGGGGTCGCCTTCCACGGTGACGATCGCGTGCTTGACACTCTTGCGCTGTCCCCAGCCGGTACGGGTGCGCTTGCGCTTGCCCGAGCGGTTCAGGGTGTTGACGCTCTTGACGTCCACGTCGAAGATCTGCTTGATGGCGATCTTGATGTGGCTCTTGTTGGCGCGCGGGTCGACCTCGAAGGTGTACTTGCCCTCGCCGAGGAGGGTGTAGGTCTTCTCCGAGATGACCGGCTTGATGATGATGTCGCGCGGGTCGGCGACGGTCACTTCGCTCACGCCGCGACCTCCTGCTCAGTCCGGTCAGCGATGAACGCCTCGATGGCGGCCTCGCTGAACACGATGTCCTCGTTGTTGAGCACGTCGTAGGTGTTGACCTGGCCCCAGTCGAGCAGGTGCACCTCGGGCAGGTTCCGCAGGCTCAGGGCCGCGGTCTGCTCGTCGCGCGTGAGGACCACCAGGACCTTGGAGGACTCGGTGATCGCGGCCAGAGCGGCCTGCGCGGTCTTCGTCTTGGGCGATTCGCCCTCGACGAAGGCGTCGATGACGTGCACGTTCTCGCCGCGGACCCGGTCGGTGAGGGCACCCGCGAGAGCGGCGGCCTTCATCTTCTTGGGGGTCCGCTCGGCGAACGACCGCGGCTGGGGGCCGTGGACGACGCCGCCGCCGTTGAACTGCGGCGCGCGGATCGAGCCCTGGCGGGCGCGGCCGGTGCCCTTCTGGCGGTACGGCTTCTTGCCGCCGCCGCGGACTTCGCCACGGGTCTTGGTCTTGGCCGAACCCGTGCGGGCGGCGGCCAGCTGCGCCGTGACGACCTGGTGCATGAGCGGGATGTTCGGCTCGACGTCGAAGATCGACGCCGGGAGCTCGATGGTCTTCCCGGTCTCAGCGCCAGAGGCGTTCTTGACGTTGATTTCGAGGCTCATGGTTATGCCACCTGCTTGACTGCCGTGCGGACGAGCACCAGGCCGTTCTTCGGCCCGGGGACGGCGCCCACGATGAGCAGCAGACCGCGCTCGGCGTCGACCGCCTGGATGCGCAGGTTCTGCGTGGTGTGTCGGGAGTGACCCATCCGGCCGGCCATGCGCATGCCCTTGAAGACGCGGCCCGGGGTGGCGCAGCCACCGATCGAACCGGGGGCGCGGTGGACCTTGTGCGCACCGTGGCTGGCGGGGAGACCGCCGAAGCCGTGGCGCTTCATGACGCCGGCGAAGCCCTTGCCCTTGGTGGTGCCGGTGACGTCCACGAGCTGACCGGATTCGAAGATGGTGGCTTCGACGGTCTGGCCGAGGTCGTAGTCGGCGGCGTCCGAGGTGCGCAGTTCGACGAGGTGGCGACGCGGAGCGACACCGGCCTTCTCGAAGTGGCCCTGGAGCGGCTTGGTCACGTTCTTGAGTTTGATGTCGCCGAAGCCCAGCTGGACGGCTGCGTAGCCGTCGACGTCGGGCTTGCGAACCTGGGTGACCACGTTCGGGCCGGCCTGCACCACAGTGACCGGAACGGCGCGGCCGTTCTCGTCCCAAACCTGGGTCATGCCGAGCTTGGTGCCCAGGATTCCCTTGATCTGCCTGTCCATTGGTCCCCTACAGCTTGATCTCGATGTCGACGCCGGCCGGGAGGTCAAGGCGCATCAACGAGTCGACCGTCTTCGGGGTCGGGTCGAGAATGTCGATGAGGCGCTTGTGCGTGCGCATCTCGAAGTGCTCGCGCGAGTCCTTGTACTTGTGCGGCGACCGGATCACGCAGAAGCGGTTGATCTCAGTCGGCAGCGGCACCGGCCCGGAGATGGCAGCACCGGTTCGGGTGACCGTCTCCACGATCTTGCGGGCCGAGGAGTCCACGACCTCGTGGTCGTAGGCTTTCAGCCTGATGCGGATCTTCTGTCCCGCCATGATTCCTAACCTAACGTAAATTGGCTGTTCAGACCGCTCCACGCGGTCGGGCGTGTCGCGAGTTTGAGACTTGCTCGGGGCACAGTGGTCCCCCTTGCCGGTCTCTTTGGCTCGCCCGCCTGCCCGTCATGAAACGGTCCCTCTCAGCACGGTTAAGTGCCTACTCGGGCCCGCGGGCCGGGCGTGAGCACCGGAGTCCTTCGCAGTGCACAGCACTGGGGACGCCGGAGCGTACGCAACCTGAATATTATGCCTGCTCCCCCATTCGCCCAGCAAGCTGGGGTCGGGCAACAGTGGGACAGGTTACGCGTGTGCGGTTGGTCAGCGCCTCGAGCGCCGGATCGGAGGAGGCCCTCGGTCACGGTGCGCTCTATATGAGACGCAAGTAAACCGGGGTGACCCAACGGATGTGGGTCACCCCGGTGTGCGGTCTTACTTGAGGACCTTGGTGACGCGGCCGGAGCCGACCGTGCGGCCACCCTCGCGGATCGCGAAGAGCAGGCCCTCGTCCATGGCGATGGGCTGGATGAGCTCCACCTTCATGTCGGTGTTGTCACCCGGCATGACCATCTCGGTGCCCTCGGGGAGGGTCACGACGCCGGTCACGTCGGTGGTCCGGAAGTAGAACTGCGGACGGTAGTTGTTGAAGAACGGCGTGTGACGGCCGCCTTCGTCCTTCGAAAGGATGTAGACCGCGGCCTCGAAGTCGGTGTGCGGCGTGGTGGTCTTCGGCTTGACGACGACCATGCCGCGCTCGACCTCTTCGCGCTTGGTGCCGCGGAGCAGGAGGCCCACGTTCTCACCGGCGCGCGCGTCGTCGAGGGTCTTGCGGAACATCTCGATGGCGGTGACCTTGGTCTGGATCGCGCCCTCGCGGATGCCGACGATCTCGACTTCCTCGTTGGGGAGGAGCACACCGCGCTCCACACGACCGGTCACGACGGTGCCGCGGCCGGTGATGGTGAAGACGTCCTCGATCGGCATGAGGAACGGCAGGTCGGTCGCGCGCTCCGGCTCCGGGACCGAGTCGTCGACGGCCTGCATGAGCTCGGCCACGGCGTCGACCCACTTCTGCTCGCCCTCGAGGGCGCCCAGCGCGGAGACCTGCACGACAGGAGCGTCGTCGCCCGGGAAGCCCTGGTCGGACAGCAGCTCACGGACCTCCATCTCGACGAGCTCGAGGATTTCCTCGTCGTCGACCATGTCGGACTTGTTGAGCGCCACGACGACGTAAGGAACGCCGACCTGGCGGGCGAGCAGGACGTGCTCGCGGGTCTGCGGCATGGGGCCGTCAGCGGCGGACACGACCAGGATCGCGCCGTCCATCTGGGCGGCACCGGTGATCATGTTCTTGATGTAGTCGGCGTGGCCGGGGCAGTCGACGTGCGCGTAGTGACGCGACTCGGTCTGGTACTCGACGTGCGAGATCGAGATCGTGATACCGCGCTGGCGCTCCTCGGGAGCGTTGTCGATCTCGTCGAACGGCGTGTACGGGTTCAGGTCCGGGTACTTGTCGTGCAGGACCTTGGTGATCGCCGCGGTGAGCGTGGTCTTGCCGTGGTCGACGTGACCCAGCGTGCCGATGTTGACGTGCGGCTTGGTCCGCTCGAACTTTGCCTTTGCCACTTCGTCCTCCTGTGGACTGGTTAAATCTGGTTTGACTTATCTGACCTATTGCGTCGCTTTGGAACTCAGCGCCTCTGCTGGCAACAGGTGGTCAGCGCCGGGCGCCCAGGCTTGGGCGCCCGAAACGCTTACTCGCCTGTCGCCTTGGCGATGATCTCCTTGGCGACGTTCGCCGGGACTTCGGCGTAGGTGTCGAACTGCATCGAGTAGTTCGCACGCCCGGCCGTCTTCGACCGCAGGTCGCCGACGTAACCGAACATCTCCGACAGCGGAACGACGGCTTTGACCGTACGGTCGTTGCCGCGCTCGCCCATCTCCTGGACCATGCCGCGACGGGAGTTGATGTCGCCGATGACGTCGCCCATGTTGTCCTCGGGGCAGATGACCTCCACGGACATCATCGGCTCGAGGATCACGGGGCGCGCCCGCTTGGCGGCTTCCTTGAGCGCCATGCGACCGGCGATCTTGAACGCCATTTCCGAGGAGTCGACCTCGTGGTACTGACCGTCGATCAGTTCCATCTTGACGCCGACCAGCGGGTAGCCCGCCAGGACGCCGTCCTCGAGCGCGGACTCCGCGCCGGCCTTGACCGACGGGATGTACTCGCGCGGGATGCGGCCACCGGTGATCTTGTCGTCGAAGGCGAAGATCTCGTCCTCGTTCGACTTCATCTCCAGCGGTTCGAGGTTGACGAGCACGCGCGCGAACTGACCGGAACCACCGGTCTGCTTCTTGTGCAGGTACTCGACCTTCTCGATCCGCTGGGTGACCGTCTCGCGGTAGGCCACCTGCGGCTTGCCGATGTTGGCCTCGACGTTGAACTCCCGCTTCATGCGGTCGACCAGGATGTCGAGGTGCAGCTCGCCCATGCCCGAGATGATCGTCTGGCCGGAGTCCTCGTCGGTCTTGACCCGGAAGGTCGGGTCCTCTTCGGCGAGGCGCTGGATGGCGGTGGCCAGCTTGTCCTGGTCGGCCTTCGACTTGGGCTCGATGGCCACGTCGATGACCGGCTCGGGGAAGATCATCGACTCCAGGATCACCTGGTTGCTCGAGTCGCTGAGCGTGTCACCGGTGGTGGTGGCCTTGAGGCCCTGCACCGCGATGATGTCGCCGGCCTGCGCCTCCGAGCGCTCTTCGCGCTTGTTGGCGTGCATCTGGTAGATCTTGCCGACGCGCTCCTTGCGGCCCTTGGTCGAGTTGATGACCTGGGTGCCGGTGGTGACCGTGCCCGAGTAGATCCGGACGTAGGTCAGGCGGCCGAGGTGCTTGTCGGTCTGGATCTTGAAGGCCAGACCGGCGAAGGGCTCCTCGACGTCCGCGTGACGCTCGGCGGGGGTCTCGTTGTCGGTGAGGGTCCCCTGGATCGCCGGGATGTCGAGCGGGCTCGGCAGGTAGTCCACGACCGCGTCGAGCAGGGGCTGAACGCCCTTGTTCTTGAACGCGGTGCCGCAGAGCACCGGGTTGATCTGGTTGGCGATCGTGGCCTTGCGGATCGCGGCCTTGATCTCGGCGGTCGTGATCTCCTCGCCGGAGAGGAACTTCTCCGCGAACTCGTCCTCGACGTCCGAGAGGGTCTCCAGGAGCTTCTCGCGGTACTCCTCGGCCTGGTCGGCCAGGTCCGCGGGGATCTCCTCGACCGTGTACTCCTCGCCCAGACCGGTCTCGCCGCGCCACACCTTGGCGTGCATCTCGACCAGGTCGACGACGCCGATGAAGTCGGCCTCGTTCCCGATCGGGAGCTGGATCACCGCGGTGTTGGAGTTGAGGCGGTCCTGCATCATCTCGACGCAGCGGAAGAAGTTCGCACCGGTGCGGTCCAGCTTGTTGACGAAGCACATACGCGGAACGTCGTACTTGTTCGCCTGGCGCCAGACGTTCTCGGTCTGCGGCTCGACGCCCGCGACACCGTCGTAGACGGCGATGGCGGAGTCGAGGACGCGGAGCGAGCGCTCCACCTCGACGGTGAAGTCGACGTGGCCGGGCGTGTCGATGATCTGGATGATGTGGTCGTCCCACTCGCACTTGGTAGCGGCGGAGGTGATGGTGATACCACGCTCCTGCTCCTGCTCCATCCAGTCCATGGTCGCGGCGCCGTCGTGGACCTCACCGATCTTGTGCGACACGCCCGTGTAGTACAGGATGCGCTCGGTGGTGGTCGTCTTGCCGGCGTCGATGTGGGCCATGATGCCGATGTTGCGGAGCTTGGCGAGCGCCGCGTTAGCTTTGTTAGCCACGATCTCTCAGTCTCTCTGCGACTACCAGCGGTAGTGCGCGAATGCCTTGTTGGAATCGGCCATCTTGTGCGTGTCCTCGCGCTTCTTGACCGCTGCGCCGAGGCCGTTCGAAGCGTCCAGGATCTCGTTCGTGAGACGCTCGACCATGCTCTTCTCGCGGCGGTCGCGGGCGTAGCCGACGAGCCAGCGCAGGCCCAGGGTCGTGGCGCGCTGCGGGCGCACGTCGACCGGGACCTGGTAGGTGGCGCCACCGACGCGGCGGGAGCGGACCTCGAGGGTCGGCTTCACGTTGTCGAGCGCGCGCTTGAGGATGACCACGGGGTCCGAGTCCGCCTTCTTGCGGCAGTTCTCGAGGGCTTCGTAGACGATGCGCTCGGCGAGGCGGCGCTTGCCGTCCTTGAGGACCTTGTTGATGAGCTGGGTGACGAGCACCGAGTTGTAGACCGGGTCGGCGGTAAGCGGCCGGCGCGGCGCGGGACCTTTACGCGGCATGGCTTACTTCTCCTTCTTCGCGCCGTAGCGGCTGCGGGCCTGCTTGCGGTCGCGGACACCCTGGGTGTCGAGCGCGCCGCGGATGATCTTGTAGCGGACACCGGGGAGGTCGCGGACACGACCGCCGCGGACCAGCACGATGGAGTGCTCCTGGAGGTTGTGGCCGACACCCGGAATGTAGGCGGTGACCTCGGTGCCGTTCATGAGGCGCACACGGGCGACCTTGCGCATGGCCGAGTTCGGCTTCTTGGGCGTGGTGGTGTACACACGCGTGCACACGCCGCGAGCCTGCGGGCTGCCCTTCAGCGCGGGCGTCTTGGTTTTGCTGGTCTTGACCTTGCGGCCGTTGCGGACCAGCTGCTGGATGGTTGGCACTGAGGCGAACCCCTCTCAACAGTCGACGGTTGCGTATTCCTGACAATGCGACGTCACCTGTTCACCCGCGCGCTCGAACCTTGGCCGTATAACGGCCCAGCTCAACGGCGTGGGTTCCCGTCCCCCGCGTTCGGGCGTGTCGCGTCTCTCCGGACCCTAACCGGCAACAGCGGCAGACCAAGGTCGACCATCGTGCAGGTTCAGACGCGTTCGCGAACGAATCCGATAGGACCGGCGAGAAAGCCGAGTTCACGAAGCCCCCAGTGCGAAGGATGCGTGCCGGTGACGCCAGCCGACGGGATCAGATCCCGCCATCTTGCAGGCACGCAACCTGGCCTGGCTCTCACGGGGACCGAGCTGCCGGAGTCGACAGGGCCACCATGCCGCTCAAAGCGGTGTCCAGGCGCAAGGGAGAAGCCTACCTAGCCTAACGAACAAGGTCAAAGCCGTTTTCGACCCGCAAGGCATCCGTGTTCAGTGTCACGGAGCTTGGGGCGAGTTCCAGTGCTCGGTTCGGCGAACCTCGCCGCGCTCTGGGGTTGACCTGTTCGTTCGGTGCGGTAGACACACCGTGGCCTATATTAGCTCGCGATGCGGGACGGATCCGCGCGGGATGCCCCTTGGGAGGCGCTGTTCACCAGCAGTTCCCCGAGTCGTCAGAGCGAAACCGCGACGCCGCCGCCGTAGCTCGCATCGCCGGCCGCGCGGGCGAGCGCGATCACCCAGACGAGCAGGGCCGCCACGATCACCGCGGCGGCGATCCCGATGGCGGTCCAGGAGAGCCGCCGGATCACCGGCAGCCGCGAGGCGCCGAGCAGGAACCCTTCGGAGGCACGGATATCGGCCTCGGCCTGGCGCGCGAGCAACAAGGCGATGAGTGCCGGAATCGCACCGCCCACAAAGGGCGACAAGGCGACCCCGACGCTCGCGAGCAGCCGCGCCGCCACGACTTTGGTGGACTCCACCGGCTCCGGATCATCCGGATGCCGGACCCCGAGAACCCGCTGCACCTCAACCACCCGCCCATCCTATTGCGGTTGACCCGCCTCGACCGGCGGGGGAACATCACCGCACGGCGAACCGCCCATGCGAAGCGGAACTCGGCGAGCACTGCCGAGCCGCGGTGGAGGAGTGGTGCGCCTCCGAGGACGCTGCTCTCTGGGATTCGATCAGCGGCGACGGCATCGAAGACGAGCCCGAATGGGCCGCCCGGCTTCCCGCACCGGACGACGAAAGCGGCGGCGCTTCGCGCCGCCGCTGAGAAGATGTCATGGGTGCCAATCCGCCGCCAGACGACATGGGGCTCGCCTGCGACTTCTCCGCCTCCATACGACCAGGTCGCGCGCCCGTCAGGAGCCCAGGTCAGTTCGAATACACCAGGAGCCGCTTGCTTGCCTTCGCAAGACGCCGGTGGGGGGGGGGGGGGGGGGGGGCCCCGCCCCCCCCCCCCACCGGTTTCTTCATGCCGTCGGGAATCGGCAGGTTGTTGCTTCTAGAAGGAACCCAGGTCGTAGGAGTCCTCGAGGCTGACCGCCGGGCCGCCGCCGTAGGCGAAGGCCGAAGCGGTCGTGTCCTCGTAGCCGCCGAGGGAGTAGACCGCGGCCTTGGCTTCCTCGGTGGGCTCGACCGACACGTTGCGGTACTTGGCGATGCCGGTACCGGCCGGGATCAGCTTGCCCAGGATCACGTTCTCCTTCAGGCCGACCAGCGAGTCGGACTTGCCGGAGATCGCGGCCTCGGTGAGCACGCGGGTGGTCTCCTGGAACGAGGCCGCGGACAGCCACGACTCCGTCGCCAGCGAGGCCTTGGTGATGCCCATGAGCTGCGGGCGGCCGGAGGCCGGCTCGCCGCCGTCGGCCAGCACCTTGCGGTTCTGCTCCTCGAACTCCAGGCGATCGACCAGGGAGCCCGGCAGGAACTCCAGGGTGCCCGAGTCGATGATCGTGACGCGCTTGAGCATCTGGCGCACGATGATCTCGATGTGCTTGTCGTGGATCATCACGCCCTGCGAGCGGTACACGTCCTGGACCTGCTCCACCAGGTGGCGCTGGACCTTCCGCGGACCGAGCACGCGCAGCAGCTCGTGCGGGTCGATGGTGCCCTCGACGAGCTTCTCGCCGACCTCGACGTGCTCGCCGTCGCCGAAGCGCAGGCGCAGACGGCGCGGCACCTTCTCGACCACGATCTCCTCGGAACCGTCGTCCGGGGTGATGATGATCTTCCGGCTCTTCTCGGCGTCCTCGATGCGCACGGTGCCGCTCGCCTCCGCGATCGGCGCCTTGCCCTTCGGGACACGCGCTTCGAAGACCTCCTGCACACGGGGCAGACCCTGCGTGATGTCCTGCGAGGTCGCCGCGCCACCGGTGTGGAAGGTACGCATCGTCAGCTGCGTGCCCGGCTCACCGATCGACTGGGCCGCGATGATGCCCACGGCCTCGCCCAGGTCCACCTTCTCGCCCGTCGGCATCGACCGGCCGTAGCAGGCCGCGCAGACGCCCTGGCGGGACTCGCAGGTGAGCACCGAGCGGATCTTCACGTCCTTGACGCCCGCCGCGACCAGGGCGGCGATGTGGTCCGAGTTCAGCGGCGTGTTCCGCTCGAGGACGACCTTGCCGTCGACTTCGACGTCGTCCGCGAGGTTGCGCGCGTCGATCGAGGAGTCGACCAGGTCGGACTCGACGAGGCGCCCGTCGATCTCGACCGAGACCTGGAACTCCAGGCCGCGGTCGGTGCCGCAGTCGTCCTCGCGGATGATGACGTCCTGCGAGACGTCCACCAGACGACGGGTCAGGTAACCCGAGTCGGCGGTACGCAGCGCGGTGTCGGCCAGGCCCTTGCGGGAACCGTGGGTGGAGATGAAGTACTCCAGCACCGTCAGGCCCTCGCGCAGCGAGGACTTGATCGGACGCGGGATGATCTCGCCCTTCGGGTTCGCCACCAGGCCGCGCATGCCCGCGATCTGGCGCAGCTGCAGCATGTTGCCTCGCGCGCCCGAGTTGATCATCTGCCACAGCGGGTTCTCCGGCTGCAGCGTCTGGTTCAGGTCCTCCAGCACCTCGGCCGTGGCCTTGGTCCAGATCTCCGTCAGCTCGCCGCGGCGCTCCTCGGCGGTCATGAGACCGCGCACGTACTGCTTGTCGATCTTGGCGGAGTCCGCTTCGTACTTCTCGAGGATCTCGGCCTTGTGCGCCGGCTCCACGACGTCCTCGATGCCGATGGTCACACCGGACCAGCCGGCCCACTTGAAGCCCGCGGACTTCAAAGCGTCCAGGCAGGCGCCCAGCTGCACCTTCGAGTAGTGCTCGGACAGGTCGTGGATGATCTCCGAGAGCTGGCCCTTGCGGACCTCGTAGTTCACGTACTCGAAGTCCGGCGGCAGGCACTCGTTGAAGAACACGCGGCCCAGCGTCGTCTCGACCAGCAGCGGCTCGCCCGGGGTCCAGCCCTCGGGGGCCGTCCACGGCTCCGCACCGGGACCGTTGTTGATGGTCTCGATGCCGTCCAGGCGGATCCGGATGGGCGCCTGGAGGTCCAGTTCGCCGCGGTCCTTCGCCATCTGCGCTTCGCCCTCGTCGGCGAACGCCCGGCCCTCGCCGACGCGGCCTTCGGAACGGTGCGTCAGGTAGTACAGGCCGATGATCTGGTCCTGCGTGGGCAGGGCCACCGGCTTGCCGTCGGAGGGCTTGAGGATGTTGTTCGACGCCAGCATCAGGATGCGGGCCTCGGCCTGGGCCTCGGCGCTCAGCGGGACGTGCACGGCCATCTGGTCGCCGTCGAAGTCGGCGTTGAAGGCGGTGCAGACCAGCGGGTGCAGCTGGATGGCCTTGCCCTCGACCAGCTGCGGCTCGAACGCCTGGATGCCGAGGCGGTGCAGCGTGGGCGCGCGGTTGAGCAGGACCGGGTGCTCGGAGATGACCTCTTCGAGCACGTCCCACACGACCGGACGCGCGCGCTCGACCATGCGCTTGGCCGACTTGATGTTCTGCGCGTGATTCAGGTCCACCAGGCGCTTCATCACGAACGGCTTGAACAGCTCCAGCGCCATCTGCTTCGGCAGACCGCACTGGTGCAGCTTCAGGCGCGGGCCGACCACGATGACCGAACGGCCCGAGTAGTCGACGCGCTTGCCGAGCAGGTTCTGGCGGAACCGGCCCTGCTTGCCCTTGAGCATGTCGGACAGCGACTTGAGCGGACGGTTGCCGGGGCCCGTCACCGGGCGGCCGCGGCGGCCGTTGTCGAACAGCGCGTCCACCGACTCCTGCAGCATCCGCTTCTCGTTCGCCACGATGATCTCGGGCGCACCGAGGTCCATCAGGCGCTTCAGGCGGTTGTTGCGGTTGATGACGCGGCGGTACAGGTCGTTCAGGTCCGAGGTCGCGAAGCGGCCGCCGTCGAGCTGCACCATCGGGCGCAGCTCCGGCGGGATCACCGGCACGCAGTCGAGGACCATGCCCAGCGGCGAGTTGCCGGTGGCCTGGAACGCGGCCACGACCTTCAGGCGCTTGAGCGCACGGAGCTTCTTCTGGCCCTTGCCGGTCGCGATCGTCTCGCGCAGGCTGACCGCCTCGGCGTCCAGGTCCAGGTTCTCCAGCAGGTTCTTGATGGACTCCGCGCCCATGCCGCCGGTGAAGTACTCGCCGAAGCGCTGCTGCAGCTCCCGGTAGAGCATCTCGTCACCGATGAGCTGACGCACCTCGAGCTTGCGGAACGTGTCCATGACCTCGTCGAGACGGTCGATCTCACGCTGCGCCTTGTCGCGGATCTGGCGCATCTCGCGCTCGCCGCCGTCCTTGACCTTGCGGCGGACGTCGGCGCGGGCGCCTTCGGCCTCCAGCTCGGCCAGGTCGCCCTCGAGCTTCGAGGCGCGCTCCTCGATCGCGGCGTCGCGCTGCTGCTCCAGGTGGCGCTTCTCGGCGACGATCTCGTTCTCCAGGGTCGGGACGTCCCGCTGGCGGGCCTCGTCGTCGACCGCGGTGATCACGTACGCCGCGAAGTAGATGACCTTCTCCAGGTCCTTCGGCGCCAGGTCCAGCAGGTAGCCCAAGCGCGAGGGAACACCCTTGAAGTACCAGATGTGGGTCACGGGAGCGGCGAGCTCGATGTGGCCCATGCGCTCACGGCGGACCTTCGAACGGGTCACCTCGACGCCGCAGCGCTCACAGATGATGCCCTTGAAGCGGATCCGCTTGTACTTGCCGCAGTAGCACTCCCAGTCCCGGGTCGGACCGAAGATCTTCTCGCAGAAAAGACCGTCCTTCTCAGGCTTCAGAGTGCGGTAGTTGATGGTCTCGGGCTTCTTCACCTCGCCGTGCGACCACTGCCGAATGTCCTCGGCGGTGGCGAGGCCGATCTTCAACTTGTCGAAGAAGTTGACGTCGAGCACTGAACTCTTCCCCTTGATGGTTCTTAAGGATTGGATGAGACGTTGGCGGGAGCGGGCGGCTCTTGCAGATCGGTGCCACCCGCTCTCACTCGACGTCAGGCGCTCTCGAAGTCCACGCTCGAGGGCTCTTCGTGGGACAGGTCGATCCCCAGCTCCTCGGCCGCGCGGAAGACCTCGTCGTCGCTCTCCGTCATCTGGATGGCCTGCCCGTCGGCGGACAGCACCTCCACGTTGAGGCAGAGCGACTGGAGCTCCTTGAGCAGCACCTTGAACGATTCCGGAATGCCCGGCTCGGGCACATTCTCGCCCTTGACGATGGCCTCGTAGACCTTCACGCGGCCCACCACGTCGTCGGACTTGATCGTCAGCAGCTCCTGCAGCGCGTAGGCGGCGCCGTAGGCCTGCATGGCCCAGCACTCCATCTCACCGAAGCGCTGGCCGCCGAACTGGGCCTTACCGCCGAGCGGCTGCTGGGTGATCATCGAGTACGGACCGGTCGAGCGCGCGTGGATCTTGTCGTCGACCATGTGGTTCAGCTTCAAGATGTACATGTAGCCGACCGAGATCGGGTCCGGGAACGGCTCGCCGGAGCGGCCGTCGAACAGCTGCGCCTTGCCCGTCGGGGCGACCATGCGCTGGCCGTCGCGGTTGGGGAGCGTGCTCGCCAGGACGCCCGTGACCTCCTCGGGGTGCGCACCGTCGAACACGGGCGTGCCCACCTTGGAGTTCGCCGGGGCCTCGTCGGCGCCGATGGCCTTGAGGGCCTGCTGCCAGGCCTCGTCGAAGCCCTCCAGCTTCCAGCCGGTCTTGGCAGCCCACCCGAGGTGGACCTCCAGTACCTGGCCGATGTTCATACGGCCCGGCACACCCAGCGGGTTGAGCAGGATGTCGACCGGCGTGCCGTCCGGCAGGAACGGCATGTCCTCCTGCGGCACCACCTTGGAGATGACGCCCTTGTTGCCGTGGCGGCCGGCGAGCTTGTCGCCGACGCCGATCTTGCGCTTCTGGGCGATGTAGACCCGGACCATCTCGTTGACGCCCGGGGACAGCTCGTCGCCGTCCTCGCGCGAGAAGGTGCGGACGCCGATGACCGTGCCGGCCTCGCCGTGCGGGACCTTCAGCGACGTGTCGCGGACCTCGCGGGCCTTCTCACCGAAGATCGCGCGCAGCAGCCGCTCCTCCGGGGTCAGCTCGGTCTCGCCCTTGGGCGTGACCTTGCCGACGAGGATGTCGCCGTCCTCGACCTCGGCACCGATGCGGATGATGCCGCGGTCGTCGAGGTCGGAGAGCATCTCCTCGCCGACGTTCGGGATGTCGCGGGTGATCTCCTCCGGACCCAGCTTGGTGTCGCGGGCGTCGACCTCGTGCTCGTCGATGTGGATCGAGGTGAGCACGTCCTCTTCGACCAGGCGCGAGGAGAGCACGATGGCGTCCTCGAAGTTCTGGCCCTCCCAGGTGGTGAACGCGACGAGCAGGTTCTTGCCCAGCGCCATCTCGCCCTTGTCCGTGGACGGACCGTCGGCGATCGGCTGGCCGGCCTCGACACGCTGGCCCTCGGTGACGAGGGGCACCTGGTTGATGCACGAGCCCGCGTTCGAACGGCGGAACTTGTGCAGCAGATAGGTGCGGCGCATGCCGTTGTCCTGCGCGATGGTGATGTAGTCGGCGCTGGAGTCCTCGACGAGGCCGTCGGCCTCGGCGACGACCACGTCGCCGGCGTCGACCGCGGCGCGGTACTCCATGCCGGTGCCCACCAGCGGCGAGTCCGTCTTGATGAGCGGCACGGCCTGGCGCTGCATGTTCGCGCCCATGAGGGCGCGGTTCGCGTCGTCGTGCTCGAGGAACGGCACCAGCGCGGTGGCGACCGAGGTCATCTGGCGCGGCGAGACGTCCATGAAGTCGATCTCGTCGGCGGTCAGGAGCTCGGCCTCGCCGCCGCGGCCGCGGGCGAGGACCTGCGCGTCGATGAACGAGCCGTCCTCGTTCAGCAGCTGGTTCGCCTGGGCGATGGTGAAGCGGTCCTCTTCATCGGCCGTCAGGTACTGGATGTCGTCGGTGACCTTGCCGTCGACGACCTTCCGGTACGGCGTCTCGATGAAGCCGAACGGGTTGACGCGCGCGAAGGTCGACATCGCGCCGATGAGGCCGATGTTCGGGCCTTCGGGCGTCTCGATCGGGCACATGCGGCCGTAGTGCGACGGGTGCACGTCGCGCACGTCCATGGCGGCGCGGTCTCGCGAGAGACCGCCCGGGCCGAGCGCCGAGAGGCGGCGGCGGTGGGTCAGACCCGTGATCGGGTTGACCTGGTCCATGAACTGCGACAGCTGCGAGGTGCCGAAGAACTCCTTGATCGCGGCCACCACGGGGCGGATGTTGATCAGGGTCTGCGGCGTGATCGCCTCGACGTCCTGGGTCGTCATGCGCTCGCGCACGACGCGCTCCATGCGGGAGAGGCCCACCCGGATCTGGTTCTGGATGAGCTCGCCGACGGTGCGCAGGCGGCGGTTGCCGAAGTGGTCGATGTCGTCGGGGCCGTAACCCGGCTCGGCCGAGTGCAGGCGCAGCATGAACTCGATCGTCGCGGCCAGGTCGTCCTCGGTGAGCACGCCCGTGGAGATCGGCGAGTCGAGGCCGAACTTCTTGTTGACCTTGTAGCGGCCGACCTTCGCGAGGTCGTAGCGCTTCTTGTTGAAGAACAGGTTCTCCAGCAGCGACTGCGCGTTGTCCTTCGTCGGCGGCTCGCCCGGACGGAGCTTGCGGTAGATGTCGAGCAGCGCCTCGTCCTGCGAGTTGATGGTGTCCTTTTCCAAGGTCGTCATCATGAGCTCGGACCAGCCGAAGCGCTCGCGGATGCGGTCGTTGTCCCAGCCGATCGCCTTCAGCAGCACGGTGACGGCCTGGCGGCGCTTGCGGTCCACGCGCACGCCGACGGTCTCGCGCTTGTCGATGTCGAACTCGAGCCAGGCGCCGCGGCCGGGAATGACCTTGGCGCTGGTGAGGTCGCGGTCGGAGGTCTTGTCGGGCTGCTTGTCGAAGTACACGCCGGGCGAACGGACGAGCTGCGAGACGACCACGCGCTCGGTGCCGTTGATGATGAAGGTGCCCTTGGGGGTCATCATGGGGAAGTCGCCCATGAAGACCGTCTGGCTCTTGATCTCGCCGGTGGTGTGGTTGATGAACTCCGCCGTGACGAACAGCGGGGCGCAGTAGGTGAGGTCCTTCTCGCGGCACTCCTCGATGGGGGCCTTGACCTCGTCGAAGCGAGGGTTGGAGAAGGACAGGCTCATGGTGCCCGAGAAGTCCTCGATCGGGCTGATCTCCTCGAGGATCTCGTCGAGGCCGCTCACCGCTTCCTCGCCCACGCGGGCGCGGTAGGCCTCGTTGCCGACGAGCCAGTCGAACGAGTCGGTCTGGAGCGCCAGAAGGTTCGGGACTTCGAGTTTCTCTTCGATCCTGCCGAACGAGATACGGCGAGGTGCGTGCTTGCTCTTGCTGGAGCTGGTCTTGCCAGTGCGGGAAGCTGCCAAGATTCGTCCTTCCGAGGACCTGATTGTTACGACGGCCGGCGCATGCCGCAGTCACCGCACCGATGCGGGATAGACGGGGACAGCCGGAGACGGGCATCAAATCGAGCCGGAGCAGCCGTAAGTCGGCGTCCATCGTCGGTCGATTGCCTGGAATCCCCACCGTCCACCGACCCTCACCGCGTCAAGAAGGCGTGAAGGAGGCAGCGCAAATTAATAGCTTAATGTACGCTCCGGCAAGTGTCAACTTCCCCACCGGGTAGTGGGGTAAGGGGTGACGACAATCTCTCCCGCTGCCGAAGTTCCTTCCGTACATCGCTCCGAGTACCGGTTCGCACGCTCCCCGGGACCGTCCTGCCTTTCGAGCCGCCCCGCGGCGGCCCCGCTGCGCTTCGTCCGCGGTGCCGGGACGGCCCGGTGGGGGCGGACGTTGCGCGCGCCACGCAGTGGCGCTTGAGGAACTAGTTTGCAGGATCAAGTCACAGTTCGTCAAGTCAGGCGTCTAATTCGCCCGGATGCGCCCGTTCGGCCCCAGCGCCTGAACCGGCGCTCGCGGCGGGCGCGGCGGGCGCTCGGCGAGCGGGTGAAGCCCAGCACAGCGAGGGCGCGGACGGCTGCCGGGGGCCGGGCGCGAGGGCGATGGACGGCCGTTGCAAAGGGACGCACAAGCTCTCGAGCCCGGGCGTGTCGCGCGACAGCGGCGCGCGGTCGGGTGGCGGCGGATTCGACGTGCCGGGGGGCGAACCGCTGCGGAGCGGTCGCCGCGGCCCGGTTCGGTGCGGGCGCGGGACGCCTCTGCGTCGCCTGCCGCCGGTGTCGGAGCGCTCGCGCGTTCCGGCGCCCGGCCGCAATGCGGCGTCCCGGCCGCACACCTCGGCGGAGGGCCCGCGAACAGGCCGACCGCCTCGCCTTGTTCAACGAGCGGGCGCCGCGAAGGTGACGCGGTCTCGGCTGCGGGCTCGTGCCCAGCCTTCGATGGCGCCTTGGGCGTGCTCGATGGCCGCGCGCAGGTCGTCCCTGGAGGCGTACGGCTCCTCGTCCATGGAGAGGAACCGATCGAGCTGGACCTGATGGTGGGCGGCCTCGCGGCAGCCGGTGCTCTCGGCGCAGTCGCGGCGCCCGACGGCCATGCCGATCCCGTAGGCCTCCCGGCGCCTCGATGCCGTCCGGCGCTCGGGCACGCTGCCGGGCTCGACCACGAGGCCGTCCTCCACTGCGATGATCGGCGGCGACCGCCGCCGCCGTGGAGGGGAAGAGGACCGGGAGTCGCCCGAGGGTTTTCGGTGCCGCGTATCGGCATTGCGTCGCGCGGCGAGGATACGAGGGCGGCCCGGGTCGCGCCCCATCTGCGCAACCCGGGCCTTTTCTTCCCCGATGGAGAGGTGGCTTGTTATTCGATGAGCTCCTGCGCCTTGGAGATGGCGTTCCTCATCTCTTCCTGCCAGGCGTACACGTCTTCCTCGATGGCGGTGTAGGCCTTGATGTGCGCTTCGTCGTAGGCCTTCTCGGAGGCGTCGGCGTAGCCGACCTCCTCGCCGCACTCGGAGAAGTCGACGGCCGTCTGGATCTCGAAGGCCTTCCACTCCTCATACGAGTCGCCGGCGGTCTCGGGGATCGGCGGGAGCTCCGTGTCGGAGTCGCCGCCCATCATCATCTCCCGCTCGTCCTCGCTGGCGTTCTGGTAGTAGAGGGAACCGAAGAACTCCCAGATGGGCATGCTGTTGTACTCGGTGAACTCCCAGCCCTCGTATCCGCGGCCGGCGATGCAGTCGATGAACTCCAGCTGCAGGTCCGACATCGCGGCGGCGTAGTCGGCCTCGATGTCCTCCCACATGCTCTCCTCGGTGTCCCCGTAAGCCGGGTTGCGCGGGCGGTACTCCCAGTACGTGTAGGTCTCGGACCCGCCGTCTTCGCTCTCCCAGCTCTCCTCGACCATCTTGGGCTCGCCGTAGAGCGCCTCGATCATCTCGAGCTGGCAGCCGCCCGGTTTGGGCTCCTCCCAGCTCTCCTCTTCCTCGACGATGATCTCGCCCTCGTCTTCGGCGGCATCTTCATCGAGCTCGGCGAGCTCCTCCTCGGTGAGCTCCTCATCGGAGAATTCCTCCTCGGCCTCCATGGAGCCGACGTAGTCCTCGCGTGAGCCCCAGCTGTACTCGGCGTACGCCTCGCCCTGATAGGCGACGTACCAGTCGTACTGCTCCTCAGGGGTGAGCGCGTCCCAGTCGGAGGAGTCGGGCTCCTCCCAGTCGCCCTCCTCCTCTTCCCACTTCTCCTCTTGAGCGGTGTAGTAGTCCTCGCTCGCGGGGTCCTCGTAGCCTTCTTCGGAGTTCGCCCACTGGCCGAATCCCCATTCCTTCGCCTCTTCGGCGGGAAGGAGGAATTCCTCGTGGGCGTAGCCGTAGGTGAGGGAGTCCTGTTCCGGCTCTTCGTACGTCTGCATGGCCCACGGTTCGTGGACCGTGTGGCCCTGCTCCTCCAGGCAGTTCTGGACGATGCGGAACTCGGCCGCCATGAGCTCGCTCTCGACGCGGCGGCTCTCGTTGAGCATCTCGATGAGGCGTTGCTCATCGGACTTCGCCTCCTCGCCGCCGCCGATGCCGAGCATTCCGCAGCCGGCGGTCAACGCGAGCACTGTCGCCCCGCCGAGCCCGGCCGCCCATCTCCTTGCGGACATCGTCCATCTCCTTGAGTACGTGGGTGTGTCTACACGCAAGACGTGGCGATGATCCGGTTTCGTTGCGCCCGGGCGGAACTCTTTCTCAGATTTCTTGCGGGACATAGAAGACCGGGTCCGCGCCGCCTTACGGCGGTGCGGACCCGGTCCACGTACAAGGGCTGGGAGGCCCCTTCTTCAAATCACGGAAGTCGCGATTACTTCAGGGTGACGGTGGCGCCGGCGCCCTCGAGGGCCTCCTTGGCCTTCTCCGCGTCTTCCTTCTTCGCGCCTTCAACGACAGCCTTGGGGGCGCTCTCGACGAGCTCCTTGGCTTCCTTGAGGCCGAGGCCGGTCAGGCCGCGAACTTCCTTGATGACCTTGATCTTCGACTCGCCGGCAGACTCGAGAACGACGTCGAACGTGTCCTTCTCGACAGCGGCTTCGGCGGCCGGGCCGGCAGCGGCGGCAACGGCGACCGGAGCGGCGGCGGTGACGTCGAACTCTTCCTCGAACGCCTTGACGAACTCGGAGACCTCGAGGAGGGTCATCTCCTTGAACGCGTCGAGCAGTTCCGCGGTGGAAAGCTTAGCCATGGTGTGTCCTTTCTTTAAAGTCTCGGGCTAGTGGGGTTACTCCCCACTGGCCGCCTTCTTGTCCTGCAGCGCCGCACCGAGCCGGGCCACCTGCGAGGCAGGGGCGGCGAGCACGGAGGCGGTCTTCTGCGCGGTGGCTTTCAGCGCGCCGGCGAGCTTGGCCAGGAGCACTTCGCGCGACTCGAGGTCGGCGAGCTTGGTGATCTCATCGACGGTGAGGGGCTTGCCCTCCATGTAACCGCCCTTGATCACCAGGGCTTCGTGCGACTTGGCGAATGCTCGCAGGCTCTTCGCGGCCTCCACCGGGTCGCCTTCGATGAAGGTGATCGCGGTGGGTCCGACGAACAGCTCGTCCAGTCCGGTGACACCGGCCTGGTTGGCAGCGCGCTTGGCAAGGGTGTTCTTGGCGACGCGGTAGTGCGTCCCCTCGCCGAGGGAACGCCGCAGCTCGCGGAGTTCTGCAACAGTGAGACCGCGGTACTCGGTGAGCACCGTGGCGTTCGCGTTGGAGAAGTCCTGGGCGAGTTCGGCGATGGCGGTCTGCTTACCCGCCGGGTATTCCCGTTCAGCCATAATTCCCTCCTTTCTCGGCTGATCAATCCTCAACCGTCGCGGAGGCGACAAAAAAGGCGCCCCGCGGGACGCCTCATCACTGGGACCTGAGGCCAACTGGGTTGGCCCACACCATGGTCGCTTCGAGTAGTCGCCCTACGTCGGTTCCGGGTGGTTTACAACCGCACGAGGCGGTAACCGAACGGTCTTTGGGTTGTGGACTCTAAATTAGCACGGGGTGTGAACGTGGCCCCAGCGCAGGAGCCTGCACTGGGGCCACGTCACACCTTGCGGCGCTTACTTGATCTTGACCGCCTGCGGGTCGACCGGGATGCCCGGGCCCATGGTGGTGGAGATCGTCGCCTTCTTGAGGTACACGCCCTTGGAGCTGGCGGGCTTCAGGCGCTGCACCTCTTCGAGGGCGGCGCTGTAGTTCTCGGCGAGCTGCTCAGCGGTGAAGCTGGTCTTGCCGATCGGCAGGTGCAGGTTCGCGTGCTTGTCGACGCGGAACGAGATCTTGCCGGCCTTGATCTCCGAGACGGCCTTGGCGACGTCGGGAGTGACGGTGCCGGTCTTCGGGTTCGGCATGAGACCGCGCGGGCCCAGGATGCGCGCGATCCGGCCGATCTTGGCCATCTGGTCGGGCGTGGCGACGGCGGCGTCGAAGTCGAGCCAGCCTTCGGAGATCCGCTTGACGAGCTCGTCGGAGCCGACTTCGTCGGCACCGGCGGCGACGGCGGCCTCGGCCTTGTCGCCCTCGGCGAAGACGATGACGCGGACGGTCTTGCCCGTGCCGTGGGGCAGGGAGACGGTGCCGCGGACGAGCTGGTCGGCCTGACGCGGGTCGACGCCGAGTCGAAGGGACACTTCAACGGTGGCGTCGAACTTGGTCGGCGAGGTCTCCTTCGCGAGCCCGGTCGCCTCGGCGGGCGCGTAGAGCTGCGTGCGGTCGACCTTCTTGGCGAGGTCGGTGTACTTCTTGCTGCGCTTCATGTTCCATCCTTCGGATGTCGTGGTGAGGGCGGGCGCGCGCCCTTCCACTGGGTTGGTCTGGGTGACGCCGAGCTGGTCGGCGGCCTGACGTGCCTACTCGACGGTGCTATTCGACCGTGATGCCCATGGAGCGGGCGGTGCCCGCGACGATGAGCGACGCGGCGTCGAGGTCGTTGGCGTTGAGGTCGGGGAGCTTCTTCTCCGCGATCTCGCGCACCTGGGCCTGGGTCACCTTGCCGACCTTGACGCGGTGGGGCTCGCCGGAGCCCTTCGCGACACCGGCGGCCTTGAGCAGGAGCTTCGCGGCCGGCGGGGTCTTGAGGACGAACGTGAACGAACGGTCCTCGTACACCGTGATCTCAGCGGGGAGGACTTCGCCGCGCTGGGATTCGGTGGCCGCGTTGTAGGCCTTGCAGAACTCCATGATGTTGACGCCGTGCTGGCCGAGGGCGGGACCCACCGGCGGGGCCGGGGTGGCCTGGCCACCCGCGAGCTCCAGCTTGAACGTCACAACGGCCTTCTTGTTGGGAGCCATCGTGTCCTTCTCTTGATCCTGGGCTAACTTACGGCTCGCAAGCTTCGCCGTGGTTGGCTTTGCGGGGATCGACTTCCCCGCCTTCCATGCGCGCGCACGCCAGCGGCCTGCGCGCAACTCATCCAGGGTACTCGCCCAGGTGGCGGGCACTCTGAAGGAGGTATGTGACCTGTAGCTCGTGCTACAGCTTCGAGACCTGGTTGAAGTTGAGCTCGACCGGGGTCTCGCGGCCGAAGATCGAGACGAGCACCTTGAGCTTCTGCTGCTCGGCGTTGATCTCGGCGATGGTGGCCGGCATGGAGGCGAAGGCGCCGTCCACGACGGTGACGGACTCGCCCTCGGTGAAGTCGACCTTGATGTCGACGTCGCCGCCGCCGGTCTCCGCCTGGGCCTCGTCCTTGGGCTTCTGCTCCGGCGGGAGCAGCCACTGGATGACCTCGTCGAGCGGGAGCGGGCTGGGCCGGTCGGTGCGGTCGACGACGCCGACGAAGCCGGTCACGCCGGGCGTGTTGCGCACGACCGAGTAGGACTCGGGGGTCATCTCCATGCGGACGAGCACATAGCTGGGGAAGACCTTGGCCTCCACCTTCGAGCGCTTGCCGTTCTTGATCTCCACCTCGGTGTGGGTGGGGACCTCGATCTGGTAGATGAAGTCCTCCATGTCGAAGGACTGGATCCGGTTCTCCAGGTTGGAGCGCACCCGGTTCTCGAAGCCGGCGTACGAGTGCAGCACGTACCACTCGCCGGGCGCGAAGCGCAGTTTGGCGCGCAGCGCCTCCGCCGGGTCGACCTCGGGCTCGCCGGTCGCGGCGTCCTCGTCGATCTCCGGCTCCGCGTCGACGTCCGCAGCCTGCGCCGCGGCAGCCTGCGCCGCGACCTCGTTCTTCAGGGCCTCGTCGAACTCAGACACGCTCAACTCTCATTCCGGCTCGACCTCGCAACGGCGAGGTACTGCGACTGAACATTCTCTACGACGGTGCTCTCTTGACCGGCCCGGTTCTCGACCGGATGCTCGGATATGGCGATCCCCGCCTGTGAAGTCGCGCGCCGGCGGAACCGGCGCGCGTCATACCACTAGGGTAGCCGCTCCGGAGGGCGGCGCATCTCAGGCACCGGCGAACCGGCGCAGGTCACGCATTCCGCCCGCCGCGGCGAAGGCCGGGACGGACGGGCGGGGGTCCTAGGATCCGGCGCCGAAGGCCCGGCGGACGAGGTCGCCGAAGAGCAGGTCGAGGCCGCCGATGTAGGCCATCACGATGCCGACGAAGACCATCACCACGATCGAGTAGGTGATGAGCTGGCGGCGGGTCGGGTAGACGACCTTGCGCAGCTGCTCGACGACCTCTTTGAGGAAGCGGCCGAGGCGCTTCACGGGGTTGCGGGAAACGGTCTTCTCGCCTTGCTTGCGCGTGGGACGACCCTTGTCAGCGGTCGCATCGGAGCGGCTCGTGTCGTCGGCCACGTCGGCTTCCTCCAGGGTTCGTCTGATCGGGGCGGTCAGGCTAGCAGCATACCGGAGCCGTATAACACGTCACTATCGCGGCGGGGCGCTTCGGCGGCGCTCCACGTAGGCGGCGCACAGCTCTTCGCGGCGGGTGTGCCACTTCGCGCGCATCGCGGCCATCTCGGTCTTGGTGAACTCCATGAACGCGGCGGTCTGCACGAGTCGGTCGCGGCCCGGGCCCTCGGGCAGCGTCTCGATGCCGGCGATGGCGGTGTCCAGGTAGCGGTCGATGATCGGGGTGCGGTCGAGCATGATCGATCCCCAGATGTCCTCGTCGAAGAGCCGGTAGACGTCGGCGCGGGTCGAGGCGCGGCGGCCCTTGATGAGGAGTCCGGCGGTGGTCAGCTCGCGGACGGCGCCGGAGACCGCGGCGAGGCTGATGCCGAGGCCCTCGGCCACCTCGGCGGCGGTGTAGGTGTCGGCGTCGTCGACCAGGATGTAGGAGAACACCCGCGCCGACATGCGCTGGAGTCCGCTGTCGTTCAGGATCGCCGCGAACTGCTCCACATACTCCAGCAGGGCCTTACGCTCTGCGGTGTGCTCTTCCATCATTCCCCTTCGACGCCCGCGGACGGTTCTTGATGATATCTTGACACGTCAGAAGTTTCATGAATTCATGAAATCTATGATAACTTGAGCGCATGAACGCAGTGATCCGCACTGAAGGACTGGTCAAGCGCTTCGGCCACGTGACCGCCCTCGACCGTCTCGACCTCGAAGTGACCCGAGGTGAGACGCACGGCTTCCTCGGCCCGAACGGCGCCGGGAAGTCCACCGCCATCCGCGTCCTGCTCGGAATGCTCCGTTCCGACGAGGGCCGCGCCGAACTCTTCGGCGGCGACCCCTGGAAGGACGCCGCGACGCTCCACAAGCGCCTCGCCTACGTCCCCGGCGACGTCGCCCTCTGGCCCGGCCTCACCGGCGGCGAGACCATCGACCTCCTCGGCCGCCTCCGCGGCGGCATCGACAAGCGCAAGCGCGACGAACTCCTCGAGCGCTTCGACCTCGACCCGCGCAAGAAGGGCCGCTCCTACTCCAAGGGCAACCGGCAGAAGGTCGCGCTCGTCGCCGCGTTCGCCGCCGACGTCGACCTGCTCCTGCTCGACGAGCCCACCTCCGGTCTCGACCCGCTCATGGGAGCGGTCTTCAACGAATGCGTCAAGGAGGCCTCGGCCGCCGGCCGCACCGTGCTGCTCTCCAGCCACATCATGAGCGAGGTCGAGGCGCTGTGCGAGCGGGTGAGCATCATCCGCAAGGGCGTCATCGTCGAGACCGGCACGCTCGCCGAGATGCGGCACTTCTCGCGCTCGCGCTTGCGCGCCACCCTGAAGAACCCCGTGCGCGGCCTCGAGGACAACGAGGGCGTCCACGATCTCAAGACCGACGGGCTCGACATCGAGTGCAGCGTCGACACCGGCGCGCTCGACGACGTGCTCGCGCAGCTCGCCGTCGCCGGCGTCGCCGCGCTCACCTGCGAGCCGCCGTCGCTCGAGGAGATCTTCCTGCGCTTCTACGGCGACGAGCTCGCCGCCTCGGGCGTGCCGAACGGGGAAGGCGCCGAGTCATGACCACCGCGGTCGCCGAACGCGACGACCTGAGCACCCTCGCCGGCACCGGCAAGCTGCTTCGGTTCTACCTGCGCCGCACCCGGATCTTCCTCATCGCCTGGCTCGGCGGCCTGGCCGGTTTCAGCTGGCTGATGTCCGTGTCGCTGCCCGAGCTCTACCCGGACGCCCAGTCCCGCATCGAGGCCGCGGTCCTGCTCGACTCGCCCGCGATGCGGTTCATGACCGGGCCCGTCGAGTACATCGACGTGTACGGGGACTCGGTCGGCGCGATGTTCGCCCACCAGATGCTCATGTGGTCGCTCGCGGTCACCGGCGTCATGTTCATCCTGCTCGTCACCAGGCTCACGCGCGCCGACGAGGAGACCTCCCGCTCGGAGGTCGTCCGCTCGCAACCCATCGGCCGCCGCGCCGACCTGGCCGCGGCCCTGTGGCTGTCCCTCATCGCGGCCGCCGTGCTCGGCGCACTCGTCACGCTGACGGTGACCGGCATCGAGGGCACGGAGCTCGGCCAGGCGGTCCTGTACGGCCTGACGTTCACCGCCACCGGCATCACGTTCGCCGCGATCACCGCCGTGTGCGCCCAGATCGGCAGCTACGGCTCGACGTCGAACGGCCTCGCGTTCGCGGTCCTCGGCTTCTCGTTCCTCATGGCCGGCGCCGGGTACGCGCAGGAGAGCGGCCTCGCCTGGATCTCGCCCATCGGCTGGCCGGAACTGACCTTCGTCTACACGCCGGAGCAGCGCTGGTGGCCGCTCGGTGTCGCCGTCGGAGTGTCGGCGGCCCTGGTCTGGCTCGCGTTCGCGCTGGTCGCCAAGCGCGACTTCGGAGCGGGCATGCTGCCGGCCCGGCCGGGCCGCGCGACCGCCAAGCCCGGACTGCGCTCGGCGACGGCCCTGACGTTCCGGATCACCAAGGGCATGCTGTGGACCGCGGTCATCAGCATGCTGCTGCTCGGCCTCACCTACGGCTCGGTCCTCGGCAGCGCCGACGAGTTCCTGGAGGGCATGTCGGAGACCCAGCGCGAGGTCCTCACCCGCGGCAGCTCCGCGCCCGCCGAGGACTCCTTCGCCGTCACCGTGACCCAGATCCAGGGCTTCTTCGCGCTGATCTTCGCGCTCCTGGTGATCGGCCGCGCCCGCAAGGAGGAGACCGGCGGCAGGGGCGAGCTGCTCGCCGCCTCGCCGGTCGCCCGCTCGGGCTGGCCCGGTTCGTACTACGCGGCGGCCATGGTCAACGGGACCGTCGGCACCCTGCTCGGCGGCCTGGGGCTGGCACTGGTGGGCGCGAGCTCACTCGGCTGGGACGCGTTCGGGAAGCTCGTGCTCGCGCAGGTGAACTACCTGCCCGCCGTGTGGGTCGTGATCGCGGCCGCGTTCGCGCTGCTCGGCTGGGTGCCGAGGTTCGGGGCGCTGCGCTGGCTGCTGTGGCTGTACGTGTTCATCGTCGGCTACTTCGGCTCGCTCCTCGACATGCCCGAGTGGGTCGGGAAGATCTCGCCGTTCGAGCACGTCGCCGAGTACCCGCTGGAGGACGTGGACTGGGTCGCGTTCGCGGTCCTCACCGTGGTCGCAGCCGTGATCGCGATGCTCGGATTCACCGGGATCCGGCGCCGGGACCTCCAGTTCAGTTAAAGGGCACAGCAGTTGGCGAGCACTGCGACCGACCCGCAACGACCGTCACACCAAGGAAACCGGGCGCCGCCGGTCCGACACCCCGGACCGGCGGCGCCGTTTCGCGCGTGGCGCGCGGCGCGTTCCGGCGCTCGCGACAATGCGTTGTCGTACCCGTGTGGTTCGCTGTGCTTCCATGGGCACCGTGTCCGAACTCAGGTATGAGCTCACCGACCCGCCCGTTGCAGGGGCCGCGTTCGATCTCGACCCAATGCAGCGGGCGGTGGTCGAGCACGCCTCCGGGCCGCTGCTGGTGCGCGGCGGGCCCGGCACCGGCAAGACCGAGGCGCTGCTGCGAGCGGTCGCCGCGAAAGTCGAGGCCGGGGTCGACCCGGCCTCGATCCTCGTGTTCGGCCTGCGCCGCCAGGACACCGCGCATCTGCGCTCGCGGCTGAACGAGGCGACGGCGGGCCGCTCGGCCGCAGAGGTCGGCGTCTTCACGTTCCCGGCGTTCGCGTTCGCGCTGCTGCGGGCCTCCGCGGTCGCGGCGGGCCGCGACGAGCCGCGTCTGCTCACCGGCCCGGAGGCCGACGCGCTCATCCGGTCCATGCTCGAGGGCGAGGACTTCGCCTGGCCGCCGGGCTTCGACGAGGCCGTTCGCACGTACGCGTTCGCGCAGCAGCTGCGCGACCTCGTGCTCCGCTGCGGCGAGCGGGGCCTCTCGGCGCCCGAGCTGACCCGGCTCGGGCGCGAGCACGACCGTCCCGAGTGGATCGCCGCCGCGCGGTTCTACGATCGGTACGTCACCACCCTCGCGCTCCAGTCGATGTCGAGCGCCCTGTACGACTCGGCCGAGATCGTGCGCGCCGCCGCGGCCGCACTCCGCCGCGATCCGACGCTGTACCCAAGGCCCGCTTGGGTGTTCGTGGACGACCTGCAGGACGCCACGCCCGCGCACCTGCGGCTGCTCGAACTCCTCGCCGGGGACGGCGCGAACCTGGTCGCCGCCGGCACGCCCGACGCGGCCGTGTTCGGATTCCAGGGCGGCGACCCGGAGTCGGTGCGGGACTTCCCGTTCCGCTTCACGCACCGGGACGGCACCGAGGCGGCCACCGTGCAGCTCGACGACACGCACGACGTCGCGCTCGCACCCCTCGCCGCGACCACCGCCCTGTCGCGGCGGCTGCGCGGCCACGACCGGGACCGGCGGCGCGGCACCGCGTCGGAGCAGCAGGGCCGCGTGGACGTCGTCCACCTGCCGTCGCCGACCCGCGAGGCCGTGTACATCGCCGACGTCGCGCGCCGCGCGCACCTCCTCGACCGGGTTCCCTACGGGGACATGGCCGTCGTCGTCAAATCCGCCGGAGCGATCCCGCACCTGCGCCGGGCCATGCAGCACGCGGGCGTGCCGACGCGCCAGGCCGCCGACGACGTGCCGCTCCCCGCGCACCCCACAGTGCGGAACCTTCTGCACCTCGTCCTCGTCGGACGCGGGCGCGAACGCCTCGACGAGTCGAACGCGGCCGGGCTGCTGCACTCCGCATTCGGCGGCGCGGACCCGTTCGAGGAACGCCGTCTGCGCCAGGAGCTGCGGCGGCTCGCCGTCGCCGCCGACAACTTCTCCCCCGGCGCCGACCTCCTCGTCGAGACCCTGCGCGACCCCGAACGGACCGCGGCGCTGCCCGACGAGGACTGGGCCGAACCCGCCCGCCGGCTCGGGGCCCTGTTCGCGGCCGCCCGTGAAGGCACCGGCCTCAGCGGCACCCTCTGGGCGGTGTGGGAGGCCTCCTCGATGAGCGAGCGGCTGCGGCGGCGCGCGCTCTCCGGGGACCGGCGAGCCCAGCGCGCCGACGCCGAACTCGACGCCGTGATCGCCCTGTTCGACCTCGCCGCCGACTACGAGCGCAAGCAGCCCGGCGCGGGCGTCGAAGTCTTCTGCGAACACGTGCTCCACCAGCAGCTCCCCGGCGACTTCCTGTCCGCGCGCGCGGAACTGGGCGACGCGGTGACCCTCACGACCGCGCACGCCGCGCACGGGCGCCGCTGGGAGTTCGTGGTCGTCGCGAACGCGCAGGAAGGCGCATGGCCGAACCTGCGGCCCCGGGGGTCCCTTCTCGGCGCCGAAGCGCTCGTCGACGTCATCGACGGCCGCGCCGACGTCGACCAGGTCGCGCAGCTGCTCGACGAGGAGCGGCGGCTGTTCTACAACGCGTGCACCCGCGCCCGCACCCGCCTGCTCGTCACCGCGGTCGACTCCGAAGAGGCGCAACCGAGCCGGTTCAGCGCCGAACTCGGTGTCGAACCGGTCAACGCGCCGCGCCGCGGACGGCCCCTGAGCCTCGCGGCCCTCACCGCCCGCCTGCGCGAAGCCGTCGTCGACTCCGGCCACGCCGAACGTGACGCCGCCGCGGCCGCCCTCCGGCGCCTCGCCGAATCCGGCGTGCCCGGCGCCGACCCCGCGAAATGGTGGGGCCTGGCGGCGGTCTCCGACGAACGCGCGCTCGCCCTGGCCGGGGAGTCCATCCGCATCTCACCGTCCCAAGTCGAGAAGACCCAGCAGTGCGGGCTGCGATGGGTCCTCGAATCCCACGGCGGCGACTCCGGCGACCTCCTCCCCCGCCACCTCGGCACCCTCCTCCACGCCGCCGCCGAAGCCGTCACCGTCGACCCCGCCGCAGACCCGAGGACCGTGATGGAACAGGTCGTGGGCGAGCACTTCGACCGGCTCCCCTTCGAAGCGCCCTGGCACGCCGAACAGCAGCGCCAGCGCGTCTCCGGCGCCGTCGAACGCTTCGCGAGATGGCTCAGCGCCAACCGGAGGGAACTCGTCGGCGCCGAACGGTCCTTCCGGATCAGACTCGAGATCGGGCCCCCCGGCGTCGAAGTCGTCATGTCCGGCCAGATCGACCGGCTCGAACGCGACGCCGACGGCCGCCTCTACGTCGTCGACCTCAAGACCGGCAAGAGCGCCGTCACCAAGACCGAGGCGCAGACCAACCCGCAGCTCGGGATCTACCAGCTCGCGATCGCCGAAGGCGCGTTCGAGGAAGGCGCCGAACCCGGCGGGGCCGAACTCGTGTACCCGAACGCGAAGGGCGCCACCGCCGCCTCTCGCCAGCAGGGCCCGCTCGGCGAACACGAGAACCCCGACTGGGCGCGGGAGCTCGCCGGAGACACCGCCGTGCGCATGGCAGGCGCCGTGTTCGAGGCCCGCAACACCAGCAAATGCGAGACCTGCTCCGTGAAACGGTGCTGCCCGATCGCCGACGAGGGACGACAGGTGACCGATGAGTGAGCGCGACGCGAACCGATACACCGCCGTGGGCCTCGCCAACCGGCTCGGCACCCCCACCCCGACCCCCGAACAGGCCCTCGTCATCGAAGCCGGGCCCGACCCGATGCTCGTCGTCGCCGGCGCCGGATCGGGCAAGACCACCACCATGGCCGACCGCGTCGTCTGGCTCATCGCCAACCGCGTCGCCCGGCCCGAGCACATCCTCGGCCTCACCTTCACCCGCAAAGCCGCCGCCGAACTCGCCGCCCGCGTCCGCGAGAAACTGCGGCGCCTCACCGAATCCCTCCCCGAACTCGCCGACCTCCACGGCGAACCCACCGTCTCCACCTACAACGCGTACGCCGGCGGCCTCGTCGCCGAGCACGGCCTGCGCATCGGCATCGAACCGGGCACCCGCGTCATCACCGACACCGGCCGCTGGCAGATCGCGCGAGACCTGGTGTGCGCCTGGGACGGCCCCATGAGCGAATTCGACGTGGGCGTCGACAAGGTCACCGAACAGGTCCTCCAACTCGCCGGGCAGCTCGCCGAACACCTCCGTGACGGCGACGACCTGCGCCGGTTCGACCGCGATCTGGAGGAGACGCTCGCCGAACGCCAGGGCAGCCGTTCGAACGACCAGTTCCGGGCGCTCCTGTCCTTGCGGCGCAAGCGGGAGCAGCTGCTGCCGCTCGTCGAGTCCTGGGACCGGCGCAAGCGCGAACTCGGCGTCATGGACTTCGCCGACCAGCTCTCGCTGGCCGCGCAGCTCGTCGCGGGCGCGCCCGAGATCATCAAGACCGAACGAGAACGCTGGCGCGTCGTCCTCCTCGACGAATACCAGGACACCTCCTACTCCCAGGTCGCACTGCTCCGCGACCTCTTCGGCGGCGGGCATCCCGTGACGGCCGTCGGCGACCCGAACCAGTCGATCTACTCCTGGCGCGGCGCCTCCGCCGGGACGCTCCTGCGCTTCCCCACCGACTTCCCCACGCCCGCAGGGGGTGCCGCAAAGCGCGTGGAGCTGACGAAGTCGTGGCGCAACCGAGCCGAGATCCTCGCCGTCGCCAATCGAGTCTCCGAACCGCTCCGCGCAGACGGCCTCCAACCCCTCGAAGCCGGCGTCGACGGCCCCGGCCTCGTCCGCGCCGCCATGCACCTCACCGTCAGCGACGAAGCCGACTGGCTCGCCGCGAACCTCGCCGTCATCTGCGACTCGATCGACCAGCGACGCCACGCCGAACACGGCGACGCGGCCGAACCCGTCGAAGCCGCCGTCCTCGTCCGCAAGAGGCGCCAGATCCCCGCCCTCCACCGGGCGTTGACGGCCGCCGGACTCCCCGTCCAGGTCGTCGGCTCCCTCGGGCTCCTCTTCCACCCCGAAGTGGCCGAAGCGGTCGCGATGCTCCGAGCCGCCGCCGACCCCACCGACGGGCCCTCGCTCATGCGGCTCCTCGCCGGGAACCGCTGGCGCATCGGGCCGCGCGACATCGCCGCCCTCTGGGCCCGCGCGCGCGAACTCGCCCCCGACACGCGCGGCTTCGAACCGGACGCCGGGCGGGAGGCCGAGGCGTCCCTGGCCGATGCGCTGGCCGATCCGGGCCCGGCCGAGCGCTACTCGGCCTTGGGGTATCTGCGGTTCGCGCAGCTGCACGAGGAGCTGGCCTGGATTCGCGGGCGGCTCGGGCAGAGCCTGCCTGACGTGGTGGGCGATGTGATCGCGTATTCGGGTCTCGACGTCGAGGTGATGCTGCACCACGGGGACCTGTCGAACCTGGACGAGTTCATCGATGTGGCGGCCGCGTACGAGAACGACACGAGCGGGGCCAGTATCCCCGGGTTCCTGTCCTATCTGGAGACCGCCGCGGAGCGGGAGCGGGGCCTGACGGTGGAGGGCGCCTCCCCCGCGGGCGGCGTGGTGCAGCTTCTCACGGTGCACGCCGCGAAGGGCCTGGAGTGGGACGTGGTGGCGGTGCCGGGGCTGTGCGAGGGCATTCTGCCGGGCAAGGTGAAGGGCGACCAGACGTGGGTGAGCGACGCGGCGCGGCTGCCGTACCCGCTGCGCGGGGATGCCGGGAACCTGCCGGTCCTGTACCTCGACGACGCGACCGTTCCCTCCGAAGTCAAAGGGGCCGTTGAGGACTTCAAACGCGACGACGAGGAGGCGCGGCTCGAGGAGGAGCGGCGGCTCGCGTACGTGGCGCTGACCCGCGCGCGGCAGGCGCTGCTGGCGAGCGGGTACTGGTGGGAGGCGGAGCGGCGGCAGCTGCGGGGGCCCGCTCCGTACCTGGAGGAGGCGGTGGCGGCGGGCGCGGAGGCGACCGTGTGGGCTGATCCGGGCCCGTCGAATCCGCTCGAAGACGACGCCCGCACGGTCGAGTGGCCGAGCAAGGCGCCCTTGGGTTCCCGGCAGGAGAGGTTCGCGGAGGCGGCCGAGCTGGTGCTGGCCGCACCGGACAGCACTGGATCGGATGGCTCCGCTGAGGGCCCGTTGGCGCGGACCTGGCGTACGGAGGCGGAGCTGCTGCTCGCCGAGCGGGCGGCGCTCGAATCGGGTGTGGTGCGGCTGCCCCGCCCGAAGCGGCTGTCGACGTCGCAGCTCATGGCGATGCGCGCCGACGAGGAGCGGTTCGCGGCGGAGCGACGCCGCCCGATGCCGGTCCCGCCGCGCCCGGCGACGCAGCGCGGCACCGAGTTCCACGCCTGGGTGGAGGAGTTCTTCGGCGGCGGCACGCTCTTCGACCCGGCGGACCTGCCGGGCGCGGCCGACCCGGTGGGCCCGGATGCGGACCTGGACCGGCTCAAGGAGTCCTTCCGCAATTCGACCTGGTCGAAGCGGCGCATCGCGGCCCAGGAGGTGCCCTTCGTCATCGACTACGAGGGCACGATCGTCCGCGGTCGCATCGACGCGGTGTTCTTCGGCGAAGAAGACGGCGGCTACGACATCGTCGACTGGAAGACCGGCCGCCCGCCGCGGGGCGACGACGCGGTCCACGCCGCGCTCCAGTTGAAGGTCTACCGGAAGGCCTGGGCGCGCCTCAAGGACATCGACGAGTCGGCGATCCGGACCGCGTTCCACTACATCGGTTCCGACCACACCTGGTGGCCCGACCTGGATTAGCGTGACCGCCCTGCGCCGTTCGCGGCGACGTCGCCGCCGGTTTGCAGGGGGTCCCTAACATGGACGCTGATCCCGGGGCCGGGCCCATACCGGCCTTCGGCCCCACCACCCACGGGGCTGCAAGGGATTTCCTCATCTGATTGGAACCCATGAACACTGTGATGACGCCCCGCCGTGCCCGCCGTGCCACCGCCCTCGTCGGGGGCACGTTCGCCGCGGTCTTCGCCCTCGCCGCCTGCAGCGCCGGCAACGACACGCCCGACGGCGCGGTCGAGAACTTCCTCGACAACGGCGTCGAAGACGTCTTCAACGCCGTCTCCGAAGGGGACTTCGACGGCGCGGCCGACGCCGCCGACGAGTACTTCTGCGCAGAAGACGTGGCCGGCATCAAGGGCATGAGCGCCATGTTCGAGGGCATGAGCGCCGAGGAGATCGAAGAGGCCATGGCCGCGGGCGGCGAGGACCTCGCGCTGCCCGAGGACTGGTCCTACGAGATCGGCGAGGTCACCGAGGAGGGCGACACCGCCACCGTCGAGGTCACCATGACCGAGGACGGCGAGGACACCGAGGAGACCTTCGACCTCGTCAAGGAAGCCGAAGCCTGGAAGATCTGCGGCTTCATGTCGTAGTCCGACACCAGCACCGAACGGGGCCTGGCGAGCAATGCTCGCCGGGCCCCGCCTTCCGTGCGTCAAGGTCACGCCCACGAACAAGGACAACCTCGTGATACCGCGTGGTATCACGAGGTATCATTACCGAATGGCCATGACTTTGCGACTCTCAGAAGAAGACGACCGGCTGCTCACCGAGCGAGCCGCGAAGGAACGTCGATCCAAGCATGACCTCGTCACGGAAGCGGTCCACGTGTTCCTGACCGAACGCCAGCGCCGCTTCGACGAGCTGCTCGCCCGCACGCTCGAGGAAGACCGCGAGCTGCTGGACCGGCTCGCCAAGTGATCGACTACCTCAACCTCGACGATCTGGAGAAGATCGCCATCGCGGTGACGGGGCACAAGCCTCCGCCGGTGCGGGACTGGGGCCTGCTGGAGTCGGCCCTGGCCCGCCCCCAGGCGTGCGTGTTCGGGGTAGAGGCGTACCCGTCTCTGCACGAGAAGGTCGCCGCGCTGCTTCACTCCCTGGTTCGCAACAACGCACTGGTCGACGGCAACAAGCGATTGGGCTACGTTGCAGCCAAGCAGATGTACGGCTTGAACGGGTACCACCTCAAACCGCCGTCGCCGGAAGCGGGCGACGGGTTCATTCGGGCGGTCGCGCAAGGGGATCGAGAGGTCGCGGAAATAGCGAACACCCTCGTGAAGTGGACGACGCCGATCCATTGAGCGTTGCCGGAACGATTTCGGCCTGGACGCCCAGCGGCGTCCGGTCAGTTCGAGGTGAAGACCGCTTCTTCGTGATCCCACGATGGGCTGAGCTGCAATACGATGTCGTTCGGGTCCTCTACACCGAACCCGGAGTCCCAGGTAACCGAGCGGCCGGGTTGCAGACTCGTATACGGCGGCCCTTCCAGCCCTTGCTCAGAGTCGAACACTTCGCTCGCCTCACTCTGCCCGCTCTGTGCGGAGTTGGTGAAGAACGTCAAGTCGAGCGCCTGATCGCCGTCATTGACAACCGTGATCGAGAAGCGCACATAGCTCGGAGACTCCTCGAATGCCGCAGTGCCACTCGGACTGAACTCGACAGGCGGGGCGACGGTGACCGATATGCCGTCGTCATAGGTGACGGTGTCGCCGAATGCACCGGTGGCGGGTGCATCATCTGGCGGAGCCGGTTCTTCAGCAGTCGATTCCGGTTCGGTCGTCTCCTGTTCGGTCGTTTCCGGTTCGGTTGTCTCCGGTTCGGGCGTCGCTTCGTCAGTCGACTCTTCGGGAGGAGTAGGCGAGTGAGTGGGCTCTTTGAAGAGCGTCGGCGAATCGGTGGTCTCCTGCGGTGTCGGTGAGACAGCGGGTGCAGAGGTCTTGTCATTGACGCCGGCATCATCGCTGTCTTGAAGACACCCGGCCGCTCCGGCCAAAGCGCAAGCGAGGATTCCGGCGAGCATGGCCAGCTTCTTCTCGTTCCGCATGGTGTGCCCCCGAAAGGATTCCGAGACCCGGAGTGTGCAAAGCGCCGCGAAAGCGTCGTATCGGCAAGATCTTGGGCGTCCGGTTTCGGCTTGTCGGTCAAGCACTCGATAGGGAACGCCTCTCCCCGTTGAGATGGGTGGAACTCGGCCAATCGCGTCGATGACGCACGGTTGTCCGCACTCGGCAGATCGCCGCCACTCGTTGGTCTCGCGATGAATATGACCTGGCCACCCAGGCTATCGATACTCCGACCTTCGCGGGTCGGCTTGGCTGAACTCCGAATGCGGGCCGTCCTGATCCAGATCGGGCTCGGAGCGCAACGAAAAGTCAAAGGGCGACATCTGGGATGCGCAGCGGCAAAGGGGCCCGACGACCTTCGGTCGCCGGGCCCGCCTTTCCTCGTCTCAGACCTTGCTGACGGCGGCCTTCACGGTCACGTCTCCGGCTTCACCGCTGGTGGCGGTGTCGGGGAGGTCGGCGAAGGTCAGGTCCAGGGCCAAAGTCTCGGCTCGGACGAAGGCGCGGTGGGTCTCCACCGCGGCTTTGACCTCGTCGGAGGCGTCGAGGACGACCGAGACGCGGTCGCTGACGTTCAAGTCGGCGTCCTTGCGTGCCTGCTGGATCACCCGGACGACGTCGCGGGCGAGGCCCTCGGCGGCGAGCTCGGGGGTGACCTCGGTGTCGAGCACGATGACGCCCGCGTCGTTCGGCAGGGCCTCGGTGTGCTCGGCGTCCACGGCCACCATGGTCAGCTCGTACTCGCCGTCCTCCAGGACCACGCCGCCCGCGGTGACCGTGCCGTCTTCGACGGTCCAGTCCCCGGCCTTGACGGCCTTGATGACCCGCTGCACGTCCTTGCCGAGGCGGGGCCCGAGCACGCGCGGGACCAGCTTCAGGTCGGCCTTCGAGTAGGCGCTCACGTCGGAGTCGAACTCGACGGCCTTGACGTTCAACTCGTCCTTGAGCAGGTCCGCGAACGGCGCGAGCCGCTCGGCGTGTCCGGTCGCCACGGTGAGCTTCGCCAGTGGCAGGCGCACGCGGAGCTTGCGGGCCTTGCGCATGAACAGGCCGACCGAGGCGATCTCGCGCACCGCGTCCATCGCTTCGACCAGGGCGTGGTCGGCGGGGAGGTCGTCGGCGTCGGGCCAGTCGGCCAGGTGCACCGAGCGGCCGCCGGTGAGGCCGCGCCAGATGTCCTCGGCGACGAGCGGCAGCAGCGGCGCTGCCACCTCGCACGCGGTCTTCAACGCCGTTGCGAGCGTGGCGAACCCGTCCTCGTCGCCTTCCCAGAACCGGTCGCGCGAGCGGCGAACGTACCAGTTGGTGAGGCTCTCGAGGTAGGAGCGGAACGCGGCGGTCGCGCGCACCAGGTCGTAGGCGTCCATCGCCTCGGTGATGGTCTCGACGAGTTCGCGGGTCTTCGCCAGCAGGTACTTGTCGAGGCGGTGCTCGCTCGCCAGCGCGGTCTGCCGGGCCTGCTCAGGGGAGGCCTCGTAGCCGGCGGCCCCGGCGTAGAGCGTGTAGAAGTACCACACGTTCCACAGTGGCAGGACGATCTGGCGCACCGCGTCGCGGAAGCCGTTCTCGGTGACCGGCATGTCGCCGCCGCGCAGGACCGGGGAGGACACGAGGAACCAGCGGACCGCGTCGGACCCGTAGGCCTCGAAGGACTCCCGGACGTCCGGGTAGTTCTTGAGCGACTTGGACATCTTCTGCCCGTCGGCGCCCAGGAGGGTGCCGTGGACGACGGCGGTGCGGAACGCGGGGCGGTCGAAGAGGGCCGTGGCGAGGACGTGCAGCAGGTAGAACCAGCCGCGGGTCTGCGCCGTGTACTCGACGATGAAGTCGCCCGGGTAGTGGTGCTCGAACCACTCGGCGTTCTCGAAGGGGTAGTGGACCTGCGCGAACGGCATGGAGCCGGATTCGAACCAGCAGTCGAGCACTTCGGGGACGCGGCGCATCACGGACTTCCCGGTGGGGTCGTCCGGGTTGGGCCGCACCAGGTTGTCGATGCCGGGCCGGTGCAGGTCCGTGACGGGCACGCCGAAGTCGCGTTCGAGGTCGGCGAGGGAGCCGTAGACGTCGACGCGCGGATACTCCGGGTCGTCGCTGACCCACACGGGGATGGGCGAGCCCCAGAAGCGGTTGCGGCTGATGTTCCAGTCGCGGGCGTTGGCGAGCCACCGGCCGAACTGCCCGTCCTTGATGTGCCCGGGGGTCCAGTCGATCTCCTGGTTGAGTTCGACCATGCGGTCGCGGAAGCGGGTGACGGCGACGAACCACGCCGACAGGGCGCGTTGGATCAGCGGGGAGCCGCAGCGCCAGCAGTGCGGGTAGTTGTGGTTGTAGGTGTCGTGCCGCAGGAGCGACTGGGTCTCCTTGAGGTCCTTGATGATGAGCTTGTTGGCCTCGAAGACGTGGACGCCCGCGTACGGGGGCACCTCGTCGGTGAACTTGCCGGCGCTGTCGACGGGCACGACCGGTTCGATGCCGGCCGCGTCGGTGACGAGCTTGTCCTCTTCACCGAAGGCGGGGGCGATGTGGACGATGCCGGTGCCGTCCTCGGTGGTGACGTAGTCGGCGGTGAGCACCTGGTGGGCGTTCTCGCGGCCGGCGAAGAAGTCGAACGGCGGGTTGTAGTGCAGGCCTGCGAGGTCGGCGCCTTTGTAGCGGCCGACGACTTCGGCTTCGTCGCCGAGTTCGCGGGCGTACGCGGCCATTCGCGCCTCGGCGAGCAGGTAGCGGGAGCCTTCGGCTTCGATGACGACGTAGTCGACGCTCGGGTGGACGGCGGCGGCGAGGTTCGACGGGAGCGTCCACGGCGTGGTGGTCCACACCAGGAGCTTCGCGCCTTTGAGCGGGCCTTCGGTGGTGATGTCGAGTCCGACGGTGACCGCCGGGTCCTGGCGGTCCTTGTAGGTGTCGTCCATCTTCGTCTCGGTGGCGGCGAGCGGCGTCTCGCAGCGCCAGCAGTACCAGAGCACGCGGTAGCCCTCGTAGACCAGGCCCTTGTCGTAGAGGGTCTTGAAGGCCCACATGACGCTCTCCATGTAGGTGAGGTCGAGGGTCTTGTAGTCGTTCTCGAAGTCGACCCAGCGGGCCTGGCGGGTGACGTAGTCGTGCCATTCGCCGGTGAACTGGAGGACCGAGGCCTTCGCGGCGGCGTTGAATCGGTCGATGCCGTACGCCTCGATGTCGGCCTTCGATTTGAGGCCGAGCTCCTTCTCGGTGGTGACCTCGGCGGGCATGCCGTGGGTGTCCCAGCCGAAGCGGCGTTCGACGCGCCTGCCGCGCATGGTCTGGTAGCGCGGGACGATGTCCTTGACGTAGCCGGTGAGGAGGTGCCCGTAGTGGGGCAGGCCGTTGGCGAAGGGGGGGCCGTCGTAGAAGACGAACTCGTTCGCGCCGTTCTCGCCTGCCGGGCGGGCTTCGATGGAGGCGGCGAAGGTGTCGTCCTTGGCCCAGAAGTCGAGCACACGGCGCTCGACCTCCGGGAGGTTCGGGCTCGCGGGTACGCCCCGTGCGGGGTCGTCGAGTGGATAGGCCATAGGACCGGTGTCTCCTCACACACACCTTGCGGACGTTCGGTGTGCGAGGACGAGTCCCGGCTTTGTTAGGGCCTGACCCGCGGTACCACCTCGCTTGGCGCACAGGGTGCGCCCGCTTGATTCGGCGGCGGTGACGGGCCGCGCCCGTCCGGTTCTACTGCGGTCCCGCACGGCTGCGACTGCTCCGCCGCGAATGGGGCCGGTTCTTCCGGAAGCTCGCCGGTGATGGCCGGGTCGACGCTGTTGTCCGCAAGTGTAGCGCTGCGCCGGGGGCGGTTCGCGAGCGATTGAGGGCGCGTCCTCGCAGCGCACCGGCGGCGGTCCCACTCATTGGGCATGTAGTATTCGGCCTGTGAGAATCCACGCACGCAACTGGTGGTGGCGTCGCTGAGGCGGCGTCCCTGCTTTTGCGTGCAAGAAGCAAGCGACCGTCTCGAAGGCGGTCGCTTCGTCGTATCCGGGGTCGGCCGCCTCGAGTCGGGACCTGAGACCCATTGAGAGGGCCGATGACCAAATTCCTTACACCCGCCGGCGTGACCGTGGAGCGCCACGTCAGTGAGCTCGACGACCCGGATCTGACGCCGATCGTCGCGCAGGTGGAGACGCGCCGCGGCGGGGTGCTCTCGAGCGGCATGGAGTATCCGGGCCGCTATTCGCGCTACCACCTCGCGTATGTCGACCCGTCGCTCGAGGTCGTGGCGCGCGGCCGGAAGGTGACGGTGCGGCAGTTGAACGCCCGCGGGTTCCTGCTCGTGGACGTCCTCGCCGATGCGCTGGAGGCGTCCGGGGTCGGGGAGGTGACGCGGGGCGACCGCGAGGTGCACGTCCAGGTGCCGACACCGACCGAGCGCGTCCCCGAGGAGCTGCGCTCGAAGCTGCCGACGGCGTTCTCGGCGCTGCGGGTGATCCTCGAGGCGCTCAAGTGCGACGACCCGTACCTGGGCCTGTGGGGCGCGTTCGGGTACGACCTGGCCTACCAGTTCGAGCCGATCCCGTTCGCGAAGGACCGGCCCGCCGACGCCCGCGACCTGGTGCTGCACTTGGCGGACGAGATCTACGTGGTCGACCGCAAGCGCGAGACCGCGCAGGTGCGCCGCTACGACTTCTCGTTCGGCGGGCGATCGACGACGGGCCTGGCGCGCGAGACCGAGTCGCTGGACTACGTGCGGGCCGCATCGGTTCCGGACGGGCCGGTGCCGGGCGTGTACGCCGACACGGTGCGCCGTGCGCGGCAGGAGTTCAAGGCCGGCAACCTGTTCGAGGTCGTGCCGGGGCACGAGATGTACGCCGCGTGCGATTCGCCGACGCTGTTCTATGAGCGGCTGCGCACCGCCAACCCGGCGCCGTACGAGTTCCTGTTCAACCTCGGCGACCGCGAATACCTGGTGGGCGCGTCGCCGGAGATGTTCGTGCGGGTCACGGGCGACCGGGTGGAGACCTGCCCGATCTCGGGGACGATCGCGCGCGGGGACGACCCGATGCACGACGCGTCGCAGATCGCCGAACTCATCGGCTCCTCGAAGGAGGAGTCGGAGCTGACGATGTGCACCGACGTGGACCGCAACGACAAGGCCCGCGTGTGCGTGCCCGGTTCGGTGAAGGTGCTGGGCCGCAGGCAGATCGAGATGTACTCGCGGCTGATCCACACCGTCGACCACATCGAGGGCCGGCTGCGGCCGGAGATGGACGCGCTGGACGCGTTCCTGACCCACATGTGGGCGGTGACGGTGACCGGCGCACCGAAGACCTGGGCGATGCGGTTCATCGAGGAGCAGGAGACGACGCCGCGGCGCTGGTACGGCGGCGCGGTGGGCTTCGTCGGTTTCGACGGTTCGATGAACACCGGCCTGACGCTGCGGACGGCGCAGATCCGCGACGGCGTCGCGTGCGTGCGCGCGGGCGCGACGCTCCTGTACGACTCCGATCCGGACGCCGAGGAGGCCGAGACCCACCTGAAGGCCCGGGCGCTGCTGGAGACCGCGGCGGGCGGGATCGGCGCGGCGGCAGCGGTCCCTGAACCGATCGAGGTCGCGGGCGGGCCCGCGGGGGTCGGCCGCAAGGTGCTGCTGGTGGACCACGAGGACTCGTTCGTGAACACCCTCGGCGACTACTTCCGCCAGCACGGCTGCGAGGTGACGACGCTGCGATTCGGGTTCGACGCGGCGAGGACGCTCCACGAGCTTGCCCCTGACCTGGTCGTGCTCTCGCCCGGCCCGGGACGGCCGCAGGACTTCGGCACGGCCGGGCTGCTCGACGAGCTCGAGCGGCAGGGCCTGCCCGTGTTCGGGGTGTGCCTGGGGCTGCAGGCGATGGTCGAGCACGCGGGCGGTTCGCTGTCGCTGCTGGACGAGCCGAGCCACGGCAAGCCCGGAAACGTGAAGGTGGCCGGCGGCGGCCTGTTCGACGGGCTGCCCGCCGAAGTGACCGCGGCGCGCTACCACTCGCTGTACGCCACGCCCGACCAGGTGCAGGGCGATTTCACGCCGACCGCGGCGATCGACGAGGTCGTCATGGCGATCGAGGCGCCCGGGAAACGCTGGTTCGCGGTGCAGTTCCACCCCGAGTCGATCCTGACCTCGGCCGGCGCGCACGGGCACCGGATCATCGGGAACGTGCTGCGGCTGACCGCTTGAGCGTCCCGTTCTGACACGGCAAGGGCCGGGAGGCGCGGTGGCGCTTCCCGGCCCTTGCGTTGCGGGCATTAGGGTTTCGGGCGCTATCAGGTGTACTCCCAGTCCTGGACGCAGGACCAGGCGCTGTAGCCCCAGCCGCCGTTCCAGTAGACCTCCATCCAGTAGTCGCTGGTGAGGCCGCAGGCGCGGTACTCGCCGCCGGAGCCGCGCTCGCAGGAGACGGGGACCCAGGCGCCGGCCGGGATGACATCGAGGATCGACGAGCCGACCTCGGCGAGGCGGCGGTGGTTGACGCGTTCGGTGAAGCGCGCCCTGCAGGTCCGCTGCTCTAGGGCGGAGGCCGGGACGGTCGTGCTCTCGATCCGCGATTTCACGGGCGTCGGCACGTCGACGGGCGCGGGCGGAGCCGCGGCGGCCGAGGACGCGGCGGTGAACGACAGCGCGAGCGCGGCCGCAATGACGCCGATGGCAGTGAAGAACCTCTTCATTACCAGGATCACCCCTTTGGCGAACTTGATCATGATTACGCCTTATGGCGTGGTATCAACATAATTACGAAGAAGCGCGCATTCTTGCACAAAACGGGTAATGTCGGGAAACCGACAGAGCTGATGGGGGCCGACGGCCCCGCGCGATGGCAGGTCGCGCCCGATCGGCGCTTCTCGTTCCGGCCGTTGCCGGTCCGTGAGCTGCGGCGATCGAATCCGTTGGGGTTCAGGCACTTCCGGTACTTTGCGGGTCGGCCGGCGCGGGTCGCGGGGTTCGTCGCCGGGATGTCGGTGGCCCGTGATTGGCTGGCGGGATGGCGAAAACCGTGTACAACACAGCGACCAGCATCGACGGCTATCTCGCGGACCCCGAGAACTCGCTCGAGTGGCTCTTCACCGTGCCCGGAGGCGATCCGGAGCAGTCCGAGGAGTCGGAGACCCCGCTCGACGAGTTCGGCGAGTTCCTCGCCGGGGTCGGGGCGATCTGCATGGGCTCCACGACGTATGAGTGGATCCTCGAGTACGAGCACCTGCTCGACAACCCGGACAAGTGGGAGTACGAGGCGCCTTCCTGGGTGTTCACGAGCCGGAACCTCCCGGCGGTGCCCGGGAAGGACATCCGCTTCGCGTCCGGTGACGTCGCGGCGGTTCACGCCGAAATGGTCGAGGTCGCGGGCGACAAGGACCGGTGGATCGTCGGCGGTGGCGACCTCGTCGGCCAGTTCTTCGACGCCGGGCTCCTCGACGAGATCCGCGTTTCGCTCGCGCCGGTCTTCCTCGGCGACGGCGCACCGCTCCTGCCGCGCCGCATCCTCTCCCACCACCTCGAACTGACCGAGGCCAAGAGCGTCGGCCAGTTCGCCTGCCTCACTTATCGAGTGAAGTAGCGCGTGCACCGCCCGGCCCGTTCGGGCCGGGCGGGTTCCGGCGGTTAGCCGCGCCCGTTCGGTTGAGGCGCGGTCGGGGTGTCGGATGGGTGTCGGGTCACTGCTCACCGGGCACCGCAGGACACCGGCACCGGGATTGACAACCCGACCCACCGCCCTGACCGAACGACCATGCGGTTAGTCGTTGTCCATGTCGTCCCGGTCCTCGGCGTCATCGTCGGTGTCGTCGTTGTCATCGGCGTCGTCCATGCCGTCGTCGTCATCGCTCGCGTCGTCGGGGACCACCTCGGTGACCGTGCCGTCGAAGGCGTCGACCGCGACGTCCCATTCGGCGCCGTCGGCGTCCGTCACCTCGACCACCCAGACCGGGGCGTCGACGGTGCCTTCGAGATCGACGTCGTAGACCTCGCCCGGGACCTCCGCGAGCGCGGCCTCGACGGCCGCGTCCTCGCCGATGGCCTCGTCCGGGAGCACGAAGTCGTCGTCATCAGTGCCGTCGCGGTCATCCGCGTCGTCACGGTCGTAGCGGTCGTCCGTGTCGTCCGCCGCCTGCTCGGCGGCGCGGTCCTCCCTGTCGTCGAGACCGTCGGCGGCGAAGGCGACGGCGGTGCCGCCGCCGAGGAGCAGGACGCCCGCGGCGCCTGCGATGACGAGGGTGCGCTGGCGGCCGCGGAATCGACGGCGCTGCGCGGCCTCGGGCTGGTCGGGGGCGGGTGCCTGCTGGGTGTCGGTCGGAGCGTTCATGTCCGGTCCTCTCGGTGCCGTGCGGATGTGATGTCGCAACGGTGCGCCGCCGAACCTGAAGCCAAGCTGAAGTCACCTGAAGCCGACTTCAGGAATGCGGCGGGAGGAGCGGCGGTGATGCGGCCGACTCCGGCTGGATCCGGGGTCTTGCCCGGCAGCGGCCGAGTTCGCGTGTCCGCGAATGACTTCAGGTTGGCTGCCCTCCATGAACGGCTACCAGGTCTGCGCGGCCCTGCGCCGGGAGGGCATCGCCACGCCCATCCTCATGCTCACCGCCAAAGACGGCGAATACGACGAGGCCGAAGGCCTCGACACCGGCGCCGACGACTACTTGACCAAACCGTTTTCCTTCGTGGTCCTCCAAGCGCGTCTCCGCGCGATGATGCGCCGCGGCCGGTCCGCGGCCGCACCCACCGTGTGGCGTTTCGGCGACCTCACCGTCGACCCCGCCACCCGCGCCTGCCGCCGCGGCGGCGAGCGGGTCGAGCTCACGTCCAAGGAATTCTCGGTCCTGGAGTACCTGGCCAGCCGCGCCGGGGAGGTCGTCTCCAAGACGGAGATCCTCCATCACGTGTGGGACTTCGCCTATGACGGGGACGTCAACATCGTGGAGGTCTACATCTCCAACCTGCGCCGAAAGATCGACGCCCCGTACCGACGCGCCTCGATCGCGACCGTCCGCTGCGCGGGCTACCGCCTGGCGGCCGACGGTGGCTAGGGTGCGGGGAGACAAGGCGCAGCAGGCCGAGATCCGGCGGGCCATGAAGAAGGCGGAAGGCAGGAAGCCGTTCTGGCGGCCCGAATCCGTGCGGGCGCGCGCCACTGTGGGCGCAACGCTCGTGGTCGCGGTGGCGCTGGTCGCCGCCGGGCTCCTGGTCGTGACCCTGTTGCGCGACAACCTCTACGGCCGCGCCGAACTCACCGCTGAGGTCAATGCGCGGTCCGTCGCCGGTCAACTCGCCTCGGGCGCGTCGCCCGCGGCGATCGAACTGCCGGATGACGACAAGCTCGTGCAGATCGTGGACGCCAGCGGGACCGTCGTCGCCGCCAGCGACGACCTCGAAGGCACCGGTGCCGTGGGCGGTTTCGCCCCCGCGCCCGATCCGGTGGTTGAAGAAGCCGAAGCCGAGGTCGAGACCGATGACGACAGCGACGAGGACGACGATCGGGACGACGACGCCGACGAGGACGACACCGAGACGCCCCCGGGCGGCGACGCGACCGGCAGCGGCGCGGTCGGGTCGCAGATCGCTTACGAGACGGTGACGATCCCCGGCGAGGAGGCGTCCTACCGGTTCGCGGCGCTCTCGGCCACGGCCCCGGACGGCGGCGAGTACACCGTCTACTCGGGTGCTTCCCTTGCCACGCAGGAGGAGGCCGTCGCGAGCGTCGGCACCGCGATGGTGTGGGCGCTGGCGCCGCTGCTGCTCGTGGTCGCCGTGGTGACCTGGCTGGTGGTGCGGCGCGCACTCCGGCCGGTGCGGGCGATCCAGAAGGAACTCATCGAGATCACCGGCGGCGACCTGAGCCGGCGCGTGCCGGTGCCGGCGAGCCGCGACGAGATCCACAGCCTCGCCAGGACCACGAACATGACCCTCGCGGCGCTCGACGCGGCCGTCGCGCAGCAGCGCCGGTTCGTCGCCGACGCCTCCCCCGAGCTGCGCAGCCCGCTCGCGATCCTGCGAACGCAATTGGAGATCGCCCGCGAGCACCCGGAACTGCTCGACCTGGACGCGACGCTCGGCGACGTGACGCGGCTGCAGGACCTCGCCGCCGACCTACTGCTGCTCGCGCGACTCGACGCCGGAGAGCGGCCGCCGCATGTGGAGGTGCCGTTCACCGAGCTGGTGCGAGAGGAGACGGCCCGCCGGGCCGCCACCGACCGGGTGCCGGTGCGGCTCGACGTCGAGGAGGACCTGACGGTGTGGGGTGTGCGCGGGCACCTGGCCCGGGCCGTCGGGAACCTGCTCGCGAACGCGCAGCGGCACGCCGCGGGTGCGGTCTCGGTCCGGCTGGCGGCCGAGGACGAGGACTGGCTGCGGTTGGACGTCGCCGACGACGGCAACGGCGTCCCACAGGGCCAGCGGCGGCGGATCTTCGACCGGTTCGTGCGGCTCGACGAGTCCCGCAGCCGCGACGAGGGCGGCGCGGGCCTGGGGCTGGCGATCGTGCAGGACGTGGCGCTCGAGCACCACGGGATGGTCTACGTGCTCGACGCTCCCGAAGGTGGCGCGCTGTTCCGTCTGGCGTTGCGCCGCAACGAAAGGGGGTGGTGATCAAGAGCGGCGTCCAAGGGATCGAGCGGCCTTTCGCAGGCAGCGGTCGCGACGACCGTACCGGTGCCGCAGAGTGCCGCAGAGTGCCGCGGCGTCGAACGGCCCGTCGGTGTGACCGGTCCTCGCCGTCCTGTCGGCCCCGCCGCACCGCGGGCGGCGGTCCCTACGATGGCCGCATGAAAGCATGGATCCCCCACGAGGCCGGGCTCGACCGGCTCGGCCCGGTCCCCAGCGGCGTCGTCGTCGAGGTGTACGACGGCGGCGACTACCCGTCCGACCCGAGCGATGTCGAGTTCCTGGTGCCTCCGGCCGCGCCCAAGTCCACCCTTCCCGGGATGTCGTACGAGGCACCGCCGGTGCTGCAGGACATGCCGAACCTCAAAGTGCTGCAGCTGCTCAGCGCGGGCGTCGAGCAGTGGGTGCCGCTCGTTCCCGACGGTGTGCTGCTCTGCAACAACCGCGGCGCGCACACCGAGGTGACCGCCGAATGGGTGATGGCCGCGGCCCTCGCCTCGGTGCGGCGCTTCGACGTGTTCGCCCGCAACCAGGTCGAGGGCAAATGGGAACTCGCCTGGGGCACGACCCTGTCCGGGAAGACCGCGGTGATCATCGGCGCCGGTTCCATCGGCGCCGCCGTGGCGCGCCGGTTCGAGGCCTCGGGCATGGAGGTCACGATGGTCGCGCGGACCGCGCGGCCCGGCGTCGGGACGCTCGCGGACCTGCCCGGGCTGCTGCCCGAAGCCGATGTCGTGGTGGTCATGGTGCCGCTGACCCCCGAGACCGAGGGCCTGGTGGACGCGGCGTTCCTGGCGCGCATGCGCGACGGCGCGCTGCTGGTGAACGCCGCCCGCGGCAAGATCGTCGACACCGCCGCGCTGACCGCCGAGGTCGCTTCGGGGCGGCTGCGCTGCGCCCTCGACGTGACCGAGCCCGAGCCGCTCCCGGCCGACCACGAGCTGTGGCGCCTCGACGGCGCGATCGTGACCCCGCACGTGGGCGGTGCGGTCCTCGGCTTCATCGAACGGGTCTACCCGCGGGTGGGCGCGCAGATCCGGCGCTTCGCCGCCGGTGAACCGCTCCAGAACCTGGTCGCGGACGGCTATTAGCGGTGCGGGCGCCGCAGCCTGGGCCTTTGATGGTTCGATGGTGGGGTGATGACGCGATTCGAGGAACTGGGCTGGCGTGATTCGCCGATGGGCGAGATCAGTCTGCGACGGCGGTACGACCCTGAGGTGCGAGCCGAGGTCTACGAGGTCAAGCTCGACGAGGACTTCCTCATGTCGAGCCTGTTCACCGTGGCCGAGCGGGAACTCTCGCACCTCGGGCTCGCCCGCGTCGAGGGCGCCGGCGACCTCGAGGTGATCGTCGGCGGCCTCGGCTTGGGCTACACGGCCCTCGCGGCCCTCGAAGACGAGCGGGTACGCGACCTGACGGTGATCGAGTACTCGGAAGCGGTCATCGACTGGCACGAGCGCGACCTCCTGCCCGACACGGTCGGACTCGCGGCCAACGAACGCGTGCACCTGGTGTGCGCGGACTTCTTCGCCGCCGCCATGAGCGCCGAGGGCTTCGACGCCGAACGGGCCGGCCGGACCTTCGATGCGATCCTGCTCGACATCGACCACTCCCCCAGCCGGGTCCTGCACTCTCCGCACGCCGAGTTCTACACGCCGGCGGGTCTTCGCGCGATGGCCGCGCACCTGAAGCCCGCGGGCGTGTTCGCGATCTGGTCCGACGACCCGCCCTCCCCTGAGTTCATGACCGTCCTCATGGAGGTCTTCACCGGCGTCCAGGCCAAGCGGGTCTGGTTCGACAATCCCTACACCGGCGGCCGGTCCTCGAATACCGTCTACACCGCGATCCGGGGCTAAGGGCGCTCAGGCGATCCGCGCGCCGAGCGGGACGTCCGCGTCGGGGGCCAGCAGCACCACTTCGTCCGTGCCCTCGACGGGGACGCCGAGCACCAGCACCTCCGATTTGAAGCCCGCGATGCGGCGCGGCGGAAAGTTCGTCACCGCGACGACCATGCGCCCCACCAGTTCCTCGGCGCTGTAACGGGCGGTGATCTGGGCGCTCGACTGCTTGACGCCCAGGTCGCCGAAATCGATCCACAGCTTGTACGCGGGGACGCGGGCCTTCGCGTTCACCTCGGTCTTGACGACGCGACCGGCGCGGATCTCGGTACGGAAGAAGTCTTCGGCGGAGCTGGTCTCAGGGGTCTCGGTGAGTTCGGTCATCGCCGCAGGATAGCGCTAGGGGTTGTCGAACCGCCGCCGCATTTCCGCCAGCGCCTCGTCGGTGAGGCGGCCGTAGAGCCGCAGCCGGGCCATGCCGCCGTCGGGGAAGATGTTGAGCCGCACCGAGGTTGCGGGCCTGTCGTGGTCGAGGACGAAGCGGTGCGGGGTGTCGGGTCGGAGGGGTGTGCGCGGTAGGAGTTCGAACGCGGTGTCGCCGTCGTGCGCTTCGATGGCGGCCTGGCCGGGGGCGTTGTGCTTGAGGTGGGTCGTGTCGAGTTCGGCGATGCGGATGACGCCGCGTCCGGCGAGGCGCACGTCGAGCCATTCGTGGCCGGGTTCGCGGCGGCGGGCGGTCTCCCAGCCGTCGGCCTGGTTTGCGGGCAGGCCGGGCATGATCGCGCCGACGGGGTTGGAGTAGAAGGCGTTCGAGGCGCCGGTGACCGCTGCGCCGTTGGCGAGTGCGGCGAGGTCGAGCGGCAGGTCGGCGAAGCCGGCCGGGTCGGGTACGGGGGTGCCGTGGACGCGGAGGCGGGCGATGCCGCCGTCGGGGTGCATGTTGAGGCGGACGTGGGTGCAGCGGTGCCGGTCGTTGACGGTGTATTCGTTCACGCTGTCGCCCTTGGCCTCTGATATGGGGACGAGTGGGCGCCAGTCGGCGCCGAGGAGTTCGGTGAGGGCCGGGTGGGCGTCGAGGCGGCAGGCGTCGACGGAGATGTGGGGCGGGTAGTTGCCGGTGAAGTGGGCGGTGTCGACGGCGATGCCGTGGATGATGCCGGGGACGCCGAGTCGGATGATCGCCCAGTCGTGGCCGGGTTCGCGGCGGCGGCGGGTCTCCCAGCCGTCGTAGATTTGTCCTTTGTGGCCGAAGGTGCCGGCTTGGTGGAGGACGGGGTAGGGCCGGATGAGGCTTTCCTTCTCGGCGAAGGATTCGTCGTTGGCGGCGAGGACGGCGCCGCCGAGGGCGCGGGCGGCGAGGTCGGGGAGGGTCCGCCAGTCGTCGGGGGTCGAGGCGGCGTCGCCGGGGCGGGGTTCGGGGAGTCGGGCGTGCTCGTCGGTCATCGGGGGCTCCTTCGCAGTTGGCGGCCGCGAGGTGCGGCGTCGGTGTCGATGCGGTCGCCGCGCAGCCAGGTCGAGACGACCTTGCCCGTGAGCGTCTGGCGGTCGTACGGGGTGACGGGGTGGCGGTGGAGGAGGTTCTCGGCGTGGACGGTCCATTCGCGGTCGGGGTCGAAGGCGACGAGGTCGGCGTCGGCGCCCGCGGCGATGCGGCCTTTGCGGTGGAGGCCGACGAGGTCGGCGGGGCCGGTGCTCATCCAGCGGGCAATGTCGTTCAGGGTCCGGCCGCGGCGGCGGGCTTCGGTCCATGTCACCGGGAGTCCGAGCTGGATCGAGGCGATGCCGCCCCAGGCGGTGGCGAAGTCGGCGGTCTTCAGGTCGGGCGGGCTGGGTGAGTGGTCGGAGACGACGATGTCGATCCGGCCGTCGATGAGCCCGGTCCAGAGTGCGTCGCGGTTGGCTTCGCCGCGGAGGGGTGGGCAGCATTTGTAGGCGGTGGCGCCGTCGGGGATGCGTTCGGCGGCGAAGGTGAGGTAGTGCGGGCAGGTCTCGGCGGTGATCTGGACGCCGTCGAGCCGCGCGTTGTGGATCTCGCCGAGGGCTTCGGCGGCGGCGAGGTGGAGGAGGTGGACGCGGGCGCCGGTGGTCTTGGCGGCGGCGATGACCTCGCGGATGGCGCTGGTCTCGGCTTCGGCGGGTCGGGTCGCGAGGAAGGTCGCGAAGTCGGGGGCGCTGTCGTGGTCGTGCAGGTGGGCGGGGTCTTCGGCGTGGACGATGAGGAGGCCGTCGAGCGCGGCGACGGTGGCGCAGGCGCGGTGCAGGCCGGCGTTGTCGAGGGGCGGGAACTCGTCCACTCCCGAGGGGGCCGTGAAGCATTTGAAGCCGAACACGCCCGCGTCGTGGAGGTCTTCGAGGTCGGCGTCGTTGTCGGGGACGGCGCCGCCCCAGAAGCCGGTGTCGACCCAGGTCTTGCCTTGGGCTGCGGCGCGTTTGGCGGCGAGGGCGGCGGTGTCGACGGTGGGCGGGAGGCTGTTGAGGGGCATGTCGACGATGGTGGTGACGCCGCCTGCGGCGGCGGCGCGGGTGGCGGTGGCGAAGCCTTCCCAGTGGGTGCGGCCGGGTTCGTTGACGTGGACGTGGGTGTCGACGAGGCCGGGGAGGAGGGCGAGGTCGCGGAGGTCTTCGGTGCGGCGGGCGGGGAGAGGTTCGTCGTAGTCGCCTATGCGGGCGATGCGTTCGCCGGTGATGGCGACGGCTGCGGGTCGCATCCCGTCGGGGAGGACGGTGCGGCGCGAGCGGAGCACCAGGTCGTAGATGACGGGAGCGGAATTGTCGTAGGGGACGGTCATCATGTGACTCCAGGTGCTCGCTCGATTACGACGAAGGATCGGAGGTGCGGCGGGCGGCGGGCCTCGGTGGAGGTGTCGCGGCCGGATGGTCCGGTTTCACGGAGCGGAGGCGATGCTGACGGTTCACGGTGCCCCGGTGGTCGCGGCGCGGTAGGCGCGCCAGGAGCCGTGGGCGGTGATGTCGGTGAGCTCGGGCAGGTCGGCGCAGTCGTCGCGCAGGCGCATGCCGAGGGCTTCGGTGCCGTCGGCCATGCCGACGACGCCGAGTTCGAGGTCGGCCGGTTCGGCCGGCAGGAGGGAGGTGCGCAGGACGGCGAGGTCGATGTCGTAGAGCTCGCCTTCGATGGCCGCGCCTCGGCCTTCGGGCGCGAGTTGGAGCGCCGGGTGGTCGTCGCCGACGGAGTGCAGCCGGTAGATCGGCAGCGTGGTGGCGGGTCCGACGAAGGGCGCGCCGCCGATGAGGTGGTGGAGGTTGCCGCCTTTCATGCCGCCTCCGTTGAGGAACATGTGGACCATCGGTGGCTCCTTCGGTGCTCGGTTTCGGTGTCGATCGGGTCGCGCCGGCGGCCTTGGCGTCGGCTGCGGCCGGGTGCTGCGGTGCATGCCATCGCGGGTCAGTGGTGGATCGGGCCCTGCGCCTCGGTGAGGAACCCCGCGCGGGCGTCGTTCCTGACCGCGACGATCTCGGCGACGATCGACAGGGCGGTCTCTTCCGCGGTGCGGCCGTTGAGGTCGAGCCCGATCGGCGAGCGGAGGCGGGCGAGCGCTGCTTCGCCGAGCCCGGCTTCGCGGAGCCGTTCGAGGCGGTCGCGGTGCGTGGCGCGGGAGCCGATGGCGCCGATGTACCCGGCCTCGGAGACGAGGGCGCGTTCGAGCAGCGGCAGGTCGAACTTCGCGTCGTGGGTGAGGACGACGACGGCCGTGGTCGCGTCGATCTCCGCCTCGTCGAAGTGGCGGTGCGGCCAGTCCACGATGATCTCGTCGGCGTCCGGGAAGCGGATCTCGGTGGCGAACACCGGTCTCGCATCGCACACGGTGACCCTGAAACCGAGGGACTTGGCGATCCGCACGATCGGCGCGCCGAAGTCGACGGCGCCGTAGACGTAGAGCTCGGGGGGCGGCTCGTAGGCCTCGACCGCGAACCGGTCGACGCGGCCCGACGCGGCCGGCAGGTCGATCGCGCCGAGCTCGAGGCGGCCCGCGAACCCGTTGGCGCTGATGGCGACCGCCGCACCGAGGTCGGGTCCCTCCACGGCGCGCACGAGCGAGACCGGTTCGCCCGCGAGCACCGCGTCGAGCGCGGCGCCGATGGCGGGGTCGTCCGGTTCGACCCGGACGACGAGCACGTCCATCGAGCCCTCGCAGGTGATGCCCAGGTAGAACCGCTCCTCCTCGGTGGAGCCGAACGAGTCGACCGCCGCCGCGCCCGTTTCGAGGACCTCCTGGCAGCGCCCGTACACGGCGGCCTCGACGCAGCCGCCCGAGACGCCGCCCACGGCCGTGCCGTCGCCGTCGACGGCGAGCGCGGTGCCCAGCGGGCGCGGCGAGGAGCCCTCGGTGCCGACGACCGATGCGAGCGCGAAGGGTCTCCCCGCGTCCATCCAGGCGCGGAGTGTCGCGGCGATGTCCCTCATGGCTGCCTCCCGAGGTGAGCGGTCAGGTGTTCGGGCCTGACCGGGATCTGTGTGAGTGCGAGGCCGGTCGCGTCGCGGATCGCGGCGACGATCGCGGGCGTCGAGGAGAGCGTGGGCGGTTCGCCCGCGCCGCGGAGTCCGTAGGGCGATTCGGGGTCGGCGTTCTCGACGATGCGCAGGCGCATCGGGGGCATGTCGAGGATGGTGGGGATGAGGTAGTCGGTGAAGGAGGCGTTCCTGACGCGCCCTTGCTCGGTGATCATCTCCTCCATGACGGCGAGGCCGAGTCCTTGGGCGGAACCGCCGTGGATCTGGCCTTCGAGGGCGACCGGGTTCATGATCTTGCCGACGTCCTGCACGCAGGTCAGGTCGACGACTTTGACGAGGCCGAGTTCGATGTCGACGTCGACGGTGGCGCGGTGGACGCAGAGGGCGAGCTGGACGTGCGATTCGCCTTGGCCGGTGACGGGGTCCATGGGTTTGGTGGCGCGGTGGCGGAACACGCGGGTCGCCTCGACCGGGCCGTCGGCGAGGTCGTGGTCCTGCAGCAGTTCCCGCACGGCTTCGCAGGCGGCTTTGACGGCGCCGCCGGTCATGTAGGACTGGCGGGAGGCCGAGGAGGATCCGGCGGAGCCGGCCTTCGTGTCGTTGGGGAGCAGTTCGACCCGGTCGACGTCGAGCTCGGTGCGGACGATCTGGGTCTGCAGGCTCCAGTGGCCTTGGCCGACTTCGGCGGCGGCGGTGTGGACGAACGCGACGGTCTGCCCGTCGACCAGTTCGAGGCGGACGCCGGCGGTCGAGTAGTCGTCGAAGCCTTCGGAGTAGCAGACGTTCTTGAGTCCGACCCCGTAGCCGACGCCGCGGCGGACGCCTTCGCCGTGGGTGGTGTTGCCGGTGCCGCCGGGCAGGTCGACGATGTCGCGTCCGGCGGGCACGGCCGGTACCGGGAGGTCCTTGAAGCGGCCGAGCATGTCCGCGAGCGGCGAGAACGGCTTCCCGTTGTCCGCCCGGTCGGGGTCGTAGGCGTCGACGACCTGGCCGGTGATGAGTTTGGAGCCCTGGGCGACCGCGTTGCGGCGCCGGAACTCCACGGGCGAGAGGCCGAGCGCTTCAGCGAGCGCGTCCATTTGGGACTCGTAGGCGAAGCAGGTCTGGACGCCGCCGAAGCCGCGCATGGCCCCGCACGGCGGGTTGTTGGTGCGCGCGCCCCACGCGTCGACGCTGACATGCTCGACCTCGTAGGGGCCCACCGCGAGTGAGGCGGCGTTGCCGACGACGGCCTCGGTGGTGGAGGCGTACGCGCCGCCGTCGAGGACGATGCGGGCCTTCACGTACAGGAGCTTCCCGTCGGCGTCGGCCGCGTGCTCGTACCGCATCCGCGCCGGGTGGCGGTGCACGTGGCCCCAGAACGATTCGGCCCGGTCGTACATCATCTTCACCGGCCGCCCGGTCGCGAGCGCGAGCATCGCCATGTGGACCTGCACGGACAGGTCCTCGCGGGCCCCGAAGGCTCCGCCGATCCCGGCGATCGCCATGTGGATGCGGTCGGGTTCCAGGCCGAGGCAGGGGGCGATCTGCTCCAGATCGGAGTGCACCCACTGGGTCGCGACGTGCAGTTCGACGCCGCCGTCGGCCGTGGGCACGGCCGCGCCGGACTCGGGGCCGAGTGGCGCCTGGTCCTGCATGCCGACCACGTATTCGCGTGCGACCACCGCCGCCGGGACCTGCGATTCGGGGTCGCCGAGGCGCACGGGCTGGTACCGGAAGAAGTCTCCCGCCTCGACGGCTTCTTCAGGGTCGCAACGGGGTTCGAGCAGTTCGTAGTCGACCTCGATGCGCTCGGCCGCGCGGCGGGCGAGGTCGAGGGTCGCGGCGGCGACGATCGCGACCGGCTCGCCCTCGTAGTTGACCTCGCCCAGGGAGAGCACCGGCTGGTCGTCCTCGATGAGTCCGTAATGGAGCTTCCCGGGGACGTCGGCAGCGGTCAGGACCGCCTCGACGCCCGGGATCGCCCGCGCGGCGGCCGTGTCGATCGAGCGGAGACGGGCGCGGGGGTGGGGGCTGCGCAGGGTGTGGCCCCACAGCATCCCGGGGAAGCTGAGGTCGGAGGCGTAGTCGAAGGCGCCGTTGACTTTCGCTTCGGCCTCGGGGCGGGCGGGGCTGGACCCGACGCCGCCGGTTCGAGGGGTCGGGGTTCCGACCCCGCCGGCTGCCCTTGTCGGCGGGGTCGGAGACTTCGGGGCCGCGATGGGCGCGGCGAAGGGCTCGCTCGACGGGGGTGCGATCGGGCCGGGCGCGCCTGCGGTGATCGCGGCGCGGCCGTTCGGTTCGTGCCGTGCGGGTTCAGGCATCTCGGGCCTCCCTGAGGTTCGCGCTGGCGGTGGCGAGGTCGCGGGCCACGGCGGCGGTGTCGGCGGTGCGCAGTTCGCCGTGTTCGACGATCGGGTTCCCGGCGACGGTGAGGAGCCGCAGCGGCGCGGGCGGTCCGAGGACGAGGGCGGCGACGGGGTCGGCGATGCCGGCGTGGCCGAGGCCGGTGAGGTCCCACAGGGCGATGTCGGCCTGCTTGCCGGTCTCGAGCGAGCCGATCTCCGCGTCGCGTCCGAGGACCCGGGCACCGCCGATGGTGCCGAGGCGCAGGGCGGTGCGGGCGTCCATGGCGTGCGGGCCGTGCAGTTGCCTCGCGGTGTAGAGGGCTTGGCGCAGTTCCTCGCCGAGGTGCCCGGCCTCCTGGCTGGCGGCGCCGTCGACGCCGAGGCCGACGGGGATGCCGGCGTCGAGCATCCCGGGGACGTCGGCGAGGCCGGTGCCCAGGCGGGCGTTCGAGGAGGGGCAGTGGGCGACGCCGGTGCGGGCCGCGCCGAGGCGGCGCCGGCCGCTCGCGTCGAGGTGGACGGCGTGGGCGAGCCAAACGTCGTCGGCGATCCAGCCGACCTTGTCCATGTACTCGACGGGGTCGCAGCCGTGGACCTCCCGACAGAACTCGGCTTCGTCGAGGGTCTCGCACAGGTGGGTGTGGAGGCGGACGCGCTTGTCGCGGGCGAGCGCGGCGGATTCGCGGAGGAGCTCGGTGGAGACCGAGAACGGCGAGCAGGGGGCGACACTGACGCGGAGCATGGAGCCGGGGGCGGGGTCGTGGTGGCGGTCGATGGCGTCGGCGGTGGCGGTGAGCGCCGCGTCGATGTCCTCGACGAGGTGGTCGGGCGGGAGGCCGCCGTCGCTGACGCCGCGGTCCATCGAGCCGCGCGCGAGGTGCAGGCGGAGGCCGATCGTCGCGGCGGCGGCGATCTGGACGTCGACGAGGTCGGCGGCGTGGCCGTTCGGGTAGACGTAGTGGTGGTCGGCGGCGGTGGTGCATCCGGAGAGCGCGAGCCAGGCGAGCCCGGCGGTGTTGGCGGCGGCGACGTGCGCGGGGCCGATGCGCGCCCACACCGGGTAGAGGTCGACGAGCCATTCGAAGAGGGTGTGGTCGGTCGCGTATCCCCTGGTCGCCCACTGGTAGAGGTGATGGTGGGTGTTCACGAGGCCCGGGGCGGCGAGGCAACCCGTGCCGTCGATGATCCGTGCGCCGTCGATGCGGGGGGCGGGGCCTTCGCCGACGGCGGTGATGACGCCGTGCTCGAAGGCGACGTGGCCGCGGCGGTGCTCGGTCCCGGCGGCGTCCACTGCCGCGATCGCGGCGTTCTCGATCACGACGGCGGTCATGGCGTCGCCTCCGTCGCATCGGCGGCGCGGACCGGGGGCGCGCCCGCCATCGCCTCGGCCGCGGCGTGCACCGCGTCGATGATCTTCTCGTAGCCGGTGCACCGGCACAGGTTCCCCGCCAGCGCCTCCCGGATCACGGCGTCGCTCGGGTCGTCCTCGCGGTCCAGCAGGTCGGCGACCGAGACGAGCAGGCCGGGGGTGCAGAACCCGCATTGCACGGCCCCGCACGCGATGAACGCGTCCCGGACCGGCCTCGGCACCGCACCGACCACCGTCTTCACTTCGCGCCCTTCGCATTGGGCGGTCGCGACCAGGCACGAGCACACCGGGTCGCCGTCGAGCAGCACGGTGCAGGACCCGCATTCGCCCTGTTCGCAGGCGTTCTTGGTGCCGTACAGGCCGAGCCGGTCGCGCAGGGTGGAGAGGAGGCTCTCTCCGGGCCGGTCGATGTCGGCCGCTGCGGTCTCGCCGTCGATGCGCATCTCGACTCTCATCGGGTGGTCTCCGTTCCGTGGGCGGCGGTCCAGACCCGCCGCAGTGCCCGCGCGGCGCACACCGCCAGTGCGTGGCGCCGGTACGCGGCGGTGCCGCGCACGTCGTCGATGGGTCGCGCCGCGGCCGCGACGCGGCGGCCGAACTCGTCGGCCAAAGCGTCGTTGAACAGGCCGGGCCGGGTCCAGGGCAGTTCGATCAGGGCGGCTTCGGGGGCGGTGAGCGGTGTGGGTCCGGCGGAGCCGATGCCGGTGCCGAGGCGGCGCGTGTCGAGGTCGAGTGCGACCGCGAGTGAGCAGACGGCGATGACCATGGCGTTGCGGGTGCCGACTTTCAGGAACTGCTGCGGCCCGGCGGCTTTGGGGACGATGACCGAGGTGATGAGTTCGCCGGGTGCGAGGACGCTGCGTTTGGGGCCGGTGAAGAACTCGGCGACGGGGACGGTGCGGGTGCCGCCGGTCGAGGCGATCTCGATGTCGGCGCCGGTGGCGAGGAGCGGTGGGTGGCCGTCGCCGGCCGGGGAGGCGGTGGCGAGGTTGCCGCCGAGGGTGCCGCGGTTGCGGATCTGCGGCGAGCCGACGGTGCGTGCGGCGGCGGCGAGGCCGGGGAGGACGGTGGCGAGTTCGGCGCAGATCCTGGTGTAGGGGACGCCGGAGCCGAGGCGGATCGCGTCGCCTTCGTCGGACCAGGCGCGCAGTGCCTCGATCCGGGTGAGGTCGAGCATCGCGGCGGGGCGGGTGCGGCGGTAGTTGACGGCGACCATGAGGTCGGTGCCGCCCGCGACCGGTACGGCCTCGGGGTGCGCGGCGAGGAGCCGCAGCGCCTCGTCGAGGTCGGCGGGGCGGTGGAAGGGGGGTGCTGCGGGTGCGGTCATGCCGGCTCCCTTCGGACCGTGCCCTCGATGAGCCCGTAAGGCAGGTCCCCGGCCTGGAAGACCACTCCGGGGTTGTCGAGGCCGAACCGTTCGAGGTCGAACAGGTAGTGGTGCCGGTTCGGCAGCGACAGCCGGACCTCGGTGATCTCGGGGACCGCTTTCAGTATGCGCTCGCCTACGGCGTGGAGGGTCTGTTGCAGCGAGAGCGAGTACGTGTCCGCGAACGCGGTGAGGAGCGCCCCGCGCGCCTTGGTGAACGCATGGTCGTAGCCGGCGCTGTCGAAGGTCGCGTCGTCGGGGTCTTCGGCCTGGTAGTCCCAGGTCGCGGTGACGGCGGTGGCGAGGATGCGGTCGTCGGTCTCGGGCAGGGTGGTGTACTCGTCGGCGAGGAAGCCGGTGAACTCGGAGTCGGTGGTGTTGAGCAGCAGCAGGTCCCGCACCCCGGAGGCGGTGCGCGCGGCCCGGCCGTCGTAGACGGTCTCGGTGGTGCGCCGTTCGCCGCCGTCGCCGCGGGTGAAGGAGTGGTCGCCGATGCGCGTCCACGCGTGCTCCTCGATCCGGACGCGCGCGGTGGTGATGGACGGGGTGGCGTCGACGAAGTGGCGGGCGAGCCGTTCGGCGAAGGTCTCGATCGCGCCGATGCCGTCCCTCGCGAACGCGTACACGGTGTTCTTCTGCGTGTCCGTGGGCAGGACGCCGGTGTTGTCGCCGGTGTAGTGGGTGGCGTCGAGGTCGCCCGAGAGCGCGGTGTGCACGGTGAGGTCGCGCAGTTCGTGGCGGGCGGATTCGCGTCCGACGCGGACGAGCCGGACACCGGATTTGCCGTAGCTGTTGGGGCCCATGGTGAATCGCATGGCTAGCTCCCCCGGTACGTGGAGTAGGCGAAGGGGCTCAGCAGCAGCGGCACGTGGCTGTGGCCCGGGGCGGCGGTGAAGCTGATGTCGACCTCCGGGTAGAACGTGGCGGTCCCGCGGGCCGCGAACCAGGCGCCGGTGTCGAACCGGAGCCGGTGCGGGCCGGGCGTGGTGGTCCAGCCCGCGACGCGCCCGTCGGCGTCCGTGGGGGCCGAGGCGACCGGGGTGAGCGCATCGGCTTCCTGTTTGAGGAGGGTGACGAGGACGCCTTCGGCGGGGCGGCCCGCCGCGGCGTCGAGGACGTGGGAGGAGACGGTGCACGGATCGCTCACGGCCGCACCGCCTTCTCGAGTCGCAGCGCCACGATCTTGCGCAGTTCCGCGACCGCTTCCCGGTGCTCGTCCGCGTCGGTGTTCCCAAGGCGGCGCTTGGCTTCGGCGAGGATCTCCTCGCCCGTGAGGCCGGTCGCGCAGATGAGGAAGACCCGGCCGAAGCGCCGCTCGTACGCGGCGTTCACCTCGGCGAGCTCGGCCCGCACCGCTTCGTCGGCGGTCAGCGCGCGTGACTGCTCGCCGCGCGACCACCGGTCCTCGCCGGCGGGTCTGGGTTTGCCGATGGGCGCGTGGGCGGCGTGCGCGACGGCGATTTCGGCCTCGTCGAGCTCGTCGAAGCCCGCGAGCGCGGCGGCCCGCAGTGCGGCGACCGTGCCGTACGGGCGGCCCGACACGAGCTTCTCGGCCCATGCGCGGGAGGCGCAGCAGGCCGTGAGCGCTTCGACCGCTTCCCATGCGTCAGCGGTGTTGAACGCTCCGAGAGTCCACATCGGCGCCTCCTGTCCATGCCTCAAAGACGGTTCGTTCCCCTCACCGTCGCACGACGAAGCCGTGTGCGGTAAGTGAAGCCGAAACCCGAGGCCGGGGGCTTCGTCCTGCGCTATGAAAGCTTGGTTTCCCCGCCGTTAAATGCTGGAGGATCGTCCAAAGACCGCAGTCGGGCGGCGCTATGGTGGACAGGCCTACCGCGTCCCGACGCGCCTGTGAAGGCCTGGACCCCTGGGGGCCACACCATGCGACTCCGTTCACTGCTGCAGATGCCCGACCTGGGTCTGACCCTGGTCTCGGGCCGCCGCCATCTCGACCGCGAGATCCGGTGGGTGGTGCCGACCGACATGCACGACCCGCGCCGGTACCTGACGGGCGGCGAGCTGGTGCTCACCGGGCTGATGTGGCGCCGGGCCGAGACCGACTCGGACACATACGTGCGCAACCTGATCGCGGCCGGGGTGACGGCGCTCGGCGCGGGCGACCACCCCGAGTTCCATTCGGTGCCGGTGGATCTGGTGGACGCGTGCGCGCGCCACGACCTGCCGCTGTTCGCCGTCGACGCGGCGGTGGCGTTCGCGGAGATCACCGAGCGGATCGTGCAGCGGCTCTCGGTGGGCCGTTCGGGGGACCTCGCGTCACTGCTGGACCGGCACCGGCGGCTGATCGCGGCCGACGGGATCGGGCAGATCCTCGAACTGATCCGGGCCGAACTGGGCATGGAATGCCTGGTGCTGTCGCCGACGGGACGCGCGCTGCGCGGCGGGCTCGAACTCGGCGAGACCGAGCGGGCGGCCGTGGTCGCCAGGGCGCACGCGGCGGAGCGGCTGCCGCAGAAGGTGACCCTGGACCGGCACCGCGCCTACTCGGTGTTCGGCATCGGCTCCACACTCCACACCGGACGGTTCCTGGTCATCGACGACGACCACACGCGGTGGCCGCCGGAGCGGCGGCTCGTCGCCGAGCAGCTCGCGGCCCTGCTCATGCTCGAACTCGACGACCCCGCGGTGCGGCCCGCACCGCACGTCGAACTCGTCACCGCCCTGCGGGAGGGCCGCGTCGACGAGCACCTCATGCGCTCGGCGGGCCTGCCGTCCGGAGGGAGCGTCACCGTCATCGCGGCCGTCGGCGAGCCCGCCGCGCTGCGGGAGGTCGTGGTCGCCGAGGCCGTCGCGGCGCAGGAAGGACTGGAGGCGCCCGTCGCCGCCTGGGCCAGCCACGGCGACGAGACGATCGCTGTCCTCGCGGGCCCGGCCGGCACCGCCGAGGAGCGGCCGCGGCTCCTGGAGTGGGCCCGGCACTGCGCGAAGGTCATGTCAGGGCTCGGCGCGAACGGTGCCGTGAGCGTCGGCCTCGCCGACCCCGTGCGCTCCCCCGCCGGCCTGTGCGGCGCGCTCGAGCAGGCCCGGCACACGGCCGCGCTCGCGCAGCCGCGACCCGGCGGCGTCGACGTCGCCGAACCCGACCACCTCGTCTCGCACCGGATGCTCCTGGCGGCCGTCCCCGCCGACGTCAGCCGGGCCTTCCGCACCCGCGTGCTCGACCCGCTCCTCGAATACGACGCCCGCCACCGCTCCGACCTGCTGCCGACCCTGCGGCGCTTCCTCGAATGCGACGGCTCCTGGCGCCAATGCGCCGCGAGCCTCCACCTGCACGTCAACACCGTCCGGTACCGGATGCGCCGCGTCGAAGAGCTCACCGGCCGCGACCTGCGCAACCCCCTCGACCGGATGGACCTCGCCCTCGCGGTGAGCCTGGAGTGAACATGGTCCCGAAGGGGGACCATGGAAGGGGGGAACACATGAAGAACACCGCGGGGCTAGTGCTCGCCGCGGGCGCCGGAAGGCGCTTCGGCGGACCGAAGGCCCTGGCCGAGTTCGACGGCCGCAGCCTGCTCGACCGGGCCGTCGCGACCCTGCACGCGGGCGGGTGCCGCCAGGTGCTCGCCGTGCTCGGCGCCGGCGCGGAGCAGGCGCTCGCCGCCGCCACCGAGGCGTTCACGCCCGTGCTGAACCGGCGGTGGGGGCAGGGGCTCTCGACGTCGCTCAAGGCCGGGCTCGCGGCCGTCCCGGAACGGTACGACGGGGTCGTCGTGACGCTCGTCGATCAGCCGCGCATCCTGCCCGAAGCGGTCCGGCGCGTCATCGCCGCCGCCGAAGAGGGCGCGGGCATCGCCGTCGCCGTCTACGCGGGGCGGCGCGGCCACCCGATGTACTTCGCGCGCGAGCATCTCGACGCGATCGCCGCCGGGGCCGTGGGCGACCGGGGCGCGCGGGACTTCCTGGCCGCGAACCCCGCACTCGTGCGGGAGGTCGCATGCCCGGGCGACCCGATCGACGTCGACACGCAGGCGGACCTGGAGGCGCTCACACGCCCCACCTCGCCACCGAAACTGGTGGGCCGCAGCTGATCCCGCACCCAAGACCCCGCGCCGCTGCCAACGTCGTCAGCGGTGCGGTCACCCTAGGAGGCGAACCAGAGGTCGATCTCGCGCTTCGCCGACTCCTCCGAGTCGGAGGCGTGGATGAGGTTCTGCTGGTTCGACACGGACAGGTCGCCGCGGATCGTCCCCGGCTCGGCCTTGCGCCCGTCCGTGGCGCCGGCGAGCCTGCGCACCACCGGGATCGCCTCGTCCCCCGAGACCACCAGGCTCACCAGCGGCCCGGAGGTCATGAACGTCTTCAGCCCCTCGTAGTACTCGCGGCCCACGTGCTCGGCGTAGTGCGCGTCCGAGAGCGCCCCGTCCATCGTCCGCAGCCGCAGCTGCTCGACGCGCAGCCCCTTGCGCTCCAAGCGGGACAGGACCTCGCCGATGAGCCCGCGCCGGACGGCGTCGGGTTTGATCAGGACGAGCGTGCGCTGTTCGGCCACGGGAGGACTCCTCGAAAGTGTCGGTCGGATTCTGGCTGCCATCGTAAGGGATGTTGTGTCCGTTGCCTCACCCACGTACGATTCACGTTGCAACCCGGTTCTCCCAGTTGTGAATGAGGTGTCCCCCATGGCACGTGGCAGCCAACCGCCGAGGCCGGCCCCCCGGCCATCGAAGGCACCCAGCAGGGGCGGCGCGAAAGGCGGGGCCGCCCGCGGAGGCGCGAAAGGCGGCGCCAAGGCCGGCGCGAAAGGCGGCGCCCCGAAGAAGGCCGCCCAGGGCGCCCGCAAGGCCGCGCCCGGCAAGGCCATGCCCCGCACCGGAGGACGCCAGCCGGCGGGCCGGGGCGCGACGGCCGAGCAGCTGCGCCAGCAGCGGCTCATGCTCGACCAGCAGCGCCGCTCGCGCGAAGCGCGCTGGTGGGCGATCAACCAGCACGCCATGAAGGACCTCCACTCCCGGCAGCACCACTCGGCCGGGAGCGAGGCGATCGGCACGACCCTCAACGGCGACAGGCGGATGCGGTGGCGCACCTCCCACGCGGTCGGCGCGATCACTTTACTGATCCTCTCCTGCTTCCTCGCTTCCATGGCGATCGGCGCCCAGAGCATCGGCATCGCCATCACCGCGTTCGCCTGCTTCGCCGGGTGCATCGCGTTCGTGACCGTCGAGCATTCGGCGCGCCGCTTCCCGCAGCCCGTCCCGGCCCCGCCGCTCATCGGGCAGCACCGGCTCGAGGACCTCATCGTCGAGGACGACCCGCCGCGCCCCGCCGCAGCGAAGGAACCAGCGTCGAACTCGCTCGACGACCTGTTCGAACCCGCCCCGCGACCTGAGACGACGCCCGCGGCGGCCCCGCCGAAGGGCGCGGAGGCCAAGGCCGCGGAGTCGGCGCGAACGCCGGAGCCGCCGGCCGTCGTGATCGTGGAACCCGTTGCGGCCGAACCGGACCCGAGCGTCGCAGCCGCTGCGCCGCCCGGGCGGACGCTCATCGCCGAGCCGATCGACGCCGAACTCATCGACGACGAGGACGACGAGCCCGCGCCGCCGGCACCGGTCGCCGAATCCGCGCCGCCGCCGAACGACGCACCGGCCGGGAGCCCCCTGCCGGGCGCGCCGCCGCGAAGCACCCCGGCCGCAGGGGCGTTCACCCTCCCCAGCGACCAGATCGGCGGCGACGCCACCGGCGCCGCCGCCGTGCCGCCCCCCGCCGACCCTGCCTCGCCGCGGGGCCCGATCGCCGAGGCCGTCACGAAGCTCAAGAGCCCGTCGCCGCCGAGGCAGCGCACCTCCGGCGAAGGCAACACCGCCGCCCACGACCTCGCCGAACTGCTCCTCTCCGAGCAGCGGCTCGGCGGCACCGACGTCACGGACGTGGCCGCGACCCTGATCGTCGCCGACCTCCAGCGATCGGTCGAGTTCTACACGGACGCCTTGGGACTCCAAGTCGCCGACCGCACCGAAGAGGCCGCCATCCTCGACGCCGGATTCGGCAAGATCCTCCTGTGGGAACGGCCCGACGCGCCGCCCGGCGAGACCGGCGTCATGCACCTGACCTTCGAGGTCGGCGACATCGACGCCACGTTCGCCGAGATGAACCAGGCCGGCGTCGAGTTCCTGCACCTGCCGCGCACCGCACTGCTCGGCCAGAACTACGAGATGCGGGCCGCCGCCTTCCGCGACCCCGACGGCCACGGCCTGGCCATCACCGAGCACCGGGAGCGCGACTAGGAAACCGCCGCTCTCTGAACCAGTGAACGGAGCGAACGCCCATGCTCATCGTCGGCGAGATCCACACCGCGCTGCTGCCGCACTCGCGCCCCCTCACGCCCGAGGAGGCCCGCGCCGCCCTGTCACTGGCCGTCGGCGAGTCCGTCGTCCAATGGGCGAGGCCCGTCCCGCACACCGCCTCGCCGACCCTCCTGCACGGCATCGACTGCCGACTCCCCTTGGGCCCCAAGCCCGACAGCCACCACGCCGACGAGGACGACCGCAACGGGTCGCTGCGCGCCGTCGGCTCCGTCGCGTCGCGGGCGGTCCTCACCGGCGGGCAGCTCCTCCAGGGATCGGCCTGGGCCTCAGTGTCCCTGTCGCAGCACCCGCGCCGGATGCCGTGGTCGTACTACCTCGCGAAACCCGGCACGCTCGAGACCATCGGGAAGTTCGACGCCCACCGCCTCGCCGAGGGCTACCTCGTCGCCGAGCAGCGAGCCGACCGCGCGAAACTGCTCGACACCGCCGCCGTCGCCCGCCACTCCATCCACGACGTGCTCGCCCGCCCCATGTTCGACCAGCGCCCGCCCATCAAGACCGGCTCCACCCGGCTGCGCTGGGCCGCGGTCACCGACCCCGACAGAGGCGCCATGGTCGCTTTCCGCCTGGCGGGCAACAACCGGCGGCGTCTGCGCATGGTCACCGGCCCGGTCGAGGCCGAGGAGGTGGCGGCCGCCGCCGAAGACCTCGCCGTCCACGACTGGCTGCTCACCGCCGTCGCCGCGAGGATCGCGCTCGCCAAGATCGGCGAGGACTCAAGGCACACGCTGCGCACGCTGCGGCCCGTCGTCGACCACCTCCTGCACCTGTGGGCGGCCGGTGCGCGCACCTCCCCCGACCTCGCGTTTCTTTGGGACGCATTGGAACGTCGTCCCGGTCTCACCCGGCAGTGGACCACGATGACCGAGCGCGTGCGCTCCCAGATCGACTACGGCGCAGCGGACCTCGCCGCGCAGATCCTCGACCTGATGGAGCAGCGGCAGCGCCAGGGCGGTGGCTCAGGCGGCGCCTACCGCTGAGAGAGCCCTTGGTCCCGATCTGGTGCATCGGGTCGGTCGAGCGAGTCTCATCCGAGGCTCGCTCGTCTTGCTAGGTATGACGAGCGCGAACGGGCCGCTTACCTCGGCGCTGGCCTACCTCCCACACGACTTCCCGCCCTGACAGAGGGTCTACCGGTGCGGAGTGGGTTGCGCTCAAACCTGGCAGCGACGAAAAGGCGCGTGGCGGGGTGAGGCAGGCTGCCGGAGCTCGGGTCAGATGGGCGGGCAGGGCGGGCGGTGACACGCCCGAGCGCGGGGAGCGGCAGCCCAGTCTGCTTGTAGCCCAGTCAGTTCGGATCGGAACATGAGGAGGTTCTCCACCTGTGGGTGATGACAGTCGGGGGCTGCATGAGGGACAATTGAGGTACGTACAGGGACAGGAAACTGGTACAGGTGTCGGGGTAGGTGTAAGCAGACTACGACAAGCCTCTGGCCGATCCGACAAACCGACTTGTTTCGAGGCGACGACCCCGCAAGCCAGGGTGCTCCTCCACTGGAGGCGTCCGATCTCACCCCCGTGCCATCGCCCGCAGCTGTCCGCGCCCCCGATGGGCCGTGACTGGGTGGACGATCCTAGTTGGGATCACCCCAACCAGAAGGCAGCGCCCCACACGGGGGCACCTGCGATTCGAGCACGACCCGCCAGCGTGAGGGGCGAAGCCAGACCGAGCATTACAGGACTCGGCCCGGGCAGCACCAGCACGTCCATGGCGAGCACCACCCCGTCCCGGCAGCGCCGCGCCCGCAAGCCCGCGCGACTGCAGGACGGATCCCGAGGAACGGCAAGCGATCCTCGGGAGGCGAACCCGCCACCGGCATCCACCCGGAAGACCACCGGGAGGCCGCACCACTGCCTCAGGGACGGCAGGCAATAGCGCCCGTCCCCGGCAGGAACGGCGCGCGGCCAGGTGAAAGCTGAAGGGCCGGAACCAAGCCGAAGCAAGGTCAGCAGGGCCAGCGAGGGAAGCAAGTAGAGCAGCGGGAAGGAGGCGACCAGGCGCATGAGGACCACGACCATGCACATGAGCACGAGCACGAGCACGACCATGCTCACGAGCACGATCATGTCCGGGCCGATCCCGTCGACCGGCGACTCCCTCGTCGCCGACCACCCGATCGCTGCGACGTCGGGCCGGACTCGGCGAGTTCGGCCGATGGCAACGATCGGCCCGTGTCCCGAATCCCGCCTCAATGACGGCAACACATCCGAATCTCGCCACCTCGCAGTCGCTGATCGCTTTGACCGCGACCGACAGCCAGCCCTCAAGGCGGCATCGCACCCCAGACCTCATCCTCGCCGTTCGGTCGCTGATCGCTTTGACCGCGACCGGCAACCAGCCCGCACGGCGGCATCGCACCCCGGATCCCCTCCCCCGCCGTCTTGTCGCTGACTGCTTTGACCGCGACCGGCAACCAACCCTCACGACAGATCGCACCCCGGATTCACTCCCGCTGCCATCGCCCGCGCAGGCCGCCGTCCCGGCTGCAAGAACCATGTCTGAGCGAGCACCCCGACCCGGTCGGCGACCAGGGTCGAGCGGCATGCGAAGAAGGCGCAGTCAGATCGCTGGGATACGCACCGAGCGAGCCTCACGCGCGACTCGCCTGTCCACCCCAATTCACCGAATCAGGACCAACACGCTTTAAAGCGGGCCCTGGAAGATGTAGCTGAGCCGATCGACGAGCTCATCGGGGAGGACCAGGCCCTCCCGCTCGGCCGACTTGCGGATGATCTCGATCGCGCTCGCCTCGGGCCGCACCGAACCGCAGATGACCCGCACCGCGTGCTCGACCTCCAGGTAGTTCACCGAGAGGATCGAGACCGTGCGGTAGGCGGGGAACGGGAACGCCTTCGGCTCCAGCTGCAGGATCGGCGGCATCGCCGCCCAGGTCTCGGGGAAGCGCGCCCGCGAGGGCCGGTCGGGGTCGTGGCCGTGCTCGTCGGGCACGATCTCGGCGACGGCCTCGGGCACGCCGATGCGGCGGCCCTGGTTGCGCAGCACGCCGAGCCGCAGCAGCTGCCAGACCGCGGCGAGCATCGGGCAGGACCAGCGCCGCCCCTGCTCGGTGTCGCTCCACAGCTCGACGTCGAGGAACACCGAGTGGTCCCGTTTGGCGTTCTGGCTCGGCGGCTTCCACTGGTCGGGCACGCCCATCGCGATGCCCTTCGGCTTCGGACTGGGCACGCCGTTGCACAGCCAGCCGGAGCGGGCCACCGCCGGGCGGGAGCCGTTCGCGCCGGGCGGCGGCTCGAACACGATCCGGTCGGCCACGAGCCCCGCGAGCGGCAGCGTCCCCATGTCGGCGCACGCGGATTCGCGCGCCAGGTAGTCGATGCGCAGCCCGGCGTCGGCCGCGGCCTCGGTGATGACGCCGATGAGCTCCTCGGGCGGCGGCATGTCCTGCTGGCTGTAGTCGTCGACGAGATAGCAGGTGCTCACGCGCGGGCGGCGCCCGCCGAGGCGCTTGGAGAGGGCCTCGGTGGTGCCGTGGACCCAGGCCGCCGCGGAGGCCATCTCGGCCTTCAGGGTGTCGGGCCGGGCGAGGTCGTCGGCGTAGAGGTGGCCGACCTCGATCGAGAGGTGCGACATGCCGAAGCGTTCGGTCCGCTGCTTCGCGCTGGTCTCTTCGTACGTCATGTGGACCTCACTCACCTCAATCGATGCCGCGGGCGATGGCCTCGAGGCCGGGCACGAACAGCTCCTCGGCGGAGCGCACCGCCAGCTCGGAGAAGGCCCTGACGGTCTCCTGGTTGGCGATGTCGAGCGTGACCGTGTCGGCGTCGGTGATGATCTGCTCGCGCCACTGCAGGACCGGGTCGAGCGGGACCGACCCGAGCAGGTTCATGCGGCCCAGCTTGAGGCGCGCGGCCATCTGGTGGAGGTCGGCGTCGATCTTGCGCAGCCAGCGCACCTGCGTGGGTTTGAGGCCGGAGAGGTCGGCGCCGTCGGGGTCGACGACGGCGGTGCGCACGTAGCGGATCGAGGCGAGGAGCTTGCGCTGGTAGTCCTCGCCGAGGGCCTTGCTGGTCTCGACGAGGCCCCGTTCGCCGTAGACGAGGGAGTGGGCGGCGAGCACGTGCTGCTTGGTCCAGCGGTGGTAGACGATCCAGCGCCAGGGGAGGTTGGCGAGTTCGGGGCGGGCGGTGGCGGCCATGACCATCTCGGTGGCGTGGGAGCGGCCGGCGGAGAGGTCGACGATGACGAGGTCGAATTCGCGCGAGAGCTCCTGGAGGAGGTTGACACATCGGTCCACTGTGGTCTCATCGCCGGGGAACTCGGAGCCGTCGGCGTCACCGGGGCAGAGCACGAGCTCGCCCGCGCCGTCGGGTCTGGCCTGGAGTTCCTCGCGGTCGCTCACGGCCCATACGGAGTGGCGTTCGGGCTCGGAGGCGAGGTCTTGGAGGTATTCGTGGATGCCGTTGCCGTAGGTGCCGTGCTCGAGGTCGTCGATGGCGAAGATCGCGCCCGCGGTGGGCGATCCGAAGTCGAAGTCCACATAGCACACGTTGGCGCCTTGGAGGGCGCGGCGGTACGCCAGGTTGGACGAGGAGACCGAGCGTCCCGTGCCGCCCTTGTCGGAGGTCGCGAACAGCAGCATCGTCACACTCCGGTCTCGGCGTCGCGCCCGGCCGCGATGAGCCGGTCGAGGTCGATGAGGGCCTTGACGCCGAGCGCGAACGCGGTGCCGGGGCGCTCGTCGACGACGTCCTTGGCGTGGCGGATCGTCAGGCCGACGGAGCGGATCTCCTGCGCGAGCGCGGGACCGGCGTGGCCGGAGCCGCGCAGCAGCTCCTGGTCGTAGACGTGCTCGGCCTCGACGAGCAGTTCGTGCGCCAGGTCCTCCAGGCCCCTCGAGCGGGCGGGTTCGGAGGTCGCGAACTGGGCGGCGATCACCATGGCCTCGACCACGCGGATCGTGAAGTGCCAGGAGGGGTCCTCGAACCAGTTGACGAGCTCGCCGTACACCTGCTTCGGCTGATCCCACAGGCGCGAGGCCGCGCCTTCGCGGATGCGCCTGCGCGCCAGGTGGTCCCATACGAGGTCGGCGACTTCGAGCAGTTCCGCGCGCGCCTCGATCGTCACGAGCAGGCTCGCGGCGTGGTAGAGGCGCTTGAGCAGCAGGGGCGCGAAGTCGACCATGTTCCAGACCATGGCCGGGCCGTCGAGCTTCTCGATGCCGGCGAGTTCGGCCTTCACGCCGGGGAAGTGGGTCTCGATGGCGCGGTCCCCGGCGAGGGCGCGGCGGGTGATGCGGCCCCGGTTGGCGAGTTCGATGAGCACGTCGCCGAGGCGGATGAGGTCGTCGTCGCCGCCGCGCGAGGCGCCGAAGTTGTCGGTGGCGACCGCGCAGACCAGGAGCGAGTAGTAGTCGTACTCGAGGCCGTCGGTGGTGCGCCAGGGGACGTCCTCGAGCGGCCACTTCGAGCCGCCGCCGAAGGAGGCGACCATGGCCCAGTAGCGGCGGGTCACGTCCATGCGCAGCTGCAGCGACTGGGCGAGGCGCTGTTCTTCCTCCGTAAGGAGGTTGCGGCGCATCACCCTGGGCGAGAAGAGGGTCTGGATCGCCTCGAGGGCGACCACGGTGAAGTACAGGTACGGCGCGTCGTCGGCGCGGCCGGCGCGCTGCGTCGAGGTGTCGGAGACGTCCGGGATGTCCGGGGCCTTCTCGACCACGGACCAGGACCAGCCGATCTCGAAGAGCTTCGTGGGGGCCTCGACGCCCGCGGTGCCGCCCGAGCCCACGGTGATGGTGCGCAGGGTGGCGATGATGTCGTCGGCGGCTTCGCGGAAGCGGCGCACGATCTTGCGGTCGGCCTGGCCGTCGACGTTGATGAGGGCGATGAGCTGGCGGCCGAAGTCGTCATCGGCATCGAATGTGGACACCGCGAAGGAGCGCAGGAGTCCCGTGATCGCGCCGAGGAGGCGCCGGTGGATGGCCTTCTGCACCTCGACCAGCTCGAGGATGAGGTCGCCGCGGCCCATGCGGTCGACGGTGGGCCGGAAGTCGGCCAGGAACGACAGGGAGGCGAGGCACAGCGGGATCGCGAGCGCGAATCCCTCCGTGACGTCGATGGCGCGCTGCTCCGGGTTGGCCTTCTGACTGCGGTCCTTGCGGTGCATGTTGGAGCCGCCGGAGTAGACGGGCACACCCTCGTCGTCGACGTGCTTCTCCATGTAGTTCTTGACGAGCCGCATGATCCGGATCGGGATCTCGACCGCGTCGCCGAGCCCGGAGAACGCCTCGAGGACGGCGTCGCTCGTGGCGTCGGGGTCGGCGTAGTTGAGCTCGGGGAGCTCCTGCGCGGGGAAGAGCAGGCACAGCAGCTGCTGGGCGTCGCCCACGGCGTCGGACCGGTTGCGCCCGCCCCAGTGCCAGACCTTCCGGTCGCCGCCGCCCTCGGGGAGTCGCCAGCTGTAGGCCACCTGGGCCCGCCAGATGTCGAGGAGCTGTTGCCGAGGCTGCATCTTCACAGGGGATCACCGCCGAGCGCTCACAGGGCCGAATCGGACAGGTCCACTATCGCATGCCCATGTGACGCAAACATCCTCGCAGAACGTGCTTTGTCGGTTACCCGACAGATCAAGGGCGTCCGTTCCGGGGCCTTCGAGCGTCCTATGGGTAGGGTCGGCAAACCGGGCGTACCGGTACCCTTCAGGCGCAAGGAGTCGCGATGGTCGAACTGGTCCTGGCAGGAGTGATCGTCGGCGCCATCGGTGCCGCCGCCGTCGTGACGGGCATCCTCGACCACCGCCGCAGGCGCCGCCGCGAAGCCGAAACGGAGGGCGCCCCTTCGGGCGAACCGATACCCGGCGGCTGGACCGCGCCCGGCGACCGCGCGGACCCCGCCGCTGGCACCGCGGCAGTACGCTGAATCCTCGAATCTCTACCGCAGGGAGTCCTGATGGACGGTGCCGTCTTCCTCGTCATCCTCGTCGTCATAGCCGTGGTGGTCACCATCGCGTCCGTGGCCTCCCGCTCCTCGTCGCACGGTCGGCGCCATCACCACAGCGGCCACGACGGCAGCGCGAACAGCAACGGCGTGGGCTGGGGCGGTTCGAGTTCCGGCGGCTCCGGCGACTGCGGCCCGAGCTACAGCGGCGACTCGGGCGGCGGTTTCAGCGGCGGCGACTCCGGCGGCTCGAGCTGCTAGTCGGCCTGCAGTCCGTAGACGCTGCAGGGGACCTCGTGGCCCGGGACGATCGTCTCACGCTCCAGGCTCATGCCGAGCTTCTCGGCCACGCGGATCGAAGCGGCGTTCTCGCTGTGGATGCACGAGACGACGCGGTCGAGCCCGAGCTCGCCGAACGCGAAGCCCATCACGGCCCGCGCCGCCTCGGGCGCGTAGCCGCGGCCCCAGCGGTCGCGCCCGATCCGCCACCCGACCTCGGTCGCGGGCAGGATCTCCGGCAGGAACGACGGGGTCGCGAGGATGCCGAGGCCGACGAGGTCGCCGGTATCGTTCTCGCGCACCGCGAAAGTGCCCCAGCCGTGCACGTCCCAGTGCGCCGCCGCCTTCGCGACCAGCGCCTCCGTCTGCTCGCGATCGCGCGGCTCGCCGCTCCCGATGTAGCGCATGACCTCCGGATCGGCGTTGATCTCGGCGAGCGCTTCGGCGTCACCGCTCGCCAAGGGACGCAGCAGGAGCCGCTCCGTTCGCAGTTCGAGCGTCATCGCTTCGGCGGCTTTCCGAGCGCGACCTTCACATACCAGCAGTAGGCCCATACGAGGCCGAACACGATCCCGGCCACGCCCAAGGCCCAATGCAAGGGCCAGCAGGCTATCAAGGCGAGCTGCACCAAGGCACCCGCTTTCCAGACCCAGGGGCGCTTCATCATGCCCGCCAAGACGATGCACGCGACGGTGAGGACCAGCACCGCGGTGATCGCGAGCGTCGCGTCGTCCAGGATCATCCGCAACGGCACGATCGCCAGCAGCAGCGCCAGCGCCTCGAAGCTCAACGCCATCGCCCCGAGGCTGCGGGCGGCGCGGTCAGGGTCGCGCAGACCCGAGCGGCCCTCCTCGGGCTCGGTCCAGGGCTCTTCGGCCTCTTCGGGAGTCACATGCCCGTCGTTGTCAGCCACGGCGGCCCACCAGGAGCTGGCGCGCGTCGGCGACGGTGAACACCGAGCCGGTGACGAGGACGCCGCCGCCCGATTCGTAGATGTCGTCGGCTTCCTCGGCGAGTTCGATCCCGCGCGCGATCGCGTCCGACAGGTGCGGGAGGACCGTGACGCGCTCCTCGCCGAAGACCTCCTTCGCGATCTTCGCGAGCGTCGCCGCGGGCATCGCCCGGTCCGAAGAGGACTTCGTCACCACGATCTCGTCGAGCAGCGGCTCGAGGAGTTCGAGCATGTGGTCGGTCTCCTTGTCCGCCAGCATCCCGACCACGCCGACGAGCTTGCGGAAGTTGAACTCCTCCTCCACGGCCTTCACCATGGCCTCCATGCCCGCCGGGTTGTGCGCGGCGTCGAGGATCACCGTCGGCGCGGTCCGCACCACCTCGAGGCGGCCGGGCGAGCTGAACTCGGCGAACGCCTCGCCGACCACCTCGGCGTCGAGGGCCTTCGGCTCACCCGCGCCCAGCAGGACCTCGACGGCGGCCAGCGCCAGCGCGGCGTTGTGGGCCTGGTACTCACCGTGGAGCGGCAGGAACAGGTCCTGGTAGCGGGCGGCGCGGGTCTCGATGGTGATGAGCTGCCCGCCGACGGCCACTTCGCGGGCCGTGACCTCGAAGCCGCGGCCCTCGGGCACGAGCTTCGCACCGACGGCGTTGGCGCGGCGCAACAGCGGCTCCATCGCAGAGCGCTCCTGCGTCGAGGTGACGAGCGTCGAGCCCTCGTGGACGATCCCGGCCTTCATCGTCGCGATCTCGGCGAGGGTCTCGCCGAGCCATTTCGTGTGGTCGATCCCGATCGGGGTGATGACCGCGACCTCGGCGTTCAGCACGTTCGTCGAGTCGGTCTCGCCGCCGAGGCCCACTTCGATCACGCCGACGTCGATCGGCGTGTCCGCGAACGCGCCCATGGCGAGCGCCACCGTCATCTCGAAGTAGGTGAGCGGCTCGGAGGCCTCGCGGTCGACGAGTTCGGCCAGCGGCGCGATCTCGTAGTACTGGGCGGCGAGCTTGTCAGGGCTGATGGGCTCGCCGTCGATCGAGATGCGCTCGTTCACCGAGTTGAGGTGCGGCGAGGTGAACATGCCGGTGCGCAGGCCGTGCCCGCGCAGGAGCCGCTCGATCATCCGCGAGGTCGAGGTCTTGCCGTTGGTGCCGGTGACGTGCACCGAGCGGAAGGCCCGCTGCGGGTCGCCCATCATGTCGAGCAGCTGCTTGATGCGGTCGAGCGTGAAGTCCCAGCGGGAGAACCCGCGGGCCTCCAGAAGCGCTTCGACTTGCGCCAGTTCGGCGTTCAACCTTATCCCCCTCTTGGCGAAGCTTGCGAGCCATAAATTGGCGCTGTGTCGAGGGAGGCGGGCCCCCCCGCCGGGGGGCGCCACCGCCATAAGCCCCTCCGTAGAGCGGCGCCGGGGTTCGC
>NZ_JAERMK010000013.1:90525-164158 GCF_016918015.1 Glycomyces sp. YM15
GTTGGGGTTAAACCATCACCCCCTTGTGGCCAATGTTTGCCCGCAAAAATGGGGGGGGGGGGCGGGGGGGGCGGCCCCCGGGGGGGGCGCCCGCCTCCGCATTACGCCAGTCGTTCGAGCTGCGCCGTGATGCGCGCGATGTCGGCCTCGGCGGTCGCCTTGCGCGCCTTGATCTTGTCGACCACCGCATCGGGCGCCTTCGCCAGGAACGCCTCGTTGCCGAGCTTGCCGGTCGTCCCGGCCAGCTCCTTCTCGGCGGCCTTGAGGGCCTTGTCGAGACGGGCCCGTTCGGCCGCCACGTCGATCGTGCCCGACGTGTCGAGCGCGACCGTGACCTGGTCCGAGACGGCCAGTTCGGCGGTCGGCGCGAAGCCTTCGGCCTCGGCGTCGAGCTTCGCGAACGAGCGGATGAGCCATTCCTGGTCGCCCAGTCCCGCCGCGTCGAGGCCGGTGATGCGCGCGGCCACCCGCTGGCCCGGCTTGACGCCCTGGTCCGAGCGGAAGCGCCGCACCTCGACGACCACATGCTGCATGGCGGCCACGAGCCGTTCGGCCTCCTCGTCCACTCCGGACGGCGTCGGCCAGGCGGCCACGGTGAGCGAGTCGCCCCGCTCCTCAGTGCCGGTGAGCGTCAGCCACAGCTCCTCCGTGACGAACGGGATCACCGGGTGCAGCAGGCGCAGCAGCTGGTCGAAGACGTGGCCGAGCACCCGGCGGGTGTCCTCGGCGGCCTGGCCGCCCGCGGCGAGCACCGGCTTGGTCAGCTCCAGGTACACGTCGAACACGTCGTCCCACGCGAAGTGGTAGAGCACGTCCATCGCCTTCGCGAACTCGTACTGCTCCAGGTGGGCGTCCACCGTCGTGACGGTGCCCGACAGTCGCGAGAGGACCCACCGGTCGACGAGCGACGGGTCCGCGGGCAGGTCGCCCTCCACGGTGGCGCCGCTCATGAGCGCGAACCGGGTGCCGTTCCACAGCTTGTTGCAGAAGTTCCTCGCGACCTCGGCCAGCTCGATCGAGGCGATGCCGTCAGCGCCCGGGTTGGCCTCGCGCGCCAGCATGAACCGCAGCGCGTCGGCCCCGAACCGGTCGACCACCTCGAGCGGGTCGATGCCGTTGCCCAGGGACTTCGACATCTTCACGCCGTTCTTGTCCCGGAGCAGGCCGTGCAGGACCACCTCGGAGAACGGCGCCTTGCCCATCGCGTAGGTCCCGAACATCATCATCCGCACCACCCAGAAGAAGATGATGTCCCAGCCGGTGATGAGCGCGGCCGTCGGATAGAACTTCTCCAGCGCCGGGGTCTCCTCCGGCCAGCCGAACGTCGAGAACGGCCACAGGGCCGACGAGAACCACGTGTCGAGCACGTCCGGGTCCTGCGTGTAGCCCTCCGGGGCGGTCTCGCCCGGGCCCACGCACACCTCTTCGCCGTTCGGGCCGTACCAGATCGGGATCCGGTGGCCCCACCACAGCTGGCGCGAGATGCACCAGTCGAGCAGGTTGTCCACCCACCCGAAGTAGCGCTTCTCCATCTCCGGCGGGTAGATCTTCGTCTCGCCGTTGCGGACCGCGTCACCGGCCATCTTCGCCAGGCGCTCCACCTTCACGAACCACTGCATCGACAGCCGCGGCTCCACAGTGGTGTCGCAGCGCTCGCAGTGGCCGACGGCGTGCATGTACGGGCGCTTCTCGGCCACGATCCGGCCGTCGGCCCGCAGCGCGGCGGCGATCGCCGAACGCGCCTCGAACCGGTCGAGCCCCTGGAACGGGCCGTGCGCGGTGATCACGCCGCGCTCGTCCATGATGAGGATCGAGTCCAGGTCGTGGCGCTGGCCGATCGCGAAGTCGTTCGGGTCGTGCGCCGGGGTCACCTTCACCGCCCCGGTCCCGAACTCGGGGTCGACGTGCGTGTCGGCCACGATCGGGATGCGGCGCCCGGTGAACGGCACCTCAACGGTGGTGCCGAGCAGGTGCCGGTAGCGCTCGTCGTCGGGGTGGACGGCCACGGCGGTGTCGCCGAGCATCGTCTCGAGCCGGGTCGTGGCGACCACGATCGACTCGTCCCCGTCGCCGTAGCGCATCGACACGAGCTCGCCCGCGTCGTCCTGGTGCTCCACCTCGGCGTCGGAGAGCGCGGTCATGCAGCGCGGGCACCAGTTGATGATGCGCTCGGCGCGGTAGATCATGCCGTCGTCGTACATGCGTTTGAACATCGTCTGCACGGCGCTGGAGAGGCCCTCGTCGAGGGTGAACCGCTCGCGGTCCCAGTCGACGCCGTCGCCGATCTTCTTCATCTGCGAGCTGATGCGCTCGTGGTAGGTGTCCTTCCACTCCCACGCCTTCGCCACGAACGCCTCGCGGCCCAGGTCGTGGCGGGAGAGGCCCTCCTTGTCGGCGAGCTGGCGCTCCACCACGTTCTGCGTGGAGATCCCGGCGTGGTCGGTGCCCGGCAGGAACAGGGCCTCCTTGCCGCGCATGCGCTCGCGGCGCACCATCCAGTCGATGAGGGTGTGATTGAGCGCGTGCCCGAGGTGCAGCTGGCCGGTCACGTTCGGCGGCGGGATCACGATCGCGTAAGGGTCGCGGTCCGAGTCGTCGGAAGCCTTGAAGCGACCGTCGGCTACCCACTTCTCGTAGCGTCGCGCCTCTACCTCTACGGGCGCGTACGTCTTCGGGAGATGGGTTTCCAGGTCCGGTGTCTGCTTCGCTTCGTCTGTCACCACCCAAGTGTATGTAGCGCGGATGGCGCGGCGCGAAGCGGTTTACGAGGTGTCGCCCAGGACCCTTCGGGTCGCGCTCGCCACGTCCGTTTCGCCGTTCGCGACCTGTTCGGCGAGCTCCTCGCTCACCGTGTAGCGGCGCCGGAGCTCGGCGTCGACGCGGGCGCGGATCTCGGCGGCGGCGCGGCGGCGGCGCTTGTCGGCGAGGTGGTCGCCGCCGGCGAGCCAGTCGCGGTGCTTGGTGATGGCGGCGACGAGGTCGTCGATGCCCTTGGCTTCGGAGGCGACGGTGCTGCATATGGGCTGGCGCCATTCGCCGGGTTCGCGGCGGACGAGGCTCATGAGGGCGCGGAGGTCGCGCACGGTGCCGTCGGCGCCGGGCCGGTCGGCCTTGTTGACGACGTACACGTCGGCGATCTCCACGACCCCGGCCTTGACGGCCTGGATCCCGTCCCCCATGCCGGGGGCGAGCAGCAGGAGGGTCGTGTCGGCGAGGGAGGCGATCTCGACCTCGGCCTGGCCGACGCCGACCGTCTCGACGATGACCACGTCGAAGCCGAGCCCTTCGAGGAGGCGCACGGCCGCGCCCGTGGTCGCGGCGAGGCCGCCGAGGTGGCCGCGGGTGGCGATGGAGCGGATGTAGACGCCGTCGTCGAGGGCGTGGTCGGCCATGCGGACGCGGTCGCCGAGGATCGCGCCGCCGCTGAAGGGGCTCGAGGGGTCCACGGCGAGCACGCCGACGCGAAGATCCGCCTCACGCCACGCGGCGATCAGCGCGGAGACGAGGGTCGACTTGCCGACGCCCGGCGAACCGGTGACGCCGACGATCGTGGCGTCGCCGCCTTTCACGAGGCGCGCGATCTCCGGTGCGCCTGAGCCGTCCACGAACGTGGTGCCGTTCTCGACGGCGGTGATGAGGCGGGCGGTGGCCCGGCGGTCTCCCGCTCGGGCCGCCGCCACCAGGTCTGCGACCTGCATCAAGCTCCCTTGAGGACGATCGCGTCGCCTTGGCCGCCGCCCCCGCAGAGGCCCGCGGCGCCGAGCCGGCCGGGGCCGAGCTGGCGGGCGAGGGTCTGGGCGAGGCGCGCGCCGGAGGCCCCGATCGGGTGCCCGAGCGCGATCGCGCCGCCGTCGGGATTGACCTTCTCCAGGTCCACGCCCAGGGACTCGGCCGAGGCCAGGACGACCGCGGCGAAGGCCTCGTTCATCTCGACCACGTCGAGGTCGGCGGCCGCGACACCGGCCTTCGCGAGGGCTTTGGCGATCGCGTTGGCGGGCTGGTCGAGCAGCGAGTTGTCGGGCCCGGCCACGGTGGCGTACGCCAGGATCTCGGCGGTCCAGGCCCAGCCGTTCGCCACGGCGGTGGACTTCCTGGCCAGGACGAGCGCGGAGGCGCCGTCGGAGATCTGCGAGGCCGTGGCGGCCGTGATGGTGCCGTTCTCGGTGAAAGCCGGACGCAGCCGGCCCAGGCCCTCGGCGGTGGAATCGGGCCTGACGCCCTCGTCGGCGTCCACGAGGCCCTTGCGGGTCTCGACGGCGGTGATCTCCTCGGCGAGCCGCTCGGCGGCCTTGGCGGCGCGCTGGTGCGAGTAGGCGGCGAAGGCGTCCTGGTCCTCGCGGGTGATCGAGCGGCCCTTGAGATGGCGCTCGGTGGACTCGCCCATCGAGATGCCGTCGTAGGCGTCGGTGAGGCCGTCGTGGGCGAGGTGGTCGAGGAGCACGGCCCCGCCGTACTTGAAGCCGCGGCGCGAGCCCGGCAGCAGGTGCGGCGCGCGGCTCATCGACTCCATGCCCCCGGCGACGATCACGTCGGCGGCGCCGCCGCGCAGGAGCTGGTCGGCCAGGCCGACGGCGGTGAGCCCCGAGAGGCAGACCTTGTTGACCGAGAGCGACGGGATGCTCATGGGCAGCCCGGCCGCGACGGCGGCCTGGCGGGCGGGGTTCTGGCCGCATCCGGCGGGCAGGACCTGGCCGAGGATGACCTGGTCCACCTGCTCAGGGGCGACGCCGGCCCGCTCGAGTGCGGCTCTGATGGCGGTCCCGGCCAGATCGGTGGCGGGGATGTCGGCGAGCGCGCCGTTGAAGCGCCCGATGGGTGTCCGGGCACTGGCGAGGATGACGGTGCTGTCGTCGTTCATGAAGACCTCCGTTGGTCGATACCCTCGATGGTATGACGTTCACTGAGGGAATCGGCTTGCGGCGCATCGATCACGTCGGGATCGCGGTCCCGGACCTGGATGCGGCCCTGGAGTGGTATGCCGGGGCGCTCGGCGGGACCGAGGTGCACCGCGAGGTGAACGAGACGCAGGGCGTGGTCGAGGCGATGGTCGCGTGGCCGGAGGGCGGGGCGCAGGTGCAGCTGCTCGCGCCGCTGCGGGACGCCTCGCCGATCGCGAAGTTCATCGGTTCGAAGGGGCCGGGGCTGCAGCAGCTGGCCTTCACCGTCGAGGACGTGGAGGCGGCGGCGGCCGCGCTGCGGGCAAGAGGCTGCCGGATGCTGTACGACGAAGCGCGCCAGGGCACCGCGGGCTCCAAGATCAACTTCGTGCACCCGAAGGACGCCGGGGGCGTCCTGGTCGAACTCGTCGAACCCGCATAGGGCGCTTGCAGGTCCGCTGTCGGAGGGCGACGAGACGGTCACGATCGCTGTCGGATTGATGACGCCAATCGGGTGACACCTGGCGGACACCGAAACTTCACCGCACACGAGTTCCGTGTCGTTTCAAGGATTTCGCCCGTTTTGCGGCTAGTGTTGCGGGTGGTTCGCCCCTCATAAACCCCTGACCTTGCTGTCGACATTCGCCGTCGCGTCTGCAAGTATTGGTCCATGTCGCAGCAGCCCTCCAGCAGTACCTTTTTCGACAACGACCAATCGGTGCCTGAGTTCCCCGTCCAGTTGCGGGGTTACGACCGTCACCAGGTGGATGAGTTCATCTCGAAGAACCTCGGCAAGCTGAAGCAGACCGAGTCGCAGCGGACAGAGGCCGAGCAGCGGATGACGGACGCCCAGCGTCGTCTGCGCCAGGCCGAGCAGCGCATCCAGGGTCTCGAGCAGCGTCTCGCCGAGCAGCAGAAGCAGCTCGAGGAGAACACCCGCCCGACGCTCTCCGGACTCGGCACCCGCGTCGAGCAGATCCTGCGGCTGGCCGAGGAGCAGGCCAACGAGCACCGCGCCGAGGCGAAGCGCGAGACCGAGGGCATCCTCTCGGCCGCCCGCCTCGAGTCCCGCGAGATCACCGACGCCGCCCGCGGCGAGGCCGGCTCCCTGAAGCAGAACGCCGAGCGCGAGGCCAACACCCTGCGCACCCAGGTCGAGCGCGAGGTCGCGGAGCTGCGGACCAACGCCCGCCGCGAATGCGAGACCCTCCGCGCCGACGCCGAGCGCGAGACCAAGCAGCTGCGCACCGCCACCGGTCACGAAGTGGCCGAACTCAAGGCGTCCGTCGAGCGCGAGGTCGCGACCCTCCGTGCCACGGCCGACCGCGAGATCACCCAGCTGCGCGCCAAGGCCGCCCGCGAGGCGGAGGAGAAGCGCGCCGAGGCCGCGAAGCTCTTCGCCGAGGCGAAGGAGAAGCGCGACAAGGACCTCCAGGCCCTCGACCTCGAACTGGCCGAGCGCAAGGAGAAGGCCGAGCGCGAGGAGTCCGACCGCCACACCCGCGCGGTCGCCGAGACCCAGAAGCTCGTCTCCGACGCCGAGAACCGCGCCCGCGACGCCGAAGAGCGCGCCAAGGCCGCGGAGACCCGCGGCGAGGAGAAGCGCTCCGAGGCCGACAACTACGCGCAGGAGACCACCAGCAAGGCCAAGAAGGACGCGCAGAAGCTCGTCTCGGACGCGAAGGCCGAAGCCGAGCGCCTGCTGGCCGACGCCAAGTCGGACGCCGAGCGCGTCACGACGGACGCCGAGACCAAGGTGGCCGAGCTCACCGCGAAGCGGGACCAGGTGCAGGAGACCCTGCGCAACCTCAGCGGTCTGGTCAGCGGCGCCCTCGGTGGCGCCCTTGGACAACAGGGCGACGACAAGTAGAAAAACAGGACGACAAGTAAACCTGGCGAATCCGCGTTACCGTCGAAGTCTGCGACCGTGAAGAATGATCGCAGGCGTAGGTCGACGGTGGAGGAACCACAGCTTCGGCCGCGTCCCGTCACATCCGGTCCCTTGCCGGCGGTGGCGGGACGCGGCTTACGTGAGGATGAGGGTATGGCGCGTGAAGACAGACTGGACGACTCGGAACTGCTGACCGGATTCAACGAGGGTGGACCCGTCGAGTACGAGTTCGAGACCGCCTTGCGCGGATACGACAAGGGTCAAGTCAAGCGGTTCCTGCAGCAGATGCAGCTCCAGATGGACACCCTCGCAGGTGAACGAGCCGAAGCGGTCGCGCAGATCGACCGGCTGGTGATCCAGATCCAGCAGCTGCAGGCGCAGATCCAGGAGCTCAGGCGGCGCAGCGCCGCCGGCGACAAGGCCTCCTACCGGCATCTGGGCGTCCGCATCGAGCACATGCTGACCCTCGCGGAGGAGCAGGCCGAGGAGATCAAGGCCAACGCCCACGCGCAGACCCAGCATCTGCACCATCGCGCCGACCAGCGTCTCCGCGAGGCCGAAGCACAGATCGAGCAGGCCCGCAAGGACTTCGAGACCACGCTGAAGGCCCGGCGGGCCGCCGCCGAGAAGGCCGAGGCCGACCGGCGCGCGATCATCGACGCCGAGATCAACAAGCGGGCCCGCGAAGCGCAGGCCATGGTGGACCAGGCGAAGGAGCGCGCCGCCGCCCTCGTGGCCGAGGCGGAGCAGGACGCCGAGAACAAGCGCGCCGCGGCTGACGAGCAGACCCGGCAGCTGGTCGCTCACGTCGAACGCCTCCGGGCCGAGGCCCAGCAGCTCAAGGACGACGCCGCCCACGAATCCGAGCAGGCGATCGCCGAGGCCCGCGAGAAGGCCGACCGGATCGCCGCCGAAGCCGAGGCCGAGGCCGAGCGCAAGCGCGCCGAGCACGAGGCGGAGCTGCGGGACCTGCGCACCGAGGCCGTCGAGAACCTCGAGAAGTTCAAGCAGGAGACCGAGACCTTCGCGCAGACCGTCCGCACCGAGGCCGAGAACGAGGCCACGCGGGTGCGGGCGGAGGCCGCCGACAACGCGACGTTGACGCGCACCGAGGCCGCCGACGAGGCCAAGCGGCTCCGTCTCGACGCCCAGCGGCGTCTGGAGGAGGCCGAGGCCGAGGCGCAGCGGCTCACGTCCGAGACCGACGAGAAGATCGCGAAGCTCACCGCGGATGCCGAGGAGACCGCCCGACTGGAGCGCGAGGCCGCCGAGGCGAGCGCGTTGCGGCTGGCCGAGGAGACCGAGCGCGAGACCCAGCGGCTCCGCGAGGAGGCGGCCGACGCCTCCCGCAAGGAGCGCGAAGCCGCCGAGATCGCGGCCCGCAAGCTGGGTGAGGAGACCGCCGCCGAGACGAAGCGGCTGCGCGAGGAGGCCGCTGCCGAGGCCGAGCGGGTCACCGCCGAGGCCGCCGCGGAGGCCACGAAGCTGCGCGAGAACGCCGACCGGGCGAAGGTCGAGGCAGAGGCCGAAGTGGAGCGTGCCCGCGCGCAGCTGGCCGAGATCGAGGCCGAGCGCGAGCGGCTGCTCGCCGAGGCGAAGGCCGAGGCCGCCCGGATCCTCGAGCAGGCCGGCCTGGAGGCCGAGCAGATCAAGTCCGAGCGGGACCAGTACGTGACCGAGGCCGAGAAGAAGGCCGAGAACGCGAAGCGCCGCGCCGAGGAGCTCTCCAAGACCGCCAAGCAGACCGCGCGGCGCGACTCGGAGGCGATCCTCGCGACGGCCCGGGCGCAGGCGAAGAAGCTCGTCGAAGAGGCCCGTGCGGGCCGCGGCGAAGAAGCGCCCGCGAAGGCCGGAGAGCCGGCCGCGAAGGACGCACCGGCGTCGGAGGCGGCCGTCAACAAGCCGACCACCGGCCGCAAGCGCCCCGCGGGCGGCGGCAAGCAGAGCAGCGGGGCCACGGAGAAGGTCTCGTCCTCGTAAGCGGGACAAGCGAACGGAAGGGCCCGGTGCGGAGATCCGCACCGGGCCCTTCCGTATCGCCCACCCGTGCGGGGGACTCCAACGGGGGCCACCGCGGCCCGCGGCCCCCGCTCTTGTCGTACCCACGATGGACGCTGGCCCTACAGTCCTTTCCCCTCCAGTGGTGGGTGGGGGCTTGTGGACGGCCGATTGCAGAGAGGGCCCGCAGCGCGTTCGCGCCGCGGGCCCTGGGTCCACTACCGGTGGCCGATCACGAGATCGGCTTGTCGTCAGTGGTCGCGTTCAGCGTTCCGGCCGTCGTGGGCTCCTTGTCGATGCCCTCCTTGGCCTTGCGCTTCGAGTCGCCCGAACCGCCCGGGGTGGTGCCGACGATCGGCGGCATCAGGCCGCCGCCGGTGGCGCGCTTCTTGTTCCACACGTCGAACAGGACCGCGGCGAGGACGACCAGGCCCAGGATGATCTGGACCGTGTCGGTCGCGATGCCGAGGACCTGCATGCCCTGACGCAGGACACCCATCACGAGACCACCGATGACCGCACCGATGATGGTGCCGACGCCGCCGGTGACCGAGGCGCCGCCGATGAACGAGGCAGCGATCGCGTCGAGCTCGAACGCGTTGCCCGCGCCCGGCGTCGCCGCGTGCAGGCGGGCGGTCACGATGACGCCCGCGAGGCCGGCCAGCGCGCCCATGATCACGAAGACCCCGAACGTGGTCTGCTTGGTCTTGACGCCCGAGAGCATCGCGGCCTTCTCGTTCCCGCCGCCCGCGTAGACGTGGCGGCCGAACACGGTGCGGTTCGCGATGAACGTGAACAGCAGGACCAGGCCCAGCAGGATCCAGCCGATGATCGGCAGGCCCTTGTAGGAGTAGAACGTGTAAGCGGCCGCGAGCATGACGGCGGCGAGCGCCGCGGTCTTGATCAGCCAGGTCGTCTGGGAGGACGCGGCGATGCCCGCCTTCACCTGGCGGCGCCGGCTGCGGACCGAGAAGAACACGAACAGGGCCGCGCCCGCGATGCCGACCACGAGGGTCGGCACGCGCAGGTCGACGCCCATGAACTGGTAGCCGGAGGCGAGCTCGTTGAAGGTGCCGGTGGTGCCCTTGGTCTCCGCGCCCAGGACCTTGAGGGTCAGTCCGCGGAAGATGAGCATGCCGGCGAGGGTCACGATGAACGCCGGGATGCGCACGTAGGCGATCCAGAAGCCTTGCCAGACGCCGATCAAGGCACCGAGGGCCACGGCGAAGAGCACCGCCGCGTACCAGGGCCAGTCCCAGTCCGCGAGCGCGGTCGCGGCCATGGCGCCGCAGAACGCGAGCACGGAGCCGACCGAGAGGTCGATGTGGCCGTTGACGATGACCAGCATCATCCCGATCGCGAGGATCAGGATGTAGGAGTTCTGCAGGATCACGTTCGTGATGTTCAGCGGCGTGATGAAGTTTTCGTTCTGCAGGGTCACGTTGAGGACCTGGAACAGGATCATGATCAGCACCAGGGCGATGATCATGCCGTAGGCGCGCAGGTTGATGTTGCGCACTGCCGAGAGCAGGCTCGGCCGGGTCTTGGTAGGGACGGTGGTCATTGGCGTTGCTCTTCTCCCCCGCTGGCGGTCTCAAGGGTCATGAGACGCATCAGCTCTTCCTGTGTGGCGTTGGCCCGGTCGACCTGACCGGTGATGTGGCCTGCGCTCATCGCGTAGATGCGGTCGCACATGCCGAGCAGCTCGGGCAGTTCCGAGGAGATCATGAGCACTCCCTTGCCCTGGTCGACCAGCCTGTGGATCAGCTCGTAGATCTCGTACTTGGCGCCGACGTCGATGCCTCGCGTCGGTTCGTCGAGGATGAGCAGCTCGGGTTCGGTGAAGACCCACTTCCCGAGCACGACCTTCTGCTGGTTGCCGCCGGAGAGGTTTCCGGCGAGCGAGTAGACCGACGGCGCTTTGACGCCGAAATCGGTGCGGAGCCGCTCGGAGACCGCGTTGACCTTGTCCTGGTCGACGACGCCGCGGGTGGAGAGCCGGTCGAGCCCGGGGAGGGTGAAGTTCTCCCGCAGGTCGTATTCGAGGTGCAGGCCGTAGTGCTTGCGGTCCTCGGTGGCGTACGCCAGCCCGGATTCGATGGCTTCGGGGACGTTGCGCAGGTGCAGGCGCTTCCCGTCCATCGTGGCCTCGCCCGAGATGTTCGAGCCCCAGCTGCGGCCGAAGACGCTCATCGCGAATTCGGTGCGGCCGGCGCCCATGAGTCCGGCCAAGCCGACGATCTCGCCGCGGGCGACGTTGAGCGACGCCTTGTTGACCATGACCCGGTCGCGCTGTTCCGGGTGGTGCACGGTCCAGTCGTTGACTTCGAAGAAGATCTCGCCGATCTTCGGTTCGTGCGGCGGGAACAGGTGCTCGAGGTCGCGGCCGACCATGGACTTGATGAGTCGGTCCTCGGTGACGGCGTCGGCCTCGGTGTCCAGCGTCTCGATCGACTGGCCGTCTCGCAGCACGGTGATCCGGTCGGCGACCGACAGGACCTCTCCCAGTTTGTGGGAGATGATGATGCTGGTGACGCCTTCCTCGCGGAGCTGGCGGAGCAGTTCCAGGAGGTTCTCGGAGTCGGAGTCGTTGAGCGCGGCGGTCGGCTCGTCCAGGATCAGGAGTTTGACGTCCTTGGACAGGGCCTTGGCGATCTCGACGAGCTGCTGCTTGCCGACGCCGATCTTCTCGACCAGTGTGGCCGGGTTGTCGTGGAGGCCGACCTTCTGCATGAGGCGGGCGGCCTCGGCGTTGGTGCGGTCCCAGGAGATGACTCCGCCGCGCTTGCGCTCGTTGCCGAGGAAGATGTTCTCGGCGATCGAGAGCTCCCCGACGAGTGCGAGCTCCTGGTGGATGATGACGACGCCGGCGGCTTCGGAGTCGCGGATGTTCTTGAACTGGGCGGGCTCGCCGTCGAATTCGATCTCGCCGTCGAAGTCCCCGAAGGCGTAGACGCCCGACAGGATCTTCATCAGCGTCGACTTGCCGGCGCCGTTCTCGCCGACGAGTGCGTGGATCGTGGCCCGCTTGACCCCCAACGCGACCCCGGACAGTGCGAGCACGCCCGGGAAACGCTTGGTGATCCCCCGCATTCGGAGGATGTCTTCAGACATTGATTCGTCCTATGTGGAAGATTGGACTGCTCTGGGGAGAGGTTCAGGGACGCCCATGGCGGGCAGGGCGTCCCTGAGAGAAAGGTCTTGCGGTGACCGCTTAGGCCAGTTCGTCGGCCTCGATGTAGCCGGAGTCGACGACGATTTCCTGGTAGTTGTTCACGTCCACGCTGACCGGCTCCAGCAGGTAGGCGGGAACGACCTTGTTGCCGTTGTCGTAGGTCTCGTTGTCGTTGATGTCGGGCTTTTCGCCGCCGAGGACCGCGACGACCATGTCGACCGTGGTGTCGGCGAGGGCGCGGGTGTCCTTGTAGACGGTCATCGACTGCAGGCCCTCGATGATGTACTTCACCGATTCGACCTCGGCGTCCTGGCCGGTGATCACGGGCATCGTGGTGTAGCCGCCGCCCTGGAGCGAGGCGACGATGCCGCGGCTGATGCCGTCGTACGGCGCGAGGACCGCGTCGACGACGGAGCCGTCGTTGTAGAAGTTGGACAGGATGTTGTCCATGCGCTCCTGAGCGACGGCGCCGTCCCAGTTCTCGGTGGCGATCTGCTCGAGCGAGGTCTGGCCGGACTTCACGACGAGCTGGCCGCCGGTGACGTAGGGCTCCAGGACCTCCCAGGCGCCGTTGAAGAAGTACTTGGTGTTGTTATCGGTCAACGCCCCGGCGAAAAGCTCGATGTTGAACGGGCCGGCCTGGTTGGCCAGGTCGAGAGCCTCGACGATGTAGGTGCCCTGCAGGGTACCGACCTTGGTGTTGTCGAACGACGCGTAGTAGTCGACGTCCGGCGTGTCCAGGATGAGGCGGTCGTAGGCGATGACCGTGATCTCCTGGCCCTTGGCCTGGGCGAGGACGCCGCTGAGGGACTTGTTGTCGATCGCGGCGATGACGAGCACGTCCACGTTCTGGCCGACCATGGTCTCGATCTGGCTGACCTGGTCGGCGGCCACGTCGTTCGCATACTGGAGGGTCACTTCGTAGCCCTCGGCCTCGAAGGAATCCTTCAGGTTGTTGCCGTCCAGGATCCAGCGCTCGGAGGTCTTCGTGGGCATCGCGATGCCGACCTTCTTGCCGCCCGAGCCGTCGCCGCCGCCGTCTTCAGAGGCGCAGGCGGAGGCGACCATGGCGACTGCGGCCGCGCCGATGGTTCCGGTCATCAGGTGACGTCGATTGACGTTCATTAGTACTCCTTCGTACCGGGCGGTTTCGGTGCATGACCTACGTCGCCCTGGGGTCAAGACGGAATCGATAGTTCAACGTTTTTCCACAACCGTCAACAGCGGATGCGTCTCGTGTCCGAATCGTTGCTTTCCAACCTCGACGAATTCCGACACTCCGCGCTCTCGCGGCACATCGAACCCGAGACGCCTCAATGAGAATAACTGTGTGTATCGATCTCCTCACCCGATCGTCCCACATCTCTACGGCCGACTACCACTCGACCATTCGGATGGGTTAGCCTCACATTTAGTGCCAAATCACGACACCGAACAGCTGACCCCCCGGAGGAGGTGAGGATGTCGTCCACCCAGACCATCGGACCCGCCGCCGTGCACCGTTTACTGCACCGGGACTCGGTGTGCAGCGTCTTCAGCGGCACCGTCGCGACAGGCCCCACCGATCTGCTGTGCGTCACCGTCGCCCATGAGCGGGTCGACGGCTCCCGACGCGAAGTGTTCCTCGAATGGGCGGCGAAACTCACCGGCCTCCCCGCCCACCCCCACCTGTCCCCCTGCACCGCCGTAGGGCTCACCGAGAACGGCCGCCCTTACCTCGCCGTCGGCACCGCCCGCCGCAGCCTCGCCGACCTCCTCGCCGAGCAGGGGCCGATGCCCCCTGGGCAGGTGCGCGCCCTCGGCGTGGCCCTGAGCGACGCCGTCGCCGTCTACCACCGCGCCGGCCTGATCCACGGTGCCATCCAGCCCTCCCACATCCTCGTCGGCACCGGCCACCACCTCCAACTCACCGCCTACGACGTCACCGCCCCCGTCCTGGCGGCCCCCCTCCCCCCCACCCCCTACACCGCCCCTGAGCACCTCGACGCGGCCGTCGCGGGAGAGGTGGCCGCAAGCCCCTCCGGAGACGTCTACGCCCTCGCCACGGTCCTCTACGCCGCCCTGGGCGGAAGGCTCCCATGGGTCCGGCACGCCCGCGAGGACGCCGCCGACCCCCTCCTGCGCGCCGCCCCCGTGCCGCACATCCCCGGCGTGGACGCCGAACTCACCGACATGATCGGCGCCGCCCTCAGTCCCGACCCCCGCCGCCGCCCGACCGCCGACGCCTTCCGCGAACAGCTCACCCGCCTCTCCCTCTCGGGACCCAGGGCCCAGGGCCCGCGGCTCGACACCGTCGCCACCGGGCTCCTCCCCCGGCGCGGCCTGCGCCCCGTCACCGTCGCCGTCTCCACCGAACTCGCGCCCTACCGTCCCGGCCGCGAGCGCGTCGGCCTGCGCCCGAGACTGCGGTCGATCGCCACGGCCACCGCCGGCGTCGCACTCACGGGAGCGCTGCTCGGCGGCGCCGCCCTGGCTACCTACGCCGCGACCAACCCCGAGAGCACCGGCACCGTCTGCTCCGACCCGGCCGTGCTCGGCGGACGCATCGACGAGCAGTTGGAGGACGGCCGGATCATCGACAGCTGGTGCGCCGAGGAAGGCGACTACGTGGCCGCCACCGTCGACTACCCGGGCGGCTCCGGCGGCGACGGCGAAGGCGCGGTCCAGCGCAAGGTATGGCGCATCGAAGGCGAGGACCTCGTCGCCGTCACCGACTGCGCCGACACGGCCATGCCGGCCGCCATCGCCGACTTCCTCGAGTGCGCCTGACCGCGTTCGGCATCGCGCTCGCCCCCGATCGCGTTCACGCGCTTCAGGACCGCGCCATCGATGCCCGTCGCGCTGCCGTGGGCTTTGCCGCGCCCTGATCCGGTTGCGCGCCGACGGATCGCGCGGCTCGCGGCTCGTGTCGCCGCTTCGTTCGTCGTCATGTCCGCCTCCTCGTCTGCACCGGTCCTTCCGGTGTGACTCCATGATGGGCGGGCGAACCTGAAGCCAGCCTGAAGCCGCCTGAAGCCTTCTTCAGGAACCAGGTGCGAAAGGGCCCGGCGGCGCTGCTGCGCGGCCGGGCCCGGATCGATTCGCGTGCGGGGTCAGTCGCGCTCCGGCTTCGGCAAGCCGTTCTCCTGCGCCGCCTTCGGCAGGCTGTTCTCTCGTCCTGCCTTCGGCAGGAAGCCTCCGAAAGCGGCCACGGTCTTGTTGGCGTAGGCGGAGGTGTCACCGCGTTCCATCGGTCCGTCCCACGTGGTCGGCAGCGGCGCGTACTCGGGGAGAATGCGGCCCACCATGCGGTCCAAGGCCTCTTCGGCCTTGCCGACCCACAGGTGGCTGCCCTTCTCGATCTCCACGACCTCCGCCTGCGGCACGGCCGCGAAGCGCTGCTTGGCCTCCGGGTACTGCAGGTAGTCGTCCTGCTCGGGAATGAGCGCCAGCAGCGGGCGGCCGTCCTCGGCCCACCGCGCCAGATCGTCCTCTTTGGAGTAACGCAGCGGCGGCGAGAGCAGCACCGCGCCTTCGACACTCGGCTCCAGGCCGTACTTCAACGTGAGGTCGGTGCCGAAGGACCAGCCGACCAGCCACACCCGCGGCAACTCCGCGAACTCCGCGTACTCCACCGCGGCCGCGACGTCGAAGCGCTCGCCGACGCCGTGGTCGAAGGCGCCCTGGCTCGCGCCCTGCTGCGACTCGGTGCCGCGGGTGTTGAACCGCAGCACCGCCATGTTCGCCAGCGCGGGGAGCCGCCAGGCGGCCTTGCGGAAGATGTGCGAGTCCATCATGCCGCCATGGGTGGGCAGCGGGTGGACGCAGATGAGGGTCGCCTCGGGCTCGCGGTCGGCGGGCAGGGCGAGTTCGCCGACGAGTTCGAGCCCGTCGGCGGTTTCGAGCGTGAGCGCCTCGCGTCTGGCGGGGAGCATGCTCGCGGATCTGATGACAGCCACGCCGGAATTATCCCTTGAATTCGCCGGAGGCGATACGGCGTGTGGCGCAGCTGGCAAGGGTCACCCGATGCGACCGCTGTGTCGCCTGGTCGTGCGCCGAAACCGAACGCCGAAGGGCGGGACCGCGCGGTCCCGCCCTTCGGCGTTCGGTTTCGGCCGTTCAGCGCCAGCGTCCCGGTTGGCGGCGGCTCCTGGCGTTCCAGCAGCCGGTGTGCCAGTGGCGGCGGTCGTCGCCGTCGCCGTCGTCGGCCCAGGCGACGACGTGCGGTGTGCCCGGTTGGATCTCGAGGTCGCAGCCGGGGCACCGGTAGCGCTTCTCGGCGTTGGAGCCGGGGATGCGGCGGACCCGGACGGGTCCGTCCGGGCCGTCGATCAGGCTCGGGTCCTGGGCGCCCGAGGTCGGCCGCCGGGATTCGCTCCGGCGGCGGTTCTTGCGTGGCATGGCTCGGCCTTAAGCGCGGGCGGGGTCGTCTCGCCCGGCGTCGGTAGCTGCGGCGGCCTCCGCCTCGGCGGCTTCGCGCGCGACCCGTTCGTTCAGTCGCCTGACGTGCTTGTTCATTCCTCGGATGAGGAAGATCGTCACGACGACGAGGAACACGGTCACGAACAGCCCGAGCGGCCCGGCCATCGCCTGGTCGCGCTCCGGCCCGAACTCTTGCTGCGCCAGGATCTCGATCACCTGTCAACCGTATCCCGCGGGTTCTAGGACTCCTGCAGCGCCGGAAGCCGCCAGTCGACCGGCTCACCGCCCTGCTCCTTGAGGAGCTCGTTGGCGCGGCTGAACGGCTTGGATCCGAAGAAGCCGCGGCGGGCGCTCAAGGGCGAGGGGTGGGCCGACTCGATGGCGGGGATGGGGCCGAGGAGGCTCTTGAGTTCGCGGGCGTTGTTGCCCCAGAGGATGGCGACTGCGGCGCCTCCGCGTTCGGCCAGGGCGCGGACGGCCTGTTCGGTGACCGCTTCCCAGCCCTTGCCCTTGTGGGAGGCGGGCGTGCCGGGGGCGACGCTGAGGGAGCGGTTGAGCAGCAGGACGCCCTGCTCGGCCCAGGGGGTGAGGTCGCCGTTGGCGGGGAGTGGGTGGCCGAGGTCGTCGCGGTACTCGTTGAAGATGTTGACCAGGCTCTTGGGCAGGGGCCGCACATCGGGGGCGACGGCGAAGGAGAGGCCGATGGCGTGGCCGGGGGTGGGGTAGGGGTCTTGGCCGACGATGATGACCTTGACCTGGTCGAACGGCTGCTGGAAGGCGCGGAGGATGTGCTCGGCGGCGGGCAGGTATCGGCGTCCGGCGGCCACTTCGGCGCGGAGGAATTCGCCCATCTTGGCCACGTCGTCGGCCACGGGGGCGAGGGCTTTGGCCCAGCCGGGCTCCATCAGTTCTTCAAGCGGTTTCTGCATGACTCAGATGCTAGGTCCCTCCACCGACACGAAATACCCCGCGTCGCGCAGGGCCGCAACGATTTCGGTCGCGTGTTCGGGTCCGCGGGTCTCGATCGAGAGGTCCACGGCGACTTCGCCGACGGACAGGCGCGGGTCGCTGCGCTGGTGGTAGACGTCGACGATGTTGCCGCCGTAGGCGCCGATGAGTTGCAGGATCGATGCCAGGGCGCCGGGCCGGTCGGGGCAGCGCAGGTTGGCGCGCATGAAGCGGCCGGAGGCGCCGAGGCCGTGTTCGATGAGCCGCATGAGCAGCAGCGGGTCGATGTTGCCGCCGGAGATGACGGCGACGGTGGGCGGGTCGTAGTCGACCGAGTAGTTGAGGAGCGCGGCGTAGGCGGTGGCGCCGGCGGGTTCGACGACGAGTTTGTTGCGTTCGAGGAGGGAGAGGAGGGCGCGGCTGATGTCCTCTTCGGTGACGGTGACGATCTCGTCGACGAGGGTGGCGACGTGCGCGAAGGGGACGTCGCCGGGGCGGCCGACCTTGATGCCGTCGGCGATGGTGTGCATCTTGTCGAGGCGTATGGGTCGTCCGGCGGCGAGCGAGTGCGGATAGGCGGCGGCGCCTTCGGCTTGGACGCCGATGATGCGGATGTCGGGTTTGAGCTGCTTCGCGGCGGCGGCGATGCCGGCGATGAGCCCGCCGCCGCCGACCGAGGTGACGATGGTGCCGGTCTCGGGCAGTTGTTCGAGGATCTCGAGGGCGATGGTGCCCTGTCCGGCGACGATGTCGCGGTGGTCGAAGGGGTGGATGAGGGTCGCGCCGGTCTCGGCGGCGAAGCGGTGGGCCGCTTCGAGGGCGTCGTCGACGGTGTGCCCGCCGAGGATCACTTCGGCGCCGTAGCCCTTGGTGGCGGCCACTTTCGGGAGGGGCGCGGACTCGGGCATGAAGACGGTGCAGCGGATGCCGAGCGTGGAGGCGGCGAGGGCGACGCCTTGGGCGTGGTTGCCCGCGGAGGCGGCGACGACGCCGAGGGCGCGTTCGGCTTCGGTCAGGTGGGAGACGCGCATGTAGGCGCCGCGGATCTTGAAGGATCCGGCGCGCTGCAGGTTCTCGCATTTGAGGTGGACGCCGTCGAGGACGGGGTCGCGGGAGGGTTCGAGGGGGGTGCGTCGCACGATCCCGGCGAGTTCGGCCGCCGCGGCGCGGACGTCGTTGAGTGTCACGAGTTGCGTCACGCCTCGATCGTAGTGCCCCGGCGGGCGGACGCCCGGGACGCCGTTCGCGCGGGGTCCCGATGGTCCCGCGCAAAGGCCGGAAAGCGGTTACTGTAGACCGATATGCCGTCCTTGATCCCGCATGGGCGATCGGTCAATCCATTGAAACCGCAGGTGGCACCTAGTGTGAACCGACGTTCACTTCACGTCGCAGCGGGTGACCGCCGTTACCCTTCGAATTTGGAAGGCTTAAGCTACGAAGCGTCAATCCTTAACCAGGAAGAAGCCTGCGGGTCATGCTTCACTGACCGCCCGACCGTAAATCCCGGCACACCACTGAGCAATCCATCCCCTTAGAACCCCCTGGAGTCAACGGTGACTGCTGTCACGCTGAAGAACGTCTCGAAGGTGTTCCCCGGCGATACCCTGGCCGTGGACTCCTTGAGCATGGAAGTCAACCACGGCGAATTCCTCGTCCTGCTCGGCCCGTCCGGCTGCGGCAAGTCCACCGTGCTCCGCATGGTGGCCGGCCTCGAAACCCCCTCCGACGGCGAGATCCTCCTCGACGGCGAGTACGCGAACGACCTGCCGCCGCGAGACCGCAACGCGGCCATGATCTTCCAGACCTTCGCGCTCTACCCGCACATGTCCGTCGCGGACAACATCGGCTTCCCGCTCAAGCTCGGCAAGCAGAACGGCGCCCAGTCCGTGCCCGACGCGGTCGGCGACATGGCCAGCGCCCTCGGCATCTCGGACCTCAAGGACCGCAAGCCGAACCAACTCTCCGGCGGCCAGCAGCAGCGCGTCGCCATGGGCCGCGCGCTCGTGCGGCGCCCCAAACTGTTCCTCATGGACGAGCCGCTGTCGAACCTCGACGTGGGCCTGCGCGCCGAACTGCGCACCGAGATCTCCTCGCTGGTGCGCCGCCACGACGCGACGACGCTCTACGTGACGCACGACCAGACCGAGGCGCTGACGATGGCCGACCGGGTCGCGGTGATGCGCAAGGGGATCCTGCAGGACGTGGGCACCCCGGACGAGGTGTACGAGCGCCCGGCGACGATGTACGTGGCCGCCTTCCTGGGCACGCCCCGCATGAACCTCCTCGAGGCGCGCGTCAACGTGTACCTCGACCGCTATGTGGCCCTTGACTTCGGCGATCAGGAGCTGCGGCTCCCGTGGCACGACCTGCGCGGCCGGGCCGTGGCCCGCTACCACGGGGAGAACATCGTGGTCGGAATGCGGGCGGAGGCGCTCGCGCCGGTCGCGGACGGGCACCCGGGCCAGTCGATCGCGGGCCGTGTGCGCTTCTACGAGCACCACGGCCATGAGACGCTCGTGTTCCTCGACATCGGCGCCACGGCGGTGGTGCCCGACGGTATCGGCGACAAGCCGGACCTGACGCGGGGCGGCTCGAAGCCGCGCCGCCGTCTCGGCGGGCTGTTCTCCGGGTTCGGTCAGGCCCAGGTCGAGCAGCACGAGGCCGACACGGGACCGATCCGCAAGCCCGCCGACCTGGTCTTCCGGCTCCCCCCGCACATCCCGGTCTCGGCCGGGCAGCCGATCACGGTGGCGGTGCACATGGACGCGCTGCACTACTTCGACAAGTACGGCAAGCGGATCGACGTCGGCTGGTCCGCGCGGGCGTAGGCGAACAGCACGCCGCGGGCCCCGATTCGGGGCCCGCGGCGTCGTCGATCGGTCGGCGGTCGGCCTTTAACCCAGGAACTTCTCGGCGTCGATGATCTTCACGGAGATCTGGGTGTCCCTCGGGGTCTTGTAGGCGACGGTGTCGCCGACCTTGTGGCCGAGGATGGCCGCGCCGAGCGCGGAGTCGGGGCTGTAGACCGTGAGGTCGGTGGTGGCCGCGATCTCGCGCGAGCCGAGGAGGAACTTCTCGGTGTCGTCGGGGTCGCCGTCGAAGGCGATGGTCACGACGGTCCCGATCTGGATCTCGTCGCTCTCCTTCGCCTCGCCCACCTTCGCGTTGCGCAGCAGGTCTTCGAGCTGGCGGATGCGGCCTTCCTGCTTGCCCTGCTCGTCGCGGGCCGCGTGGTAGCCGCCGTTCTCCTTGAGGTCGCCTTCTTCCCGGCGGGCGTTGATCTCGGCGGCCATGGCGGGACGGTTCGCGATGAGCTCGTCCAGTTCGCTCTTGAGACGGTCGTAGGCCTCTTGGGTGAGCCAAGTGCCCTGGTTAGCGTCGGTAGCCATGTGATCCATATCCTCCGAATAGTGCGATCCGTACTGCGAGGTCCTGCCTCTGGGTGTAAGTCCTCGCGACCCGGGTCTACCCCGGATAGCGAAAGGCCCGCCGACCGAAACGCGGTGCGACGGGCCGAAAGTCAATAGTCAGTCCGTCTGCCAACACCTCAGGACTTCGCCGGTGTTGGGCACGCCCTCCACTGCGAGGGGGTACGACGTCACCACATGGGTGGCATCGTCCGCCGGGATCTCGACTTCGGCGTACCCGATCTCGGCGCCGGCGAGGTCGCGGGACCTGACGGCGCAGGTGGCGCCTTCACCGGCCGGCTTGTAGACCTCGAACTCGACGGTGACCTGGCCGGGGACGGAGTCGTCGAACCCGAGCAGCCGCTCGGAGACCTCGTTCTGGCCGTACAGTTCCGAGAGGCGCCAGGCGGCGACGAGCCCCGCCAGCACGACGCCGATCGTGAGGGCCGCGGTCACCGCCGGGCGGCGGCGCTTCGGTTCGCGGCGGCGACCGTAGCGACCATCGGGAAAGGTCACGGTCGCCGTTCGCGGCACGCGCCCATCCGTGGTCTGCATCTCAGTCATTGCGTCGCTTTCCTTCGCGATCAGCGGTTCCACCGCTGGAGCCGCGGTTCTCTGCCGAACCGGGAAGTAATGATTATCGAGTATCGTTGCACAGAATGCCAGAGCCGACAACTACCGCAGTGCGCGCGTCGGTTCCAGTGCGCCGAGCCTTACCACTAGAAGCACCCGCCAGTGAGGTTGACCGACGTGACGAACCAGAGCAAGCTGCGCCTCATGTGCGTGCACGCGCATCCCGACGACGAGTCGAGCAAGGGCGCAGGCATGATGGCCCGCTACGTGCGCGAGGGCATCGAGGTCCTCGTGGTGACGTGCACGGGCGGCGAACGCGGCGACGTGCTCAATCCGAAGATGGACCGCCCCGAGGTGCAGGAGAACCTGCCGCGCATCCGCAACGAGGAGATGGCCCGCGCCCGCGAGATCCTGGGCGTCCAGCAGCACTGGCTGGGCTTCATCGACTCGGGCCTCCCCGAGGGCTGGCTCCCCAACTCCGGGGTCGACCTGCCCGAGGACGCCTTCTACCTGGTGCCCACCGAGGAGGCCGCCGCGCCGCTCGTGGAGATCATGCGCTCGTTCAAGCCGCACGTGGTCACCACCTACGACGAAGAGGGCGGCTACCCGCACCCGGACCACGTCAAGACCCACGAGATCTCCGTCGCGGCCTTCACCGCCGCGGGCGATCCGGACAGGTACCCGGACCGGGGCGAGCCGTGGCAGCCGCTCAAGCTCTACTACAACCACTCGTTCGGCAAGGCGCGCATCGAGGCCCTGCACTACGCGATGATCCAGGCCGGGCTCGAATCGCCCTACAAGGACTGGATGGACGCGGGCGACTGGACCCGCGACAAGAGCGAGCGGATCACGACGCGGGTCGAGTGCGCCGAGTACTTCGACATCCGCGACGAGGCCTTGAAGGCCCACGCGACCCAGGTCGACCCGGACGGGTTCTGGTTCGCCGTGCCGCGCGAGCTCCAGCAGAAGGCCTGGCCCACCGAGGATTACGAACTCGTCGAGTCGCGCATCGAATCGCGGCTTCCCGAGGACGACCTCTTCGCCGGACTCCGGTAACTCCACTTGACAACGGCCCCAGGGAACTCCTGGGGCCGTTGCTTCCACTTCCGACCACTGCGGCACCGTCCGTTACGGCCTCGTCGCCGAATCGCCGGGCCGCGCGCACCCTCAGTGAGGAAACAACTGTCGGGCTCCCGACACCACGGTGTATTTCCTCGGAAAGTGCGGGAACCTTGCTGCAAGCGCGCCCCCGCGGGTTACCGTGCCGGGAGAACCGGGCGAACCCGAGTCTGGGACGTATTCGCGGAGGCGGCGCAGAACGGAGGTGGACCCATGGTCAGTCGCGAAACAACACCGGCGCGCACCAAGTCGTTCGTCGGCAGTCTCCTCGTCGCCACACCCACGCTGCAGGACCCCAACTTCGACCGCACGGTCGTCATCGGCGTCGGGCACGAGTCCGACGGTGTGCTGGGCGTGGTCCTCAATCGGGCCACCGAGCGGAAGGTCGTCCACTACCTCGATCAGTGGGCGGAGCTGGCGGGGCATCCCGCCGTCCTCTTCGAGGGCGGCCCGGTGCAGCCTGACGCGGCGATCGGACTGGGCTGGCGGAAGGCCGACGCGCCCTTCAACGACGCGTTCCGGCCGGTGCTCGGGCGTCTGGGCACGCTCGACCTGGCCCGGGACCCCGGCGAGGTCGCGCCGCTCCTGGAAGGGATGCGGGTCTTCACCGGCTACGCCGGCTGGGCGCCGGGCCAGCTCGAGGACGAGATCGACGCGGGCGCCTGGATGGTCTTCGACGCCCTCCCGGCGGACCCGTTCTCGACCAACCCCGAAGAGCTGTGGGGCATGGTGTGGAAACGTCAGGGCGGCCTGCTCTCGGCGGTGGCGCACTTCCCGGCCGACCCCGCGCTGAACTGAGCCTGGCAGGTCACGCGCCGAGGAGCAGTCACGGTCAGTCGAATCTACGGCTCGCAGGCTTCGCCGAGGGCGCTTGCGGAGCCGTGACTCAAGCACCGGGCCGCAGTCACGGCGAACGCTTGCGGAGCCGTAAATAAAGCACCGGGCCGCCAGGCCATGAGGATCACGACCACGCCGTAGAAGACGAGGTTCAGCCCCGAGAGCGCCAACAGCCGCCCGCGATGCTGTTCCAGGAGTTCGCCGTCCATGGTGCCATGCGCGTCCTGGAGCTCCTTGCCGATGCGGGCGAGCACACCCGGGATCACGGCCGCGCCGTTGACCACCGCGACCACGTACAGCGTCGAGGCGATGATGACCCAAGGGTCGACGAACGAGTACCGCTCGCTCGTCGTCATCGTCAGCACCCCGAACAGCGCAGCCACCAGCGTCAGCGCGTTGAAGGCCATGCAGCGGCGTCCGGCGCGGTGCACCAGGTCCCCGTCCCGCTCGCGCAGCGCCCGCTCCCCCACCCACGGCATCAGCATGGCCGGACCGACGAACACGACGGCCAACAGAACGTGCAGAACCGACAACAGAGTGTGCATATGGTGATCTTACGGACAAATCGCCCAGCACGATCGGGAAACCTCAGGCAGTTGACGCAACCGATTGGTTGCGATATGGCCCGAGCACGACCCGCGGCGCACCTACGTCGAGTTCACCCTCGAACCGGCGAGTGCGGGCACGCTGCTGCGCGTGGTCGAGACCGGATTCGCGCAACTGCCCGAGCACGTGCGTCGCGAGGCGTTCGAAGGCAACGTCGAAGGGTGGGCGAGCGAACCCGATGAACTCGTCGGATTCCGGTGGTCCGGCCACCGTCACCGAACTCGCCGACCGGTTGCCGATCACGCGGCAGGCGATCGCCAAGCACCTGGCACTGCTCGCCGAGACGGGCCTGGTGGCGCCGGAACCGAGAGAAGGGCGTCGCGTGCGGTACCGGCTGCACTCCGCGCCCATGCAGGTGGCGCAGCAGTTCCTCGCCGCCATGGCACGGGACTGGGACCTGCGACTGCACAACCTGCAAGACCATCTGGACCGAACACCGGAGGACCCGTCATGAACACGCGGTTCCGCGGCGGTCAGAACATCGCCATGAAACTCCCGAAGGCCCAGTTCGAGCAGACCGTCGCCTTCTACCGAGACGTCCTGGGCATGGACGCGCCGGGACAGGCACGCACAAGCGGTCACAGACGAACACATGGGCCCCTCGCGGGGCCCATGTGGGCGTGTGGAGCTGCAGGGAATCGAACCCTGGTCCTCCGCTGCATCTGTGAGACTTCTCCGGGTGCAGTCCGCTGTGCCTTTTATCGAGCCCCACCGATCACGCGGACGAGACGGTGTGGCGGGCTCTAATCGCCGAGAATCTCGGCCTTCCGTCCCAGCGATCAAGACGTCGGCCCAGCATCCTTAAATGATGCCGCGAACCCAGAGCGGATGCGCCCCTGGAGCGGCAACTTCACAGTCGCTTAGGCAGCGAGAGCGAAGTCAGTGCGTTTTGCGTTGGCACTTATTGGTTTCCAACGTTGGTTTACGAGACGGCGTTGGCTTCCTCGACCCGCTTCCCTCACCTCAACATACGGAGTCGAAACCGATCAGCCCCGAGATTGGTGAGTGAGTGTTTCACCCTGTTCAGTTGTCGGTATTCGGTCGTGCTGTGGAATTCTAACCCAGTCCAACGACGGGCGTCGAACCGATATTCCCCCGGCTCACTTCCCGCCGCGCTTGGCGGCGCGGCCCATGGCCTTCTCGATCTCGCGGTCGGACTCGCGCTTGGCGATGGCCTGGCGCTTGTCGTAGTTCTTGCGGCCCCGGGCCAGCCCGAGCTCCATTTTGGCGTAGCCGTTCAGGAAGTACACCGAGAGCGGGACCAGCGTCAGGCCGGGCTCGTCGAGCTTGTGCGCCAGCTTGGCGATCTCGCCGCGGTGCAGCAGGAGCTTGCGGATGCGCCGGGGCGGGTGGTTGGTCCACGTCCCGTAGTCGTACTCGGGGATGTGCAGGTTGTGGACGCGGGCCTCGCCGTTGTAGATCTCGGCGTACGCGTCGACGATGTTCCCCTTGCCCTGGCGCAGGGCCTTGACCTCGGTACCGGACAGGACCATCCCGGCCTCGTACGTGTCCAGGATCTCGTAGTCGTGCCGGGCCTTGCGGTTGGTGGTCACGACCGAGCGCTCGGGACCCGAGTGCTTGACCTTCTCCTGCGTTTGCTTCTTGGACACCCAGCAAGCTTAACGATCGAACATGTGTCTGTCGAAAGCAATTCGCTACCGGCATAGACAGCTCGGCAGGTACCCCACAGGGTTGACGCGGTCGCCGTGCACGCGGACCTCGAAGTGCAGGTGCGGGCCGGTGCTGTCGCCGGTGCTGCCGACCGCGCCGATCCCCTCGTCACGGTCGACGTGCTCGCCGTAGTCCACCCAGATCTCGGACTGGTGCGCGTAGCAGGTGGAGAGGCCCCCGCCGTGGCTGATGCACGTGAGCTGCCCGTACCCGGAGCTCCAGCCCGCGTAGACGACCTTTCCGGAGTCGGCGGCATGGATTCGGGCGCCGGTGCCGGCGGCGAAGTCGGTGCCGCCGTGCAGGCGGGTGGTGCCGTAGATCGGGTGGCGCCGCCAGCCGAAGTCCGAGGACTTCCAACCGTCGACCGGCACGACGAACCCGCCTCCGCCGCCACCGCCGGAGGACGAGCCGCCACCGGAGTCGTCGTCCCGGTCGGCCCGGCGCAACTGGTCGGCGAGGCGCTCGGATTCGGCTTCGAGCCGGTCGTATTCGGACTGGGCGTCCTCGCGGGCGTCCTCGGCGACCGCCAGGGCCGCCTCGTGCTGGCCGACCAGTTGCTCCACGGTGCGCTGGGCGGCCTGGGCCTCGGTGTAGCGGGTCTCGGCGATCGCGAGCGCGTCGGCGGCGGCCGCCTCGGCGTCCTCGGCTTCGGTCTGGGCGAGGGACGCGGCGTTCTCGGCGTTGGCGGCCTCCCGGCGGGCGAGGGTGACCTCCTCGACCGCGAGGTTCTTGCCGTCCATCATGAACTCGAGGTAGGTGAGCCCGTCGACGGCCTTCTGGGGGTCGCCGGAGGCGAGGACGGCGTCCAGGGTGAGCAGTTCGGAGCCGCGGGCCGTGGCGGCGAACAGGGAGGCGCGGGCCTCGCGGGCGGCTTCGACGGCCTCACGTGCGGCCTCGTATTCGACCTCGGCCTCCTGAAGCGCCTCACGGGCGGCGTCGGTCTCGCGCTGCGCTTGGGCCGCTTCGGCTTCGGCCGCCGCGACCCGCCCGTGGGCGACGTCGACGGCGTGCTCCGCGCCGGGCAGTCGGGCCGCGGTCTCGGCGAGCACCAGGCCGGCGGCCCGCACCTCGTCGGAGGCGTCTTCGAGCTGCGCGGCCATCTGGGCCTTCTCGCGCTGGACCTTGTCCAGGTCGGACTGGGAGAGCCCGAAAGCGGGACTGCTCGCGGTCCCTGCCAGGAGCAGGGCCGCGAGCAGCCAACCGATTCGCCTCATAGGCCCAGAATGTAGTCCATCTGCGACGGACATTCAGGGTATTCGGGACAGAAGCCCCGCTGTCCTCATCTACGGCTCGCAGGCGTCGCCGTGGACGAGGAGGTCAGACCTTGATGTTGAAGCGCAAGGTGATCCACGCAGTGATCGCGCTGATCACCGCCGAGACGCCGACGAGGATCGGGAGCAGGACGAGGATCGCCTGCAGCGTGATCGGCGGCATGAGCTTGAAGAGGTCCGAGAACTGGCCGTCGATGACCAGGAACTTCGCGGCGACGAGCGTGCCGAAGGCGAAGATCGAGCCGATCACGGCGGCGAAGACCGCCTCGAGGACGAACGGCGCCTGGACGAACCAGTTCGGCGCGCCCACCAGCTTCATGATCGCGACCTCGCGGCGGCGCGAGTACGCGGCGACCTGGATCGTGTTGGCCACCAGCATGAGCGCGGCCACACCCTGCACGAGGGCGATGACCAGCGTGAGCCTCTGGGCCCCGCCCAGGATGTCGAAGACCTGCTGCAGGATCTGGCGCTGGTTGGTGACCTGGTAGACCCCCGGCACCTCCTCGAACTGCTTGATGAGTTCGGGGGCGTCGTCGATGTTCCTCATCTTCACGCGGAACGCGGACGGCAGCACATCGGCCTCAACCGCCTTCACCAGGTCAGGGGACTCCTTGAAGGTCTCCTGGAACCGCTCGAGCGCCTTCTCCTTGTCCTCGTACTGGACTTCGGCGACGAGGTCGTTGTCCTTGAGCGACTGGTGGATCTGGTCGGTCGTCGCCTGATCGATGTCGCGCTCGAGGTAGACGACCACTTCGAGGTTGGTCTGGTAGAACTCCTCGATCACGTCGACCTGGTTGTACAGCATCAGGCCCGCGCCGAGCATCGACAGCGAGACGGCCATGGTGATGATCATGGCGATGGTCATGGAGATGTTGCGCCACAGTCCGAGGAAGACCTCGGACATCACGTACTTCGCGCGCATGTGCTCTGAATCTGCCTTCCGCTTAGCCGTAGACGCCGCGAGCCTGGTCGCGGACGATCTGGCCGTTCTCGATCTCGATGACGCGACGGCGCATCTGGTTCACGATGTTGGAGTCGTGCGTGACCATGAGGATGGTGGTGCCCGTCCGGCTGATCCGGTCGAGGAGCCGCATGATCTCGATCGAGGTGTCGGGGTCGAGGTTACCGGTGGGCTCGTCGGCCAGCAGCAGCAGCGGCCGGTTGACGAAGGCGCGGGCTACCGCGACGCGCTGCTGCTCGCCGCCGGACAGCTCGTGCGGGTAGCGGTGCTCCTTGCCGCCGAGGCCGACCAGTTCGAGCACTTCCGGGACGACCCGGCGGGCGACCGAACGCGGCTTGCCGATGACCTCGAGCGCGAACGCCACGTTCTCGGCGGCCGTGCGGTTCGGCAGCAGCCGGAAGTCCTGGAACACGCAGCCGATACTGCGCCGGTAGGCGGGGACCTTCCACCGGCGGAGCCTCGTCACGTCGGTGTCCCCGACCGTGATCTTGCCCTTGTCCGGAACTTCTTCGCGCAGCAGGAGCTTGATCATCGTGGACTTCCCCGCACCGGTCGGACCGATGAAGAAGACGAACTCTCCCTTGTCGATGAAGACGTTCACGTCCTCCACCGACGGGCGGTTCGACCGGGGGTAGTGCTTGGTTACACCCTCAAGCTGAATCACGAGGCGGAGTCTAGCCGCCGAAGCACGGAGCCGGTCGGGCGGCTCCAGTACAAGCGTGGCATATTTCGCAGTTTCAGCCCCATATGTCACGGCTGTGCAAGGGTTACGACGCGATTTCAGCCGAACGGAGGAAGCCCGTATGGTCAGGCGGCCTATGAACGCTCGGCGGAGCGTCACGGAGCGGCCACGGAACGGTCCCGTGAGGTCGCCGGGGCGGCGGCCCTACTCGTGCTTCTCCCCGCTCTTGCGCCAGCGGATGCCGGCCTCCAGGAAGCCGTCGATGTTGCCGTCGTAGACGCCCTTGACGTCGGCCGTCTCGAAGCCGGTGCGCAGGTCCTTGACCATCTGGTACGGGTGCTCGACGTAGGAGCGCATCTGGTCGCCCCAGGAGGCCGTGGCCGAGCCGCGCAGCTCGTCGACCTTCGCCCGCTCCTCGTCGCGCTTGCGCTGGAGGAGCTTGGCCTTGAGGACGCCCATCGCGGTGGCCTTGTTCTGCAGCTGCGAGCGCTCGTTCTGGCAGGAGACGACGATGCCGGTCGGCAGGTGGGTCAGTCGCACCGCCGAGTCGGTGGTGTTGACGCCCTGGCCGCCGGGCCCGGAGGAGCGGTAGACGTCCACGCGGATCTCGTCCTCGGGGATGTCCTCGATCTCGTCGGTCTGCTCGAGGGCCGGCACGACCTCGACGGCGGCGAAGCCGGTCTGGCGGCGGCCCTGGTTGTCGTATTTGCTGATGCGCACCACGCGGTGCGTCCCCTGCTCGACCGAGAGGTGCCCGTACGCGTACGGGCCGTTCACGGCGAACGTGGCGGAGCGGATCCCGGCCTCTTCGGCGTAGGAGATGTCGTAGACCTCCGTGCCGAAGTTGTGGGCCTCGGACCACCGCAGGTACATGCGCATGAGCTGCTCGGCGAAGTCGCAGGCGTCGGCGCCGCCCGCACCGGAGCGCACGGTGAGCACGCAGTCGCGCTCGTCGTACTCCCCGGAGAGGAGGGTGCGCACCTCGAGCTCGTCGACCGCCTTGCGGATCGAGTCGAGCTCGGCGGCGGCCTCGGCGGCCGCGCCCGGGTCGGACTCGTCGTCGGCCAGCTCGAACATGATGGCGACGTCGTCCATGCGTTCGTGCAGCGAAGCGAGTTTCTTGAGCTCGGCCTGCACGTAGGAGAGGCGTGAAGTGATCTTCTGGGCCTGCGTGGTGTCGTCCCACAGCCCGGGGTCGGCAGCCGCGGCCTCGAGTTCGGCCAGCTCGCGCCGGAGCGCGGGGAGGTCGAGGACGGCCTCGACGCTGCTGAGCGTCGCCTTCAGTTCACGGAGATCGGCGGAAACATCGACACTGGTCACAACAGATCAGACTACGCCTGTATTCGGGCTCATACGAAACGGGACGCGAGCCCCGCTGGGGCCGCGTCCCGTTCCGTGCTTGATCGTCGTTCTCCCGGGTCAGTGCCCGGATGCTCCCGCTATCGCTTCTTCAGCCAGCTCAGCGCCGAACGGTGGTAGCCGATCGCGAATTCCATCGCGATGGCCGCGTTCGGGTCCTCGTCCGCGTAGTCCTTCGCAGCGGCGCGGGCCTCTGCCAAGGCCTCCTGGTGCTGCTCGGTCGCGTCGGCGAACATCTCCTCGGCGGTGTCCTTGGAGAGGTAGTCGAGGAAGGCCGTGCGCAGCGCAACGGGGTCGCGCAGCTGGCCGATTCGGGCCGGCTCGTTGAGCCAGCGGGTGAACGCCCGCTTGCCGTTGGCGCTGATCGTGTAGGGCACCGAGGCGCGGGGCCCCGGCTTCCCGACTCGAACGAGTCCGCCTTCGGCGAGCGCGGGGAGTTCGCGGTAGACCTGGGAACGCGTCATGGTCCAGTACGGACCGAGGCGACGGGTCGCCTCCGCCATGAGTTGTCCACCGGTCATCGGTCCTTCGTGCAGCAAGCCCAGCAATGCTGCTGAGGTTGCGTTGAGTTCTTTTCCTGCCATGCCCGACAGGATGCCATGTGGATGCCCCCATGACAAGTGGACAGCTCCAATGTGTCGATAGACCGTTACCGATACTTGATTGGATGTGTTCACGGATTGCGTTGCAAGCCTTGCGAAACGCTCAGGGACGTTCGTTGGATTGCAACGCCTGTTTCGAGAATTCCAATCATGTGATCCCGATCGCCCACTTGGGTTGCGATGACTCGGCGTCGCCCGGCGATCACGGATCATTATCGACTGTCGTGATCGCTTTCAGTTGCGAGGCATCGGGGATCCGATGAGATCCGATCCGGGCGAGTCGTCGTCGGAACCGCCCTCAGTGGAATCATCGCCGTCGTTCTCCGATTCGGACATTTCATCTGATATCTGGTCAGGCGATTCGCTTTCGACGTCCGGCCCTTGAGGAGTGGCGGTCTCCTCGCCGGGCGTGGCGCTCGGTTCCGGGGCCGATGCCGTTGGCTGGGCGGAGGATTCGCCCTCAACGGGCGCGGACTCACTCGCGCTTTCGGACGGATCGGCGATATCGTCCTCATTCGGGAGACCGGGTCGGGTAACCACCAGAAAGGCCCAGACCGCGGCGATCACGACGAAGCATGCGGCGGCGGTGAGGCCCACGACCCAGCCGCGGCCGAGTCGCTCCGAGTCGTTGCCGTAGACCGCGCCTCCACGGTCCTCCCCCTCGGGCGCGCCTTCGCCGGCGGCGAGCATCGCGCCGAGCTCGGGAGGCTCGATCTCGGCCGCGTGCGGCGTCACGGGGTCGTACTTGAAGTCGGCGGTCGCGTCCCGCTCCTGCAGCTCCGGGTCGATCGGCGCGGTCGCCTGGTCCGACAGGCGCGGGGCGAGGCGGCGCAGCTCGGCGGCGATCGCGTCGAGGTCGCCGCGGGCGCGCGGGTCGAGCGCGAGGAGCGTCTCGACGATCCGCCACAGCTCCGCGTCGACGGCGACGGGCCTCACGGGGATCCGCGTCAGGTGCCGCTCGACGACTTCGGTGATGGAGCCGCCGCGGTAGGCGCTGTGCGCGGTGAGCGCTTCATAGAGGACGAGCCCGAGCGCGTAGTTGTCGACGCCGGGGCTCGCCGAGTCACCCGAGGCGACCTCCGGGGCGATGTACTCCGGGGTGCCGTGCGAAGGCGCGGTCCTGGACGCGGCGGCGCGCGCGATCCCGAAGTCGATGAACTTGAGGCCGTCGGCGCCGGCGAGCATGAGGTTGCCGGGCTTCACGTCGCCGTGGCGGTACCCGGCCCGGTGGATCGCTGCGAGGGTCTCGGCGGCGCTCGCGCAGCGGCGCGCGGCCTCGGCGGCCGGGAGCGGCCCGTGGACGCGCAGGTGCTCGCGAAGGTCGAGCCCCGGCAGGAACTCGAGGATTACCGCGCAGACCTCGATGGTGACGATGAAGTCCTTCACCGCGACCACGCCCGGGTGGTCGATGGTGCGCAGGATGTCGGCCTCGGCCCGGAAGCTCTCGAAGATCTCGTCCTCGTCGCGCAGTTCCGGACGGAGCACCTTCACGGCCACATGGTCGCCGGTGACCTGGTCGAGGCCCCGCCACACGACGCCGACCGCGCCCCGCGCGATCTCGTGCTCCAGGACGTACCGGTCGGCCAGAACCGTCTGCATGGGTGCTCCTAGGGGGCTGGCGAAGCGGGCTGAATCCACTGTAAATGCAGTGTCATCGCAGCTCAGCGGCGGAGTAGCAGGGTGGCACGAACGGGGGATACACCGCAGGGCGGGCGAGGGCGGGCGCACCGGGATCAACGGTCGCATGCTGTGAGTGGCGGGACACTACACTTGCGCCCATGTCCCTCGAACGGCCAAGCTTTGAACAGACAGCCGAATCCCGGTGCGGAATCAGTGGTGATCGCCTGTGACCGAATTGCGTTGGCGCTACGGCGCCGCGACCGACGTGGGCAAAGTCCGCGACCTGAATGAGGACTCCCACCTCGCGTCGCGGCGGCTCCTCGCCGTCGCCGACGGCGTGGGCGGCGCGGCCGCCGGCGAGGTCGCCAGCGGCGTGACCATCGCCGAGGTGACACGGCTCGCCCGCCGCTCCCCCGTCGAGGCCACCGCGGAGCTGGGCGCGGTCGTCGAGGCCGCCCGCGACCGCATCCGCGCGGCCGTCGCCGAGAACCCCGAGTCCGAGGGCATGGCGACGACGCTCACCGGACTCTGGCTGGGCGACAACGCGGTCGACATCGTCCACATCGGAGACTCACGGGCGTATCAGGTGCGCGGTGAGGACTTCGTGCAGGTCACCGTCGACGACTCGTACGTCCAGCACCTCGTCGACGAAGGCGCGATCACCCCCGCCGAAGCCCAGGACCACCCCTACAAGTCGGTCGTCACCCGCGTGCTCCAGGCCAACCCCGCCCCGGCGCACTTCGAGACGCGCCCGGCGCTCATCGGCGACCGGTACATGCTGTGCTCCGACGGCCTCAGCGACGTGGTCGACGACGCCGTCATCGAGAACGTCCTCCGCGACTTCACCGACCCCCAGGCCGCGGCCGACGAGCTCGTGCGCCTCGCCCTCGAAGGCGGCGGGCCGGACAACGTCACCGTCGTCGTCGGCGACGTGGCCGAACACCGGCAGCGCCGACGCTGGCCGTGGGCCGTCGCCGCGATCGGCGTGGTGCTGGTGATCGCCGCGATCGTCGTGGCGCTGGCCCTGCTCAACTGACGCGGTCCTCCACGCGTCCCCGTGTCGCGGCGCCGCTGGTGCATCAGCGAAACGGCAGACCGAGGTCGGCGCCTTCGCTGCGGGCGGTGTGGTCGAAGAAGAGGGCGTCGTCGGCGGTGACGTTCTGAAGGTGGCCGTGCAGTTCGTAGCCGATGATGCCGACGAGGCGGTTCCAGGCGAGGATGAGGCGGGCGACTTCGTCGGGCTCGAACGACTCGCCGGCCAGCATCTGGAGCATCGCCGGTTCGATGGCCTCGGGCGGGCAGACCGGGCCTGAAGGCGGATTGAGGCTGCCGGCCCCCTTGGCGTCGGCGCAGATCCGGGCGAGGGTGAGCGGCATGCGGCCCGCGACTTCGACGGTGATGTGCGGGGCGACGTACCCGGGCACGGGCGTGCCGAAGATGAGCGCGTACTCGTGACGGTGGGCCAGGGACCATTCGCGCACCGCGCGCCAGACCGCGAGCCAGCGCTCCTCCGGTGCGGCGCCGGGAAGGTCGGCGTTCTCGGCGGCTTCGCCGATTTCGGTGTAGGCCTGCACTATCAGCGCGGTCAGCAGGTCGTCGCGACTCGCGAAGTATCGGTAGACGGCTGAGGAGGCCATCCCGAGTTCGCGGGCGACGGAGCGCAGGGAGAGCAGGGCGGAGCCGCTCTCGGCGAGCTGGCGCCGGGCGGCGGCGAGGATCTCGGCCGTGAGCTCGGCGCGGGCCCGTTCTCTGGCGGTTTTCGGCGCGTTCATCAGGACAGTGTACCGAAACGAGAGCACTGCTCTTGCATTGTCGAAGCGAGTGTGCAATCATTGCTCTCAACAGAGAGCACTGCTCTCGAATATGAGCAGTGAACCCCCAAGGAGCAGACATGTCAGTCCCCGAGACCCGCCAGGACCCCAGAGCTCGCATGGGCGCCTTGGCATTCGCACTCGCCGGCGTCCTCTTCGTCGTCTACGAGGCCGCCGCCCCGCGCGCCGACCAGACCACCCTCGAAGGGGCCGAGTCCTGGACCAGCGCCGGATGGGCCCTCGGGCACCTCGCCGCGATCGCGGGCCTCATCCTCATCCCGCTCGGCTACGGCGCGCTGCGCGGCCACCTCGAAGGCACCCGGAACGAGAAGACGGCCTTCACGGCCGCGACCATCGGCTACATCGGCTCGGCCCTGACGATCTCCTACTACGGCGCAGAGGTGTACGGCCTCAAGGCGATCGGCCAGCGGGCCGTCGAGGACGGCGACGCGACGATGACCGAGGTCGGCGAAGCCTTCCGAATGGACCCGACCGCGTTGACGGTCTTCGTGATCGGTCTGGCCCTCATCGCGGTCGCGGCGGTGCTGGCGGCCGTGGCGGTGTGGCGGTCGGGCACCCTCAACAAGTGGAGCGGCGTGCCGCTCGCGATCCTGCTGGTGACGATGCTCCCGCAGTACTTCCTGCCGCACGGCGCGCGGATCGCCTGGGGCGCATTGGTGACGGTCGCGGCCCTGTGGCTCGCCGCGGAAATGTGGAAGGTCGCTACTCGCACCTCGGTCGAAGCCTGACGCCGGCCTTCAGGTCCGACGCCATGCCGATCCGGGGCTCGCGGACTTCGCCGAGACCGGGCCCCGGTGCTCGAGCGTGACGCAAGAAGACGACGGCGGTCCCGCGCGTGCGGGGCCGCCGTCGTCTTCTTGCGTCGTTTCGCCTACGCGGACAGGGCGATGCCGTCGAGGATGTCGTGCTCCGAGATGAGCACCGAGTCGATCCCGCTGCGCTCCATGATCGTCCGCAGCACGAGCGCGCCGCCGACGATGACATCGGCGCGGCCGGGGTGCATCACCGGGATCGCCAGGCGCTCGTCGTGGTTCACCGCCGCGAGGTCGGCGGTCACCTGCGCGACCTGCTCGTACGTGAGCCGGGTGCCGTCGATCGCCTCCGGGTCGTACGCCTTGAGCTCCAAGGCGATCGCCGCGATCGTGGTCGCCGTCCCGGCCACCGCTACCAGCTCGGTCGCCTCACGGGCCGCGTCGGCCACCGCGAGCGCGCCGTCGGCGATGCCCGTGATGTCGGTGACGGCCTCGGCGATCTCGTCCGCGTGCGGCGGGTCGGATCGCAAGTGCCGCTCGGTCATCCGCACGCAGCCGACGTTCACGGAGATCGCCGCGGCGACCTCGGAACCGGTGCCGCGAACGAACTCCGTTGAGCCGCCGCCGATGTCGATGAGCATCCGCTGTCCTTCATAGACGGGCAGTGTCGCGACCGCGCCGGTGAAGGAGAGGCGGGCCTCTTCATCGCCGCTGATGACCTCGGGGTCCTGCCCGAGCACGGCCACGACCATGGCTTTGAAGTCGGCCGCGTTCGCGGCGTCCCGGCTCGCGGAGGTCGCGACCATGCGCACCGCCTCGACCCCGTGCTCGCGGATCTGGGCCGTGTAGTCCGCGAGCGCGACGCGGGTGCGTTCGAGCGCGGCGTCGGAGAGGCGGCCGGTCCGGTCGACGCCCTCGCCGAGGCGCACGACCTCCATGCGGCGCACCACGTCGTGCAGTCGCCCTGCAGCGTCGATGTCGGCGATGAGGAGGCGGATCGAGTTGGTGCCGCAGTCGATGCCGGCCACGCGGCGGGTCATGCCTCGCCCTCCTGAGGTTCGGGGTCCTGCGTTCCGGCGGCGCAGCTGCTGCGCCGCCACCATTCGGGGAGCATCTCGATCGCCTCGTCGCCCATGGGGCTGACGCCGGGTCCGGCGGCGAGCGAGTGGCCGACGAGGGCGTGCAGGCACTTGACGCGGTCGGGCAGGCCGCCCGCGGAGACGCCCTCGATCTCGGGGACGTCGCCCAGCCGGGCGCGGCGCGCGAGGTAGTCCTCGTGGGCGCGGCGGTGCTGCGCGGCGAGTTCCGGGTCGGTGCCCAGGCGCTCGTTCATGTCCTTCATGACCCCGCCGCCCTCGAGCCTGCCGATGGCCGAGGCGGCTTTCGGGCAGGTGAGGTAGTAGGTGGTCGGGAACGGCGTGCCGTCGGGCAGGCGCGGTTCGGTCTCGATCACCGCGGGCTGACCGCACGGGCAGCGCCAGGCGACGGCGTGCGCGCCGCGGATCGGTCGGCCGAGCTGCTTGCGGACGGCCGCCGCGTCGGCATCGGTGACCGGTTCCGGCTGCTGGGGCCAGTCGTTGGGCTTCACGGCGTCCCGCCCTGCAGCGCCGATTCCAGTGCCGCGTGTCGCGGTTGCACAGCCTTCACTCTGCTGATTCCTCTGTTTCGTCTGGTTCGAGCCGGTCGGCGTCTGCAAAGGTATCGGCCAGCTCGTCGTACCAGGCCCGGTCCTCGGCCGCTTCGTCGTCCGCGCCACCGGTGTGCTTCGGGTCGTCCTCGTCGATGACGATGACGAGGTCCTCGCCGGGGGGCACGAGCAGGAGGCTGGAGCGGATCTGGGCCTTGACGTACTCGGGGTCGTCCCATTTGACGCGTTCGGCTTCGAGCTCCTCGATGTGCTCGGACTGGGCCGACTGCTCGGCTTCGAGGCGGTTGATCTCGATGCGCTGCTCGACGTAGGTGCGCAGCGGGTAGGCGTAGGCGAGGGCGAGCGCGGAGAGGACGAGGGCGAGGATCGCGGCGCGGCGGGAGACCTTGCGGGCGGGGCGGTACCGGACCCGTTTGACCTCGGCGCGGCCCGACCCGGGGACGGGGCGGCGGGCGGCACGGGTGCGGCCGGGACCGGTGGATCGTCCTCCCGGGTGGCTGGGTCGGCGGCTCGCGTTCACGGGCCCAGCCTAGTCGATCGGGCGAGACCGAAGGCCCCCGTGCCGGTGCGCGGGGGCCTTCGGAGTCGCGTTTCGCTCGGCCGGATTGCAGCTTCCCTTCAGGTCGCTTCAGCCTGCCTTCAGCTTCGCGAGTCTACCGTTGCAGCCGGGGGCCTTTCCCGGCGCCGGAAGTGCATCCGGTGTGCGCCGAGAACGGCCCGGTCTCGGCTACTTGCCGAACTTCGGGAATGCCGAAGCACCCGCGTAGCGGGCGGCGTCGCCGAGGTCTTCCTCGATGCGAAGCAGCTGGTTGTACTTGGCGACGCGGTCCGAGCGGGCCGGGGCGCCGGTCTTGATCTGGCCGCAGGACATCGCGACGGCCAGGTCGGCGATCGTGGTGTCCTCGGTCTCCCCGGAGCGGTGGCTCATCATGCAGCCGAAGCCCGCGCGGTGGGCCATCTCGACGGCGTCGGTGGTCTCGGTGAGCGTGCCGATCTGGTTCACCTTGACGAGGAGGCCGTTCGCGGCCTTCTCGTCGATGCCGCGGCGGATGCGCTCGGGGTTGGTCACGAACAGGTCGTCGCCGACGATCTGCAGGCGGTCGCCGACCTTGGCGGTGAGCGTGGTCCAGCCGGCCCAGTCGTCCTCGGAGAGCGGGTCCTCGATGGACACGAACGGGTAGGCGCCGATGAGCTCCTCGTAATAGGCGCTCATCTCCTCGCCGGACTTCTTCTGGCCCTCGAAGAGGTAGGCGCCGTCGGTGTAGAACTCGGTGGCGGCCACGTCCATCGCGAAGGCGATGTCGGTGCCGAGCTTGTAGCCGGCCTTCTCGACGGCGACCGCGATCAGGTCGAGCGCGGCGCGGTTCGAGTCGAGGTTGGGGGCGAAGCCGCCCTCGTCGCCGAGGCCGGTGGAGAGCCCGCGCTCCTTGAGGACCGACTTGAGCGCGTGGTAGGTCTCCGCGCCCCAGCGCAGGGCCTCCTTGAAGGTGGGAGCGCCGATCGGTGCGATCATGAACTCCTGCACGTCGACGTTGGAGTCCGCGTGGGAGCCGCCGTTGAGGATGTTCATCATCGGCACCGGGAGCAGGTGCGCGTTCGGGCCGCCCAGGTAGCGGTAGAGCGGCAGCTCGGCGGAGTCGGCGGCGGCCTTGGCCGCGGCCAGGGAGGCGCCGAGGATCGCGTTCGCGCCGAGGTTGGACTTGTCGGGGGTGCCGTCGGCGTCGAGGAGGGCCTGGTCGACCAGGCGCTGCTCGGAAGCCTCGATGTCGATCAGGGCCTCGCGGATCGGGCCGTTGACGTTGTCGACGGCCTTCTCGACGCCCTTGCCGAGGTAGCGCGTCTTGTCGCCGTCGCGAAGCTCGATGGCTTCGAAGGCGCCGGTCGAGGCACCGGACGGGACGGCCGCCCGCTGCAGCGTGTCGTCGTCGAGCAGGATCTCCACTTCGACGGTGGGATTGCCGCGGGAGTCGAGGATCTCCCTTGCCCGGATGTCTTCAATTGCAGCCACTGTCACTCCTGAGATAGCCGAATCTGACGATCGACCCGATTACGGGGCCGTGTCCGAAGGATTTCGGCCGACCCGACACTGCGTCGGCCACAGCTCCTGAGGATACGCCCTACGCCTCTTGGCGACTCTTGCGAGCCAGGAATTCGGACCGCCGGCGATGCCTCCGAGCCGCGGAAAGGGCCAGTGCCGGACCTCCGCCGGCCGCGAATGAGTGTTGCCCGCGACGCGGACGCTCGTGTTACATGGGCCGTGGACGCCCCGCTATAGGGTGGAGTCCTATCTCAGATCAGACACCTGTGTTAGGCGTGCCCCCCCCCGGATGCCGCCGCCGGGCGGCAATCCCCCTCGCCTGGTGCAATGGAAGTGGAGCCCCATGATCCTGCAGAACCCCCTGCGGCGCTGTGCTGTATTGAGCGCGGTGGCGCTCTTCGCCCTCGCCGGTTGCTCGGACGGCGCCGAAGGCGGCGAGTCGGCTACGGAGGACGAGGCCGCGCTCACCGAGTTGAGCGGACGCCTCACCGAGGGCGACCAGCCCGCCTACACCGCCGAGTACCTCATCGAGGGCTCGGAGGAGCAGGTGCTGGTGGCGGTGGACCTGGAGGCCGGGACCGCCGCGGTCGTCATCGGCGACCGGCCCAGCCTCTGGGCGGGCGAGGACCCGGCCGAACTGAACGTATGGCTGGGTCAGGAGCTCGACGGCGTCCTGCCCGCCGAGGAGACCGTGGCGTCCTGGCTCTCCGAGACCGCGGCCGACGCATCGGCCTCGACCGAGTTCTCCAACACCACGCTCGCCGGCGAACTGGCCGACTGCGTCGACGTGCAGGGGGCCGAGGACTCCCCCGTGGGCGCGTACCAAGTGTGCGTGACCACGGTCGGCGTCATCGCCAGTGTCGTCGCGAAGGTCGGCGGCGACGCCTACACCGCGAAGCTCGTCAATTACCACGACGGCGTGGACGCCGGCTGGCTCGACGAGATCACGGGTCAGGCCGGGACCGCCAACCAGTAGGATCCGCCGCCGTACGGCGGCGGATCGCGTTACAGTCGCCCGGCGGGCCGGGGCCCGGCGCCACGGGGGTTCACCTGAAAAGGTGGCGGCGCCGCCCCGGCCCGCATTCGTCTCCGCGCGGGCGAGGTTGGCCGCATCACATGCGGTATCCCGGTTGTGGACCCCCGGCGCCATCCATGTATAGTTGTCGTCGTTGCCGCGGCAAGCCGCGATCAACACAGGCCAAGCTCCCGTCGTCTAGGGGCCTAGGACGCTGCCCTCTCAAGGCGGAAACGGCGGTTCGAATCCGCTCGGGAGTACCAGTAGCAATGCAGGGGTCGACTTCGGTCGGCCCCTGTTTTCGTGCGCCGGTCCGGCGGTCCGGGCTCGGGCGGTTTTCGGCATTGCTGACACAATGGATTGTTGGCGCAGTGCGGTGCCGTATTTACCATAGGCTGCCTGCATGTATGCCGCGCGATCGTCTGCAAGGGCTTCGATAGTGCTGCTGTGCGCGCTCCTCGCGCTGGTCTCGGGCGGTCTGGTCCTCGACCGGCCCGCGCAGGCACAGTCGAGCGGGTCGTGGCACACGTGGGGCGAATTCGAGGGCAGCGCCGGCGACTACCACACCTCCATGTCCTTTCCGACCGGTCCGATGATCGACGCCGACGTGTCCACCGATTCGCGCGGCGGCGGGGTCGGCGTCATCTCCGGCCAGTCGAACTGGCTGTCCGCCGGGACCCCGATCGGCGCGAAGTACGGCTCCTCGAGGAACCAGCCCTACCTCAACCTGCGGCCCCAGGCCGACCGGGCCGATTCGCCCTCGCGCACCGACTACGCCTTCGACGTTCCCGTGCCGCCGGGCGGGTGGGCCTTCGCCCTGGGCGACGTCGACGCCGACCAGGTCAAGGTGATCGCCAAAGGACCGGACGGCGCCACACTGACCGCGAGCGAACTCGGGTTCCAAGGGGCCTTCAACTACTGCGGCGCCGCGTCGGCCGGAGGCCCGTCCTGCTCCGGTGACGGCACCGACCAGCCGACCTGGAACGCCGCGACGCGAACGCTGGTCGGCAATGCCGCGGCCGCCGACACCGACGGCGCGAGCGGCTGGTTCGAGCCGACGGTCCCCGTCAAGTCGCTCACGTTCATGTTCACCCGCCGCTCCGGGTTCCCCGTCTACCAGACCTGGTTCGCCTCGCTCGGCTGCGATGTCACGGGGACCGTCACCGACTCCGGGGCCCCGTCCGCCGGGACCGAGCTCAACATCCTCGATTCGAGCGGATCCCTGGTCGAATCGGCCACGACCGGTGACGACGGCTCCTATGCGTTCCCGGACTACCTGATCGGCGGCGAGTACACGGTCGAGCTCATCGCACCCGACGGGAAGATCGTGGACGGCGACATACGCCGGCAGGCGGACCTGAGCGCCTGCCCCGCCGCCCCGACCGACTTCCAGCTCCGGGACATCGTGCCGACCTCGGTGAGCGGCAACGTCTCCACCGCGGAGGGGCAGCAGCTCGGCGGCGTGGCGGTGACCATCGCGCTCGAGGACGACACCACCAGGACCACGGTCACCGACTCCGACGGCGACTACCTGTTCGACGACGTGCCCGCGGGCGACCACGTCATCACCATCGACGAGCCGGAGGGATACGACTACGCCGGCGCCGACCAGCGGGACATCACCGTCGTGCCCGCGCAGACCACGCCCATCACCGGTCAGGACTTCCTGCTGGCGGCCCAGGCGCGACTCCTCGGCCTGGCGATCGCCTGCGAAGAGCCCCTCCCCGGCGTGACCGCGACACTCACCAGACCGGACGGCTCCACCGAGTCGACCGTCACCGACGCGGACGGCCTGTACTCCTTCGCAGGGCTCGCGGCGGGCATCTACACCGTCGCAGTCGATGTGCCCGAAGGGCATAGCGCCGATACCCCGACGACGCAGAACGTGCGCGTGGTCGACACCGACGTGTCGGGAGTCCACTTCTACTACTCCGAGCCGACGGCGGTCACGGGGACGGTGACCGGTCCTGACGGCGAGCCGACGGGCGGCGTGGCGCTGACGGTCACCCCCCGGGGCGGTTCACCGGAGCAGGCGACAACAGGGGACGACGGTACGTACGGCATCGGCAACCTGCCGTCCGGGTCGCACACGGTGAGGATCACCGCGCCCGACGGCTACGAGGTCGACGGCGAGGCTGAGCGGACCGTGTCCAACTCGAGCACGTGCGGCGACGCGGTCGCCGACTTCGCGCTCCTCGAATCCGATGACCCGGGCGACCCCACGACCGACCCCGGGGGCCCGAGCGCGAAGCCGAATGGGGAGACGGACGACGGCGAGGTCGATCCTTCCGGGGTCGCGAACGGGGACGACCTGCCGGGCACCGGCTTGAGCGCCCGCATCGCGCTCGTCAGCGCCCTGTTCCTCCTCGCCGCGGGCGCGGTGATGATCGCGGCGGCGAAGGCCAGGAGGGACGAGGACACCGGGCTGACGCTCTAGAGCGAGGGCTCCGAAAACGCGACGACGGGGAGGCCGGGCTCGCGGGCCCGGCCTCCCTGTCGTCGGCCTTCCTGTCGCTTCAGAACGGCTGTCGACTGCGGTGCGGTCTCAGACGCTCGGCCATTCGCCGGCGGTCTTGCGGGCGCGGCGGACCATGAGCCAGCCGACCAGGGCCGCCACGAGGGCGATCGCACCGATCGTGCTGTAGAGCATCGCGGAGCCGCCGGTCACGGGCAGGGCCGCGTCCGGAGACGGCGAGCCGTCTCCCGAGGGGTAGTCGGAACCGCCCGGGTCCGAAGGGCCTTCGGAACCGCCCGGGTCCGGCGTCGGATCCACCGGAGTCGGCCCCGTGTTGACGATCGTGCATCGGATGTCATCGCCGACGCTGACGCGCACGTCCAACGAGGTGCCGTCACCGGTCGGCAGCGCGTCGTCGGCCGCGCCGTGGTTGGTGCACGTCCAGTCCTGGGTGTACGCCGCGAGGTCGGTGTCGCCTTCGGCGGTCTCCGAGAGGGTGAAGACGCGTCCGGCGCGGGAGGCGAGGATCGTCTGGGAATCGATCGTGCCGGAGTCGCCGCCGCCCGTCGAGCCCTCCTCGATCACGGCGCCGTTGCCGTCCTCGATGGACATGCCGAACGAGTCGGTGTCGTTCACCTGGTTCTCCACGGTCTTGTCCATACCGACCTTCGCGGTGAGGATGCCGAACGCGACGCCCTGCACGGCGTTCGCGGTGCGATCGAGGAAGCCGATGGACGCGGTGGTCGGCGCGACCGAGTAGAGCACGATCTCGTCGACCGGGAGGCCTCCGGCGGTGTCGCCGTTGCAGGTGACCGAGGTGGTGCCGAGCCCGGTGTAGGCGCCGCCGCACGCGGGCTGCGCGTCGGGCATGGTCGCGCGGGTGAGCTCCTCGATGGGCTGGTCGGAGGAGAAGGTCAGGCCCTCTTGGCGGTTCGTGGTCTCGGCGTCGGCCATGACGATGCCGTAGCCGTTCACGGGAGCGCCGGACGGGCCGGTGACGACCAGGTCCTCGACGGTGAGCGTGCCGAGGTCGCCGGAGGCGCCGGTCCCGGCGTCGACCTGCTGGTAGAGGGCGGGCTTACCGGGAGTGCCGATGTAGGCGGTGTTGCCGATCGGGGCCTTGGCGTAGGTCGGGAACGCGGTCGCCTGGAGCACTCGGTAGCCGTCGGCGCCCGGCGTGACCTTGAAGGTGAACGACATCGAGTAGTCCGGGGTGAGCTCGATCGACATCGACTGGCCGGCGGGGCTCATGGCGGTGGTCTGGTCGAAGTCGCTCATGTCGATCCAGCAGATCGTGCTGGCGAGATCGCCGCCCGTGCCGTATCCGCACCCGGAGGTCTGCGCCGCCGCCGGGCTCCCGAAGAGGGCGCCGGCGACGAGGACGGCGAACGCCGTCGCCAGTCTGGCAAGAGTATTCACTGTGCATGTCCCTGCGTGATCGCTGGAGATATCGAAGATGCCGATACAAGAGAATAGAACTGTCTTATTTGTCCGATCGACGTCCGTAAGCATAGGGGACTGAGCAGGCCACAAGCGACTTCGCCGAGCCGCGCACGGCCGCTATCATCGACTTCCGCTACGTCGAGGTGACGAAAGGCCGGTGCGGTCATGATCGGAGTCGTGGGCGAGGCCCTCATCGATCTGGAAGTGGCGCAGAACGACGCCAGGCATCCGGTCGCGCATCCGGGCGGCAGCCCGATGAACGTGGCGGTCACGCTCGGGCGCTTGGGCACTGAGGTCGCGTTCCTGGGACGGGTCTCGGGCGACGCGTTCGGGAAGCTGCTGCGGACGCATCTGGCCGAATCGGACGTGAACCTCCGCTGGATCGTCGACGCCCGGGAGCCCACCAGCCTGGCGATCGTCTCGGTCGATCCGGGCGGCTCGGCCAGCTACGCGTTCCATGTCGAGGGCACCGCCGACTGGCAGTGGAGCGCAGCCGAACTGCCGCACAATCCAGGCCTGGACGCGGTGCACGCCGGGTCGCTCGCGCTCGCGGCCGACCCCGGCGGCATCGTCGTCGAGCGGTGGCTCGCCGGGCTCAGCACGAGCACCACGATCAGCCTCGACCCGAACGTGCGCCCGGCGCTGCTCGGCGCGCGCACCGACTACCAGGAGCGCCTGGAGCGCTGGCTCAAGTTCGCCGCGATCGTGAAGATCTCCGATGAGGACCTGGGGTGGGTCTGGCCGGGCGTCGAGTCGGAGGAGTTGGCGGCGCATTGGATCGCCAAGGGCCGCAAGCTGGTCGTGGTGACACGCGGCAGCGAGGGCTCGCTGGTGTGGGCCGGAGGCGAGGCGTTCGCGGTGCCGGCGGCGGAGGCCGACCTGGTCGACACGGTCGGCGCGGGCGATTCCTTCAGCGGGGCGCTGCTGGACTGGCTGGGCCGGAACGACCGCCTGCGACCGGGCGACCTGGACCGGCTCACCGCCGAGGAGGCCCGCGAGGCCGTCGCGTTCGCTTCCACGGTGGCGGCGATCACCTGCTCGAGGGCGGGCGCGAACCCGCCCAGGCGGAACGAACTCGACTGAGCCGCGAAGGGCCGGACGCGCGATGCGTCCGACCCTTCGCCGATCGTTCTCAAGCCTGGAGGTACTGCTCCAGGTCGTCGAGGATCATGCCGGCGGCGGTGACGCCGATGCCGGTCATCCAGACCTCGTCGTTCACGGCGTGGGCCTTGCCGTCCTGGACCGCGGGGATCGACTGCCAGAGCGCGCCGCCCGTGTACTCGGCCAGCATGGCTTCGCCGTCGGAACCATAGGCGCAGTAGAAGATCACGTCGCCGCCGACGGCGTCGAGCTCCTCGGCCGAGACCTCGCCGAAGCGGCGGTCCTCGGCGCCGTTCAGCTGCTGGAGCTCGGGGCGGGCGAGGCCGACGTCGCCGAGGACGATGCCGGAGAAGGAGTCCGGGCCGTAGTAGCGGATCTGGTCGGGCATGAAGCGCACCAGGCTGACCTCGGTGGCGATCGAGTCGCCGAGGGCCGTGCCGAAGTCGGCGGCGCGGGTCTCGAGGTCGGCGAGGAGCTGCTTCGCCTCCTCGCCCTTGCCGAGGGCGTCGCCGTCGAGGAGGAAGTTCTCCTTCCAGGTGACGCCGACCTGCTCGGTGAACACGGTCGGGGCGATCGCGTTCAGCTCGTCGTAGAAGGCCTCCTGGCGGAACTTCGAACCGAGGATCAGGTCCGGCTCGAGGGCCTCGATCGCCTCCAGGTCGGGCTCGGCGGTGGTGCCGACGACGGCGACGTCGGAGAGGTCGCCGAGGTAGGTCGGCAGTTCGGTCTCGCTGGCGCGGGCCGCGCCGATCGGGGTGACGCCGAGGGAGAGCGCGGTGTCGATCTTGTCGGTGTCGAGCACGACCACGCGCTGGGGCTCGGCCGGGATCTCGGAGCCGCCCATCGCGTGCTCGACGGTGCGGGTCTCGCCTTCGGCGTCGTTGCGTTCGGCGGCCGGGTCAGAGGTCCCGCACGCGGCCAGCGCGAGCGCGCAGGCGGAGGCGGCTCCAAGGGCCAGCAGTCTTCTTCTCATTCCGGGTTCCTTTCGTCAGCAGCAGGTAGATGAGGTAGACGCCGCCGAGCGCGGCGGTGAGGACGCCCGCGGGCATCTGGTAGTCGCCGAATGCGGTGCGGCCCAGCCAGTCCGCGAGGACGAGCAGCACGGCGCCGGTGAGTGCCGAGGCGAGGAGGGGCGGGCGGGAGGTGCGGGCGAGGCGGCGGGCGATCTGGGGTGCGGCGAGGGCGACGAATTCGACGGCGCCGACTTGGGAGACGGCGGCGGCGGCGAGGACGACGCCGAGGACGGCGAGGCCGATGCGGCGGCCGGTGACGCGGACGCCGAGGCCGGTGGCGGTGGGGTCGTCGAGGTCGGTGGTGTCGAGGGCGTGCTGGGCCCAGACGAGGGCGGGGAGGGCGCCGAGGAGGAGGACGCCGAGGAAGGCGGCTTCGGTCCAGCCGCGTCCGGCGAGGGTGCCGATGAGCCAGATCTGGGCGCGTTGGGCGTCGATGGCGTCGGCGGCGAGCAGGAGGATCTGGGTGCCGGATTTGAGGAGCACGGCGACGGCGATGCCCGCGAGGACGAAGCGGGGGGCGGAGCGTGCACCTCTGGCCGCCACGAGGAGCACTGCGGTGGCGGCGGTGAGGCCGCCGGTGAGGGCGGCGGGGGCGAGGAGCGCGTAGGCGAATCCGGCGGTGAGGGCGAAGGTGGCGGCGAGTCCGGCTCCGGCGGTGACGCCGATGATGTCGGGGCTGGCGAGGGGGTTGCGGGCGACGGATTGGATGAGGGCGCCCGCGACGCCGAGTGCGGCTCCGGCGGCGACGGCGAGGACCGTGCGGGGCAGGCGCAGGACTTCGATGATGCGGTCGTAGCCGGTTTCGCCGGTGAGGGTGGCGATGGTGTCGGCGAAGGTGATGTAGGTGTCGCCCAGGCAGAGTGCGGCGGTGACGGCGGCGAGGAGGGCGATGAGGAGGAGGGTGCTGACGGCGGCGCTGCGGCGGTGCCAGGTGAGCGAGAGGTCGCCTGCGCGGAGGGTGGTGCGGCCGGGGAGCGGGAGTGTGCGGGGTTCGGGGAGTTCGGTGCGGGTCATGCGGTGACCGTCCTGGCTCGGCGTACGAGGGCGATGAGCAGCGGCGCGCCGATCACGGCGCAGATGACGCCCGCCGGGGCTTCGCCGGGGACGATCACGCGTCCGATGATGTCGGCGGTGAGCAGCATGCAGGGGCCGAGCGTGAGGCTCAGGGCGATCTGGCTGCGGTGGGTCGCGCCCACGGCCCATCGGGCGAGGTGCGGGATGGCGAGGCCGATGAAGCCGATCGGTCCGGCGGCGGCTACGGCGGCGCCGGTCAGGAGTGCCACGGTGATCGCGGCGGCGGCGCGGGTGAGGCCGACCCGGTGGCCGAGTCCGGCGGCGGCTTCGGCGCCGAGTTGCAGGCCGTCGAGGCCGCGGGCGGTCAGGAGTGCGAGGGCGATGCCGCCCAGCAGGAACGGGGCCATGCCCCAGGCGACTTCGGCGTCGCGTCCGGCGAGGGATCCGACGGCCCAGAAGCGGTACTGGTCGAAGGAGTGCACGTCGGTGGCGAGCACGGCGTAGACCATGGCGGAGAGGCTCGCGTCGAGTGCCGCGCCGCAGAGGGCGTAGGTGACGGTGCCGCCGCCGGTGGTGCGGGCGGCCACGGTGGAGACGGCGTAGCCGATGAGTCCGGCGGCGAGGGCGCCGGCGATGCCGAGCCACACGTACTGGCCGATGCCGGTGAGGCCCAGGACGCTGAGGCCGATGACGACGCCGAGGCTCGCGCCGGCGGCGACGCCGAAGATGCGGGGGTCGGCGAGCGGGTTGCGGGTGAGGGTCTGCATGAGGACCCCGGCGACGGCGAGTCCGGCTCCGGCGAGGAGGCCGACTGCGGTTCGGGGGACGCGCTGCTCCCAGAGGACGGCGGCCGCGATGGGGTCGGTGCGGTCGAGGCCGTGCCAGAGTTCGGCGAGGGTGAGGTCGCGGGCGCCGAGGGCGAGGGAGGCGATCACGATGAGGCCCAAGGCGATTGCGGATGCGCTGATGGTGAGGGTGCGTCCGCGCGCGGTCTGGGCGGGTCCGGCCTTGAGTGGGCGTCCGGTCTTGGGAGAACGTCCGTCCTCGAGGAAGCGCAGTCGGGCGGCGGGGAGGGGCACGCACTAGAGCATAGGCGAGCCTAACCTAAATGGGGCAGGCTCGAGTGCGGAATGTGACCTGTGCTCCCGGAGCCGCTGGTCATTCGGGGTAGCGGATGCCCTCGGCGACGGCTTTGACCGCTTCGAAGCCCTTGCGCTCGAAGGGGTCCCGCACCTCGACGGCGAGGCCCGGTTCGATGAGGCGGGCGATCTCGTTCTCGCTCGCGAAGCCGTCGTCGCCGAAGGCGTTCGGGCTCCAGTCGTCGCCGCGTTCGTGGTACTCGTGCAGGAACTCCTTGAGGGACTTGAGGTCTCGGAGCCGGGACGCGCGCATGACCTGCACTTGGAGGTCGACGCGCCAGGAGCCGGGCTCGATCTCGGTCTCCCAGACGCGCTGCGCGCAGTCGACGCCTTCCCATTCGGTCACGAAATCGGAGGGCGTGCCCAGGTCCTCGGGCAGGTACGTGAGGGCGAGGCCGTCCAGGCGCGCTTCGGTGCCGCTGATCGTCATGCCGCGATCGTACCCAGGTGTCCGCCCGTGGAAACGGACTTGCGCGGACGGAAGCACCCGTGCCGCGGATGTCCGTATCGAGATGATTTCGTAAGTTTGCAGTGTCCTGTAGGTAAAAGATTGCCTTCGCCCCTTGCCCGCCGCTGACATCCCATGATTCGATGATTCGCGAGTGAACTTCGCATTCACGTGCGCCGTTCCCGCCCGTCCCCCTGAATCCGCCGGTCACTCCCCCACAGGAGCCTCCATGCAAGCAGTCAAGCGCGTCGCGAAGCGTGCCCTCGCCACCGCGGCGGCGGCATCGCTCGCCGTCCTCACCGTGCTCGTCCTCGACACCGCCCCCGCCGGAGCCGTGCGGCCCCCGGGGATCCCCTCGCTCTCCACCGCGCAGTCCGAACTGGGCCGGCTCACCGTCGCGAACGAGTCGAACGGCGACTCCTACGACCGCGACCTCTTCCCCCACTGGTCCTCGGTCGGCGGCGGCTGCACCGCCCGCCAGTACGTGCTCAAGCGCGACGGCTCGAACGTGGAGACCGGCTCCGACTGCCAGCCCGACTCCGGCTCCTGGCAGTCCGACTTCGACGACACCTGGACCTCCACGGTCTCCAACGCCACCATCGACCACGTCGTGGCCCTCTCCGAAGCCTGGGCCTCCGGCGCGAGCCAGTGGACCACCGCCGAACGCCAGGCCTTCGCCAACGACGTCAACTCCCCGCAGCTGTGGATCGCCACCACCTCGGCGAACTCCTCCAAGGGCGACAAGGACCCGGCCGAGTGGATGCCCGCCAACTCCTCGGTGCGCTGCGACTACGTCAAGGCCTGGACGCACGTCAAGTATCTGTACGACCTCTCCGTGAACGCCGCTGAGAAGACCGCGATCCAGTCGCACTTCGACACCTACTGCTAGACGAACGCGACGGCGGCCGATCTCCTCAGATCGGCCGCCGTCGCGCTGTCGTCTAAGCGGTCGCCAGCGCTATCAGCCCCGTGATGACCGCGAGCCCGCAGGCCACGAGTCCCAGGACCAGGCCCGTCGTCGCCACGCCCTTGCCCGAGACGCCGCCTTGCGCGGCCCGGATCTGGCGCCGCGCGTACACGGCCAGGGACACCGAGCCGATGCCGAACAGCGCCGCCGACATGAAGAACGTGAGACCCGCCCAAGGACTGAAGATCGCGCTGATCAGCCCCGGGATGGCACCGCAGATGCCCGCGATCCCGGCCACCAGCGAACCGATGGCCGGACCCGAGGGGATCGGCTTGAGGCGCGGGAACCAGAGGTGAAAACCGTCGACCATGGCAGGTGCGGGGACTGCCATCGGCTGCCAGACCGGATGCACGGGTTGCATCGGCTGCATCGGATAGGGGTGCTGGTACTGCGGCTGCGCGTAGCCGTGGACCGGCGGAGCGGGCGGCGCTTGGGGAGGCGGCGGCTGCATGTGAGGTTGGTACGGGTCCTGCGCGGTCACGCACCCAGACTAGCTGCCTCGAAGGGATCTCGCGACCTCGGTGAAGTACTCGTCCACCTCCCGGGTGTCGTAGCCGCGCAAGGTCATCTGGAAACCCAGATCGGCGAGGGAGTCGGGGTGCGGAGGCGCGCCGGCCTCGGTGGCTCTCCTGATGCGGGCCACGGCACGGTCGACTTGAGCTCGGTCGTATCCGCGGAAACGGACAGAGAAGAAGGGGTTCTCCATACGTCACAGTCTGCCAGGTCTACACCACGGAGTGGGATCGCCCTGCCCATGATCAAATTTCGACGGTCATAACAACTCGTAACGGCCACAAGTTAAGTCAGGAAACGTCTCAACCATTTCACTTGCTGCCTGATTGTCCGCGAGAATGGCCCGACCAATGCCGTAGCGGCCCGTGCGTCCGCTTCCGAGACCGCCCCGGGCGCGAAAGCCGCGGCGTTCACCAGACGCGGCAAAGCCCCGATATCGGCCTTCAACGCCGCAAGACGCCCCGCGGCCTCCTGCGCGTTCGCATGGCCGGGCACCTTCACACCCGCCCGCGCCGCCTCCGCCAGCACCTCGGCCCAAGCCCCCGCGACCCGCTCGGCCGGAGACCCCCGACGCAACCGCCGCCGGCGCCGCAGCGCCCGACGCAGCTTGAGCGCCAGCGGCACACAGGCCAGCAGCATCGCGGCCGCCGCGTACCAGACCCAGCGCGGCAACCCGCCGTCCGCCTGACCTGCCTCCTCGTTGAAGTCGCCGTCCTGCTCCAGCGCCTCGTCGTTGAAGTCCTCGGCCTCACCGCCGCCCCCCTCGGCCTCCTCCGAGCTCGGCGTCTCCTCCTCCATCTTCTCCAGCGTCTCCTCCGGGGGGATCGGAGCGACCCCGGCGGCGGGCATCGGATCGAAGCGGACCCACCCGGGCCCGTCGAACGCGACCTCCGGCCAGGCCTGGCCCTGCGCCGCCGTCACCGTGCTCGAACCGGACGGCACGTCGAAACCGACCACGACCCGGCTCGGCAGGCCCACCAGGCGGGCGATCACCGCATAAGCGGCCGCGAAGTGCTCGCTGGTGCCGCGCTGGCCCCCCGCGGTGACGGGGCTGCCGAGAAAGAACCCGAGGGAGGGCAGGTCGTGCCCGGAGGGCGCTTCGGCGTCGAAGGAGTAGTGCTGGGAGAGGAAGTCCGCGAGCCCTTGGGCCCGTTCGTAAGGCGTGTCGTAAGTGGCGTTGACGTACTCGGCGATGGCCGCCATGATCTCGGGGGTCCCGGGCGGGACGCCGACGGTGGTCACGTCCGAGAGGTCCGGGCGGGCCGACTCGGCCCCGGACGGATCCGAGGACACGAGCGCGGAGTCGACGTGGAAGCTCGTGCCCGTGGCGAGGCCGTCGGGGGTGAGCAGGCATTTCGTGTAGAGGTTCACGGCGATCGGCAGATCGGTGACGGTCGCGGGGTCGGCGGCGGCGGGCACGAGCTTGCCGCCGAGCTCGATGATCTCGACGTCCGCCGAGTAGGTGGCCTCGCCCGCGCCGGGGACCACGGTGCCCGCGGTGCGGAAGTCGCCGGTGGCCTGCCAGGTGGTGCCGTCGTATTCGGTGAGCACGGCGAGGCGCATCCACGCGTCGGCGCTCGTGTCGGCCTTGAACAGCTCCTGCTCGGGGTACTTCGCCCATTCGGCGATGCGCACGAGCGGGTTGAGGTCGATGTCCGTGAGCTGCGGCGGCTCCACGTACTCGCGCGGGTCGCCGGGGCTGGTCGTCACGAGCCGGGCCGCGGCCGGGCCCAGGACCGCGACGGCCGCGAGCAGCACCGTGGTGGTGATGACCGCGCCCATGAGCGCGGGGGTGCGCGACGGCACCTTGCCGTCCACAGTGGCGTCACGGTCGGGACGGCGTTCGGGCGGCGCGGCGGTCACCGCGAGCGCGGCCGCCGCGAGCACGCAGAACGCGATCGCGTCCACCGGCCCCGCGTCGGCGTTCGGGCCGACCAGGTACAGGCCCGCCCCGTACAGGAGCGTCGGCGGCAGGCAGCCGAGGAGCGTGCGGCCGTAGCGGATCGCGAACTCGCACGAGAGCGTGGCCGCGAGCCAGGTCAGGAAGACCGGCACCACCACCGTGTCCGGCACCGGCTCGACCGGGATGAGCGCGGTCAGTGTGCGCGGCACGGCGTTCACCAGCGCGTCGACGATCGTGACGCCCAGCGGGTCCGTGCCGTCGCTCGTCAGCGCGACGGCCCCGAGGAGGTACGCGGCCAGGCCCGTGGCCGAGATGCCGGGGGCGAGGAACGAGGGGCGGTTGCGCAGCGCGAACCCGATCGCGAACGCGCCGAGCGCCGCCCCGGCGACCAGCAGCAGGAGCAGCCGGCCGTGGTAGACACGGGCCGCCACGGTGCCCGCGAGCAGGCACATGAGGGTGAGGCATACGGCGACGGTGGCGACGCGCAGCCGGTAGCGGGTCCTCCGCTTCGTGCTCACAGCCGCGTCCCCCCGTTGTTCCAGGCCGCCGCGAACTGCTCGCCGTCGGCCCCGCGGATCGTGGGCACGCCCCCGGCGAGCGAAGCCGAGGTCGGGAGCCCGAGCGCGAGGTGCACCGCGATGACCGTGGGGTAGGCGCGCTTGAGGGTCGCGAGCCGGTCCGTCGGCGGCTCGGTGCCGGTGATCCACACCAGCGTGTCGCCGTAGCGGGCGGCGGTGAGCCGGGAGACGTACGCGCTCAGCGAGTCCTTCGCGTCAGGGGCCAGCTCGGCGAGCAGGTCGCCATAGGAGTCGCGCCCGGCCCCGGAGACGACCGCGCCGGAGGCCGGCACGAGCGCCGCGTGGTACTCGGCTCGGAAGCACGCGGTGAGGATCGAATAGGCGGCCTCGCAGGCCGCCTCGAACGGTTGCGGCACAGGAGCGCCCGGCGCGGCGGGCCAGCTCTCGGGGCGGTCGTCGATCGCGATCGCCACGGTGGGCAACGAGGTGTCCAGGTGCTCCTTCACCATGAGCTTGCCGATGCGCGCCGAAGTGCGCCAGTGGACGTGCCGCAGTTCGTCGCCGATCACATACTCGCGCAGGGCATGGAAGGTGAGCGAGCCCTGCTCGACCTTGTCGGCGGTCCCTTCGAGGGAGCGGGCGAGGCCGTCAGGGGTGCGGGCGAGCTGGTGCAGGCGCGGGTGGATCCACAGGCGCGCGGTCGGACCGAAGGTCCCGGCGGTCGCGGCCAGCCCGAGCAGGTCCCGCTTGCTGATGGTCAGCGGGCCGGCGTCGACCACGCCGCGCCGCTCCGCCCGGATCGCATAGCTCGCCCCGGCGCTCCTGCCCGGGCGCAGGCGCGCGAGCGGGATCGAGACGCGGCGGGTCTCGAGGCCGGACCCTCCATAGGCGTCGACCGCGCGGGCGTTCACGGAGCGCCAGCGCCCGGCGTTGCGCACGTTCAGCGTCACCGTGGCGTTGTGGCCCACCGAGATCCGGTCCGGGGCGACGGCGCGCTCGACCTCGAGGCGCGGCCTCGCGGCGATCACCGACCCGGCGGCCACGCACGCGAGCGCGGCGGCCGCGCCGAGCGCGGCGAGCTCCGGGTAGCCCCAGACCCAGCCGGCGACGAGCAGTCCCACCGCCGCAATGGCGAGCCCGGCACCGCGACCGGTGACCGGCACCGCGAGAGCGAGATTCGCGATCCGTTCAGCGGGCTGACCAGTCAAAATGGACTTTTTGGCCTCGCCCGGTCCGGGTCCGGAGGCCCGACCGGACTCGCTCATGCCGCCGAAGCCGGCAACGGAACGGGGACCTGGTCGAAGGCGTCCGCGACGATCGCGGCACCGGTGACGCCGCGCATGGCCGCGTCGGGGGCGGTCTGGATGCGGTGCGCGAACACCGGTACGGCCAGCGCCTTCACGTCCTCCGGGATGATGTACGTGCGGCCCTGCGAAAGCGCGAACACGCTTGCGGCCCTGGTCAAGGCGATGAGGCCACGCGGGCTGACGCCCACGGCCACCTGCGGGTGGTTCCGGGTCGCGTTCGCGAGCTGCACGAGGTAGGCGTACAGCGGCTCGGCGATGTAGACGTGCTTGGCCATCTCCGCCATCTGCGCCACCGTGTCGGTGTCGACCACGGGCGCCAAGTGCTCGGGACTGCGCTGGTGCGTGCCGCGCAGGACCTCGATCTCGGCGGCCTCGACCGGGTAGCCGACCGAGAGCTTCACCAGGAAGCGGTCGAGCTGGGCCTCGGGAAGGCGGTAGGTACCGTCCATTTCGACGGGGTTCTGGGTGGCGACCACGAGGAACGGCTGCGGCACCTGGTGCGGGTTGCCGTCCACCGTGACGCGGCCTTCCTCCATGACCTCCAGGAGCGCGGACTGGGTCTTCGGGCTGGCCCGGTTGATCTCGTCGGCGATCACGATGTTCGCGAACACCGGGCCCGGGTGGAACTCGAAGGCCCCGCTGGACTGGTTGAAGATCGTCACGCCCGAGACGTCGGAGGGCAGCAGGTCCGGTGTGAACTGGATGCGCCGCCACTGGCCGGAGACCGCGGCGGCGATCGTCCGGGCGAGCGTGGTCTTGCCGGTCCCCGGCACGTCCTCGAGCAGGATGTGGCCCTCGGAGAACATGGCCGTCAGCGCCAGGCGCACGACCTCCTGCTTGCCGAGCACGACGGTGTCCACTGCGGCGGCCAGCGCCTCGAACGTCGCGGCGAACTGCTCGGCCTGCGCGACGCCAAGCTGGACCGGCTGCTGCACGCGCCTAGGCACTTGCAGCGGATGGGTCTGCGAGGTGTCGTGCATTCGTTGCTCCTGTTAGCACTGGGGAAGATCCCCGGTGGAGTTCTTGCCGACCCCGTCGATGTTGAACCAGACGAAGGGGATGTACGCGTTGGCAGCGTAGTCGATCTTGATCCACTTGTTCGAGGCGTCTTTGCCGGGGTGATAGTCGACGGCCTGGCCGCCCTCGGTGCCGCGCGGGTTGATGGTCGTATCGCCCGTGGTCCAGCAGTACGCCTTGTAGCTCTTCGGCGTGTTGGTGGTGCCGAGGCTGTTGCCGGACTGGCTGGCCTGCGGGTAGACGCCCACGCCGTCGACGGAGTCGCAATAATCGGTGTTGTATCCCTCGTCGCACCGGAAGTAGACCTTGCCTGTGATGGTCGTGGTCGATGCCGTGTACGAGCTCGACGTGGCGTTTCCGGCCGGGTTCGAGATCTTGACCGTGTAAGTGTGCTCGGTCGAGGCCTTCAGGCCGCCTTGGGTGAGGCTGTCGCACGCGCCTTCCTTGACGGGTGTTCGGCCGTCGCGAAGCATCTGGCAGGTCGCGTTGCCGCCGCCGCTGTCGTAGGTCATGTTCAGCGTGATCGAGTTCGCGGTCGCCGAGTGCCCGGTGATCTGGACGGTCGGAGCGTTCATCGTGTTGGACGTGGTCGTGGCCGGTTCGGACTCGCCCGCCTCGTTGACCGCGACGACCGAGACCGGAACCTGCTCGCCGTTGCCGAAGCCCGAGACGCGTGCGGTGGTGGTGTTCCCGCCGACCTCGACGGTCTGGGATCCGGCCCTGACGATGTAGTTCTCGATCGGGCGGCCGTTGTTGGAGGGCTGCTGCCAGGTCACGTCGATCGAGCCGGCGGCGTCGCTCGCGGTCTCGGCGAGCAGTTCCGTCGGGGCGTTCGGCACGTTGAACGGGGTGACCGAGTTCGACGGCGGCGAAGGCGTCGAAGCGGCGGCCCCGGCCAAGGTGGTCACCTGGAAGACGTAACCCGTGCCGTAGTCAAGGGTCCCTTCGGGAACGGTGAACGTGGTCGTGTCGGACCGGCCGACCACGAGGTTCTTCCCAGAGGCGATGGCCTCGATCTGGTAGCCGCTGATCTCGTTGCCCTGGCCGTTGGCCTCGTCCCACTGCACGGTGACGGTGCCGTCGTTGTTGGCGGTGGCCTGGACAGTGGCGACCGGGTCGGGGACCTCGGCGGACGGCGTGATCGACGGCGAGGTCGCCGGGTCGCCCTGGCCTTCGGCGTTGTGGGCGGTCACGGTGAAGGTGTAAGGCGTGCCGTTCGTGAGGTCGCCGATCTCCAGGACCCGCTGGTCCGGGGCGATCTCCCAGCTGCCGCCCGCGCCTTCGATCGTGTACTTCGTAAGCGCCGAGCCGTTGTTCGGCGCGGCGTCCCAGGACAGGTTGATGAGGCCGTCGCCGACCGTGCCGCGCAGGTTGGTGACCGCGCCGGGCGGGCCGATCTGCGGGGCGGACTCGTCGCTGCCGTCCTCGTCGCCTTCGTCGCCGTTCGCGTCCTCTTCCTCCGGCGGGGCGTTGCCGCCGAGGATGTCGTCGCGGTCCTTCTCCGCCTGGCGGGCGTTGCCGTCCGAGGAGACGACCACGGCCGCGTTCGTGTTCACCGCATTGGCGAACAGTGTGTCGCCCGTGTGGTAGAGCTCGACCGGGCCTCCGCCCGCGTCGATCTCGATGCGGTCCAGCTCGTTGCCGTCCAGGTCGTAGACCCATACCAGGCCCGAGGCGCCGTCCGGCACGTAGATCCGCTGGTGGAACTCGACCGAGGCGCCCAGCAGGTTCGAGGGGGCGGCCGAGATCGTGAACCGCTTGGACTCCGCATCGTTCACCGTGACGACCGACGGCGGGTCGGTGACCGTCACCGATGCGATCGTCCCCGGGCTGGAGTCGGCGGTCTCGGCCGGACCCACCAGCTCCACATCGGTCTGCGAGCGGCGACCGTCGGCGCGGATGGTCGTCATCTTCTTCGCCGTCGAGTTCAGGACGGCCACACCGTCGCCGAGGACGGTGAGCGCGAGCTCCTGGCGGGGCTCGGCCACGACTTCGGTCGCCACGGTCCGGGCGCCCTTCTCCTTCGGCTCGATCTGCACGATGGTGCCCTCGCGCGGCACCCCGATCCAGAGCTTCCCGGCCGTGTCGAACGCGCCGCCGGTCAAACCGGCGGGGAACTGCAGCGGGTCGCCGATCGCCGCGAGCGTGGACGGGTCGACCTGATTGACCAGGCCTTGCGTCTGGTCGATGATGAAGGCGCCCTCGTCGGCCAATGCCAACCGCACGCCCTCGCCGGGGGCGGTCTCGGCCTCGCCCGTGAGTTCCAGGGTGGAGAGGTCGATCGCCGAGACCTTCCCCGAGGCGATCTCCCGCAGCAGCAGATGCGAATCGGTCTGGACGATCTGCACCGCGTTCCCGGCCGCGTCGGTCAACGGGAACCGGACGTCGGTCGCTGCCGTCAGCCCGTTGACGCGGGCGATCTCACCGGCCGGAGTCGTCCACAGCCACAGGCTCGAGTCCTCGAGATTGCTGTCGCGGCTGAACGCGCCCGTACCGAGCAGGGTCGCGACCAGTGCGCCGACGAGCACCACCGGCAGGCCTATCGCGATGAGCAGGCCCTTGACGTTGAGGCGTCGGGCGTCGACGTTGCGAGTGGTCATAAGGGGGAGTTCCTCTGCGGGGTCAGCTATGCCGGGTTGTCGGGGCGCGAACGCCAGAAGGGCCCCTGGTGCCTCGGGGGGCGGCACACGAACCCGAGCCTAATTCATCGGCGCAATCAGGACTAGGCTGCCATCGTCACGAGACGGTATCGGTCCGGGGTGGGTCAAAGTGGTGTGAGCGGGTCAGGTTACCGACACGTACAGACCAGGCGAAAACCCTCCTGATCAGACCGAACAGCGGTGCGCCGTGCGCACCGCCGAGTCTTCCGCAGACTTCGAGCGCGGGGACTTCCAGCAGCGGCGCGACCGGCCGCGTGTGGAGTGGCAACTGGTTCCGGATGGCAATGGAGGCGGTCATGACGTCCGCCTGGTACTTGCGAGGTTTCCGACCGACTCCGGCAGTCGTTCCCTCGTTCGCGCACCGCCTCAGGGCACAAGAGTGGCGGTGCGCTGAGCGCACCGCCTTCGTCGTCTGCCTGTGTGGTGTTGCTCGGCCACGCTTTGAGCGCCGCCGCTTGCCGTCTTCGCATGGTCGTCGCTAGGCGGCCTCGCCGATTTCGAGGACGCCCGCGCGGCGGGCGCGGGCGACGCCCGCGAGGGCCAGGATCTCCTGGGCCACATGCGCCTCGGACAGCTCGCCCGGGGTGTAGACCGGGGCGTCCATGCCCGCCATGGCCTCGCGGATCGCGAGCTGGGACTGGGTGAGCTTGCCGGAGGCGGCGATCACCGGGAGGCCGAGGCCGCGCAGGTGCATCGCGCCGTAGCGGGCCCCGGCGGCGTCGGCCGCGGCGAGGACCACGCCGTCGACGAGCTCGCGCACCAGCGGGTGCTCGAGCAGCGCGGAGGTCTCGGCCTGGAGGACGCCGTCGGCGATCTCCATGACCACGGCGTCGACGTCGTGCGCGGCGGCGTGGTGGTAGAGCGTCTGAGCGAGCTCGGCGAGTTCGGGTACCGGGACGCCCGCGGTGGTCGGGTAGCCGCCGTCGGTGAAGTCGACGGCGACGACCGCGCCGGAGTCGCGGAACATCCACGGGTCGCCGCCGGCGCCGGTGCCGGTGATCTTGATGCCCGCGACGCGGCGGCCGCCGCGCGAGAGGCCGCGGATCACACTGGCGGCGGTGGTGGACTTCCCGGCGTTCATGGAGGTGCCGACGACGCACACCACGGGCGGGTGGTCGCCGAGGCCGAACGGTGCGAGGACGCTGTAGCGCCGCAGGTCCATCGGCACGCCCTCGCGGTCGGCGAGGATGCCGAGGGGCTCCAGCCGGGTCGGGGGGCGCATGTCGCCGTGGCGCGAGAGGACCTCGCCCGCCACGCCGCCCGCGGCGACGAGGTCCACGGAGGTGCCGAGGACCTCGGGCACGCGCGACTCGTACTGGTCGGGCGCGTAGCGCTCGCCGAAGGCCAGGAGGATCTCGTCCCCGGGGTAGATGGCGGCCTTGCGGCCGTTGCCGAGCTCGAGCCAGTTGTGGTGGCCGATCGCGTCGACCCGCGCGGCCAGGATGTGGCCGGGTCGGGGCGCGCATCCGTCGACCAGGGTCAGCCCGGGTGATGTCAGGTCGACATTCCGGACCGCGTAGGCGACTTTGAGCCGCGAAGCGAGCTCAGCGGAGAACTCACGAATGCGCATGCACACTCCAAAAAGGACAGAAAGGGTCAGCGGGACGGGCCCGCTTGAATGGAAGTACACCAGTGGTGCAGAACGTGACCATGGTGGTTTAGCGCAACGATCGCTGCGCTGTTGATGGACGAATATTACGGCCTGTGGTCGGCCTTGTAAAGAGTGGATCAGGTAAAACTGCGGCGGCGCCGGAGTGAACCTCCGACGCCGCCCGAATCTCGGTGTTTACCTGCGAGAACTCACAGTTCGCGGGCCCTCCCGGCGACGTCACCGATGACGATGACGGACGGGTGGTGCGCTTCGGTGACACCCAGGTCGGCGAGCGCGCAATTGCGGACGGTCTGGTTCTTCGTGGTCGCGTTCTCGACGATGCGCACGGGCGTCTCGGGGGCGCGGCCGCCCGCGATGAGCGCTTCGGCGATCGCCGCGCGGTTCTTGACGGCCATCAGCAGCACGATCGTGCCGTGCCCGGCGCCGAGCGCAGCCCAGTTGACCTTGCTCTGCGGGCCGGGCGGCACGTGGCCGGTGGCGACGGTGAAGTCGTGCACGACGCCGCGCTCGGTCACGGGGACCCCGGCGGCGGCAGGACCGGCGATCGATGAGGAGAGGCCCGGGACGACCTCGACGGGCACTCCGGCTTCGAGGCAGGCGTCGAGCTCTTCGGCGCCGCGGCCGAAGACGAAGCCGTCGCCGCCTTTGAGGCGCACCACGAACTTGCCTTCGAGGGCGCGCTCGACCATGACGGCGTTGATCTGCTCCTGCGTGGTGTGCCGCCCGTACGGGAGCTTCGCGGCGTCGACGATCTCGACGTCCTCGCCGAGCATGTCGAGCAGCTCCTGCGGGGCGAGCCGGTCGGAGACGACCACTTCGGCCTGGCGGAGCAGTTCGAGGCCGCGGAGGGTGATGAGGTCGGCGTCGCCCGGGCCCGCGCCAACGAGCGCGACCCTCCCTTTGAACGACCCGGCCGCCGGACGGGTGGTCCGGCTGCGGGGCGCGTCGATGTCGCCCGTGCGCAGGCCCGCGGCGATCGAGTCGCGGATCGAGGCGGCGCGGCGGGGGTCGCCGGAGGCGGAGACCGCGACGGAGACGCCGTCGAACTCGGTGTGGGCGAGGGTCCAGGCGTCGGAGGCCGCGGCGTCGTCGGCGCGCACGCACCAGGTGCGGCGGGCCTCGGCCTCGGCGGCGACGGCCGCGTTCACCTCAGGGGCGTCGGTGGCGGCGAGCACGAACCAGGCGTCGTCGCCGTCGCCGGAGCGCCATTCGCGGCGCTCCCACTGGATCTCCCCGGCTGCGGCGTAGTCGGAGAGCGTGGTGGTGGCCTCGGGGGCGACCAGCAGGACGCGGGCACCGGCGGCCAGCAGGCGGGGGACCCGGCGACCGGCGATGGAACCGCCGCCGACGACGAGCACCGACTTGCCCTGCAGCCGCAGCCCGATCTCGTAGACCGACACGTGTGCCTCCTCCAGCACTCCCTGTTAAGACTCGACTAGCGTATGCGGGTTTCGTCGCGGGCATCTAACCGGCGGATTGCGAGCCTGTTACGCGAAACCCGCGATGCGGGACCGGCCGGCGTTATGTGAGCTCGCATTGCATCGCAGTGAAGCTTGCGAACCGAGCGTTGGCGCAGCGCGCCTTGAGGAAAGCAATGCCGGCGGTCGTGAGGTTTTTCACCTTGAGGTCATGCCTGTGCCCTAGGCTGGATATATGCGCGATCGACCCCGCCAGCACCGTGTGCCCGGACTGTCCGCACACGGGAGCGATGAACCCGGACCATCCGCCGAAGGCGTGTACGCGCTGCTGCGCACGAGCCTGCTCGCCGGGCTCGCGATCGCCGCCCTGGTGTTCCCGCTCGCCGCCATGGCGGGCTTGAGCGCGAAAGCCGGGTTCGACACGATCGACACGCTCTCCGTGGAGGTCACCGAGACCGACCCGCCGCTGACCTCGTACGTGTACGCGGCCGACGGCGAGACGCTCGTCAGCCTCTTCTACGACGAGTTCCGCCGCCACGTCTCGTTGGACGAGGTCGCGCCCGTCATGCAGCAGGCGATGGTCTCCGCCGAGGACTCGCGGTTCTTCGAGCACAACGGCGTCGACTACCGGGGCATCGCGCGCGCCTTCGTCGCCAACAACAACTCCGGCGGAGTCCAGCAGGGCGCCTCCACGATCACCATGCAGTACGTGCGCGGCGCGCTCCAGCTCAACGCCGAGACCATCGACGAGGTCATCGCCGCCACCGAGCAGACCGCCATGCGCAAGTTGCGCGAGGCCCGCCTCGCCATGGCCGTCGAGGAGCAGCTCACCAAGGACGAGATCCTCGAGCGCTACCTCAACCAGGCCTACTTCGGGCACAACGCGTACGGGATCTTCGCCGCCGCCCAGGTCTACTTCTCCAAGCACCCGTCCGATCTCAACCTGCAGGAGTCGGCCACGCTCGCCGGGCTGGTGCAGGCCCCGTCCGCGTACGACCCGGTCACCTCCGACCAGACCCGGGCGCTCGAGCGCCGCAACTGGGTGCTCGACCGGATGGTCGACATCGACTACCTGTCGCTGGGCGACGCCTCCGAGGTGCGCGGCCTGCCGATCGAGCTGGACGTCTCGGACCCGCCGAACTCGTGCATCGGCATCCAGGGCACGCCCACCGAGTTCGGGTTCTTCTGCGACTACTTCCGCCGCTGGTGGCGGGAGCAGGACGCCTTCGGGCCGACCCCGGCCGACCGCGAGCGCGAACTGCGCCAAGGCGGGTACACGATCATCACCACGCTCGACCCCGACCTGCAGAAGATGGCGAACAAGCACGTCAACAACGCCAAGAGCAAGGAGTCGAGGCTCGCGCACGGCGCCGTCGTCATGGAGCCGGGCACAGGCCGGATCAAGGCGCTGGGCCTGAACCGGACGTTCTCTTACGACCAGAAGAACAACGGCCCGCACTCGAACCCGTCCTTCGACCGCAAGGGCAACTACCCGAACACGGTGAACCCGGTGCTCGGCGGCGGCGTGGAGGGCGGCTACCAGGCCGGGTCGACGTTCAAGATCTTCACGATGCTCGCGGCGCTCGACGCGGGCTACCCGCTGGACTACAACATCAACTCCCCCAACCGCGTCGCCACGAGCTTCGTCTCGGCGACCACGGCCTGCGGCGGACGGTGGTGCCCGAAGAACGGCTCGGCCTCGATGGCGGGCAACCGCGACATGTGGTCCGGGTTCGGGATGTCGGTGAACACGTACTTCGCGCAGCTCATCGACCGGGTGGGCGCGGACAAGACCGTCGAGATGGCCGAGCGGATGGGCCTGCAGTGGCGCTCCGAGGGCGACGCGTACTACGCCTCGGAGGAGCGGCGCGCGGGCTGGGGGCCGTTCACGCTGGGCGTCTCCGACGTGCAGCCGATCGAGATGACGAACGTGTTCAACACGCTCGCCGCCGAAGGCCTGTACTGCGAGCCGATCCCGGCGCTGCGCATCATCGACCCCGTAGGCCAGGAGCTCGACGCCGCCTCACCGCGCTGCCATCAGGAGCTCGACGAGGACGTGGCGCGGGCCGCGACCGACGCGGGCCGGTGCGTCACCGAGACCCAGCGCAAGGGCGCGCAGTGCGGGCCTTGGGGCACTTCGAAAGTGGTGGGCGAACTGGCCGGGCGGCCCATCGCGGGCAAGTCCGGTACGACGGACAACAACCGGGCCTCGTGGTTCCTGGGCTACACGCCGCAGATGACGGTGGGGGCGTTCATGGCCGACCCGGACTACATCTTCAACCCGGTGGGCGCGTCGAACACGTCCACGTCGAAGGAGACGGTGGGGAAGATCTTCAGGGACGCCTTGAAGGGCGTGGACGAGATCAAGTTCAAACCGCCGTCACGGGAGATCATGTACGGGGATTGATCGTCTCCGGGTCTTCAGCGGCCTCCGGCTCGTCGCCGGGGGCCGCTGTTCGCTGTGCTTCGTCGAGGTCGCGGCGCTCGCGGCGCGCGAGGACGACCCAGCCGAGCGGGACCATGGCCGCGAACAGCGCCCACTGGATCGCGTACGAGTAGTTCTGCCAGTCCTTGAACGAGGGGGTCTCCAGCGCGGTGAAGCCCTCGGCCGGTTCGATGTCGGCCACCCACGCCGCGCGCAGCTCGTAGTCGAAGCGGTCCTCGAACATCTCGAGGCTCAGCCGGCGCGACTCCAGGTGCCCGTCGACCTCGGCGATCGAGCCGCCTTCGGGCTCGGACTCGTAGACGCGGCCGGTGACCGTGACCTCGCCGGCGGGCGCGGCCGGGTACTCGGGCACGTGCCCGGTGCTCTCGGAGGGGACGAAGCCGCGGTCGACGAGGAGCGCCGAGCCGTCCTCCAGGACCAGGGGCGTGACGATCTCGAAGCCGTTGACGCCGTTGTTCGTCTGGGCGCGCAGCACGATCTCGTGCGCGGTGTCGTAGACGCCGGTGGCCTCGACGAGGGTCCATCGGTCCGGGTCGTCGAGGGACTCCCCGGCGGGCAGGACCTCGTCGACGGGAGCGGCGACCCGGCTCTCCTCGATCACCTCGTTCGCGGCGGCGCGCTGCACGGCGCGCCCCCATTGCCACTGGGAGAGCAGCACGCAGACGACCATCACGACCAGGCCCGCCGCGGTCAGCGCGAGCCAGCGGGGTGCGAGGACGAACCGGTACCGCTGCATCACGTCGCCGAGTGTAGACGGGTCCTAGACTTGCCCCCCATGAGCGATGTAGTGAATGCGGTGCGCGCCGCCATGCCTGCCGTGCGCGCCGATCTGGAGGCCCTCGTCAAGATCCCGGCGATCGCCTTCGAAGGACTCGACCACGAGCCGGTCCGACAAGGCGCGAACGCCGTCCAGCGGCTCCTCGACGAAGCCGGTGCGGCCGAGACCAGGCAGCTCTCCCACGGCGGCGGGCAGCCGAGCGTGTACGCGCACTTCCCCGCCCCCGCGGGCCAGCCGACGGTGCTGCTGTACGCCCACCAGGACGTGCAGCCGGTCGGCGACCTCGCGAAGTGGGAGCAGCCCGACCCGTTCACCGTGGTCGAGAAGGACGGTCGGCTCTACGGCCGCGGCGTCGCCGACGACAAGGCCGGGGTGATGGCGCACATCGCCGCGCTGCGCGCCTTCGGCGGGAAGCCGCCCGTGGGCGTGAAGCTCCTCATCGAGGGCGAGGAGGAGTTCGGCTCCCCCACCCTCGAAGGGCTGCTCCGCGAGCACCAGGACCTGCTGACCGCCGACGTGGTGGTCATCGCCGACTCGTGGAACTGGCGCACCGAGGTCCCCTCGATCACGACCACGCTCCGCGGCGTGATCAACGTGTACGTGGAGGTCGCGCTCCTCGAGGGCGCGGTGCACTCCGGGCTGTTCGGCGGCCCGGTCCCCGACGCGCTGACCGCGCTCGCGCGGCTCATCGCCACCCTGCACGACGACAACGGCGACGTGGCCGTCGCGGGCCTCGTCAGCGGCCGCAGCAGCGACCTCGACTACGACGAGGCGGCGCTGCGCCGCGAGGCCGGGATGCTGCCGGGCGCCGAGTTCATCGGCACCGGGCGGCTCACCGAGCGGCTGTGGTCGAAGCCGACCGCGACGGTGCTGGGCATCGACGCGCCGGGCGCGGCGGCGTCGGCGAACGCGCTGCAGCCGCGTGCCCGAGCGAAGGTCTCATTCCGCCTCGCCGCGGGCGACTCGGCCGCGAACGCCCTCAAGGCCGTCAAGGAGCACCTCCGGGCGAACGCCCCCTGGGGCGCCGAGGTCACCGTGACTCCCGAAGGCGGTCTTGGCGACCCGTGCTCGATCGACGCGACCGGCCCGTCCTTCGACGCCGCCCGCGCCGCTTTTGCGGAGGCCTGGGACGGCACCGAGCCGGTCGAGATCGGCGTGGGCGGCTCGATCCCGATGATCGCCACCTTCCAGGAGCTGTTCCCCGAGGCCGCGATCCTGGTCACGGGCGTCGAGGACCAGTACTCGAACCCGCACGGCCCCAACGAATCGCTCCACATCGAGATGTTCGAGCGGGTCTGCGTGGCCGAAGCCCTCCTGCTGGAGAAGCTCCAGCGATAGCGACACGCAAGGGCCCGGTCCACTGAGGACCGGGCCCTTGCCGTTGCGCCTAGAAGCCCTCGCGGACCTTCCGCAGCACCTTCGCGAGCGGGTCTCCCGAGGTCCGGAACACCTCGCGGTACGAGTTCGCGGCGGCCTTGGCCTCGGCCGCGATCGAGGCGTCCTTGTCGTCCTCGCGCTTCGGGTAGTCCCCGGCGAGGTACTCGCGGTACTCGCCGTCGTCGATCCAGGACTTCACCGCGGCGGCGCGGGCCACGGCGAAATCGTGGCTGCGCTGTTCGAGGAGCATGAGTTTCAGGAAGCTGTCGCGCAGGTCCCCGCCGGTCTCGAACTCCTTGGCCTGCTCCAGAAAAGCGGCCGTGTCCACATCGTGGAGGTCGCCGCCGCCCGCGAGCTTCGCCATGACGCGGATCGCCGCGGCCGGGTCCTGCACGGCGAGCGCGCCGGCCCGGTCGGCCGAGAGCTCGGACTTGCGGGCCCATTCGTAGAGCGCGGCGGTGATGACCCGCAGGCCCACCACGCCGACCGGAATCCACGCCACCGAGGTGGTCAGCCGCACGAGCACCATCAGGAGGGTCCGGTACAGACCGTGTCCGGAGAGCGCGTGCCCCAGCTCGTGCGCGAGCAGGAACTTCAACTCGGCCTCGTCGAGCAGGTCGAGCGAACCGGAGTTGATGACGATCACCGGCTTGTCGATGCCGATGCACATCCCGCCCAGGTCGGGGTCGCGGGTGATGTAGAGCTCGGGCAGGTCCTGGGCGTCGAGCACCGCGCCCACCTGCTGATAGGCCTCGTAGACGCGCGAGTACTGGTGGCGGTCGACGCGGATCGAAGAGCCCATGAGGCTCAGCCGCAGGGCCCGCTCGGAGACCATCCCGGAGACCTTCCGAAGGACGATGTCGAAGCCGCGCAGCTCCCGCAGCGCCACCAGAGCGCCCCGGTCCGCGGGGTGCTCCCAGGCCCGAGTCGATATGCCGCGCAAGATGACCGGCCCGCGAGCCGGATCCCTGATCTCGACCGGACCGCCTTCGGCCCGTGACTGGTCGTCGCTCATGCCCGCTCCTCACGGTTGGCTCTGGTGCAAGTGTGGCACGCCTGCTCCGGCCGCGGCGGCCTCGCGCGAACTGCACGGCCCCAGGCCGATCCGGCCGCGCCCGGCAGGGCCGCGCCCCGGGCCGTGTCGGATTTCACCCTCGAAGTCCGCAAGGGCCCCAAGCAGTCAGGACGCATAGCGGGCATTGCCGCCCACAAGGGGGCGGATAACGAATCGGCGTCAACACTCGGTGCGGCGCTTGACACTCACGCCCCCAAGGACTACTCATTGATGTGGGTCAGCAATTCCGGGGCGTCGCGGAGAATCGTTTGGGGTGTTCTTGCGACGCCCCGTATCCATGCCCTCTTCCGGACTCCCCGGTACCCCGAAGGACCGGTGCCCGGGTATTCTTGCGCTGGCGCGGCGCCCTGTGCGGCCCCGCCCGGCGCCCGTAGCTCAGCTGGATAGAGCACTGGACTTCTAATCCAATGGTCGCAGGTTCGAATCCTGCCGGGCGCACCACCGCCACACCGCTGGAGGCCATCGCCGAGTACTTCGCCGAGGCCGAGGGCACACCCGCCGAGATCGGCATCGACGCCACCGGCATCACCGGTCTTCCCGACCGGAAGCTGACCTTCACCGAGGCCAAGAACTTCGTGATCGGGCGCGGCGTCGCCCAGGAAGTCAAGGACCGCCTCTGGGCGCACCTGGTCGGTCTCGCCCGAGCCGAGGCCGCGCCGTGGACCCTCGTCTGCGCCGGCCTGGCACTGCGCGGCCTGCGTAACGCCGTCCGCCGTGCCGAGAAGTTCGCACCCGATTCAACCGACCGCGCTGACATCGAGTCCGCGGCGATCGAGGGTTTCACCGCCGCCATCGGCACCGAGGACCTCACCGCGCCGCGCATCGTCGCACGCCTGTGCAACGCCGCCCACACCGAAGCCCGCCGCTACACCAAGGAGGTCTACCGCTACCAGGAACGGCTCTCCTCAGACGTCTACGAATCCCACCCGCCGCGCGAGCACGTCGGCCACGTCGACCTCGTCCTCGCCCGCGCCGTCACAGACGGCGCGATCACCGAAGAGGAGTCCGAGATGATCCAAGACACCTATCTCGAGGGCCAACTCGCACGCGACTGGGCCGAAGAACACGACCTCAGCCCCGACGCCCTCGACCGCTGGAGAGCCGCCGTCCGCCACAGGCTCGCCGCCTGGCTCAGCACCGAGCTCGGCCGCCCCATCAGCGCCCGAGTTCGCGGTTCTGGGATACGGCAACCCACCGAGTAGCGAGCGGCCCTCTCCACCAATTGAGATGAACGAGCTACCGCCCTCGAACAACTCATGCCATGTAAACGGGGAGAGCTCATTTACACCTTGACGCCGAGACAGATTCCCTGGCCTTCGAACAACAGCAACACGGTCGAGGAACACCGCGATCGCATCCCGCCTGGACATTGCCATCGACGGTCCTGTATACGAGGTGAAACTGTCTCTCGGCTGAGGTAGTGCTCTGTGTGGAAAACGGCCTCGCCGAAAGCAAAGCCTGCAATTTGAGCAGTGACTACTGCAGATAATGGTCCATGGCTGAGTTGGTTGCGTCGAGAAGGGCATCCACCTCTTGAATGAAGACCAGTGCAAGCTGTAGCGCTTCGTCTGCTTGTGTACGGCTAGTTGACATGGCTCGATTCCTTCTCGTGAAGTCGCCTGGCCCGCTCGGCTTTTTCAAATCAAGCTCATGGACGATTTGATTTCGAGCAAGGAAAAAGTCGTCGAAAGTGTCTAGTTGCTGATCACTAAGGTGGGCAACTGCCGAGAGTCCAAGCGCATCTCGCACTCTCTTCAACTCGCTGGTAGATTGCAGACTGCCCTTGGTAAGATTTTCAAGATAGTGATGCATAATCTCAGTATTTCGATCCGATGAAGCGAGCACGCGTTTTGCTACACCGGGTTCCTCGTCAACGAGCTTTGAGCCGTAAGACCCCAACAGTTTTCGTGCGTCCTTTGAAATACCCACTAGACGCAGCAAGGTATCCGAGATCAACTGCTTAAGTACCGCGTCAAGCCCCGCCCCGGCGAAAACAATAGCGGCACGCAGAAGGTCCACTTCCTTATGATCTAGTCGGCGAATGTTGACATTGTTCTTGATCTTGCGGTCGCGAACTGAGTGCAAAGTGTCGAGGTGGCCCTGGACGCTCTCGTGAGCCCCCTCGAGTCTTCGGGCGGCCTCGAACGTCTCTGGGTGCGTAGAGATCTTCTTCGGGAGCGGACTGAGAACCAGACGTTCATTGGCGGCCATGATCCCATTCTTGCGCTTCGTGGTTGATATTAGTGCCACGACCCCGGATTTCTACCACACATGCGGCTCGCGAGCTGAGACCGCAAACGGCTCATGGCCGGTGGTTTCCGCAGCGGCGCATCCCTGCTCAATGACCTGGACACCCTCAGTGGTGCCGTAGCCGTTACAAGGTTTCCGCCTGAGCGACAGCTGTTTGGCCGGAGCTGGGCGCCACCTGCTCCGGGCGACTCGAGCTTCTAAGCGCTCGAAAGACACGGACTGGCCACGAGGCGAAGGCCAGCAAGTGCTCGTGGACTGCCATCGCGTAGTTGTGCTCGTGTTTCGTGAGATCAGTCAGGTTCACAACGGCGGTTGAGATGTTCATTTCGTGGTCTTCGGTGATGGCTGGCGTCTTCCAGGCTTCCTTCATCGCGACGCCAGCTGTGTTCCGCGCCGCCGTGACCAACTCGTTGTATGCCTTTCCGACTGCTGGTGACTCAGATTGGGTCCAGGCAAGGTAGTAGTTGATGCGCTGCTGGGTCTGTCTGACCATCTCGGAGATGCGGACGCGTTCGTCCCCAGGGATATCGGCGTTCCTGCGTCGAATCACATATGGGTACTCGCGGTACTCGGTATAGGCCGCGAAGGCCTCGGCGAACACTGTGCGCACGCGGTCGCGTTCCTCAGTCCGGCTCTTCCGCCAGCCAAGGCCGATGTTCACAGTGCCGGTGAGTAGCGCCGCGATCACTGCACTGGTGAGAATCCCAGTGATCATTCAAGCCCTCCGGGTCGAGGTTAGGAGTGTCGATGAGGAGCTTCTGCACCGGGCCATTCGCCCGTCTGTCGGTGGTACTCCTCTTTGATGATGTGGGCTGCGATGTGTCCGAGCAGCGCCGTCGGTCCATCGGGACGGCACCAACGGGCTTCGGGTGGATCGTAGGGGAACCACATGCACAGACTCCCGTCCCCGTAACGGTGCGGGGAGTCCGTTAGTCCGTCGACGAACACGCACGGCTCTTCTGGCAGCCCGCGCGAAAAAATGATCTCGACGGTCCGTCGGTCGACGCCAACAGGTTCGATCTTGGTCCTGACCGCGAACCCGCCGCGGAACTCGCGGCGGGGCGCAACGAAAGCAGCATCCGGGTAATCCAGCTTCAACATCTGGAGGAACCGGATGCGATTCGCGGGCTTGGCGAACCATGGCGGGTGCCGCCAGGCAGGTTTGCCCACTAGGCTACGTCCCCGTAGGAGCGGGTCGGGGGGATCAGCACCGCCGGGCCGGACACCCCGAGCACCGCAGCCGGAACCGCGGAGCGACTCGAGAGCAGCTGGACCGCTGCGGCGAGCTGGTTCGTCTTCGGGCTGTCGACGTACTTCCAGAAGATCCGCCCGAGCGCGGCGGCGACCGCGTCCTCGTCACCGTCGGCGAGGAGTGCTTCCTCGAGCGCCTCGGCGGCCTTCTGCAAGCGCCGCTGCACGTTATTCGCAGGGAGGAGCAGTTTGAGGTTCGCCGACACCCCCGCCGGGTCGGGCGTGGCCTGGTGGGCCTTGAGCCGCCCCGCGGCTTTGGCGAAGAAAGTCTGCAGACCGTCAGCGACCCCCATGCCGGGCTCGACGAACTCGTACGCCCAGACCGAGAGCATGAATGAGGACACGCCCGGCTCGCCGAACTGTTTGTTCCACGCCTTGGCGAGCCGGATGATCTTGCGCCGGATCGAGCGGTGCGAGGCCGTCCCGGAGTTCAGCAAAGTCACGTGCCCCTCGGGATCGGAGGGCTCCCAGGTGTTCTTGGCGAGGTTGGGGATCCACAGGCCGTTGCCCTCGCGCCGCGTCAGCGCGACGACCATGTCGACGGTGGGGTCCTGCCCGTTGATCGGACACCCGAAGTAGAATTTCGGCCCGCGCTTGGAAGTACAGACCCGCGCCTTGGGATACTCCTCCCGCACGAGCGGCCCCAGGAATTTGCACAGGTCGTCGACGACTTCTTGCGGGTACTCGCCCCCGCCCTCGGGCCCGAGCTGCGGGTAGCAGCGCCGGTCGAGGACGAGGCCGCTGTCCCCGTCGGTCACCGGGTGGTTCATCGTGTGGACAGCAAGGGATCCGCTCGCGTAGGTGCGCCGCGCGCCCTCGTAGCCGATCGCGACCTTCCGGACCAGCGCCAGGCGCGTCCGGACCGCCGTCAGGGGCTCTGCCTCCGCATCGATCTGCTTGCGGATCGCCGCGAGCATGTCAGCCGTCGTTCCCACCAGATTCGTCTCCTCTGTGAGTGACACCGGGCCATCCCCGCCGTCACTGGGGCTAACGGGACAGAACGACGATCGTCCACGGCGGCCTCACTCGCAGCATTCCTTGCACACCGTCGAGCCGGTCTCGAACTGCGTCCGATGCTTCATCAGGAAGCACTTCCCGCAGCGACGTTCGGCGGCGAGCGTGCACTCGCAGTGCCCTTCGGGGCAGCGCGGCTCTCGGCAGGTGGGGCAGCGGTCGGTGATCTCGAAATTGGTGTTACAGACTCCGCAGTCCCCCCAGCGCGCCTTGGCACTGCGCAGGGCCGGGCCCTCACGCGGAGGTGCGAACGCGCGCCAGGGGGCGCTGTGCTCGACCATCACGATGAAGAGGAGACCGTCGCACCAGGCCGCCTGGCCGTAGAGCTCGGCGGAGGTATGGCCGGTCGAGTACTGGATCAGTGCGTTGTCCCTCCGGACCACCTGGGCGGCCCTTTGGTTCGCTAGAGCGGCTTCAACAAGCGGGTTGGCACGTTGGTCGGACCCACGTCGCGGGGGATACAGATTCCCGTGTGCGGACGCGAAGCTGACTGTGCCCGAGGGCTCGATGACGGCGACGACGCCAGGGCCGCAGACGTGCTCGGCCAGCCGAACGCAAATAGCCGCTCTGGAGGCCGTAGTGCGGCGGTAGAGCTCCAGCGCCGCCTCGACGGTCGTCCCATGCTCGGCAATGATGGCCTCCACCATCGGCGAGGGGAGAAGGATTTCGGCGGCGAACGCATCGCAGGCGGCATCCTCGAACGCCTTGTGGTGCTCGTGTTTGAGCACCGCCTGACCGAGGTGGAGATCGTGCTGCTGGAGATGGTGCCCCAACTCATGGAGCAGCGTGAAGCATTGACGCCGGTGCGAAAGGGACTCGGTCACGACCATGGTCGGTGGTGCGAGCGCCCCATCATAGGAGCCGCTGACCGAGCAATCCTCGGCGGTGACGCCCCCCTGGAGATTGTCCAGTTCGGGTACTCGTCTGACCCGCACGTTATCCCAAGATTCGAGTTCGGCGAAGGGGTCTTCATGCAGGCGGGTCGCAGCCCCAGGGGAGAGGCTCTCCAAGTGCTTCAGCATGGCTGCAGCCTGCGCCGGAGCGGCGTCGAAGATCATCGGCATCAGCGAAACCAATAACTGTTCAAGAGGGCGATTGTCGAGTCGGGCGTAGGCGACCATTCGGAGCTTATGGCGCCAGAGGGAGGTGTCGTCCCCTCGCTGACGGGCCGCCAGCTCATAGGCGCTTTGACTCAGTTGCCGGCGTGCCGTGAGCTCATCGATGCCCTCAGATGTGGCTGTGGTTTCGACGAGGAGGCGCCACCGAGGCTGTTCGAGTTCGATCAGCAGCTCAGGCGGCAGCGACGGCTCGAACGGTTGAAGATCGGCCTCTGAGATCCCGGTACCTGCTGCAAGCCGTGCCAGCTCGTCGGGGGTGAGAGGTCGTTCGCGCCGAATGATCGCCATGGCGATCGGCTGCGGGACCCCGAGCATTTCCACGACCTGCGCCAACTGAACGGGGAGCGTCGAGCTCGGCGGTGTGATTGGCTTGTCGGGAGTGTCAATCGGCTCCAGGCTTGAGGCCCATAGCTCGAAGAGGTCCTCAAGGTCGGCCTTCACCCTCGCGTTCGATGAATGGACGTCGTAATCCGGCGCACCGAGCCGGACATCGCTGATCTGACGTACTTGCTGACTGTTCAAGGCCGTCCGCGTGAGTAGATCGAATATCGGAGCGGCGATCTTCCCAAGCGGCCGGGAGAGCACCCGGACCGGTATCGCTCGTTTGAGATCGAACCAGATCACAGTCGTCAACGCCAACGGCGACGCGCCCGGTCCCACGACGAGAGTATCCGCAGCTTCGATACCCGGCTCGATGGAGAGCGGAGCGGCCACCGCGGTCCGACGGTCCCCGTTCACCTCAAGAATGACCAACAGCGCGCTTCGTCCCTGCTGCCGTCCAACCCAGATCTGTCCTGGGGCTACGTCGAACTCCGGGGCGTCGATGTCGCCCGAAGACGGAGCCGTCTTGCGAACCACCGTGGGCGCTGTCGTGCGCCGGGCCAGTTCGATCAGCCGCTGCCGCGCGTTCGAGGAGTCAGTCATCGCACCTACCCTTCCAGTGAGGTTGACGGGACAGACGCTGATCCATCCATGCCGATCGCGGGCGACTCAATGCCTTCCAAACAGCGTCGAATGACGACCTCGAGGATGTCACGAGCCGCTGCCTCACTTCCCGCCAACTCTCGAAGCTTGACTCGGAGCTGCTGAAGCCGGTTGTAGGTGGCCGACCTCCCCTTACCGAGAAGCGCGGACGCCGCAGCCTGATCATCGATCACTGGCACAAGACGACGTTCGACCTCCGTCAACGCGGCATACACCACGACAGCAGCCTCGGCAATTTGCGCTGTCTCCACTTCTGCGATGACCTGCATTTCAGGAGTGGTCGGCGCCGGTGCTGGCAGTGCGGCCACATCCAACACCGAAAGCGTCGGGTCAACCTGGTAGGGCAGCCGGACCGCGATGACCGTCGTCAACGTCTCCTCAGACAAGCTGCCCTTCGCCGCCTCGAACACCGCAATGAGGAGGTTCTCGAGCTCACCCCGCGCACCAAGCCGCAGCCGGGCGGCGTCGGCGTTGCTTGGAGCAATGTAGGAAACATGACGCTGCCAGGCAACATCGATCAAATCGGCCGGATCGACCCCTGAGACGGCAGAGAGACCGTCGACCAGTTGCCAGTGCATAGGGACCGGGCCCCTCCTGAACCGGTGGTCGCGTTCGAGCCGCTTCCGGAGAGACTCCCGCAGTCGGCCCCGGGAACCCTTCCGAGCCTCGTCAATCATCCAGCGATGCAGCCACGTATGGAACATCCTGCCGACTGCATCATCATCCTCGGCCTGGAGAAGCACGGCGGTCAGCAGTTCCTCCCCGGATTCTGCGAAGAAGCCCAGCGCATAGTCGTCGTAGGTTTTCGAATGATCTCTCTGAAGTTCAGGGATACGGCGCAGCTCGCTTCTTGCCAAGTCCAACAGCAGGTCGAGCGCACGAGGGCCGAACTTCTCCAGCTCCCGAAGCTCCTTGAGAACCTCATTCACGGGCACACCTGCTTCTGTACGGGGATCGCGGTGGCGACGAAGTATCAAGGATGAGCCATTCTTCCAGATCGGTCTCGCAGCGCAAGTGTTGAAGCAAGATTGTCCCCGATCGAGGGATACCAAATCGATGCCAATGCCACATAAGGGTGCCGCTCAGAGATCCGACAAAGCAGAGCACTCGAGCCCTGACCCCGGTGTGTAGTTATAACTGTGCCGTGAACGACGGAGGCTGACGGCCCGGTCCTCGAAGGGGACGTCGTCTCCTTCCAGCTCGCGTGGGCAACGAAACAGACGTACAAATTCGGCAGCTATCCGCTGTCGCCCCTGAGTGGGCCGACTTGACCCCGGTACGCGAGGCGATCGGTCGCCTGAAAATCCAAGGCGAAGTACTGGCGCGGTGGAATACGGGCATCGAGCTTTGGGATGTTGGCTTGGCTTGGCGTGCGCGCAACGTCGACCTGAAGCCCTCCGACCTACTAATCCGGAACTGTGAAGTTGGGTTCTGGGTGTTGATGCGAGAATGCTTGCATGGCAAAGGGAAAGCCGCGCGCGAGTGCGGAGCTTCGGGCCAGGGCACTGGAGATGAAAGCAAGCGGGCAC
>NZ_JAERMK010000014.1:0-91946 GCF_016918015.1 Glycomyces sp. YM15
GGCCCCCCGCGCCCGTTGCCTGTGGGACAACACCCCCGAACGTCGCCCACAGGCCACCGACCAGCGGAGTCGCACTCCCCGCCCGAGTTATCCACAGGCGCAGAAGTATTTGTTGACGCTCCGGAGCGAGTCGGCGACAGTTGGTACATGACGCAGATACCGATGTACCGCACAGCAACCACCACGATGAACCGGCCGCTCGACATGACGCCGGGCGCTGCGGGCGACGTCCCCGGCGACCTCCTCATGCGCTTCGAGGCCGCCTTCGAGGCCGACTTCAGCCTGGTGGCCACGGGCCGCACCGCGGCCTGGATCCACGGCTTCGACGTCCTGCCGCCGGGAGTCGACCAGCGCGATTGGCCGGTCGAGAGTTCGCCCGATCCGCCGCTGGCGGACATCACGGTGGTCGACGGTCTGCCGGTGACCCGGCTGGCCCGCACCTTGGTCGATTGCGCGGCCGATCTGCCGCGGCTGGAGGCCGTGGCCGCCGCGGATCAGATCCTGCGGCGCGGCATCGACGCGGGGAGTCTGTCGGCCGCGCTCGAACCGGTGCACGGTGAGCGGCTCAGGCGCGCGAACGCGACGCTGCTGGCGGCCGATCCGCGGTCGGAGTCGCCGATGGAGTCCTGGACCCGCTGCCTCGTCGCTGACGCGGGCCTCCCGGCGCCGGTGCCGCAGCTGCGGGTGCGCACGCCGAACGGGCGCTCCAGGTTCCTCGACCTCGGTTGGGAGGCCTGGCAGGTCGGGGTCGAGTACGACGGTCTGGGCACGGGTCTCGGCCTGCCCGCCGACCGGCGGCGGCACCAGGCGCTGCGGAACCTCGGCTGGGAGATCCTGGTCCTCACCGCCTCCGATGTGATGGAGCATCCGCGCCCCTGGCTGGTCCGGCTCCGTGAAATGCTCCTCGAGCGCGGCTGGGACCCGGACCCGAATCAACTGCGCGACGTCAACGAGCGCATCGAGGCGGTGAACACGGCAGTGGGCCGAAGCTGACCGCACGACCGGTGGGAGGGAAGACGCCTTCCGCCCACCGGTCCAGCAAGCCCAGCCTCACCGGGCCGGCCGGCGACGCGGGCGCAACCAGCGGTCCGCATCGGCCCGGCCAGGCTGGCGCTCGTGTACATGGTCGTGGTCCTCATGCGCCTGCCGCCTCCTTCCCGCTGCTCGACTTGCCTCCCTCACCGGCCCCACTCACCCTGCTCACCGTGCTACGGCTTCTGCTTCCGGCCCTTCGGCTTCCGCCTGCACACACCGTCCCGCGAGGGCGGATGCCGGCGCTCGCCGTCCCTACCGGAATGGTGCGACCGCCCGGCAGCTCCCCGAGCGGATCGCCCGGTGAGTGGTGCGGCCTCCCGGTCCTTGCGGTTCGTGGCTGTTGCCTGGGGTCCGCCCTGGAATGCTGGGGTCCTTACGGGGGCATGCCGGCGCCTGGGCGGAGGTGGTGCTCGCCATGGACGTGCTTGCGGTGTCGCCGTACCGAGTCCTCTATTCGCTCGGTGTGGCCTCACCGCTGACGCTGGCGGGTCGTGCTCGGTTCGCGTATGCCGTCGTGTACGGCATCGCCTGCTGGTTGGGGTGATCCCAACTAGGATCGTCCACCCAGTCACGGCCCATCGGGGGCGCGGACAGCTGCGGGCGATGGCACGGGGGTGAGATCGGACGCCTCCAAGAAGGAGGAGCACCCTGGCTTGCGGGGTCGTCGCCTCGGAATAAGTCGGTTTGTCGGATCGGCCAGAGGCTTGTCGTAGTCTGCTTGCACCTACCCCGACACCTGTACAAATTCCCTGTCCCTGTACGTACCTCAATTGTCCCTCATGCAGCCCCCGACTGTCATCACCCACAGGTGGAGAACCTCCTCACGTTCCCCCACCAAACCGATTGGGCCGCAACCGAACCGCGCCTTCGCACCCCGCGCCCGGGAGTGTCACCCGCCCACCCCGCGCCCCGCGCCCCGCGCCCCGGAGTGTCACCGCCACAACAATGCCCGCCGCAACGGCCCAGCCTCCGCGGCCCTCAGTCCGGGCACGAGCCCCGACCGCCCACACCGTCCTCCGTCGCTGCCCGGTTTGAGCGCAACCCACTCCACACCGGAAGCCGCCCGGACAAAACCCAGGGGAAGCCTCGTCCGCCGCGCGAACGGCACGGTGCAGCCGGACGGGGGGGGAGGCTCCGAAGCGAATCGAAGGCGTCTTCATCTCCGTCGGGCCGGGCGGCTCGGCCCGGATCGAGGCGTCCCTCCCCACCGGTCCCACGAATTGCAGTCGCGAACCGGCTTCGGGGCGGCGCCGGGCTAGGATCGGTGCGAGCATCGTTCGATTCGGCAGGAGCGGCAGTGGCGGAAGGGTCCTTCACCGGGTTCGCGCGCCCCGCCGTACCCACCCCGCAGGAGATCCGCGATTGGGCGCTCGACCCCTACTCGACCGCGCCCGAAGGCCGCCAGTGGGACCTCACCCTCGCCACCGACGAGCTCGTCGACACCTGGCTCGAGCTCGCCGCCGACCCGACCTGCCCGAAGCGCTCCTTCGCGCTCCATGTGCTCTACATCTACGCCGGCGACGCCGTGCGCACCAACTTCCGGGTCCACACGCGTAAACGCGTCGACCGCCTCCTCGAGAAGGCGGCCGCTTCGCGCGACCAGTACGTTGAACTCTGGGCCGCCAACACCAAGGCGCTCATCCGCCAGCCGGACCTGTTCGACTACCACGAATGGTGCAACGGCGGGCTGGTGCGCGGGCCCCGGCGGCTGGGCCCCGGTCCTACGAGAAAGTAAGCGCCCGATGACGATGAGACCTGCGAGCCACCGATGACGCACGACCCGAACATGCGCGTCTCCAATGCCGAGCGCGAGGCGATCATCGCCAAGCTTCACTCCGCCACGGAGGAGGGCCGTCTCGATCTGGACGAGTTCGCCGACCGCTCCCGCCAGGCGTATGAGGCCCGCACCTACGGCGAGATCGAGCGCCTCCTCGCCGACCTCCCCGACACCGGCGGCACCCTCGCCGTCCCCGCCGCCAAGCAGCCGCTCCCCCAGGGCCCCGCCGAACTGCGGCTCAAGCCCACCGGATCCTCCGTGGTCCGCGACGGCGACTGGGTCGTCCCGCCGAAGATCATCGTGAACGCCACCGGCTCCTCGGTGAAGCTCGACTGCCGCCACGCGGTGATCCGCACCGACACGGTCGACCTCGATGTGAAGCTCCTCGGCTCCTCGCTCACCGTCGTCCTGCCCGAAGGCGCGTACGCCGTGGACGACAACACCGAAGTCTTCGGCAGTTCCATGCGAAACCGCGCCACCTACAAGGGAGGCACGGCAATCCGCTTCTCAGTCGCGGGCAAGGCGACGGGCAGTTCCGTGACGCTCCGCCATGAACGCCGATTCCTCTGGTGGCGCTGGTGATCGAGGGTTCCGCCGACCACGGAGTTCATTGAATATTCCGTTGCCGGAACGGTAGAGATCACGGGCTCATAACAGTCATGCCGGATTCCGGCATTCTCCTCATATGAGGGTTTACAGCGAACCAACCTCGCAATAGGCTCGCTTTCGTGCGCCGCGGCGCGGCACGGTTCGCTGTCCGCGCCGGAGCACTCACCCACGGCGCACGTCCCCCCTTGAGAGGAGCTCATCGCATGGGATCTCCGTCCCTCCATAGGCAAGGGAGCGCATCGAAGCGCGCCCGGGCCAGAACCAGAGCCGTACTGGCGGCAGCGGCCGTTCCCCTAGTGGCCGTAGCGCTCACCACCGCCGCCGCACCGGTCTCGGCCGAGCCCCCCACGCTCCCTGAGGTCACACCCGAATACCTCAAAGAGGCTGCGGCGCTGCCGATCGACTACCAGGACGGCAACTACATCGTCCAACTCGCCTCCGACCCCATCGCCACCCACGAGGCCACCGCGCCCGCCGAGGGCGAGACGATCGACTTCGAGGCCGCCGCCGTCGAGGAGTACCGCGAGACCCTCGCCGAGGAGCGCGAGTCGGTCATCGCCGAGTACGACGTGGACGCGATCGCCGAGTACGACACCGTCCTCAACGGCTTCGCCGCGAACCTGACCGCCGCCGAAGCCGAGGAACTGGCCGCCAGCGACGACGTCGCCGCGGTCATCCCCGAGACGATCTACCAGCCGACCGGCGCCGTCGACACCACGAAGTTCCTCGGCCTCTCCGGGGGCAAGGGCTCCTGGAAAGAGGAGTTCGGCGGCCCGAAGGACGCCGGTGAAGGCGTCATCGTCGGTGTCCTCGACACCGGCGTCTGGCCCGAGAACCCGGCCCTCGCCCCGCTCCCCGAGCCGCGCCCCGACCAGGCGGTCATCGACGCGAAGTGGAACGGCGAGTGCGTCACCGGCGTCGACGAGGACCCGGCCAACAACGTCGAGTGCAACAACAAGCTCATCGGCGCCCGCTACTTCGACACCTGGGGCTACGCCGAGGACGGCTTCGCCTCGCCCCGCGACCAGGACGGCCACGGCACCCACACCGCCACCACCGCCGCGGGCAACTACAAGACCAAGGTCGTGATCGACGGCGAGAAGATCGGCACGGTCTCGGGCATGGCCCCGGCCGCCCGCGTCGCCGCCTACAAGGTCTGCTGGGAAGGCTGCCCCGGCGCCGACCTGGTCGCCGGTATCGAAGCGGCCGTGAACGACGGCGTCGACGTCATCAACTTCTCGATCGGCTCGACCGGCACTCCGCAGTTCGTCGACTCGGTGTCGATCGCGTTCTTCAACGCGGCCGCCGCCGGCGTCTTCGTGGCCGCCAGCGCCGGCAACGACGGCCCGACCTCTACTGTGGACCACCAGGAGCCGTGGGTGACCACGGTCGGCGCGTCCACGCACGACCGGACGTTCCGCACCGAGGTCGAGTTCGGCCGCGAGGAGATCGACGCGGCCGCGCTCGTCGGCGAGGCGAAGTGGTACGTGAAGAACGCGGTCGACGCGGCGTACGACGGGACCAACCCGGAGGCCGCCGCGCGTTGCGACGCGGGCACCCTGGACCCGGCGAAGACCGAGGACTTCGCGATCATCTGCGTGCGCGGGAACCTGTTCACCGACAACGCGAACCAGGTGGCCGCCGCGGGCGGCGTCGCGCTGATCGTGCGCGACCAGTCCGACCGCGGGCCGGCCAGTGTGGTCACCTCGCAGGCGGTCCCCGTGGTGCACGTGAGCTACGAGGACGGTCTGGCGCTCTCGGAGTGGGTCGACTCGAAGTCGAACCCGCGCATCGAGGTCGAGACCTCGGAGCTGGACTACGTGAACGCGCCGGGCATGGCGGCGTTCTCGTCGAACGGTCCGGCGCTGGCGGCGGAGCAGAACCTGCTGAAGCCGGACATCACGGCTCCGGGCGTGGAGGTCCTGGCGGGCATCACGCCGTTCAATCACGGGGGCAACGATTTCGCGAACGCGCAGGGTACGTCGATGTCGAGCCCGCACATCGCGGGTCTGGCGGCGCTGCTGAAGTCGGCGAACCCGGATTGGTCGCCGATGGCGGTCAAGTCGGCGATCATGACGACGGCGTACCAGACGGACCAGAACGGCGACCCGATCCAGCGCGGTGGCGCGGATGCGACGCCGTTCGACTACGGCGCCGGGCATGTCGACGCTCGGGGGATGTTCGACCCGGGTCTGGTGTACGAGTCGAACCCGACCGAGTGGATTCAGTACATCTGCGGGACGCCTGAGGCGTCGAAGGTGCAGTCGTACTGCGATTCGCTGGGTGCGATCGATCCGTCGCAGCTGAACTACCCGTCGATCACGGTGGCGGAGCTGACCGGTTCGTACCAGGTGACGCGCACGGTGACGAACGTGTCGGAGAAGAAGGGCACGTACAAGGCCAAGATCACGGCTCCGGCGGGCTTCGAGGTGTCTTCGGACGTCACGAAGTTCACGTTGAAGCCGGGCGAGTCGGCGACGTACACGCTCACGATCACGCGCACGGACGCGGCGTTCGGCGAGTGGTCGTTCGGCGATGTCACGTGGGTGGAGAAGAAGGGCACCAGGACGGTGCACGAGGTGCGTTCGCCGATCGTGGTGAAGCCGGTGCAGTTGGCGGCTTCCGATGAGGTGTCGTACACGGGCGCTTCGGGTTCGGCGACGCTGACGGGCACGGCGGGCTTCGAGGGGACGCTGGGCGCTTCGGTGTCGGGTCTGGTCGCCTCCGAGGTGAAGACAGCGACGCTGACGAACCCGGATTCGTCCTCGTTCCCGGCTGACGCGCCGGTGGAGAACTCGCACGCGGTGTCGTACGAGTTCACGACGCCGGAGGATGCGGCGCTGGTGCGTTTCTCGACGTTCGACGAGGACCACCCGGCCGGCACCGACCTGGACCTGTTCGTGTACATGAAGGACGCTGAAGGCGCGCTGACCCTGGTGGGCAGTTCGGCTTCGGGCGGTACGAACGAGACGGTGTCGCTGCCTGGCGGCTACACGTTCGTGGTGTTCGTGGACGAGTGGGCCGGGCCTTCGCCGCTGGAGGCGAAGCTGCACGCGTGGGTCGTTCCGTCTGCCGACGAGGGCAACCTCGCGGTGGATCCGGCCGAGCAGTCGGTCGCGATGGGCGACGAGTACTCGGTGGGTCTGACGTGGTCGGGTCTGGCCGAGGGGCAGCGGTTCCTCGGTTCGGTGGACTACGCGGCGGACGGTTCGAAGATCGATGCGACGATCGTCGGTATCACGACCTGATCGCTTTGAGCCGCAAGGTTTGATGTAGCAGGAGCGCCCGTCGTGGCGACCGGGGCCGCCAGGCCCGCGGTCCGCCGCGGCGGGCGCTGTCGTTGCGGGGCAGCGGGTGCGGTCGTCAACGGCCGTCCACAGCCGCGGCTCATCCGAGGGGGCCGAGGTCCGGGGTCGAGCGTTTCGTGTTGGCCCGAAAGGAGATCGCGGTGATCGCCGCCTGGCCGGGTCGCTCTCGAACGGTTGACCCGATCGAGTGTTCTCGTTAACATCTACCTGTCTCAATTCATCGATTCACGGACAAGGCGGTCTTCTATGCAACGGAAGCGCACCACCCTCATAGCCGCGACCGGCGCGATCGGCCTCGCCGCCACCGCGCTCGCGATCATCGCGCCGACCGCGCTCGCCGGGCCCGGAAACGGCAACGGCAACGGCAACGCCCACGGCCATGACCGGCAGCACTGCGACGTCGAGACGCCCGGCACGCTCGGCGGCGACCTGGGGGCGCACGACCCGGGCCTGTTCGCGCCCTGCACCGAGGGCGACCCCTGGTACGTCTTCGCCACCGGCTACGGCCCCCTCGGCGACGGCAACGTCACCATCCGCTCCTCCACCGACGACGGCGCCACCTGGAACTACGTGGACACCGTGTGGGACGCGAAGCCCCAGTGGCTCAAGGACGCCGTCCCCGGCGTCGACAACATCTGGGCGCCCGAGATCTACTTCGACGAAGCGCAGGACCGGTACTACCTGTACTACTCGGCCTCGACCTTCGGCAAGCAGCGCTCGGTCATCGGCCTCGCCACCAACGCCACCCTCGACCCGGCCGACGACGACTACGAGTGGGTCGACGAGGGCCAGGTCTGGGAGTCCAACCCCGGCGACCCGTACAACGCGATCGACCCGACCGTCCTCGAGGCCGAAGGCAGGCACTACATGGCCTACGGCTCCTGGTGGCAGGGCATCTACATGCTCGAACTCGACTGGCCCTCAGGCAAGGTGAAGGAGGGTTCGACCCCGGCCCACATCAGCGGCCGCGGCGGCGCCGGCATCGAGGCGCCCGTGCTCACCGAGCACGACGGCTACTACTACCTCTTCACCTCATGGGACGTCTGCTGCGCGGGCGCCGACTCGACCTACAACATCCGCGTCGGCCGCTCGACCTCGCCGACCGGCCCGTTCGTCGACGCGAACGGGACCGCCCTCACCGAAGGCGGCGGCACTCTCGTCCTCGGCGCCCACGGCGACTACGTGGCCACCGGCGGACAGTCGATCTCGAACGGACTCATGGCGTACCACTCGTACCACGAGGACGGGCACTTCGACCTCGGCGTCGAGAAGATCGAATGGAACGCGGACGGCTGGCCGGTCCTGGACGGAGTCTAGGACCGGAGGCACGGTTCGGACGGCGTCCAGGACCAGCAAAGCGGCTGGACGGCAAGCTGACGCGCTGACCGCACCTCGGGCCGCCCGGATCGGGCCGAGGCCGACGCGCACGCACCACTGAAGCACCGGTGGGCCCGCCTTGCGGCGGGCCCACCGGTCGTTCACACCGCCGAGGGGCCGCTTCAGCGCCGCCGGGTGTCGCGCTTGAACCGGTGCGCCTTGCCGAGCGTCGCGGCACCAGCGATGAGCAGGGCCGACAGGACCGGGGCCGTGAACTTCGGGTCGATCGGGGCGTCCACGGCCGACAGGATGATCGCGAGCAGGATCGGAACGACCAGCAGCCCGGTGCCGCCGAGGACCATCTGCCGGTGCTGGGCCTCCTCTGCCGCGGTCAGACCTGACGGGCCGACCGGGTCGGGCGCATGCTGGCTCGTATTCGGTCGCGGCCCTTGGGAGTCCGGCTGTGGGACACCGGGTTGCGCGGCGCCGGGTCCTGGCCGGAGGGAATCGGGCTGGTACGACATCGCTGGTGCTCCATTCGCGTCGGGGTTCGTTCAGCACACACTCGCCACTCCCGTCACGGCTCGGTCATGAGTCCGTCCCCGAACCGGCACGGGCCGCGACCCCGAAGGATCGCGGCCCGCCGCTTCGCCACGCGCTCAGGCGTAAGGGTCGTCGTCGATGGCGCGGATGCCCCAGATCTCCTCGTCCTCTTCCAGCCAGTCGCGGAGCTCGCCCTCCGCCTGCTGGTCGCCGCCCATGCCGCGTCCGGCACCGCCGCCCATGCCGCCCATCATCCCGCCCATGCCGCGGCCCCCGCCCGCGCCGGCACCGGAGCCGCCACCGCTCTCCATCGTGGAGGACGCCGGGCCGACCGGGAACGAGCCGCCGCTGCCGAGCGTCGCACCGCCGCTGGCGAGGCCACCGCTCACTTCGCCCGGAGGCACCAGGCCGCCACCGCCGCCGCCGCTGCCTCCCGCGTCCGGCGAAGGCGGCTCGCCGCCCGGTTGGAAACCGCCCGAGCCCGCGTCGAGACCCCCGTACGAGTCCCCGAGCATGTCGGAGGCCTCCCGGAAATTCGACGGGTTCGACGGCTTCGCCTCGGGCGTGAACGTCCCCGCCGACTCCTCGGCGTTCTCCCACCGGTTGATGACGTCCTCGTTCGCGATCCGCGACCGCGACTCGTAATCCTCCATGCCGTCGACCACGTCGTCGCTGATCGCGTTGTTCGCGTCGGCCTGCGCCCACGTCCGCGCCTGGTCCTCCGTGACCGGCGGGTCCTCGTTCTTGAACTTGTTCATGTAGTACTCGGTTTGCGCCTCGACGAAGTTCCTGGTCTCGCGCAGGTAGTCGCTGTCGAAACCGCCGAGCTCCAGCAGGGAGCCGAGGAGCCCGCCCGAGTGCCCGCACCCGTCCGTGACATCGCAGGACCCGCTGCGGAACGGCGGCCGCACATGCACGAACGGGTCGGTGTACATCACCTCAAGGTCCGAGATCCAGTACAGCGGAGCGGGATACGGCAGCTCGCCTGAGGAGCCGCCCTGGAGACCGTAGAACTCGTCGGCCTTCTGCTCGAGCAGGCCGACGGCACCGGAGGTGAGGTCGCCGATGTCGTCGCAGACCGACGCGCAGTTCGACATCACCACCTCGACCTGCTCGGCGAACGCGTCGAAGTCGTCGCCCTGCCAGTGCTCGGAGAGCGTCCGCAGGCCCGCCTTGAGGATCGGGGCGATGCCGGAGGTCGGGTCGGTGTCGAAGCCGTCCTTGAACGTCTGCCACCGCGAACTGATCTCCCTGATCGCGTAGTTGTCCGCGTTGGCCGGACGCACCTGGGTGACGAGCGACTGGATGGCGTCCTGGCTCGGCGCGGCCGTGCCGGCGGTGACGACGGTGAGGTTGGTGACCTGCCCGGCCTGCGGGATCGCGGAGACCAGTTTGATCCAGGCGGCCTCGGCGGGGTTCTCGCGGTTCTCGCAGGTCCCGTGCGGGCAGGGCGCACCGGAGAGGAACAGGGCCTCGGCGTCGCGGCGCTGGTACTCGACGACGGTGGAGTCGTCGGGTGCGGCGCCGCCGTCCCATTCCTCGCGTTCGTAGTGGGGCCTGCCGTGCAGGTCGTCCTCTGCTTCCTCGTGCTCGTCGTCTTCGTCGTCGGAGTCGTCGTCCTGGTCGGAGTCGTCGTCTTCGTCGTCGGAGTCGTCGTCCTGGTCCGGGTCGTCCTCCGAGTCCCCGTCGTTCTGGTCCTCGTCGTCCTCGGCGTCGGAGTCCTGCCCGTCGTCGTCCTCGTCGGGATCGGCCGGGGTGTCGGAGGGTTCGTCGTCCGGTGCTTCGGCGGCGTCCTCGTCGGGGTCGGGCCGGAGGGCGCGGTCGGGGTCGAGTTCGTCGTCGTAGTTGGGGCTCTCGCCGAGGTCGGGGTCCTGCGCCTGGTGCTGCTGCGTGTCGGACATGGCGGTCAGCTCCCGCCCCGGGACAGCTGGACGGCGGAGGTCTCGTCGTTCTCGACCGCGCGTTCGGCGACGCCGTCGAGGGTGGCGATGATGCCGTTCAGGTCTGCCCGCAGGTCCTGGAGGTTCGTCCAGGTCTGGCGGTGGAACTCGCGATAGGCCTCGCGCGCGGTCAACGCGCTGTCGAGGAGCCCGAACCCGGGTTCGACGCCCAGGTCGTTGCCGTTGCGCAGCTGATCGATGAGGGTTTCCAGGTAGTCCAAGCGGCCCTGGGCGATCTCGCGGAACACCGCGAGGGCTTCGGGGTCGACGGAGCGATCGGACACGGGGTCACACTCCAAGAGGGAAGGTTAAGTCCAAAGCGAACTCAATTCTAACCACCGAGTGCAATAGCTTGGGTACTCAGAGTTGCGTCATTTGTCCCGATAGGACCGATCTCGGGACTCATCATGAATGGTAAGCCTTCCTTATTCGATCGCATTTTCTTGATCGAATAGCGAGGAAGTCCATTCACTGTTACACCAGCTGGCGCAGAAGAAACTCTGCCAACTTAGGACACCAAAAAAGAGCGGGCCCGCATCGCGGACCCGCTCATAAGTTCACTCGCCAGTGGGAAGACCCGTATCAGGCGTCGACCCGCACCGGGGCCGGTTCCGACTCGCGCAGGTTTTCCGGCGGCGGGGCCACGAACTTGTAGCCGACCTGCCGCACGGTGCCGATCATCGACTCGTACTCGCTGCCGAGCTTCGCGCGCAGACGCCGCACGTGGACGTCGACCGTGCGGGTGCCGCCGAAGTAGTCGTAGCCCCACACCTCCCGCAGCAGCTGCTCGCGGGTGAAGACGCGGCCGGGGTGCTGGGCGAGGAAGCGCAGCAGCTCGAACTCCTTGTACGTGAGGTCGAGCGGCGTGCCCTTGAGTTTGGCGGCGTACGTGTCGGGGTCGACCGTGAGGTCCCCGGCTCGGATCACGGCCGGGCCGGCGGCCGTGGCCGCGTTCGGCTTGCCCGTGGCCAGGCGCAGCCGCGCCTCGACCTCGGCAGGGCCGGAGGAGGCGAGCAGGAAGTCGTCCACGCCCCAGTCGGCCTGCAGCGCGGCCAGGCCCGCTTCGGTGACGATGGCGTAGAGCGGCACGGTCAGACCGGTGGCCTGCAGGACGCGGCAGGTGGCGCGGGCGTCCGCGAGATCCGACCTGGCGTCGACCATCACCGCATCGGGGCTCGGGCCGCTCAGCAGCGCCCGTACGTCCCGGCCGGCGTAGCGCGCGCGGTGGGGCAGCAGTTCCAGCGAGGGCAGGATCGACTCAGGGGACTCCGGAACAGGGTTGGAAGTGAGGATAAGGATTTCCACAGCAGTCCTCCGCTGGTTGGTGAGCACACGCGACTATCGCTCTTCCCGGCTTCGACGGCGGGCGGGCTTACTTGCGGTAGGTGGAGTCCTGGACAAGTGTAAACGGTCACCACTCAAAAGACCAGCGTCACCACGGTGAAACCTCACCATGCGGGACGGCCCGGCGCTAGGACTCCGACAAGCCGCGTTCACCGTCGCGACACGGCCCGGTCACGACCCCGACCTGCGCCGTTGACCCGCAGCCCGATCCGATGCCTTCGCCCGCCGGACCGCCGACGCGACCGGATGCGGCCGCCCGACGAAGTCCACATGCCGGGACGACACGGCCGGTCACGACGATCCGGCACCGCCCCCGCCCTACCGGACCCGGCGGCACACGGCGTACCGCGCGACCGTCCGCAAGGGTGACTCACGGCGAAGGTCGCGAGCCCTGATTTCCTGCTGCCGTAGGCTGTGGACGTGTCGTACAACCGACCCGACGAGACCTGGGGCTACGAGCCGCCCGAGGCGCCCGGCGCCACCGAGGGCCCCGCCTGGGGCGACGCCTACGCCGGCGCCGCCGACGAGCGCGGCCCCGAAACGCACCCCGGACCGGACGCCCCGCCCAGTCGCACCGAGCGCCGCCGCGCGGCCGCCCGCTCCGGCGATACCGGCGCGCACGCCACCGGCGCCTACCGGACCACCGGCGCCGACGGCAACGAGGACCACACCCTCCCGCCGCCCAGCCCCGCGCTCCTGCACCGCCTCCCCGCCATCGCGGTCACCATCGTCATCACCGCCGGGCTCATCCTCGGCGCCCAGATGGAACGCCCCGTCTACGCCGCCGGCATCGCCGTCCTCCAACTCGCCACCGTGGGCCTCGTGACCTGGGTGCGCAAGATCGACGGCGCCTGGGTCCCCCTCGCCGTCGCCTCGGCACTGGCCATCGCCGCCGACACGGCCGCCGCCGCGTGGTCGCCCGTGTCGCTCGTGCCGATCACCGTGCTCCTCTCGCTCGGCTTCGGCGTCGCCGTCGCCGCGCAACTCGTGCGCCGCACCCACGTCGGCGTCACCGAGAACCTCGGATTCACGATGCTGCTGGGCGTCGCCGTCTGCGGCTACGCCTGCTACATCGCGCTCTCCCGGCTCGGCTCCGCCCCGCCCGCCATGTACTCGGCCGTCGTCGCCGCCGGGACCGCGATCCTCGCCGCGCGGGCCGTCGACCTCGTCATGCCCGACCCGCGCATCAACCGGCAGGTCACGCGCGGCGCGTTCGGGATCGTCATCGGCACCATGTGCGGCACCGCCTCCGCCGCGTACGCCGGACTCGTCATCGAAGGCCCCGATGCCTCGAACGCCGCGATCGGCGGGCTCCTCATCGCGCTCACCGCCGTCCTCGCGGACCTCGCCTGCGGGTACATGTCGGCCTCCCGCCGCATCGACGGAGCGGGCACGGCACCGAATCCGGTGGTCAGCGCCGCCGGGCCGCTCCTCGCGTTCGCCGTCACCGGCCCCGTCGTGTACCTGTTGTCCGCCTATTACATGATCGACTGACACGTACCGTCCGTCGACCGTCCTCCGGCGAACCCGCCGACCCACTGCTGCACAGGAGTCCCCCCAGGTGAAGATCCTCCGCCGCCTCCTCATCACCCTCGTCATCCTCGTCGCGGTCGTCGCCCTCGGCGACCGGGTCGCGAACGCGCTGGTCGAACGCCGCATCGCGGACGAGGTGGCGGCCACCGCCGCCGACCACGGCGCCTACTCCGACCAGGAACCGGACGTGAAGGTCCACGGCTGGCCGTTCCTCACCCAGGCATGGACCGGCGACTTCGAGCAGATCGACATCACGCTCAAGGACGTCGGCTCGAACGGGCTCACGTTCCCGACGCTGGAACTCGTGGCGCACGACGTCGACGCCGACTGGCGCGAACTCACCGACGGCGGCGACGCCGTCGCCGCCACCCTCGACGTCAGCGGCTCCGTCTCCGTCGACTCGATCGAGGCGATCATGGCCGAGCAGACCGGATACGACCTCCAGATCAACGAGGACGGCACGGCCTCGCTGATCGGCTCCCAGGAGTTCATGGGCGTCGAGGTCGAACTCGAGGCCACCGGTCAGTTCGCGTTCGGCGAGAACGCGCTCACGTTCACGCCCGACGCGGTCGAATCCCTCACCGAGGGACTGCCCCCGCAGGTCCAGCCGATGGTCGACGGGGCCGCCGCCGAGTTCGACACGGTCGTGGCGCTGCCCGAACTGCCCTACGGGATCCAGCTGACCGAACTCGCCTTCGACGGGGACCTCGTGACCGTCTCCGGCACCGCACAGGACGTCGTCCTCACCTGATCCGCCTGCGCTCACGGGTCCCGTCCGCCGACCGCGCGGACGGGCACCCGGCGCCACCGCGAAGTAGCTCAGGGTCTGCATCACAGTCCGCATCGCGAGAACGGGTATGGATTCGGCCCGGGAAGTCTGCTAGCGTTCCAGCCATGCGCAAGCCGATGCTCACCAAGCGGCGCGCGATCGACTACTGCATGATCGCGACCACGCTCTGTCGAATGCCCTAGGCGACTCGCCCGGCCCCCAGAGGCCCGACGGCGGTCGCCGCATTGCGGCCCAGCGTGCGCGAACTTCAGAGCAAGGCTTGCGACTCACTCAAACCCAACTCCCGCTTGCGAACAGCGGAACCTCTCGGGTGTGACGTCACATCGGCTTGAATCCCGGACCATCCGTCCAGGACGAACCCTGCTCAGCTGCGAATCGCAGCGTTCCGCCCCCGCTTCGCGAACAGCCTGGGCACGCTCTCGAACTCGGAAACTCGAAACTCAAGTCTCATTTACGTTCAGGAGAGAACAAGCCATGGCTCGTGAAGACGTGCTGGTCACCGCCGATTGGGCGGAAGAGAACCTCGACACCCCCGGAGTCGTGTTCGTCGAAGTCGACGAAGACGCCTCCGCCTACGACTACGGCCACATCAAAGGCGCGGTGAAGATCGACTGGAAGGACGACCTCCAGGACCCGATCCGCCGCGACTTCGTCAACCAGGAGCAGTTCTCGCAGCTCCTGTCCCAGCGCGGGATCTCGAACGACGACACCGTCGTCCTCTACGGCGGCAACAACAACTGGTTCGCCGCCTACGCCTACTGGTACTTCAAGCTGTACGGCCACGAGGACGTCAAGCTCCTCGACGGCGGCCGCAAGAAGTGGGAGCTCGACGCCCGCGACGTGACCGCCGAGGTCGTCAAGCGCGAGCCCACCAACTACGTCGCCAAGCCCCTCAACTGGGACCTGCGCGCCAAGCGCGACGAGGTCGAGGCCGCCATCGGCGTCAAGAACCTCATCGACGTGCGCTCCCCCGACGAGTACGCCGGCCGCCTCCTGGCCCCGGCCCACCTCCCGCAGGAGCAGTCCCAGCGCGCCGGCCACATCCCGACCGCGCTCAGCGTGCCGTGGAGCAAGGCCGCCAACGAGGACGGGACCTTCAAGTCCGAGGCCGAACTGCGCGAGCTCTACGTCGGCGAAGCCGGCCTGGACGAGGGCAAGTCGACGATCGCCTACTGCCGCATCGGCGAGCGCTCCAGCCACACCTGGTTCGCGCTCCGCGAGCTCCTCGGCTACGAGGACGTGAAGAACTACGACGGCTCCTGGACCGAGTACGGCTCGCTGGTCGGCGTGCCGATCGCCCTCGGCGACGAGCCCGGCACCAAGTAACGCACCGGCGACGGTACTGAGAGGAACAACCATGTCTGACAGCTGCGCTGCACCCGACCAGGACGCGGCCCTGCCGGCGTCGGTCGACATCGAGAAGGAGACCGTGCTCACGGGCACCGTCGTGAACGACGAGGGCGAACTCGTGCAAGGCGCGTACGTGCGCCTGCTCGACGGCTCCGGCGAGTTCACGGCCGAGGTCGTCACCGGTGAGGGCGGGCAGTTCCGCTTCTTCGCCGCTCCCGGCAAGTGGACGCTCCGCGCGCTTTCGCGCTATGGCGACGCCACCGGCGAGGTCGAGGCCGACCGCGGTCTCAACGAGACCAAGCTCGCCGTGAGCCGCTAGTCGATCACGAACACCGAGACCGACCGGGGCGATTCAGCTCGTAACCCAGTCTGAAGGGCGGGGCCGCGAAAGCGGCCCCGCCTTTTTCCTTGCCGCCGAACGGCAACGGCCCCGGCCGCATTCGCGGCCGGGGCCGTTCGGCGCTCGGGTGTTCTAGCTGACCTGGTAGGAGCTGGCCCGGTTGGACCAACCGCCGGCGGCGGTGTTGAGGTTGGCGAGGTTGTCGATCCAGGTGGAGGAGGTCCCGGTGGCGTCGGCGCTGTCGAAGAGCTTGACGTCGCACGAGTTGTAGGTGCGCGCGGAACTGGCCTTGTTGACGAAACTCCCCATCCTGGTGACGGTGAACTCGATCGGCGAGTACGCGGCCGAGCAGGTGTAGGAGCCCGGCGCGCTCAGTGTGTGGGTGCCGCCCGCGGTCCCGTAGTTGGTGTCGTTGTACAGCCGCACCAGGACGCTGTCAGCCTGGATGCCGTGCGAGTTCGCGGCGAGGGCCGCCTCCGGGGAGTCGGCGCAGGTGAGCTCCTCGCTGACGATGTCGTAGACGCAGTGGTCGCCGGTGGTGTCGGCCTGCGCGGTGGCGGGTGCGAGTACCAGCGCGCCCGTTGCGAAGGCGAGGGCGAGCGCCGCGGCGGCCTTGGCGCGCCAGCGGAGCGGGGAGTCTTGCCATTTGCGATCAGCCATGCCGGAACCGTAGGCGCCGAAGCGGATACGGAAGCCGGTGCAGGTCGCATACACGGCGTATATGCGGCAGGGTCCGACCGCGCTCGCGGCCGGACCCTGCCGGTTCCGATCAGCTGACCTGGAAGGAGCCGGCCCGGTTGGCCCAGCCGCCGGCGGCGGTGTTGAGGTTGGCGAGGTTGTCGATCCAGGTGGACGACGTGCCGGTGGTGGTGGAGCCGTCGAAGAGCTTCACGTCGCACGAGTTGTAGGTGCGCGCGGAACTGGCGCGGTTGCTCCAGCCCGCGGCGGCGAGGTTGGTGACGTTGAATTCGACCGGCGTGTACGCGGCGCTGCACGTGTAGCCGCCGTCGACGGTCAGGGTGAAGGTGCCGCCCGCGGTCCCGTAGTTGGCGTCGTCGTACAGCCGCACCAGGGTGCTGGTCGCCTGGATGCCGACGGCGTCCGCCGTGAGGGCCGCTTCAGCGGTGTCAGAGCAGGTGAGTTCGTCGCGCGTCACGTTGTAGACGCAGTGGTCGCCGGTGGTGTCGGCCTGCGCGGAGCCGGGTGCCAGTGTCAGCGCGCCTGCGACGGCCGCGAACGAGGCCGCCGCGGCGAACCAGGCACGTTTGCGGTCGGAGGTGCCGAGGTGTTTCCAGTTGCGTTTGCCCATATCTGAACCGTATGCGGCACAGTGGATATGGAAGCAACTTCAGACCGCACACGAGGCGTATACGGTGGGGCGACACCTCGTCGCAAATGGTTGCAGACCGCTCGTCGGCCGAAGGAGACTCATGGAGTTCCGGATGCTCGGACCACTCGAAGTGCGCATTGACGGGGTTCCCGTGAACCTGGGCGGCAGTCGCCAGCAGTCCGTGCTCGCGGCACTGCTGGCCAACGCCGGTCGGCCGCTGCCGCGCCGCCGGCTCGGCAGCATGGTCTGGAACGATCCCCCGCCTTCGGCCGGGCCGAACCTCCGCACCTATCTGCGCCGCTTGCGTTCGGTGCTCACCGATCCCCTGTCCCTCGAGTCGCGGGTGATCGCCGACCGCCGCCAGGTCACGCTTCGGACCGAACCGGGAGAGCTCGACCTCGAGGTCTTCGACGGCTTGTGCCGCGACGCCGCTGGAGCGCGCGAGGAGGGCGACGCCAAGCAGGCGATCGGGTTGTACGACCGGGCGCTGCGGCTGTGGCGCGGCAGTCCGCTGGAGGGCGTCGACACTGACAATCCGTTGTACGCGACCGCGGTCGAGCTGACCGAGCGTCGCTACGCGGTCGAGTCGCGGCGGTGGGGGATGCTCGTGGAGATCGGTGACTTCGGTGCGGCCATCGGCGAACTGCGCGCCGCGGTGCTCGCGAACCCCTTCCGCGAACGACTCGCGGAACTGCTGATGCTCGCGCTGTACAAGGATCACCGACGCTGGGAGGCGCTGCAGATCTACGTGGAGACCCGCGACCTGATGATCGGTGAACTCGGTCTGGAACCGGGACCCGAGCTCCAGCGCACCCACCGCCGCATCCTGGAGGACGACCTGTCGCAGTAGCGGGCCCGTGCGGTGCGGGCGGTGGGCTCGCCGCCGTCGCGGCGGCCCACCGGTGCGCCTGCTACTGGTTCAGGGTTCGATTGCGGGCGGTCTTGGTGACCGGGTCGTAGAAGCCCGCCGGGGTGCGGAGGGCGACGTTGATGCGGTTCCAGGCGTTGATCTGCGCGCACATCGCCACCAGGGCCGCGATCTGCTCGTCGTCGTAGTGCTTGCGCACCAGCTGCCAGGTCTCGTCGCTGACGCCGTGCGGGTTGTCCGCGATGCGGGCCGACTCCTCGGCCAGCGCGAGTGCGGCGCGCTCGGGCTCGGTGAAGGCCGGGGCCTCGCGCCAGACCGTGACCAGGTTGAGGCGCTCGGGGTCCTCGCCGGCGTGGACGGCGTCCTTGTAGTGCATGTCGACGCAGTAGCCGCAACCGTTGATCTGGCTCACGCGCAGCTTGAGCAGTTCCATGGTGGCGTGCGGGACCGGGCCGGTGTGGAAGAGCTTCTCGTTGGCGAGCATGTTCTTGTAGTAGTGCTTGGCGAATTCGGTCTCGGTGAAGGCGAGTCGGGGTTCCATGGCGTTTCCTTCCTACTGTTCGGCCTGTGCGGTGCGCAGGCCGGCGAACTTCTGCGGGTTGCGGAGGTAGTCGACGGTGGTGATGCGGCCGTCTTCGATGCCGAGGGCGATGACGCCGTCGACGATGCCGCCGCCCACGGTGACGAGGGCGGGGCTGCCGTTGATGACGATCGGGCGGTGCTCGCGGTCGGTGTACTTGTGGGTGAGGCCGACCAGGAAGCGGGCGACCTTGTCCGCGCCGTGGATCGGGTTGCGGGCGGCCCGCACGAGGCCGCCGCCGTCGGAGGTGAGGACCGCTTCGGGGTCGAGGAGTTCGATCAGGCCGTCGAGGTCGCCGGAGCGGGTGGCCTGGGAGAAGGCGTCGACGACGGCGCGGTGCGACTGGGGGTCGACGTCGAAGCGGGGCTTGCGTTCCTCGACGTGTTCGCGGGCGCGGCTGGCGAGTTTGCGGCAGGCCGCGGCGCTGCGGCCCAGGGCGGAGGCGACCTCGTCGAAGGTGAGGCCGAAGACGTCGTGGAGGACGAACGCGGCGCGTTCGGCCGGACTGAGGGTCTCCAGGACCACGAGCATCGCCCAGGACATGGAGTCGGCGAGGCTCACGGAGTCGGCCGGGTCGGGGGCGGTCTCGACGGGTTCGGGGAGCCAGGGGCCGACGTAGGCCTCGCGGCGGGTGCGGGCCGCGCGGAGGACGTCGAGGGCGAGGCGGGAGGTGGTGGTGATGAGCCAGCCGGTGAGGTCCTCGATCTGCTCGGGTTCGGTGCCGTCGTTCGGCCGCTCGTGGGGCGTGAGTTGTCGCTGCAGGCGGATCCAGGCCTCTTGGAGGACGTCTTCGGCTTCGGCGACCGAGCCGAGGAGTCCGTAGGCGACGCCGAAGAGGCGCGGGCGGAGTTCCTCGAAGTGCGCGAGCGCGCGGCTCGCGGGAGGCGCCTCGGCGGGTGCCTCGGTGGTGTGCGCTTCCGGTCGGTTCATGCGAGGAGGACGGGACATGGTTCAGAAGTGTGACATCGCTGCGCAGATTGTGACCGTCATCTCGCGGAGTGCGTAGGGCAGACTTGTCGTCGTGTTCTCGAACGTCTCGGCGCTGTGGCGCCGTCGCCTGCGTGTCGCCGTCGTCGTGTGGGCGGTGCTGCTGGTCGCGGTCGCTTTCGGAGCATCGCGCGCGACCGTGCGCGAGCAGGTCGACTCGGCCGGCGCCCGGGAGCTGCTGGACGCGGCGATCGGTGAAGCGGCGGGCGTGTTCACCGGCGCCGCGGTGCTCGCGGTGGGGCCGCTGAGCTGGGAGGAGTGCGACGTGACCCCGGTGCGGGCGGGCCTGTCGCTCGAACGGACCCTGCAGGTCTCGGGTGCGACCGTGGCGAACGTCGAGGCGCTGTCGGAGCGGTTCGCGCTGCGGGCCTTGACGAGCGAGCCGGACGGGGCCTCATGGTCGGGCACGACCGGGGACTTCATCGGCGTGCGCGTCACCGCCCCGGCCGGCGACCCGCCGGGCGGGCGCTGGTCGGAGCCCGTCGAGGTGCAGGCGGTCACCGGATGCAGGCCGCTGGAGGCGCCGGTCGGGTCGTTCGCGCCCGCCCCTCCGGCCGAGGCCACCGCCGAGTGGACGTACGGGTCGGTCGGCTGCCCCGGCGGTGAGACGCTGTCGAGCTGGACCGAGCCGGTCGAAGCCCAGCCGCTGCGCGTCCACGAGACCACCGGCGGCTGCGCCTGATCGCCGCTCCCTCACCGCCGGTCGGGCACGCGATCGAGGGCGCCGGTCCACCACCGGGTACGTCGCCGTGACCGCCGAGGCGGACCGGCACGGCCGAGGGCGCCGTGTTGCCGTGAGCAGGCCGGTCTACACCGGACCGATCCCCAACGCCAGATCGCAGACCGTCGAGCAGCATCGCGTTCGTCCTCGGCACGATCTTCGCCGTCGGGATCGTCGACAACCTGTTCGCGGTCTGAGCCGCCCGCTCACTTGTCGATGTCGCCGACCACGAAGAACATCGAGCCGAGGATCGCGATCATGTCCGGGATGAGGCAGCCCGTCATGAGCGTCGCCAGCGCCTGCACGTTCGCGTAGGACGCGGTGCGCAGCTTCAGCCGCCACGGCGTCTTCTCGCCCCGGCTCACCAGGTAGTACCCGTTGGCGCCCAACGGGTTCTCGGTCCACACGTAGGTCTCGCCCACGGGCGGCTTGAAGATCTTCGGCTGCTTGACGTTCACCGGTCCACTGAGGAGCGATGCCTGCTCCAGGCACTGCCGTCCGAGGTCGATCGAGACCTGCACCTGGTCGAGCAGGCAGATGAACCGCGCATAGCAGTCGCCTTCGGTGCGCAGCACCACCGGCACGTCCAGCTGGTCGTACGCGAGGTACGGCTCGTCCCGGCGCAGGTCGAAATCGAGACCGCTCGCGCGCGCCACCGGACCGGTCACGCCGTACGCGGCGGCCGTGGCGGCGTCCAGCACCCCGACGCCCTTCGTGCGGGCCGCGAAGATCTCGTTGTGCCGCAGCAGCTTGTCGAGCCGGACCATGCCCGTCTCGACCTCGTCGAGCGCCCGGTGCGCCCGCCCCTCCCAACCCGAGGGGACGTCCGCCTTGAGCCCGCCCACGCAGTTGTACATGTAGTGGATGCGCCCGCCGCTGGCCTCCTCCATGACCTGCTGCAGCCGTTCGCGTTCGGTGAACGCGTAGAACATCGGGGTGATCGCCCCGATCTCCAGCGGATACGAGCCGAGGAACATGAGGTGGTTGAGCACCCGGTTCATCTCGGCCAGCGCCATGCGCAGCCACACCGCCCGTTCGGGCACCTCGATCCCGGCGAGGCGTTCGGCGGCGAGGGCCACGCCGAGCTCGGAGGAGAACGCGGAGAGCCAGTCATGCCGGTTGGCGAGCAGCATGATCTGGCGGAAGTCGCGCACCTCGTACAGCTTCTCGGCACCCCTGTGCATGTAGCCGATGATCGGCTCGCATTCGGTGACGCGTTCGCCGTCGACGCGCAGCCGCAGACGCAGCACCCCGTGCGTGGACGGGTGCTGCGGGCCGATGTTGAGCACCATGTCGGTGGGCTCGGTGCCCGCCCCGACACCGACGATCACTTGCTCCCGCTCGCTCACGGTCCCATCGTCGCAGCTTCGCGCCGTCCGGGGAAGGGTCCGCGGCGCGCGGCCCGCAGGTTTCTCTGGCGCCTGTTGCGGCGTGCTGGCATCCTTGAGGAGCATCCGACTATGGAGGTGTCTCGGAATGGACCGCGATCAGATGCGTGCGTCGGAGTCCGACCGGCAGGTGGTGATCGAGCGGCTGCGGCAGGCGGTCGAGGAGGGCCGCCTCGACGTGCCCGAGTTCCAGGAACGCATCGACGCCGCCATGCAGGCGAAGGTCTACTCCGAGCTCGACATCCTTCTCTCGGATCTGCAGCCGCTGCCGCCCCCGGGTTTCGCGGACGCCGAGATGGAACCGACCACGGTCATGCCCGCTTCGCTGTCGAAGGCGAACCAGCAGTTGCGCGACGGCGCGAACGAGGGCTCTCGCAAGTGGAAGATCACCGGTGTCGCGGTCGCGATCGCGGCGGTGCTGGCGCTGATCCTGTTCGCGATCTCTCCGCAGGTGTTCCTGTACTTCGCGATCGGCGTGCTCGTGATCCTGGTCCTGTTCGTGGTCGCGGCCGTGACCGGACTCTTCTGATCCCCCACTCCCCCTGTAAGGAAGCACTGTGACCGACAGCGACGCGTATCTGAAGGCCTGGGAGAGCGACAACGTCGTCCCGTATCCGCGCGACGCGTGGATCGGCGAGTTCAAGGCTCCCGCGACGACCTATCCCGCGGTCGACTTCCTGCCGCTCGACATGTCCGTGGTGTACACCGCCTACCTCGAGGACGCCCGGTTCGACCTGTACAGCCGGATCGACCTCGACATGGGCCGGGACGGGAAGCTCGCGCTGGCGGTGGTCGGCGCGGTCCCGGACGACAAGGACGACATGCTGTTCTGCCTCGACACCGGCAGCGGCCAGATCCTGCTGCTGGGGGTGAGCGACGGGACGCTGGAGTTGGTGAACTCGACGTTCAAGGCGCTCGCCGAGTTCCTGTACCACTTCGCGCTGTTCATCGACGCCGACACCGGCGCGGCGGGCCGCGCCAAGCGGGCCAAGGCGTTGCGCGCCGAGCTGACCGCGATCGACCCGGAGGCGTTCGCCGACCGCGAGTCCTGGTGGTCGATCGCCCTCATGCAGTTGGAGGGCACGAAGGGCTAGCGGCCGCTGTTCCCCCATCTGCGCCGATTCGGCCTTCGTCGAATTCCTCATGACGCAGCTGCAGCGCTGATCGGCGCCCGCCATGCCTCCACCGAAGGCGTGGAGGCGCTGACCCGACACCGCCCGCTCATCCTGAGCGGGGGAACTGGGCCTTGGCGTGCTTCAGGATCCAGGGACACCAGGGGTCGTTGTTCCAGGCGCCGCGCCAGGCCGGTTCGTCTTCTGGGTCGTCGGTGAACCGGCAGCACTCCCGGGCGCCGACGCCGTCCTCGACGTCGATGAGGTAGCGGTTCGGGCCGTTCGGGTAGCCCGACTGATCGGCCCCAAGGTCGTAGACGCTGAACAGGGCGGGGCCCCTGGTGAAGTCGCCGAGGAAGCCCTCGGCGGGCGACAGGCCGTCGGAGCGGAGCCTGCGCGGGCCGTCCTCTGCGGCGCCGGCGGTCCTAACCATTGCACCACTTCACCGTGGTCGGAGCGGATTCGATGGGCTGGCGCCCGCGATTGAAGACGCGCAGCGACGACTCCTCGACCCAGATCTTCCACGCGGGCTTGAAGGACCGCCAGAACGGACCCCAGGTCGTCTTGTAGTTGACCGAGTTCAGACCGGACACGACGAGCACGATGTCCTCATGCTCCCCCGTGATCACCTGGAACGAATCCGGCGCGTGGGCGCTCGAAGCGCGGACCGTGTAGTCCCGCAGATCTGTTCATCCCGGGAATCGCCCAGACCCGCGCTTACCATTTCCACCTCGTGGGGCGGTCCGGAGATTACACCGTCGAACAGCTCAATCGCAGCTGGGCGTTCAAGAAAGAACGCATCGAACCCCTGCTCGCTCGGACCGACAAGCCTCGCGTCACGCTCCTTACCAGCGAGACCGCACTCTTGAACTTGCGGTTCCTCGGCGAAGCTGACCGCCAGGCTCAACTCGACCGCCTGCAACAGCTCGATGCACTCCCCAACTGGGAGACCAGAATCGTCTCCGCACTCCACCCCGAGCGGGGTGGAGCATTCGAGATCTATCGTCCAGCCAAGTCCGCGTTCGGCGGACCGGCCTTCGCGTACACGGACGTGTGGGACACCAGTGGTGCATCGAGGACCCCGACCGAATCGGGCGATACGATGAGCTCTGGCAGATCCTCCTGGGGAAATCGATCAGGTTGCAGGAGTACCTCGATGACCGACGTGACGGCTTGGCGCAAGAGCACTCGTAGCGGTGGCGACAATGACTCCAGCTGTGTCGAACTTCGCCGGGCATGGCGGAAGAGCTCTCTCAGCGGCAGTGACAACAACTCCGACTGTGTCGAGCTTTCCAGCTGCGGTGACTCGGACGGATTCCATGTCAGGGACTCGAAACTCGGGGACTCGTCGCCCGTGTTCGACCTTGCCGCAACGGATCTCGTCAGCCTACTCCGCGCCGCGCGCTGAATGTGACGAAGCGCCCACTTCAGGTTTCATGACACGCCGGTACGAAGGTTGACACCAGAACGACGATCACTCACCATGGTGATCATGTGTCCCCTTTGTAGCGAGGCACCCTCGAACCCAACCGAATAGGCATTCGTTAATCGCCGCTCGGTGGCTCTCAGCTACCAACTTAGTTCCACCGAGCGGCACCTAAAACAGGAAGGCGCTGCCTCCATGTCGTACACGACCCTACCTGAATTCAGGCTGCCCGAAAACAGTCGCGTCGGCGTTTCACACGACCGATCCGGTTATCTGCGAAGCGCCAGGCCAGCGCACCCGTACCACCGCCCTCGGCCGTATCCGATCACGTCGGACACCCTCCAGCTCCCACTCCCGACCGGCCGTCACCGCCGAGGCGAGCGCCCAGACCCCATCCCCGCCCCGGCCACTCGCGAGGCGTACGAGGCCAGGCTCCGCGAGATCGCGTTCCAGCGCTTCCTGCGGAAGTCGGCCGACCTCGCCGCCGTCCATGTGTCCCATCGCAAGCCGTCGCTCGCCGCCCGAATCGGCACGGCGTTCAAACGCGCCGTCCACGCCATCACCCGCACCCCGCGCCTCACCTCCGCGGCCCGCTGAACCCACCTCCGCCAAGACCCGGTCGCATCTTGGCGGCCGCGAGAAGAAAGGAGGATTCGTGGACGTATTCGAACCAGGCGGTTCCCCATCGGCTCGGACGAATGGCACCGCGGTCCGATCCGAGAGCTGGTCGCAGAAGCGGCCGTTCATCCGTCATTCGGGCTCAAGGAGCTCGTGGCCCCCGAACGAAAGGACCGCCGATGGCCGCGGGTAAACGTCACGAAGCCATCATCAAGCTGACAAAGGAGGTCCCCGACCTCCTTGCGAACCTCCTCGCCAGGGCAACAGGGGAGACGCTGCCGATCCACGACAGCATCCTGCCCTCCGGCGAGGCCGCGAACCTCATCGTCCCGATCGAGAGGATCTCCGACGGGGTCCAGGTGCTCTACAGCGACGGGAAGGCGCAGCTCGCTGTGGTGTTCGAGATGCAGCACGGCAAGGAACGGCGGAAGGAGTTTGACTGGCCGTACTTCACCGCTGCGCTGCGACTGGAACACCAGTGCCCAACCGTCTTGGTCGTGGTGACGGTAGACCCCACGGCCGCCAAATGGGCGCGACAACCGATCGACTTGGGGTTCGGACTGCATGTCATGAGACCTGCGGTGGTCTGCCTCAACGAGTTCGATCCGGGCGACGACATGGGGTTCATGCTCCTGTTCGCCCTCAAAGACAACCCGACCAAAGCCGAGCTGGAAGAGCTCTGGCGCGCAATCAACACCCTGGCCCCTGAACTGGCCAGCCAGTATGCTGACATCGTCGGCGTCGGCTTGGACGGGACCGAGGCCTACGAGATCTGGAGAGAACTCATGAAGATCGAAGACTTCCGCTATCAGCACCCATACGCGCAGGAGCTCCTGGCGAGGGGTCGTGAAGAAGGCCGTGCGGAGGGCGAGGCCAAGGGCGAGGCCAAGGCGATCCTTCGAGTGCTCACCGCTCGCGGTGTTGCGGTCCCCGATCGGGTGGCGAAGAAGATCCTCGCCTGCCAGGATCAGGCACAGTTGGAGCACTGGCTCGACCAAGCCGCTGTAACCAATGACATCGAACGGCTCTTCAGCGAGTAGACGATACGAGGCGGGGGGGGGGGGGGGGGGGGGGGGGCGGCCCCCCCCCCGGGGGGGGGGCCGGCCCCCCCCCCCCCCCCCCCCCCGCCTCGTTTCTCCTGGCCTCGGCCGACGGTGTGCTGGTGCCGTTCAGTGGGAAGCACGGCAGCTCACCGGCCACTATGAGGTGAGCTGGTCGAAGACCAGGGGCCACCAGGTTCCGGCCGCGAAGGCGTTGGGGTCCAGGCGGATCAGGATCTCTCGGAGGGAGGCGGCCCGTTCGGCGCGGCCCGGTTTGCCCTCATCGGCGTTGACGAACTGCTGGAAGTGGTAGAGGAACTCGATGAAGCAGCGGTAGTTGGAGTTCACGGCTTGGACGTCGCGGGGGTCGGTCTGGTCGAGCTGGAGGATGTCGCCGCTGGCGGGGTCGAGCACGTACAGGAGGTTCTTGTCGTCCTCGACCGCGCCGACCACGATGAGCCGCAGGTCGACCTTGCCGTCCTCGGTGCCGAGGCTGATCGTGTCGTAGAGGCCGGGGCTGCCGGTGAGGTAGGCGGTGTAGACGACCTCGACGTCGAGGGGCACCTCGTCGCCTTCGGGGAGGGCCGCGGCCGGGAAGCCGTCCTCGAGCCAGGCCTCTCTCGGGTACGGGATCAGTTCGTCTTCAGTCCACAGTGTTTGGTACTTCGCTGCCGCGGGCATGCGGGCCTCCTCAGGTCGGGGATGCTTTCGGGTTGCGGGACAAGGTGGTCAGGCGAAGCCGAGCGATTCGATGAGGAGGCGCCATTCGTCCTCCTCCTCGTCTTCGGGGGTCGGGTAGCCACCGACGAGGTCGATGAGCTCCCGGTAGCGCGGCCCGAAGAGGAACTCGTCGGCGAAGGCGACCGGACTGGGGGCGAGCACCCTGGTCTCCAACGACTCGCCCGTCTTGACGGCGTCGATGTACAAGTCGCCGTTGAACAGGTGCACCGCACCGGAATCGATGGCGGTGCACAGCGCGTCGCTGTAGCCGATGTTGCCGAACTGCAGCAGGTTCGGGACGGGGTCGTGCAGGTCCCCCGCCCCTTTCTTCGCGAGTTCGGCAAGGGCGCCTTCGGCATCGAGGATGTCGATGAACCCCAGGCGGGTGCTCAGGCCGTCGAAGACCCGGTACAGGTCCGCGAGCGCGGGCGGCAGGCCCGCGGGCTCGGCCGGTTCGCCGAGCTCGTAGTCCCATCCGTACCGGACGAGCTCTCCCATGCGGGGTCGCACGAGCGCCACTTTCGCCGCGAGTTCCATCCTGGACGGTCCTTTCAGTATCCGAGGACTCTGATGATGACGGGCGTGCCGTCGGGGACGCCTCTGAGCTGCCCGGCGATCTGGGAGCCGATGGTGCGGTTGGTGTAGGCGTCCATCCAGCGGAGGTTATCAGCGTGGTCGCGCCCGCCCAGCTGCAATTCGTGCACGTGGTCGGGGTCGAGTCCGTCCCCGGCCCGGTTCGCGGAGGTGCGGCCGCTGAACTTCTGGGCGATGCGCCGCTGCTCGGCCCGGTCGCCGCGGTGGCGCCCGGCGAGTCTGCGGATGGTCGCGCCCCGGTAGTCGCGGGTGATCTGCGGGTCGCGTTTGACGGGGGTCTTGCGGAGCTTGCCCTCGCGGCTGAGGCGCAGGAGCGAGTCGGCCTTCGTCCGGAAGTCCTTCTTGCTCATCTTGGAGTCGAACTTGATCGTCACGACCTTGGGTTTGACGCCGCGGCCCTTGCCCGCGCGGAAGAAGCGCGGATTGTCGATGATGCCCGCGATGATCTTGGCGCCCTTGGACACGGACTTCCGGGCGGCCCGCGTGCGCACCCTAGCCATTGAGCACCGCCTCGATCGCCATGTTGAGGAGCTGGTCGATGAGCATCGAGGTGATCATCTTGAAGATGGGGATCTCCAGGAGCGAGGCCCCGAAGGTGACCACGGCGGTGGCGATGGCCTGCGCGATCTGGATGGCGAGGGTGACGAGCTGAACGATCATCTGCAGTTTCAGGGCGAGCACGACGCCGGCGGCGATCATGAGGCCGATGCTGATGATGTTCGAGGGCTCGCCGATGTCGGCGATGTTCCGCACCGCGGACTCGCCGTCCTCCCATTCGGAGCGGAACGCGTCGATGTCCTTGCTGACGTTGTTGTCGATGACGCCTCGGGCGGCGTTCTCGAGCTGGTCGATCGCTCCGGTGAGCTGGTCTGAGAGCCTCGTCCAGTTGTCGCCGAGGTCGAAGAGCTTCGTCTCGTCCGATTCGGGCCAGTCGTAGCCGAGCATGGAGAGCAGGCTCGTGAGTTCTGAGGGCAGTTGCATACCCACTGGGGTCTCCTTCGTAAGGGGAGGAACGCAAAGGGTGATGAAGGAAGGCGCGGGGCCGGTGCCGGCGGCCGGGGCGGGGTCTAGAAGCCGAGTTCGGCGAGGAGTTCGCGGAAGATGCGGGCGGCCTCGCTGTCGGCGGCCTCGTGGTTGTCGGCCATCTCGCGAAGGTTGACGGCGTAGTCGAGGAGGTCTTCGACGTTCGACTCGATGCACTCCATGAGGGCCTCCATGCACACCTGGTGCGCGAGGTCGAGGAGCGAGCCGATCATGTCGCCGCCGAAGGAGTCGGCGAGGCCTTCGACGGCGGATCTGAATTCGTCGAAGAGGCCTTGGACCACCTCGGTCGCGGCGTCGAGCGCGTCGGCGCCCTCCCGGATCGAGTCGAGGTCGAGCTGCACCGCCATGTCAGGCCCCTCCCTGGAGTTTCTTCATGACCGCGCTGATCTGGGTGCTCATGGCGCGCATTTGGGCGAGGCCCTGGTCCTGGATCTTGGCGACGGCCTCGCCGATGGCCTCCAGGTCGGGCGCGGCCATGTCGGCCGAGAGGGACTCGGCGCGGGCGTCGAGGGCCGCGTTGACGACGTTGCGGAGCTCCTCTTCGAGGAATTCGGTGCCCTCCTTGAGGACTCGCACCTCCGTGAATTCGAGGCGCTCGACGCGGCCGTTCGCGCCGAGGATGATCCGGATACGCCCGTCGGCCGCCTCGGCGGTGACGGGAGGGACCTGATGGTCCTGCTGGGTCTGCCTGACGACGTCCAGTTGCGAGCGGGCTTCCGCCAGCTGCTGGGCGACGTCGTCCTCACCGAACATGCCGCCTCCGGGGGGCTCAATGGACTCAATGTGAGTCCCAGCATAGACCCGGAACGCAAACTTCGCGTCCCCCGAAAATGGCTGTCTACCAGGGGTTTCGGCAAGCCTGTTCACCGAGCGTCATCATGTCGACTCTGTCCATATTGGTGCGGATTCGAGCGTGCACTCCGGTCACACTGCTCGCTCCAGACACAGGGCGGCCGCCCCCGGAGGACCGGGGGCGGCCGGTTCGCGCGCGGAGGTGCTTCAGGCGCGGCCTCCGCGGAGGGCCGGCGCCTTGGCGGGATCGGGACGGTACGCGAACGGCTCGTCGCGGTCGCAGCGCAGCCAGCCCTCGCGCACATGGAGACGCGCTACCTGGACGGTGGAGCGGCGCCCGCCGCCGGGATGGGTGAAGTAGTAGAGGAAGCCCTCGTCAGGGCCCTGCGTGAGGGCCATGGCGTGGTGGCCGAGCGCCTCATCGAAAGCGCGCCTGCCGGGCCCGGCGAGGAGCGGCACGGGCTGGCGGTGCCAGTGCTCGAGGTCGGTGGAGCGGTGGACGAGGAGGCCGGACCAGCCGTCGGTGACCATCCAGTAGACGCCGCCGAGCGGGAAGACGGTGGGGCCCTCCTGGGCCTGGTCGACGACGGCGGGACCGGTCGGGGTCCAGGTGAAGAGGTCATCGGAGTCGGCGGTGTGGATGCGGCTCTCGCGGGATTCGTCTTTGAACCACATGCGCCACTTGCCGTTCGGGAGCCGGTGGACGGTGGCGTCGATGGCGCGCGCCGAATCCAGGTCGAGAGTGGAGCGGTATACCCAGTCCTCGAGGTCCGCGGAGGTGTAGTGGCGGATCTCAGCGGGGCCGGACCAGTCCTCGCGGACGCCTTCGAGGTAGGTGACGTACATGTGCCACTGACCGTCGTGGCGCAGGAGCTCGGGGGCCCACCAGGTGTCGCCGGCGGCGGTGCCGGGGAGGGCGACAGTGCCCTTGTAGGTCCATTCTCGACCGTCAGGGCTGGTGGCGCGGCCGATCTCGGTGCCGTGCACCCAGGCGACGCCCGCGTCGGCGGTGTTGGCGCGGCGCTGGGTGTAGAAGAGGTGCCAGAGGGCGCTCTCGGGGTCGAAGACGACGGTGGGGTCGGTGGGGCCGTCGAAGACGGGGTCGGCGAAGAGCGGCGCGGGGGCGCGGTGGTCCTCGGCGGGAGCGGCCTGCGGGGTCGGTGTGGTCGGACCTGTCGTCATGGATCCTCCAAGAAGTCGGCGGCCGGGAGGCGGCACCGGTGGGGTGCTTGAAACTTAGCGAAAGAAAACGCTTGCCGCAAGTCGCCCGGCGGTGCGCCGTGAGCAAGCCGCGGCCCGGCGAATCCCCGTCCACAAACCCCCACCCACCACGAGAGGGGACAATACCGCCCAGCCTTGCGCGCGGGTCCGACAAGAACCGGGCTCGGCGGCGACCGTGTCACCCGAACGTGTCGGGAAGTGGCTGCCGCCTCATCCGAACGGGTGGCTCGGGGGTGGGGTTTCTCCCCCCGTTCCCGAAGCGCCCGAATCCCTCGCGCTCCGGTACCGTTTAGGCATGGACCTCAACGCGGACCTGGGGGAGGGTTTCGGTCGCTGGGTGCTCACCGACGATGACGCGCTGCTGCGCATCGTCACGAGCGCGAATGTCGCGTGCGGTTTCCACGCCGGAGACCCGGCCACGCTGCAGCGCGTCACCGCCCTCGCCGTCTCCCGCGGCGTGCGCATCGGCGCCCAGGTCTCCTACCGGGACCTCGCCGGGTTCGGCCGGCGCGAGATCGACGTCCCCCCAGACGAACTGGCCGCCGAAGTGGCCTACCAGATCGGCGCGCTCCGGGTCTTCGCCGAGGCCGCGGGGGCGACGGTCGCGTACGTGAAACCGCATGGGGCGCTTTACCATCGGGCCGGGCGCGACCCGGGCCAGGCCGCGGCCGTGGTCGAGGGCGCGAAACTCGCGGGCGTGAGCGCGATGCTCACCCAGCGCGGGAGCGCGCTCGACCTCCTCGCGACCGAGGCCGGACTCACCGTCGTCGGCGAGGCCTTCGCCGACCGCGGGTACCTGCCCGACGGGCGCCTGGTGCCGCGCAGTCAGCCCGGGGCGCTGCTGACGCCCGCCGAGGCGGTCGCACAGGCCGTGTCACTCGCTGAAGAAGGGGTCGTGACCGCCATTGACGGCACCCGCACTCGCGTTGCGGCCGAAACGATCTGCGTACACGGCGATGGTCCAGACACAGTGGAGGTCGCTGCCTCCATCAAAGCCGCATTGACAGAGCGAGGCATCGACGTGGAGGCTTTCTCGTGAGCACCAGACCCACCGCCCACCCTCTCAGGCCGCTTCCGGCCGGGTCGCGCGGCATCCTGATCGACTGCGGCACCACCGCGGTCGCGCGCGCCTGCTACCGCTCGCTCCAGGCCCGGCGCATGTCCGGCCTCTTGGAGGCCGCCGACCTCATCCCGGGTGCGACGACCGTACTCGTCGACGGCATCGACGAGCCCGAACTGCTCGCCGCCGAACTCCCGGGCTGGCCGCTCACGGTCGAACCCGAGACGGCGGGCGAGGCCGTCGAGATCCCCGTCTGCTATGACGGACCCGACCTCGAAGCCGTAGCGCAGGCATGGGGTGTGAGCGTCGAGGAAGTGGCCGACATTCACTCCAGTGTGGAGTACGAGGCGGCGTTCTGCGGGTTCACTCCCGGGTTCGCCTACCTCGAGGGCCTGCCCGAGGAGTTCCACGTGCCGCGCCGCGACGAGCCGCGCACCGCGGTTCCGGCCGGTTCCGTGGCCATCGCCGGGCCCTACACCGGCGTCTATCCGCGCTCGAGCCCCGGAGGTTGGCAGCTCATCGCGACGATGACGAACCCGGGCCGGCTGTGGAACGAACACCGCGAGCCGGCGGCGCTCCTCGTCCCCGGCACCAAGGTGCGGTTCGCGGCGGTGCGGGTATGAGCCACATCGAGATCCTGCGCGCGGGCGTCCTCACGACCTGCCAGGACGCCGGGCGTCCAGGCTGGAAGCACCTCGCGGTGCCGCCCTCGGGGGCGGCCGACCAGCCGTCGTGGCGGCTCGCGAACCAGTTGGCGGGCAACCCGACCGGGGCATGCGCGCTCGAGACGACCCTGAACGGCTGCACCGTGAGGGCCCACCGGAACGTCACCGTGGTCGTGGGCGGCGCCCCGTGTCCGGTCACCGTGGACGGACGTCCGGAGGCCTGGGGGCAGCCGGTGAAGCTCAAGGCCGGTTCGGTGCTCGACGCCGGACCCGCCGAGGTCGGGGTGCGCTCCTACCTCGCGTTCTCCGGCGGACTGCACCCGAAGTCGAGCCTCGGATCGCACTCGACCTGCCTCCTCTCCGGCCTCGGCCCGGCGCCACTGCACGACGGCGACACCATCCCGCTCGGCCCCAGCCCCGCGCACCCCCCGCTGCCGACGCAGTGGCCCGCGCCGTGGGCGGGGATCAGCGAGGAGATCGTCATGAAGCTCCACCTGGGGCCGCGGCTGGAGTGGTTCCGGCCCGAGGCGGTCGCCGAACTCACGCGCGGCGTGTGGACGGTCTCCGAGCACTCCAACCGGATCGGGCTGCGCCTCGACGGGCACATGCTGCGTCGCAACGACACCGCGGAGCTGCCGAGCGAGGGCCTCGTGGCGGGCGCGCTCCAGGTGCCGCCGAACGGGCAGCTGATCCTCTTCGGCGCCGACCACCCGACCACCGGCGGCTATCCCGTCGTCGGCGTCGTCGGCGCCGAAGCCCAGGCCGCGGCGGCCCAGGCGAGGCCCGGCACGAGGATCAGGTTCGCCCCGGTCCCCATGCCGCACTGGAGCAAACGGCCCTGACACGACGAGCGCTCACGGTGGTTCACTCGATCGCGTGCATTCCGCGGGGGCGGCGGCGTTCTGCGGCGATTCCTGTCGGACCCGCCTGCGACGCTCGGCGTACCGTACCTCCCCCTCCAGTGGCGGGTGGGGGCTGCGGACGGCCGTTCGCGAACGACGCCGCCGACCTCAGTCCTCGAGCGCCCGATCGAAGTCCGCGATGAGGTCCTCGGCCGCTTCGATGCCGGTCGAGAACCGGATGAGGTCGTCGCCGATGCCGGCCGCCTCCCGCTCCTCGGCGGTCAGCTTCGCGTGGCTGCTGATCGCCGGGCGCGTCACCAGCGACTCGACGCCCCCGAGACTCGCCGCCGAGTAAGGGATCCGCAGCGATTTCAGCAACCGCTCGGCCGCCTCCAGTCCCCCGGCCGGCCGGAACGCCAGCATCGACCCGAACCCGCCGAACAACGCCGCGGCCCGCGCATGGTCGGGATGCGACTCCAACCCCGGATGGTGCACCTCGGCGACCGCCCTGTGCCCCTCCAGGAACCGCGCCAGCGCAAGCGCGTTCTCGCCCTGCACCCGGACTCGGATCGCGAGGGTCTTGAGACCGCGCGAGAGCAGGAACGCGGCGTGCGGGTCGAGGCTGCCGCCGTACAGCATCAGGAAGTGGCGCACCCGCTCGATCCGCTCGGCCGAGCCGGTGACGACCCCCGCGACGAGGTCCGAATGCCCGTTGAGCGCCTTCGTGGCCGAGTGGCACACCAGGTCGTAGCCGATGGTGTGCGGCCGGAACAGCATCGGGGTGGTGAACGTGTTGTCGATGATCGAGGTCAGACCGTGCTCGCGGCTGAAGCGTGCGAGCCCGGCGAGATCGCCGACCCTGACGAGCGGGTTGGTGATCGACTCGACGTAGACCGCCTTGGTCGCGGGAGTGAGTGCGGCCGCCCAGGCGGCGGGGTCGTCGGCGTCCACGAAGTCGACGCCCCAGCCGATGCGGCGGGATTCCTCCGCGAGGAGCGCGTGGGTCCCGCCGTAGATGTTCCCGGCGACGATGACGCGGTCGCCGGAGGCGAGGACGCTGGCGAGCGCGGTGCTGATCGCGGCCATGCCGGAGGCGGTGGCGACGGCGGCCTCGGCGCCCTCGAGCGCGGCGAGCTTCTCCTGGACGTAGCCCTGGGTGGGCGTGTTGGAGTAGCGCAGGTAGTCGACGCCGCCACCGGGTTCGATCTCGTAGACCGTGCCCTGGTAGATGGGGAAGACGACGGAGCGGCCGTGTGCGGGCCGGGGTTCGGCGGCGTGGACGGCGAGCGTTTCGAAGCGGATGTTGTCTGCGGTCATCGGCCCACCCTACGGTCGTTCCAGGTGCGCACGCATCTGTCTAACGACCGGTTCGCACCCTGGTGAAAGCCAGGTCGTTCAGCGTCGCTCCTGGTCGAGGCTCGCGAGATAGGCGTTGTAGACCTCGTGCGGGTCGTCCTCGGGGCGGCCCGAGGCGGCGGCGCGCTCGGCCATCCGGTCGAGGCGGCGGCCTTCGCGCTCTTCGGAGCGGGTCCACTGCGCGATGAGGACGACGATGATGATGAGGCTGGGGATCTCACCGAACGCCCAGGCGATGCCGCCCCCGGCGCGCTGGTCGGCGAGGAGGTCGCCCGCCCACGGGAAGGCGAGCTGGGTGTACCAGTCGGCGGCGATCAGGTTGGTGCCCATCATGAGGGTGAGGCCGAAGATCGCGTGGAAGACGATCGACACGAAGTACAGCAGGACCTTCGCCGGGTAGGAGAGCGGGCGCGGTTTCGGGTCGGGGCCGATGATGACCCAGAAGAAGAGGCATCCGGCGGCGAGGAAGTGCATCGTCATGAACAGGTGCCCGAAGTGCGAGCGCATCGCCCACTCGAACATGCCCGTGAAGTACATGAGGTACAGGCTGGTCAGGTAGATGAACAGGGCCACGAGCGGGCGCGAGACGAGGCGCGACCAGCGGCTGTGGATCGCGGCGAGCAGCCATTCGCGCGCTCCGCCGGCGCGGTCGGGTCTGAGGGCGCGCAGCGCGAGCGTGACCGGGGCGGCGAGCACGAGGAGGATCGGCGCGAGCATGTTCAACGCCATGTGCTGCACCATGTGCGCGCTGAACAGGACCATCCCGTACTTGCTCAGCCCGGAGGAGGTGGTGATGACGACGACCGCCCATCCGGCGATCCACAGGGCCGTGCGGTACCAGGGCCAGGAGTCGCCGCGGCGGCGCAGACGCACCACGCCCGCGACGTACGCGCCTACGAGCGCCAGCGCGGCCGTGCAGAACAGCACGGACGGGTACCAGTCGAAGGCGATGGCGGAGGCGGACAACGGGCCGGGCGTGGGGAAGCCGAGCAGCGCCGTGTTCGGGTCGGCCAGCTCCTCCGACGGCGGCGGCGTCACCGACAGGGACGAGGCCAGACCGAACGCGATCGCCATGAGCCCCAGTTCGACCGCGGCGAGCCGTGTGAAGGCGCCCCGGTCTCCGGCGGCGACGCGCGGCAGCGTGCGGCGCCGGTGCGCCCAGCCGAAGACGCCGCCGATCGCGAGCACCGCGAACTTGGCGAGCGCGATGCGCCCGTAGTCCGACTCCCACAGGTCGGTGAAGTTCACGTTGGCGCAGAACACGATCAGGCCCGAGAAGCCGATCGCGGCGTACGCGAACACGGCCGCATCGGAGTAACGGCGGGCCGCGACCAGCGGGTCGCGGCGGGCGATGAACAGCGCGAACAGGCCGCCCGCCCAGAACGCGGCGGCGACGACGTGGATGAGGAGCCCGTCGACGGCGATCTGGTGGTTCCCGTTCGACGCCGAGTGCCCGGTGAACACCGGCGGGAGTGCCGCCGCGACCGCGAGCGCGGCCGCGCACACCGCGCCGGGGATCGTGAACGCCCGCGCCGCGACCACGGCGGCGGCGGTCGCGAGCAGCATCGCGAACACGAGCGCTCGGCCTTGCTCGAATTCGTTGACATAGAACCAGACGTCCCGGGCGTGGATCTGGTCGAACGCGACCGCGTTGAGATTCGCGGCTTCGACCGGGAGGCTCGCGAAGCCGATGAGCGCCCAGATGCCGGAGGCGGCGGCGCCGACGCGCAGCCACCGCCACGACTGGCCGGTGAGCCGGGCGCGGTCGCCCTGGCGCCCGGGCAGGAAGCACGCGGCCGCGATCATGCAGCCGACCGCGGCGAGCATCGCCAGGTCGTACCCGTACTTGAGGAGGCCCGCGGCCCACGTGACGGCGGGGTCGGCGGCCGACAGGCCCGGCAGCGACGCCACGTCCACGGCCCCGCCGAGGTCGAGCGCGATCACGGCGACGGCGAGCCCCGCGAGCACCGCCGCGCAAAGGGCGAGCACACGCATTCCGGGCCGCGCCGCCCGCTGCTGCCCGCCTCGGGACGCCGTGCCTCCGCCAGGTATGGTGGCGGCGGTGTTTTGGCTGGTCTCGGTCGATGCGGTCACGTAACCCAGCATGGCTGATTGTTCCAGCTCACGCCCCACCGGGTGGGGTCAAGTCGTCTCCGGCAACCCCACGGCGAGCCCTGCGGGCGCATGTCAGCCGTCTGGGGGGTTGCAGGACACACAGTCATAAGGCACGGAGCGCGGCAGGCTTTGCCGTGCGGGCAGTCACGGCGGCGGAGACGTCGCCGTAGTTTTCTATGGTGGATCGCGATGGGAATCATCGAAAGACGCGGTGAGATCATGAACCTGCTTCAGGGGAGCGGCGGCGTGCTCGGCAACATGCACTTCACGCTCGACGGCTCGGACGATCCGTCGAACGTGCTGAACCTCATGGCTCTGGACGCGTACGTCTCCGGCGCCCAACCTCACGCGGTGGTGCGGGCCCTCGACTTGGTCGCCGACGACGTGGATCTCATACCTGAGGGCGGTTCACTCGTCCGGTCGATTTCCGGGGCCTCCTTTCTGCAACTGGTGACCGGTGACGGCTGGACGCTGCGGACGCAGCGGTGGCGGGACGGCTCGGGCCAGGCGGTCGTGACCGCGGTGACGCGCGAGCGCGCCGAGGAGATCGCCGCGTACCTCACCGACCGCACCGGTTCGGTCGAGGAGGTCGGCGACGACAAGGTCGACATGGGCTTCTGGTACCGGTCGGCGCGGGGCCCGTTCCGGTCCACCCGGTCGATCAGCGCGCCGCGCTGGCCGGAGATCGAGCGGAACTACTCCTCGAACGCCGGGTCGGCGCTGGGCAAGCTCATGGCGACGCAGGCTTCGGACGTGGCCGGGCGGCTCGTGCTGTTCCACGGCCCGCCCGGGACGGGCAAGACCACGGCGCTGCGGGCGCTCGCGCGCGAATGGGCGCCGTGGTGCCAGGTCGACACGGTGCTCGACCCGGAGGCGTTCTTCGCGGACCCGTCCTACCTCATGGAGGTCATCATCGGGTCGGAGATGGACCTGGTGATGGACGCGGACCTGAACCCGGACGAGCCGCGGCGCGGCCACTGGCGGCTCATGGTCCTGGAGGACTGCGACGAGCTGATCCGCGGCGAGGCGAAGGAGGCGTCGGGGCAGTCCCTCGCGCGGCTGCTGAACCTGACGGACGGCCTGCTCGGGCAGGGCCGCGAGATCATGGTCGCGATCACCACGAACGAGCGGCTCGACCGTCTGCACCCGGCGGTGGTCCGGCCGGGCCGGTGCCTCGCGCAGATCGAGGTCGGGGCGCTCTCGGCCCTCGAGTCGAGCGACTGGCTCGGCGGGGACACGGTGCGCGACCCGATGACCCTCGCCGAGCTGTACGCGCGGCGCAGCGGTGCCGACCCGACGACGACCGAGCCGCCGATCCCGCAGCAGCACGTCGGCCAGTACTTGTAGGTCGTACCGGTCCCATGGGGCCGCAGCCCGCTGATCGAACCCGGCCCATGTACGGCTCGCGAGCGTCGCCGAGACTGGGAACCCCCGAATCCAATCCTGCCCGCTGGGTATGGCAACCGCTGGGGCGCATCGCGATCGCGATGCGCCCCAGCGGTGTCCTCATGAGTCGGATTCGATGGTTTCGGGTCGCGGATCAGCGCTCGGCGTCGCGCGCGGCGAAGACCTCCCGTGCGGCCTCGACCGCGTTGATCGCGGCGGGGAAGCCCGCGTAGACGGCGATCTGGATGAGCGCCTCGATCACCTCGGTGCGGGTGCAGCCGGCGTTGAGGGCGCCGTTGATGTGGAAGCGCAGCTGCGGGGCGGCGTTGCCCAGCGACGCCAGCGCGCCGATCGTGACGAGCTCGCGATCGCGCAGGTCGAGTTCGGGTCGGGTCAGGACGTCCCCGTAGGCGAATTCGGCGATGAACCGGCCCAGGTCGGGAGCGATATCGGCCAGTGAGGCGACGACCGTCGGTTCGGCCTCGCCCGAGAGGTGCCGCAGGGTCTTGAGCCCGCGCTCGCGGCGTTCCCCGGGTTGATCCATATGGAATCCTCCTTGGTCATGTGGGGCCGGATTCACTTGCCCCACAACGCCAATCCTCCAGTAACCGGTCTACTGCCGCAAGCCTCACGGCAAGGAGCGGAAGGTGGCGCACGAGATCGGATATCCGGGCGTTTCGCACCATGCGACCGGTGTCGGCATTGCCAGGCTCGTCGACGACTCCTCCCACCGGCAGTCGACCACCGTCCACTTCAGGGGGAGTGCTATGCCGAAGTCGCCGTCGAATCGCAGGTCCCGCCTCCGAGCGGGTCGTCTCGCCGTCCTCGGAGCGGCCGGAGTCGTTATTGCGGCGGCTCTCGCGACTGCGGGCACCGTCCCAGTCGCGCAAGCCGTGCCAGTCACAGTGGACCCGCTCGCACCGGCGCTCGGGTTCAACGCATTCGTCGAACACGAGACGGTTCTCGTCTCGACCGAGTCCGAAGGCGGGATCGCGACGGGCGGGAACCTGGTCGTCGCCGGTTCGTACAACGTCAACATCCACGACGCGAGCACGTTCATCGCGCCGGGGGACGCGGTGCCGAGCGCGCTCGTCGTGGGCGGCCGGATCGACTTCACCCAGGACCCAGCGGCATCGGTGGTGCAGGTGCACGACTATGTGAAGGTCGGCGATCTGACCGGCGCCGAGGCGTTGAACACGGACGCCAACAACGCCTCGGTCAACACCCGCCTGGTGGTGGACGGCGCGGGCTACGACTCGACGCCGAGGATCGAGCTGAACCTGCAGCAGCCGATCGGCTCGATCGGCCCGACCTCCCCGATCGACTTCGACGCGGCCTTCGCCGAGCTCCGCTCGAACGCGGCCGACCTGTGGTCGTGCGAGGCGCACGAGGTCGAGATGCGGGACGATCAGGGCGCGACCGTGCCGAAGGGCCAGGTCCAGCAGAACCAGCAGGTCCGGATCACACTGGACGAGGGCGTCACCAACATCCTCAACGTCACCGGTGAGGACCTGAACAACATGGCGGGCATCGTCTTCGAGAACGAACCGAACGGCACCGCCCCGCTGCTGATCAATGTGGATACGTCCGGTTCGGGCGGCGAGCTCGACTGGCAGGTCGCGCCACAGGCCGGTATCAGCGGACTTCAGGCGCCGTACATGCTGTGGAACTTCAACGACACCACACGGCTGCGCATCACCAGCGGCGATACGGTCGAAGGTTCGATCCTCGCGCCCGATGCCGACTACTCCGACATCGATCCCTCCAACGTCGAGGGCCAGATCGTCGCGAAGAACGCGAGCCTCGGCGAGGTCGGCGACGTCCGCCGCAGCGGGCGAAGGCGCGACGACCTACCCGCTCACCGTCGACAACTGCGGCCGGGAGACCACCTTCGACGCCGCCCCGCAGCGCGTCGTCTCCCTCGACCAGGGCTCGACCGAGATCCTCCTCTCCCTCGGCCTCGAAGACCGCATGGTCGGCACCGCCTCCTGGACCGACCCGGTCCGCGACGACCTCGCCGACGCCAACGCCGCCGTCCCCCGACTCGCCGACGAGGCCCCCACCTACGAAGTCGTCCTCGGCGCCGACCCCGACTTCGTCACCGCCTCCTTCGGCCGCCACTTCGCCCAAGGCGGCGTCGCCGAACGCGACCGCTTCGCCGAGACCGGCATCGAGTCCTACCTCTCGCCCACCGACTGCGACGGCGACATCAGCATCAACGGCGGCGGCACCCGCACCCGGCCGCTCACCTTCGACGCGCTCTACCAGGAGATCCGCGAACTCGCCCAGATCTTCGACGTCCCCGGCCGCGGCGAAGCCCTCGTCGCCGACCTCGAAGCCCGCCGCCAGGCCGCGCTCGACGGCGTCACCGACACCGGCCTGACCGTCGCGTTCTGGTTCTCCGACCTCAAGACCCCCTACGTCGCGGGCGGCCTCGGCTCCGCCGGGATCCTCGCCGACGAGGTCGGCGCCGTCAACGTCTTCGACGACCTCGCCGACGACTGGCCCGCCACCACCTGGGAGACCTTCGTCGACCGCGACCCCGACGTCATCGTCATGGGCGACCTCAGCCGCGAGCGCTGGCCCGGCGACCAGGCCGCCGAGAAGATCGAATTCCTCCAGACCGACCCGGTCACCAAGGGCCTCACCGCGGTCGCCGAAGAGCGGTTCATCGCGCTGCACGGCGCCGAGATGAACCCGTCCATCCGGCTGGTCGACGGCCTCGAAGCCCTCGCCGAGGAGCTGCGGTCCCTCCAGGCCGCCGCGTGACGACCGCGACGGCGACGGCCGCGCCGACCCGCGGCGGGTCGCGCCCGCGCTTCGTCGGCGTCGGCCTCGCCGCCCTGGCGCTGCTGCTCGTCTCGGTCGGCGCCGCCATCACGCTCGGGCCCGCGGACGTGTCCCTCGTGAACGTGCGCGACATCCTCCTCAACCACCTCGGCGGCGCCGACATCCCGGTGCGGGTCTCGAAAGAGGCGATCGTGTGGGAGGACCGCCTGCCGCGCGCCCTCGTCGCCGCCGCGTGCGGCGCCGGGCTCGGGCTCTGCGGCCTCATCCTCCAGTCGCTGCTGCGCAACCCGCTCGCCGACCCGTACGTCCTGGGCATCTCCTCCGGCGCCTCCTCAGGGGCGGTCGTCGTCGCGATCCTCGGCGTCGGCGCCTCCGGGCTCGGCGTCCCCGGCGGGGCGTTCATCGGCTCGCTCGTGTCCTTCGCCGCGGTCCTGGGCATCGCGCGCCTCGCGGGCGGCGGCGACGACAAGCTCATCCTCGCCGGCATCGCGGTCACCCAGCTGTTCTCCGCGATCACCTCGTTCGTGATCTTCGCTTTCGCGGACTCCGACGCGACCCGCGGCGTGATGTTCTGGCTCCTCGGCTCGCTCGAAGGGGTCCGCTGGAACGGCGCCGCCCTGTGCGGCATCGCGGCGATCGCCGGGACGCTGCTCTGCCTCTCGCGCGCGCACGTCCTGGACGCCTTCGCGTTCGGCGACGACGTGGCCGCCTCGCTCGGCGTCCACGTCAAACGCGAGCGCGCCGTGCTCATCGCCGCCGCCGCGCTCCTCACCGCGACGATGGTCAGCGTCGCGGGGGCGATCGGGTTCGTCGGCCTCGTCCTGCCGCACGCCGCCCGGTTCCTCGCCGGACCGCTCCATCTGCGGCTCGTCCCCGTCACCGCGCTCATCGGGGCGATCTTCATGGTGTGGGTCGACGCCCTCTCGCGGATCGCGTTCTCGCCCTCGCCGCTGCCGATCGGCGTCAGCACCGCGCTCGTCGGCGTGCCCGTGTTCATCGCGATCATGTACCGCCGCAGGAGGACCCTGTGACCCTCCAGACCCGTGACGTCGCCTGGAACCGGGGCGGCCGCCTCGTCGTCGACGGCGTCACGCTCGACCCGCGCCCCGGGGAGACGGTCGGATTGCTCGGCCCCAACGGCTCCGGCAAGTCCTCCCTCATCCGGCTGCTCTCCGGCGTGGCCAGGCCCACCGCCGGGGTCGTCACACTCGACGAGCGGCCGCTGGCCGAGGTCCCGCGGCGCGAGGCCGCCCGAACGATCGCCACCGTCACGCAACACGCGGACACCACTGTGGACGTCACGGTGCGCGACATCGTGTGCCTGGGCCGCATCCCGCATCGCGGCGTGTTCGGCGGCGACCGGCGGGCCGACGCCGACGCGGTGTCGGAGGCGTTGGAGCGCACCGGGCTCACCGCGAAGGCGGGGGAGTCCTGGCATCGGCTCTCCGGCGGCGAGCGCCAGCGCGTCCACATCGCCAGGGCGCTCGCGCAGCGGCCGCGTGAGCTGCTGCTCGACGAGCCGACGAACCACTTGGACATCCGGCACCAGCTCGACCTGCTGCGGCTCATCACCGAACTGCCGGTCACGACGGTGGTGGCGCTGCACGATCTCAATCTCGCGGCGATGTTCTGCGATGCGCTCCTGGTGCTGAAGGACGGCCGCGCGGTGGCGGCCGGGGCCCCGGCCCAGGTGCTCACGCCCGAGCTCATCGCCGAGGTCTACGAGGTCGACGCGGCGGTCACCGTGGACGCGGTTTCCGGTCGGCCGCAGATCGCGTTCACGATCTAGGGGTCAGTGGGCCGCCGTGCCCGTCGGCGCGTCCCCGACCGGCGTGAAAGCCGAAGGCGCGCAAGCGTCTGGTGCCCGCGCGCTCGTCGGCTCAAGCCGGGTAGGTGCGTATCTCGGAGGCTTTGACGGTGGCCCAGACCCGTCGGCCCGGCTCGAGACGGAGCTGGGCCGCGGCCGCGGGCGTGACGTCGGCGGCGGCTTTGAGCGGCCCGTCGAGTTGGACACGGAGGTTGTCGCCGTGGCGGTGGACGCCCGAAACGGTTGACCGCCAGGTGTTCCGAGGGCTGCCCTCCGGGCGCTCGGGGTACAGGGCGACCGCGCTCGGCGGGAACGCGGCGAACGCGGGGCCTTCGAGCGGATCGGAGGCGACGAGCACGACCGGCCCGTCCGGTGCGCCGACGTCCTGGTGTTCGGCCGCCGGAGCAGCGCCGGCGGAGGCGTCCCCATCGGTTGCAGTGCCTGCCGGGGTTGCTCCGTGGGTACCGCGGTCGAGGACGACCTGGTGGCCTTCCGCCTTGCCCCGGTACAGGTTCAGACCGACGAGGCGTGCGATGTAGTCGGTGCGGGGCCGGGCGGTGACCGACTCGGCGTCGCCTTCTTGGACCGCGCGGCCGTCTTCGATCACGACGAGCCGGTCGGCGAGCATGAGCGCGTCCACCGGGTCGTGGGTGACCACGATTGCCGGGCCTGTGTGGCCCGTCAGGTGACGGTGGAGCTCCGCCCGGGTGTCGAGTCGGGTGCGGGCGTCGAGGGCCGCGAGGGGCTCGTCGAGCAGCAGCAGCGCCGGTTCGGTCGCGAGCGCACGGGCGAGGGCCACGCGCTGGGCCTGTCCGCCGGAGAGCTGCTTCGGTCGGCGTTTCCCGAAGTCCCCCAGGCCGACCCGGTCCAGCCATGCGGCCGCGAGCACACGGGCCTCAGCGCGACCGAGCCCTCGCCGCCGCGGCCCGAACGCGACGTTGTCGATCGCCGTCAGGTGCGGGAACAGCAGGTAGTCCTGAAAGACCACCCCGATCCGGCGCTCCTCCGGCGGCGTCCACCGGACGCCCCGCCGATCGGCGGCGCCATCGATCTGCGACCCGCCTCGCGCTGCCCTCATCCGGCCCGTCCGCGACCTCGGCCGGTCCAGAGCCTCCCCGTTCAGGACGAGATGCCCGCCCGACAACGCCTCCAGTCCGGCCAGCGCCCGCAGCGCTGTGGTCTTTCCCGCACCATTGGGCCCCAACAGGGCCACGGTCTCGCCCGGCTCGACCCGCAGCCTCAGGTCGAGCCGGAACCCGCCGCGGTCCACGACCAGGTGCGCGTCCAGGCCCGCTGTCGACCCGCCCGCCTCGGGCCTCGTCGCGGCGCTCACGGAGCGGCCGTCCAGCGCTCGCGCAGCGACGCCAGCACGATCACCGACACCGCCAGCAGGATCAGGCTGAGCACGATCGCGGCTTCCAGATCCGATTGCAGCGCGAGGTAGACCGCGAGCGGCATCGTCTGCGTGCGGCCCGGGAAGTTCCCCGCGAACGTGATCGTCGCACCGAACTCACCGAGCGCCCGCGCCCAGCACAGCACCGCCCCGGCGAGCACACCCGGCGCGACCATCGGCAGCGTCACGTGCGTGAACACCGTCCACCGGCCCGCCCCGAGCGTCGCCGCGGCCTCCTCGAAACGGAGGTCGGCCCCGCGCAACGCGCCCTCGACCGACACGACCAGGAACGGCATCGACACGAACGTCATCGCCAGCACGACCGCCGTGGTGCTGAACGGGATCGTGATGTCGAACCGCTCGTAGAGCCACGACCCGACGATCCCGTTCCGGCCGAACACGAGCAGCAGCGCCACACCGCCGACGACGGGCGGGAGCACGAGCGGGACGGTCACCAGGGCGCGCAGCACGCTCCGTCCCGGGAACTCGCCGCGAGCGAGCAGCCACGCGATGGGCACCCCGAAGAGCAGCGAGAGCGCGGTCGCGGCGGTCGCGGTGAGCAGCGAGAGCCGCAGCGCCGCGAGCATTTCCGGTTCGGCCAGCCGCGCGGGCAGTTCGGTCCACGGAGCGCGGGCGAGCAGCCCCGCGAGCGGCAGGATGAGGAACGCCAGTCCGATCACGGCCGGGGCCAGCAGCGCGGCCGGGACCCGGCGGCGTCGGACCCGCTTGGCGGACAAGGCGTTCCCCGTGCTCACGGCCGCTGGAACCCTTCGGCTTCGAGCACGGCCTGGCCGGCGTCCGACTGGACATGGGCGATGAACTCGGCCGCGAGATTCGGGCTGGTGGCCTCGTCGAGGAGCGCGATCGGGTAGGCGTTGACGGCCGAGTCGGATTCGGGGAACTCGACCGCGTCGACGGCGCCGTGCGCCGCCATGGCATCGGTGCGGTAGACCAGTGCGGCGTCGACCTGGTTGATCGCGAGCTTGGCCAGTGTCGCCTTGACGTCGGGCTCGTAGGTGGACGGGGTGATCGACGCGCCGGACGCCTCGATCGCGGTCCGCGCGGCCGCGCCGCAGGGCACCTCCTCGGCGCAGACGGCGACCAAGAGGCCGACGAGGTCATGGAGGCCGGTGATGCCCTCGGGGTTGCCTTCGGGGACGGCGATGACGAGCTGGTTGCGTGCGAAGGTCTCGGGGTCGGCGGCGGCGCCCGCGTCCACCACGCCGGCCATCGTGGTCTCGTCGGCCGCGGCGAAGACGTCGCCGGGCGCGCCCTCGGTGATCTGTGTGGCGAGGGTGGAGCTGCCGCCGAAGTTGAGCACGATGCCGGCGCGGGGATGCTCCTCCTCGAACTGGTCGGCGATCAAGGTGAAGGCCTTCGTGAGGGAGGCCGCGGCGAAGACGGTGACGGTGTTGTCGGCGTCCTCCTCGGCATCCGGGGCGCACGCGGTGAGGGCGAGCAGCGCGGTGGCGAGCGCCACCGCGGCGGCGAGCGGGCGGGTGGCGGCACAGCGGCGGGCCCGGGTCGACGCCGCCCCGCGGGACCGGCGGGGGGTGATCAGCGCGGCGGCGAGCGGAAGGCGGGAGGCGGTGCGCGCCAGGGCGGCGGTGATCCGGGCGGCAGCGGTGCTCAAGTGGACTCCTGTCTCTCAGTGATCGGCGCGTTCGACGACCACGTTCGTGGACTTCACCACCGCGGTTCCCAGCGACCCGACCTCGAGCCCGAGCTCGTCCACCGCCTCGCGGCTCATGAGGGAGACGACCCGGAACGGCCCGACCTGCAGGTCCACCTGGGCCATGACCTGATCTTTGGTGATGGCGGTGACGATGCCGCGCAAGCGGTTCCGCGCCGAGGACGACCCTGCTCCCGCGTCCGGCGCGCCGGCCCGCTCCCGCGCGAACGCGGCGAGGTCGGCACCCGAGATCGACCGCTGCCCCTGGCCCTGGTCGTCGCGGGAGGCGGCGAGGCGCCCGGAATCGATCCAGCGCCTGACCGTGTCGGCGGAGACCCCGAGCAGCTCGGCGGCCTCCCCGATGCGAAACGTCGTCACACCCTCAGCTTAACCTCGCGAATGCGAGCCTCGAAAGCCGAAGCGGATCGAATTCACGAGACCGTTTCGGCGATTCGCGGCGCAGATGCGGCAGGTCAGCCCCAGCCCAGCTCGTGGAGACGGGCCTCCTCGATCCCGAAGTGGTGGGCGATCTCGTGCACCACCGTCACCGCGACCTCGTCGACCACTTCCTCCGCCGTCGCGCACATCCGCAGCGTCGGCCCCCGGTAGATCGTGATCGTGTCCGGCAGGACCCCGCCGTACTCCCAGCCCCGATCCGTCAGCGCCGTCCCCTGATAGAGACCCAGCAGCTCCTTCTCGGGCCCCTCGGGCTCCGCCTCGACCAGGATCACGACGTTGTCGAGCATCGCCATCAGCTCCTGCGGCACCGCGTCCAGCGCGTCCGACACCGCAGCCTCGAATTCCGCCTCGCCCATATCGACCGCCACACGCCCACAATATGCGCTCGGGGCCGAAGTGAGCTGGCCGGTAATCTGGTCACGTGATTGATCTGCGTGCACTGCGAGACAACCCGGACGCCTACCGCGACAGCCAGCGCAAGAGGGGCGCCTCCGTCGAGGCCGTCGACGCCCTCCTCTCCGCCGACGCCGACCACCGCAGTGCCCTCCAGTCCTTCGAGACGCTCCGTGCCGAGCAGAAGAGCCTGGGCAAGCAGATCGCCGGCGCGGGCCCCGACGAGAAGAAGACGCTCCTGGAGCGCACCAAGACCCTCGCCGAGGAGGTCAAGGCCGCCGAACTCAAGGTGACCGCGACCGCGTCCGCGTTCGACGCCGCCGGGAAGGCCCTCCCCAACCTCGTCGCCGAGGGCGCCCCCGCCGGAGGCGAGGACGACTACATCGTGCTCCGCGAGGTCGGCGAGAAGCCCGCCATCGAGGAGCCGAAAGACCACCTCGAGCTCGGCACGGCCCTCGGCCTGCTCGACACCGAGCGCGGCGCGAAGACCTCCGGCGCCCGCTTCTACTACCTCACGGGCGACGGCGCGCTGCTGCAGCTCGCCATGCTCAACCTCGCCATCCAGCAGGCCGTCGAGACCGGCTTCACGCCGATGATCCCGCCGGTGCTGGTGCGCCCGGAGGCCATGGAGGGCACCGGTTTCCTCGGTGAGCACGCCGACGAGATCTACTACCTCGAACGCGACGAGATGTACCTCGTGGGCACCTCCGAGGTGCCGCTCGCGGCGTACCACTCGGGGGAGAACCTCGGCGAGCTCACCGCGCCGCGCCGCTACGCGGGCTGGTCGTCGTGCTTCCGTCGCGAGGCCGGGTCGTACGGGAAGGACACGCGGGGCATCATCCGCGTCCACCAGTTCGACAAGGTCGAGATGTTCTCGTTCTGCAAGCCCGAGGACGCCGAGGCCGAGCACGAGAAGCTCTTGTCGTACGAGGAGCAGATGCTCCAGAAGATGGAGCTGCCCTACCGGGTCATCGACGTCGCCGCGGGCGACCTCGGCACTTCGGCTTCGCGGAAGTTCGACTGCGAGGCGTGGGTGCCGACCCAGGGGCGGTACCGGGAGCTGACCTCGACGTCGAACTGCACGACCTTCCAGGCGCGGCGGCTCAATGTGAAGTACCGCGACGAGCAGGGCAAGAACGCGGTGGCGGCGACCCTGAACGGGACGCTCGCGACCACGCGCTGGCTGGTGGCGATCCTCGAGAACCACCAGCGGGCGGACGGCTCGGTGGCGGTGCCGAAGGCGCTGCAGCCGTTCCTGGGCAAGGACGTGCTCGAGCCGAAGCAGTAGGCCGGAGACGTGAGCGGCCCGCCGATCCCAGGATCGGCGGGCCGTGTGCTTTCGGGCGTTTCCGGTTGTCTCGGCGACCCGACCGATCTTCGGGCCCCCGGTCGATAACCCTGACATGCGGGTACGACAGCCTCGGCGTGTCGCTTTTCGCCGGGAGGATCGACCGACCAGAGGACCCCCGGTCAACGAAGCTGACACGGGGGTCCGACGGATTGAGGACTATTCGGACAGTTGCTCCTCGAGCCAGGCCTTCAGCACCAGAGCATGGTTCACTTCCGGGTCTTTGGCGGCGTAGAGGAGGGTCACCGGGCCCGATCTCGCCGCTTCCAGGAGCGGTTCGGCCCGTTCGGGATGGTTGTCGAGTTCGCTGCGGTAGCGGCCGGTGAACTCCGTGAAGCGGTCGGCCATGTGGCCGAACCAGATCCGCAGGTTCGGCGACGGCGCGGCGTCCTGCGCCCAGGTGACCCCTTCGAGGTCCTCCTTGCTGACGCCGCGCGGCCAGAGCCGGTCGACCAGGAAGACCTTCCCGGCCCGCTGCGGGTCCGCGCGGTAATCGTAGACGCGTTCGATCATGATCTCGCCCATAGACGAACCGTATGCCGCAAGCCGCCACGATGGGTGGGTTTGGTGTGATTGCAACCTGTCATGCGCGCGGCGGCATGAGTTCAAACGCACGGTACCCCTGCGTTCACGCGACCGGGGATACGGTTGACGAGTGTCAGACTCCGCCCCGTCCTCGCCCCGACAAGCGCCCCCGAAACTCATCGCCGTCGACCTCGACGGCACTGTCGTGGACTACCACGAGACCAAGGGCGCCAAGGCCGGCGGCGTGCCGGACTCCAAGCCCAGCCGCGCGGTCGTGGACGCGCTGCAGACCGTCCGCGACGCCGGGGTCCCCGTAGCCGTCGTCACCGGCCGCGCCATCTGGGGCGCCGTGCGCACCGCCGACGACCTGGGGCTCGACGAGGGCTTCGCCTCCGCCTCGCACGGCGCGGGCGAATACGACCTCGGCGCCCGCGCGATCTCGCACCAGTCCACCGTCGACGCCGCCACCGCGGTCGAAGCGCTCGTCGCCGCGAACCCGGACGTCGAGTTCGCGGTCGAATGGGACCTCGAAGGCTGGTGGCACACCAAGGGCTTCCGCCGCGACTTCCCCGCCCGCTGGGCCGGTGAGATCACGATCGAGGAGCTGGTCTCGCGGCCGGCCCCGCGCCTGGTCGCCCGCGTCGACTCGACCAACCGCTACGGCGGGCCCGAGCGCTGCCCGCAGGCCATGCGCCTCGCCGCGGGCGCGGCCCTGGACGCCGCCGACTATCACGTCGAGGTCGGGTACAACGGCTGGGTCGACATCGGACCGCCCGGGATCAGCAAGGCCACCGGCATCGCCCGTATCGCGGCCCACTACGGCGTATCATCGTCCGACACCGTCGTCTTCGGCGACGCCCACAACGACCTCACCATGTTCGCGTGGGCGGGATGGGCCGTGGCGATGGGCCAGGCGCCGCCCGACGTGCGGGCCGCAGCGGACGAGGTCGCCCCCTCGGTGTGGGAGGACGGGGTGGCGAAAGTGCTGTCCCGGTGGTTCTGACGACACCGGCGCAGCTGGAGCTCCAGCGGGCCGACGGCTCCGCGCCGAGCGATGTGGCAGTGTCAGCCCGACACGCGGGGTTCGTCGGCACGGCGACGGCGGATCGCAGCGAGACCACCAAGGAGGACTCATGATCCAAATGGACCGGGCACCCCGGCTCGTGGCGACGGACCTGGACGGCACCGTCGTCCGCTCCGACGAGACCGTCTCCCCGCGCACCATGTCCGCGCTCAAACGCCTGGCGGCGGCGGGGGTCATCCTCGTCGGCGCGACCGGGCGCGGGCCGCGCCTGCTCGAACTGTGCCGCAACGACGTTCCCTCCGCCGACTTCCTCGTGCTCGGCCAGGGCGCGTTCGTCTACGAATGCCGGTACGACGACACCGTCGTCCAGCTCGCCGACCGATCGGTCGAAGGCGAGGTGCTCCACCAGGCGCTGCGCCTGATCGAAGCCGAGGTCGGCCCCGTGCGCGCGCTCGCCGAACCGGCCGACCCCGCGCGGCACATCACCGGCGACCCCATGCCCGACTGGCCATGGACGGCCGTCACCCTCGAGACCGCGCCGCGCGACCTCGCCTTCACCGGGCCGATGGTCAAGGGCTACTTCGTGTCCGACGAGTACACCGGCCCCGAACTGCTGGTCGCCGCGAAGGACGTGATCGACCCGAAGCTCGTCACCGTCACCGAGTCCGGCGTCGGCATGCTCGAGGTCTGCCCGGTCGGCGTCACGAAGGCCGCCGGGATCCAGGTCGTGCTCGACAAGTTCGGCATCGACTGGTCGGACGTGCTCGTCTTCGGCGACGCCACCAACGACCTCAGCATGATGGAGGCCGCCGGGCACTCCGTCGCGATGCCCAACGGCCACCCGTGGGTCCAGGCCGCCGCCACCGAGATCGCCCCTGCGGGCAACAACGACGACGGCGTCGCACAGTACCTCGAGGCACTCCTCGAACTCCTGTAGGCAACAGCCGCAGCGGTAGGCACGATCCGTGTCGGGTTCCTGACAGGAATGCGCGGAGTCGTTGCGCGGCAGTGCGTTCCCCCATAAGCTCCGACGTGGTGGGGACCACGAAGCAGTGATCGAGTGCGGCGCGTCCGAAAAGTGTTGCGCCGCAGACGCATCTTGCAGCTGTGACCGTGCTGCCGCGCCTCCAGGAGCCCTGATGTCTACTGAAGACACCGCCACCGAAGCCGCCGCGGAAGAGGCACTGCCCTACGGCCTGCCGTACCGGCGGGAGACCCGCTGCGACCCGCCCGCCGGTCTCATGGCGATGCAGGAGCGACCGCTGCGCCCCATGCGGTACTGCCCCGACGGCGTCGAAGGCCGGCTCGTCGCGAACATGCTCGCCCTGGGCACGTTCGCGCTGCTCGAACACCCCGACCGGCTGGCCCGGCTGAGATCCCGATGCGCAGCGAGATGAACGTGTACGGGGTCCACACGCTGCCCGTCACCTGGTGAACGCCCCCCACTGTTCCGCCCTGGCGCACAGGGCGCATCGACGCGGGGGCGGGGCGCCCGCCCCCCCCCGGGTGCCCGGCGCCCCCCCCCGGGCATCCCAACCCCCCGCCCCGCCGGGCCGCGCGCGCGGCGCGCGCCGCGCCGCCGCGCCCCCCCCCGCCCCCGGCCCCCCCCCCCCCCCCCCCCCCCCAGGTCCTTCCTACCGCACGTCCCAGACGGGCTCGTCCGATTCGACGACCTCGCCGTCGTTCTGGAAGACCACGAAGCGGTCGAAGCCGCGGGTGAACCAGCGGTCGTGGGTGACGGCGAGGACGGTGCCGTCGAAGGCCTTCAGGCCCTGCTCGAGCGCTTCGGCCGAGGCGAGGTCGAGGTTGTCCGTCGGCTCGTCCAGAAGCAGGCAGGTCGCGCCGGAGAGCTCCAACAGCAGCACCATGAACCGCGCCTGCTGGCCGCCCGAGAGCGTTTTGAAGTCCTGTTCGGACTGTCCAGTGAGCTCGTACCGGTTGAGGGCGCTCATCGCCTTCGAACGGTCGAGCGAGGGCCGGTCCTAGTCGCCCTCCCACAGGATCTCGCGGAGCGTGCGACCGTCGAACTCCGGATGCTCGTGCGTCTGCGAGAAGTGCCCGGGGTAGACGCGGGCGCCGAGCCGCGCGACACCGCTGTGCCGCACCGGGTCGAGCCGCCGCTTCCCCGAGAGCCCGGACTCCGGGTCGGAGCCGCCCTGCGCGAGCAGGCGCAGGAAGTGGCTCTTGCCGGTGCCGTTGGCGCCCAGGACCGCCACGCGGTCGCCGTACCAGACCTCCAGGTCGAACGGGAACGTCAGGTCCTCCAGCTCCAGCTGCTCGCAGATCACGGCGCGCTTGCCGGTCCGCCCGCCTTCGAGCTTCACGCGGATGTCCTGCTCACGCGGCGGCGCGGGCGGCGGCCCGGCCTCCTCGAACTTCTGCAGCCGCGTCTGCGCCGCCCGGTACCGGGAGGCCATGTCGGAGTTGTACGCGGCCTTGTTCTTGTACATGAGCATGAGCTCACGCAGCTTCTGGTGCTCCTCGTCCCAGCGGCGGCGCAGCTCCTCGAAGCGCTCGTGGCGGCCCGCGCGCGCGTCGTGCCAGGTCGCGAAGCCGCCGCCGTGCGTCCAGGTGGTGCCGGCCTCGAGCGTGACGATCGAGCTCGCGGCGTTCGCGAGCACCTCGCGGTCGTGCGAGACGAACAGGATCGACTTGTCCGAGTCCCGGATCGCCTGCTCCAGTTCGCGTTTCGCCGGCACGTCGAGGAAGTTGTCCGGCTCGTCGAGCACCAGCACCTCGTCGCGGCCCTGCAGGAGCAGCTGGAGCGCGAACCGCTTCTGCTCCCCGCCCGAGAGCGTCCTGAGTGGACGATCTTTGACCGTTTCCCAAGGCCGCCCGAGGATCGCGACCGCGACCGTGTCGCACAGGACGTCGAACTCGTAACCGCCCGCCTCGCCCCAGTCGGCGAGCGCCTGCGCGTACGCCAGCTGCTCCTTCTCGGTGCCGTCCCCGGTTCCCATGCGGCCCTCGGCGAGCGCCAGCCGCGCCGCGACGGCCCGCACCGGCGGCGGCGCGAGGTCGACGGCGAGATGACGCAGCGGCCGCTCGCCTTCGCGCATGCCCACGAGCTGGCGCATGACGCCCAGCCCGCCCGAGTGCGAGACGGTGCCCGCGTCCGGCGCGAGAGCACCGGTGACGATGTCGAGCAGGGTGGTCTTCCCGGCCCCGTTCGCTCCGATGAGCGCGACCTTCGCGCCTTCGCCGACACGGAACGACACCTCGTCGAACAATGTGGTGCCGTCGCTGAGGCCGTACCGCACGCCGGAGAGGTCCACGAATCCCATGCGTCGATTCTGTGCGGCCAACGGCACTGCGTCAAAGTCATTTGCCGTGTTGGATTCGGTGGGAACCACTGCCTACGCTGGACGCATGAACGACACCCCTGACCGGAACGGACCCGGGCGGCAGCGCAGGCGCTTCTGGCGCCCGAGCTCGGCGAGCGAATGGGTCGAGCTGGCGATCTACGTCTTCTTCGGGCTGATCGCCCTGCTGGCCGGGGTCGGCTGGCTCGTGGCGCGAACCTGACGGACATCGACGTCACACCCGTCGCGACCGGTAGGCGCGGGGGCTCATTCCGTGGTGGCGTTTGAACGCGGTGGAGAAGGCGAACGGATCCCGGTAGCCGGCCGCGGCGGCGGCCGCGGCGACCGGGACCTGGGGGTCGGCGAGGAGGTCGGCGGCGAGCTCCATGCGGCGCTCGGTGACGTACCGCAGCGGCGGCTGCGCCATGACCTCGGTGAAGCGCTTGGCGAAATGGGCGCGTGAGACCTTCGCCTGCGCGGCAAGCGCCTCCACCGTCCAGGCCCGGCCGGGGTGCCGGTGGACGGCCTCGAGCGCGGGGCCGGTGACGGGGTCGAGCGCGCCCCGGTACCAGCCGGGGGCCGCGGCCTCCTGGCGTTCGAACCAGCAGCCGAGGGTGCACACGAGGCCCCAGTCGAGGATGCGGTCGAGCATGGCCTGACCGCCGGGGGCGTGCGCGCGGTCGAGCGCGTCGCGCATGGAGTGCAGCCAGAGGACGTCGTCGACCTCCTCGTCGAGGACGAGCGCTTCGGGGAGCGCCCGCATGAGCCGCTGGTGCCGTGCGCTCGCGGGACGGTAGGTCCCGGCGATGAGGACCGTCGACGCGTCCCGGTCCGCTTGCGGGGCTGCCTCGATCGCGACCGCCTGGATCGGACGGTCGAGTGTGGCGCGGTCGTCGGCCAGCTCGAAGGGGACGCGGGCGATCGCGGTGGATCCGGCGGTGAGCCGGTGCTTCGTGCCGTCGTGCAGCACGAGTTCGGCGCTCCCGGCGACGGCGGTGACCATGGTCAGCGGCACGGCGGCGCTGTTGTACGTGGCGCTGTCGTGTGCGACGCAGTCGAAACGGAGCCGCCATGGAGGGGCGAGCGCGGCCCGGTGCACGGCGGCGCCTTCGGCGCGGATGTCGGCGAGCATGTCGCTGAGCGGGTCCATGCCGCAACCGTAGACGATCGCAAAGGTTTTCCCGTTTCTCGACCATGGGACGTCCACTGGATCGGGGCTGTACTCGAGGGGTGCCGCCGCAGCGGCGGCGCCACCGGAAGGAGACCCGCATGGACACGCAGCCCACGGCCCTCGTCGTCATGGCCCACCACCGCGCCGATTCCCTGACGGCGGCTCTCGCGCGCCGCGCGGCGGACCGCCTCGATGCCGCCGGGTACCGCGTCGACTTCCTCGACCTGCACCGGGAGGGCTTCGATCCCCGCAACCGGGTGGAGGACGAGCCCGACTACGGCAACCGCGAGAAGCGCTATTCGGACGAGGTGCACGGATACGCCGAGCCGCTGCTGGCCGCCGATCTCGTCGCGATCGTGTTCCCGGTGTGGTGGTTCGGCCTGCCCGCCTTGCTGAAAGGCTGGATCGACCGGGTCTGGAACTACGGGCTGACGTATGGGCGGCGTGAGAAGCCCATGGCGGGCAAGCGGATCCTATGGCTCGGGCTGGCCGGTCTCGCCGAGGACGACCCGGATTCGGCGCTCACCCGGGCGCTGCTCGACGGGGCGCTGCGGCGCGGGATCGCCGAGTTCTGCGACGTCACGGAGGTCCACACGCAGGCCCTGTTCGACACCGAAGCCAAGGGCCTCGAGGGAGCGGCGCGCGAGCGCCACTACGCGGCGCTGTTCGCGCGCGCGGACGACGCGGTCGGCAAGCTGCTCGCCGGTTGAGGGGTTTGCGCGCCGCGAGCATATACGTATAGTCTAGATATACGTAGATCGTGCGAGCCGCGATCGGACACCACCGAGGAGCCATCGATGTCTACACCCGACACCGCCGAAACCGAAGTGCCCTACGGCATCCCGCTTGAGCGCGACCACCCGTTCGACCCGCCCGCCGCCGTCATGGCCCTGCATCGCGGGTCCGAGATGCGGCGGATGCGGTACTACCCCGACGGCCGACTGGGCTGGCTGGTCACCAGCCACCGCCTGGCCCGCAAGGTCCTGGCCGACACGCGCTTCAGCTCCACGCTCGGCGGCCCGGCCCTGGCGCCGATCCCGATGCCCGGACTGGAGGCCTACCGCGACTTCGAGGGCGACTTCCCCACGACGCCAGGCATGTTCATCGAACTCGACCCGCCGGACCACACCCGCCTGCGCCGCAAGCTCACCGGCGTGTTCACGGTCAAGCGCATGAAGCAGCTCGAACCGCGCATCGAACAGCATGTCCGGGAACGCCTCGACGCCCTCGCGGCCGGGTCGCGGCCCGCCGACCTGGTGGCCGAGTTCGCGGTCCCCGTGCCGTCGATGATGATCTGCGAACTGCTCGGCGTGCCGTACGAGCAGCGCGACCGCTTCGAGTCGGACACGCGCGCGATCTTCACCATCGACGCCGGATCCGAGGCCAAGGAGGCCGCGATCATGCGGCTGTACGGCTTCGTCGGCGAGCTGGCGGCGGCCAAGCGGGCGAACCCCACGGACGACATCCTCGGCGACCTGGCCGCCGACGCCGAACTGGCCGACGAGGAGGTCGCGGGCATGGCGATCCTGCTCCTGGTGGCCGGGCACGAGACGACCGCGAAGATGCTCTCCTTGGGCACCATGGCGCTGTTGGAGAACCGCGACCAGTGGGACCTGCTGCGCGCGAGGCCCGAGCTGATGGCCGGCGGGGTCGAGGAACTGCTGCGCTACCTCACGATCATCCACACCGGACTGATCCGGCAGGTGAAGGAGGACATGGAGTTCGAGGGGCACCAGATCAAGGCGCGCGAGTACGTCACGGTGTCGGTGCAGACCGCCAACCGCGACGAGGCGCACTTCATCGAGCCCGACAAGCTGGACGTGGCCGGGGACGCCAAGGGACACTTGACGTTCGGGCACGGCGTGCACCAGTGCCTGGGGCAGCAGCTGGCGCGCATGGAGATGCGCATCGCGTTCGCCGGGCTCATCGAGCGCTTCCCGGACCTGAAGCTGGCCGTTCCCGCCGCGGAGGTGCCGATGGTGACCGGGCAGAACTTCTACGGCGTCGCCGAACTGCCGGTGACCTGGTAGGGAGGGGGGAAGGTGAGGATCAACGCCGACACGGAGGCGTGCGCGAGTTCGGGGATGTGCGCGCTGACCGCGCCCGAGTACTTCGACCAGGACGAGGAGGACGGTCGGGTCGTGCTCCTCGCCGATGCGGCGGAGGACTGCGACGGCGAGGTGGCCGCCGCGGTGCGCCTGTGCCCCGCGAACGCCCTCCGTCTCGAGTCCTGAGATCGCTCGGCACCCGCTGCGCCGCAACGGGTGCCGAGCCCTGTGCTCAACCGAGGAACTTCTCGAGGTGCTCGACCGCGAGGCGGTCGATCGCCGCGTAGTGGGCGGTGCGCTGCTCGCCGGTGAGGGCCTCGCCCTTGGTGAAGTTGCCGTCGGCGTCGACGATCTGGGGTTCGCCCTCGGCGTCGGGCAGGACTTCGACGGCGGCGTCGGTGATCCCGTTGTAGTAGGAGATGCCGTCGCGCAGCGTGCGATCGAGGAGGTCCCGCAGTGAGGTCCAGTACTCGTCGCCTTCGGCGGCGCCGGCCGTACCGATCCAGAGCATCCGCTTCCCGGCGAGCCGCGGCTTGCTGCGGCCGTATGAGAACCCGTAGTTCCACACACGGTCGATCCATCCCTTGAGGAGCGCGGGGACGCTGTTCCAGTAGACCGGGAAGACCGGCACGATCAGGTCGGCGTCGACGATGCGCGCCATGTGCGCCTGCGTCTCGGGGGAGTAGGCCTTGTCGCGGTCGTCCCAGTCGGGCTGGTCCTCCACGGTCATGCGCGGGTCGAAGCCCTCGGCGCGCAGGTCGAGGAGGTCGACGGCGTACCCGGCTTCCTTGAGGCGGTCGGCGAGGACGTCGCCGATGTGCGTGGTGAGCGAGTCGGCGCGGTGGTGCGAGACGACGACGAGTGCGGTCTTTGCGGTCATGGTGTGCTCCAGGTGGTTCGGTGCCTGGTGTCCAGTACAGCCGCGATCGCGTGGACGAGCGATGGCCGTGACTCTCCGATCCATGCGTGTTCGTCTACGATCGGTGGATGGACCCGCTCAGTGAACTCCTCAGTGGCATCCGCGCGGAAGGCGCGATCCTCAGCGACGCACTCCTCAAGGCCCCCTGGGTGGTCAGCTTCGACGACCGGGCGCCGCTGACCATGGTCACGGTGGCGCGCGGCGGCGGCGTGATCATGCTGGCCGACGGCACGGAGGTCGCGGTCGAAGCCGGGCAGACGGCGGTCGTGCGCAGCGGCGAGCCCTTCCGCATGGCCGACGAGGCGGCGTCGGTGCACCGGCCGCACCTCGACTACTGGCTCACCTGCTTCGACCCCGAGGCGTGCGCCGAGATCGAGTCCCCGGTGCCCGTCGCGGCGGAGGGTGCGGCCACGGCCCTGTTCGTGGGGGCCTACCGCGCGTCGGGCCGCCGCCATGAGCGCCTCATGCGCGCCCTACCGCCGGTCCTGGTGATCGACGACGACTCCGACATCTGCGTGTGGCTCGACGCCTGCGTGATCGACATCGGCAGCCGCAAGCCCGGGACGCAGGCGTTCATCGACCGCCTCTTCGACTGGGGGCTCGTGTGCACGCTGCGCACCTGGTTCGACCAGCAGGGGCGGCAGGCCCCGGTCTGGTACCGGGGCTTCTCCGACCCCGTCGCGGGGCCGGCGCTCGAGGCGATCCACACCCGGCCCGCGAACCCGTGGACCGTGGCCGACCTGGCGGGCGAAGCGGGCGTCTCCCGCGCGCTGCTCGCCAAGCGCTTCAACGAGATCATGGGCGAACCGCCCCTCACGTACCTCACCGAATGGCGCATGCAGCTCGCCGAGGAACTCCTGGCCGACCCCGATCTCACCGTCGCCCAAGTGGCCAGGCGCATCGGCTACGCCGACCAGTTCGGCTTCAGCAACGCCTTCAAACGGCGGAAGGGCATGAGCCCCACCGCCTTCCGTGCGGCGGCCCAGCCCGCCGCCGCGACCGTGATGGCGTGACCGCCCTCCGGTCAGTCGCACGGGCCCGCGGCCGGCGTAGCCGTGCTTGCCGTCGCGGCCGTCGCGGATCTCCGCCGGGGCGGATCCGCCCGTGATCGGCGCACCGAGCCCGAGCGCGGTGGCGATCCGGTCGCCGTGGAGCGGACGGTAAGCGCATCTCCGTGTTCCCCCTTCGGCTCCCCAGAGGCGTATACAGTGATGGGAGGGACTGAAGGGCAAGGCAGCATCGCCCGTGAAGCAGGGGTTGTCTGAGATGTCAGATCTGGACTACGTGGCACTGTTCGAGGCGATGCCGGCTCCCTGCGTGGTCGTCACGCCGGACCTCGTGATCGCCGCCGCCAACCCCGCCTACGTCGAGGCCACCGGCAAGAACCTCGACGAGCTGATCGGACGCCCGCTCTTCGACGTCTTCCCCGATCCCGAAGCCAGCGGCGAACGGAACGTCAAGTCCTCGCTGAAATGGGTCATGGAGAACGGGAAGCGTCACACCATGGCCCTGCAGAAATACGACGTCCCCATCGAGGGCACCTCCAAGTTCGAGGAACGCTGGTGGTCGCTCATCAACTCACCCGTCGCCGGCCCGGACGGCCCGGTCGAATGGATCCTCATCCGAGCGGAGGACGTGACGGCGTTCGTCCAAACCCACGAGGTCGGCCACCACCTGCCGACCGAGGCGCCCACCGGAGCGCTGGCGCGGGAGGCCGAGCTCTTCGAACGGGCCCGCGAGCTGCAGCACCTCAACGTGGAACTGAGCGAGGCCAACATACGCGACCACCAGGTCGCCGTCACGCTCCAGAAGGCCATGCTGCTGACGCCTGACCTCGAGAAGCACCCCGATGTCGTCGTGCGGTACCTGCCCGCCGTCGAAACCATGAACGTCTGCGGCGACTGGTACGACGTGGCCGACCTGTCCGGCGGCCGATTCGCACTGGCCGTCGGCGACGTCGTCGGCCACGGCCTGGAGGCCGCCGCCGTCATGGGCATGCTCCGCAGCGTCCTGAACGCCGCCATCCGCGCCTTGGAACGGCCCGCCCACGCCCTCGAAGTCCTGGGCCTGTACGCCCGCTCGATGGAGAGCGCGCTGAACTCCACAGCCGTCAAAGCGATGGTGGACCCCTCCAGCGGACTCATCATCTACAGCAACTCCGGACACCCGCCCCCGGTGCTGGTGCACCCGGACGGCCAGTGCGAACTGCTGAGCCAGGCCCTCGACCCGCCCCTCGGCGCGCGCCCGAAGCACGTCCCCTGCTCGCAGGCCGGGCAGCCCTACACCGAGGGGGACTCCCTCGTGCTCTACACGGACGGGCTGATCGAGCGGCGGGGCGAGGACATCGACGCGGGCCTGAACCGGCTGTGCGAGACCCTGGCCCGCCACCGCGACCTCCATCCGCGGCAGATGGCCGACGTGGTGCTCGACGAGCTCGGCGTCGCAGGCGGCGCGAGCGACGACATCTCCCTCATCATCGCCCGGCTCTGAGGGGCCGACGGCGGCGTGAGGGCCGCACCGCCTACGGCCGGCGGTCGGTGCGGAGCCACCAGTGGGCTCCCAGGCCCGCAGGGTCGGTGAGCCTGGTCGAGGCACCGGCCCTCGCCAGCGCCTCGGCGTAGGCGACCGGGTCCTGGAAGGCGAGTGCGAGATCCGGCAGGGCCGCGTCGAGGCCGAGCCGCAGGAGGGCGTCCCGCTGGGGTTCCCGGAGGTCGCAGTCGATGGCGTCCACGGCCACATGCGCGGTGATGTCCCTGGTGCCGTCGGGGATCGGCGGGGTCTCGCGGCCGTCTTTGAAGCCGGTCATCGTGCCGGCCTCCGGGCGGTCGCCCTTCAGGTGGCCGTAGTCGATCGCCAGGGCGGTGCCGCGGGTCAGGCGGGCGGTCAGGCCGCGCCACAGGTCCTCACGGGGCGTGCCGATCTCGGCCCGTTCGCCCTCGACGGCGATCGGCCACCACTCGGCGATCCAGGCCGCGTCCTCGCCGGTGATCGGGTCGCCCAGCCGGGTCGCGCCGGTCTCGTCGACCTCCTCGTAGCGGGCCTGGCCGTCCGCGTCGATCACCGCGACGTCGCACGGCGCGTTGTCGAGCAGTTCGCACGCTATGAGCAGGCCCTCGATCGCGTCAGGGACCTCCGCCTGCCAAGCGACGCGCTCCGGCAGGTACTCGGGCCTGGGCCTGAGCTCCACGGCCACGAGGCGGATCCGCTCGTCGAGGAGCCCCGCGAGGCGCTCCAGGAGCTCACCGCCCCCGGCGCCCACGTCCACCACGGTGAACGCCTCCGGGCGATCCAGGCGCGCGTCGACCTGGTCGGCGAACCGCGCGATCGCCTCCGCGAACGCGGGGGCCTGCGCACTGGTCGCGAAATGGCGTCCCGGCAGCTCACGCCGATAGAATCCGTCCGGCCCGTACAGGGCCCGAGCCATCGCCGCGCTCCAGCGCTCGAACCCCGTCATGGCCCTGACCATAGTCCGCGAGTGAGAATTGCCACTCGCAGGCTCCCGGGCTGGCGTGGGCGATCCTGCGAAGCACAATTAACGCGTAAGCAATGACCGGTACCTCGAAAAGGACTGGATCAGCAACATGGATCAGCAGCGCAGCGCAGCCCCGCAGCGGCCCGCCTCCCGACTCGCCGTCGGGGTCGTCTCCGCAGGCAGGGTCGGCTCCATTCTCGGAGCGGCCCTCACCCGCGCCGGCCACCGGGTCGTCGCCGCTTCCGCCGTATCCGACGCCTCCCTCGCCCGCGCCGCCCGCCACCTGCCCGGCGCCGAGATCCTCCCCGCCCCTGACGTGGTCGCCGCCTCCGAGCTGGTGCTCATCGCGGTCCCGGACGATCGCGTAGCCCCGCTCGTGGCCTCCCTGCCGATCAGGCCGGGGCAGATCGTCGTGCACACCTCCGGCGCGCTCGGCGCCGACGTGCTGCGGCCCGCCCGCGACGCCGGAGCCCTCACCGTCGCCCTGGCTCCCGCGATGACCTTCACCGGCCGCGACGAGGACCTCGAGCGCCTCGCGGGCATCTCGTGGGCCGTCACCGCCGAGGCCGAGGCCCGATTCGTCGGTGAAGCCCTCGCCCTGGAGATGGGCGGCACCCCCGAGCATGTCGACGAGGCCGACCGCGCCCGCTACCACGCCGCGCTCGTCTACGCCGCCAACCACTTGACGACCCTCGTGAACGACGCGGCCGACCAGCTGCGGGCCATCGGCGTCGCGGGCCCCGAGCGGCTGCTCTCACCGCTCGTGTCGGCCTCGCTCGACAACGCGCTGCGCCACGGCGACGCCGGGCTCACCGGCCCGGTCTCCCGCGGCGACGCGGGCACCGTGGCCCGGCACCTGGAGGCGTTGGCCGGGACCGGGATCGAGGACGTGTACCGGACGATGGCCCGCCGCACCGCCGAGCGCGCCCTCGCCTCGGGCCGTTTGCAGAGCGCCGATGCCGAAGGGCTGCTCGAGGTCCTGGCCCACCCCGAGAATGAGGAGACGCCGTGACGGTACTCGTCCACACCAAGGCCGACCTGGCGAAGGCCCGCGCGGCCCTGCCCGGCCGCGTGGCCGTCGTCCCCACGATGGGGGCGCTCCATGACGGCCACCGCGCGAACTTCAAGCGCGCCAGGGAGATCGCGGATGCGGTGATCGTGACGGTGTTCGTGAACCCGTTGCAGTTCAGGCCGAACGAGGACCTGGACCAGTACCCGCGCACCCTCGACGCCGACGTGGCGATGTGCGAGGCCGAAGGCGTCGACCTCGTGTTCGCGCCCAGCGTCAACGAGATGTACCCGGACGGCCGCGACGGCCTCACCACCGTCCATGCGGGACCGGACGGCGAGATCCTCGAGGGCGCTTCGCGACCCGGGTTCTTCACCGGCGTGCTCACCGTCGTCTCGAAGCTCTTCCACCTGACGAAGCCGGACGCGGCCTGCTTCGGCGAGAAGGACTTCCAGCAGCTCGCGATGGTCCGCCGAATGGTCCGCGACCTCGACATGGGGATCGAGATCATCGCCGTCGAGACGAACCGCGAGGCGGACGGCCTCGCCCGATCGAGCCGCAACGTGTTCCTCTCCGAGACCGAACGCGCTGCCGCCCTTGCCATCCCGCGCGCCATCAAGGCCGCGCAGGACTCGCCCGACCCGCTCGCCGCGGCGCAGAAGACCCTGTCCGCCGAGCCCGGCCTTGACGTCGATTACGTCGTCGTCCGCGCCACCGACCTCGGCGAGGCCCCCGCACAGGGGCCCGCGAGGCTGCTCATCGCCGCTAAAGCGGGCACGACCCGCCTGATCGACAACGCCCCCGTCAGCATTGGAGACGCCCGATGATCCGGACCATGTTCAAGTCCAAGATCCACCGCGCCACCGTCACTCAGGCCGACCTCCACTACGTCGGCTCCGTGACCGTGGACGCGGACCTGCTCGACGCCGCCGACATCCTCGACGGGGAACTCGTCGCCATCGTCGACATCACCAACGGCGCCCGCCTCGAGACCTACACGATCGCGGGGGAGCGCGGCACCGGCGTCATCGGCATCAACGGCGCCGCCGCCCGCCTCGTCCAACCCGGCGACCTCGTGATCCTCATCTCATACGCGCAGATGGAGGACGCCGAAGCCCGCGCGTTCAAACCCACCGTCGTCCACGTGAACGAGTTCAACGAGATCATCGAGGTCAACGCGGACAAGGCGCACCCCGCGCCCGGCACCGCCGGCAACCCTGTGGCGTCCCCACTAGCCGCGCGGTAAGTTCTGTCTTCATGACCGACGAACCGAAGCACGAGGCCGCCGGAAACGGCGCCGACGACAACGGCGCCGACGAGAAGAAGGCCGACAAGCCCGAACCCGCCGACGACCTCAAGACCACCCACCACACCCTCGGTGACCTGGCCTACACCGCCACCACCGGCCGCATCGTCCTCCACGAGGAGATCACCGAGGACGACAAGTTCAACGGCCGCAAGCCCAAAGCCGAAGTCTCCATCACCTGGTACACCCTCGACGACGCCGACGTCACCGAACGCCCCGTCACCTTCGCCTTCAACGGCGGCCCCGGCTCCTCCTCGATCTGGCTGCACATGGGCCTCCTCGGCCCCCGCCGCGTGAACTCCGGCGACGCCGGGAGCCTCACCCCGCCGCCGTTCGGCCTGCTCGACAACGACGAGACCCTGCTGCGCCACACCGACCTGGTCTTCATCGACCCGGTCTCCACCGGCTACTCCCGCGCCGTCGAAGGCGAGAAGGCCAAGGACTACCACGGCTTCTCCAAGGACATCGAGTCCATCAGCGAACTCATCCGACTGTGGACGACCCGCAACAACCGCTGGCTCTCACCGAAGTTCCTCATCGGCGAGTCCTACGGCGGCACCCGCGGCGCCGGCATCGCCGAATACCTCCAGACCCGGTTCGGCATGACGCTCAACGGCGTCATGTTCATCGCCCCCGCCTTCAACACCGAGACCCTCTACCACGCGAGCCGCTCCGAACTGCCCGACCCGCTGTTCCTCCCCACGTACGCGGCCACCGCCCACTACCACGGGCTCCACCCCGACCGCACCCTCGAAGACGTCGTCGACGAGGCCCGCGCCTACGCCGACGAGTTCCGCGGCATCCTCGCCAAGGGCCAGAACCTCGCCCCCGAAGTGCGCGCCGCCGCCGTCGCCAAGATCGCCTCGCTCGCCGGCGTGAGCGAGGACTACGTCGACCGCGCCAACCTGCGCCTCGAACACACCCGCTTCTACGCCGAACTCCTGCGGCACAAGCGCCTCATCACCGGCCGACTCGACACCCGCTTCACCGGGCCCGCCGACCACTACACGCACGAGCAGATGCCGTACGACCCGTTCCTGGTCGGCACCGACGGCCCGTACTCGGCCGCGCTCCAGTACTACGTGCGCACCGAACTCGAATACGAGAACGACCACGTGTACGAGCGCCTCTCCCGCGCCGTGCACCCGTGGTCCTACAAGGAGTTCGAGGGCGAAGCCGTCGACGTCATCGGCAAACTCGGCAACGTCATGCGCCTCAACCCGTTCCTGCAGGTCCACGTCGCGATGGGCCGCTACGACGGCGGCGTCCCGATCGAGGCCATCGAGTACACCCTCGACCACCTCGAGATCCCCCTCGCCGACCGCGAGCGGATCGAGACGAAGACCTACCCGGCCGGGCACATGATGTACGTCCACGAGGAGTCGCGCGTGCAGCAGTCCGCCGACCTCGCCGACTTCGTCCGACGCGCCGCCAACCGGGGCTGACACCGGCATGAACACGAACCCGGGCCCGGCAGGAGCCGCCCACGACGGCCCAGGCCGGGCCCGGCCGCGTGCGGCGGCGACCGCCCACGGCGGCCCGCTTCAGCGCTCCTTCAGGCTCGCCTCGCCGGCGTTGCAGCCCGGGACCCTTACCCAGAGGCGCGGCGGACCTTCGCGGTGCCCCGACTGCACCGCCCCGAAACCGGGACGCACGCCACACCCGGTTGGCACCCACCGTGCCCACGGGGGCACAGTTGAGCCGTCCGCCGAGCCCATCGGCGGCCCACCCATCGAACGGGCACCCGGGCGACCGGGCGCCCACCGCTAGAAGGGCAACGGCACGTGTCACCCGCGACCATGCCTCACGCAATGCCACTCCCGACCCTGCCGCGCCTGCCACGGCGGATGCGGGCCGCGGCCCCGTCCTGGACCGAGACCACCGACGTGTGCGTCATCGGCTCCGGCGTCGCCGGGCTCACCTGCGCCCTCAACCTCCGCCGGGCCGGATTCCACGTCACCGTCGTCACCAAAGTCCGCATCGACGACGGCTCCACCCGCTGGGCCCAAGGCGGCGTCGCCGCCGTCCTCGACCCCCTCGACAGCCCCGAAGCCCACGCCCGCGACACCCAGATCGCCGGCGTCGGCCTCTGCGACCCGGCCGCGGTCGACGTCACCGTCACCGAAGGCCCCGCCCGCATCGCCGACCTCATCCACCTCGGCACCGAATTCGACCGCCACCCCGACGGCTCACTCCAGCTCACCCGCGAAGGCGGCCACCGCGCCCGCCGCATCGTCCACGCCGGCGGCGACGCCACCGGCGCCGAGATCCAGCGCGCCCTCCACTCCGCCGTGCTCCGCGACCCCTGGATCCGCATCATCGAGCACGCCATGGTCCTCGACCTGCTCACCGACGCCAAAGGCAACGCGGCCGGCGTCAGCCTCCACGTCCTCGGCGAAGGCGTCGAGCACGGCGTGGGCGGCGTCGAGGCCCGCGCGGTCGTGCTCGCCACCGGCGGCCTCGGTCAGATCTACCAGTCCACCACCAACCCCTCCGTGTCCATCGGCGACGGCGTGGCGCTGGCCCTCAGAGCCGGGGCGACCGTGACCGACCTCGAGTTCGTCCAGTTCCATCCGACGGCCTTGTTCCTTGGAGGCGTAGCCGGAAAGGACGGGGAGCTCAGCCTCGAGGGGATCGGCGGGGACCGACAGCCCCTGATCACCGAGGCGATCCGCGGCGAGGGCGCGCACCTGCGCGACCACTCGGGCGAGCGGTTCATGGTCGGCGCGCACGAGCTCGCCGAGCTCGCCCCGCGCGACGTCGTCGCCAAGGCCGCCACCGCCCGCATGCGCGCCGAAGGCAAGCCGCACGTGTGGCTCGACGCCCGCCATCTCGGCAAGGACATGCTGGAGACGCGCTTCCCCACCGTGACCTCGTCCTGCCGCGCGCTCGGCATCGACCCGGTCGTCGACATGATCCCGGTCGCGCCCGCCGCCCACTACTCCTCCGGGGGTGTGCGCACGGACCTGTTCGGCCGCACCAGTGTTCCGGGCCTCTACGCGGCCGGTGAGGCCGCCTGCACGGGCCTGCACGGCGCGAACCGCCTCGCCTCGAACTCGCTGCTCGAAGCGCTCGTGTTCGCGCAGCGCATCGCCGACGACCTCGCCGAGAACAAGCCCAGTCCCGGGGTCGCCGAAGCGCCCGAGGGCGAGGGCGACGTCTGCTCCACGACCTCGCGCGCGCCGATCCAGGAGACGATGACCGCGGGGGCCGGGGTGCTCCGCTCCGAAGCGTCACTGGAGGCCACCGCAGCGTCGCTGACGGCTTTGGGGGACAATGTGTCAGGACGTCCGCGACCGGCCACATGGGAGGCTACGAACCTCCTCACGGTCGCCGCGGCCGTCACCGCCGCCGCCCACCGGCGGCGGGAGACCCGAGGCAGCCACTGGCGCGAGGACCACCCCGAGGCCGAAGCGGTCTGGCTCGGTCATCTCAACCTCTCCATCAGCTCCGACGGGGAGCTCGAGACCATTTGGGAGCCCATCGCATGAGCCGATTCGCCGAAGCGCCCGGCGGGGCCGGACTGGACGAGCGCCTGCTCGCCCTCCGCCTCCACCCCGAGGACGTGTACGTGGCCGTCCAGGACTACCTGGACGAGGACCTCTCGCACGCCCGCCGCGACGTCACCTCCGAATCGATCTTCGGACCCGAGCACAAGTCCACAGTGGCCGTTACGGCCCGCGCCGACGGGCTCCTCGCGGGCCTCCCAGTCGCGCACGCGGTCTTCCACGCCATGCCCGGCGACATCGAGTTCACTTACCTGGCGAAGGAAGGCGCGCGCATCCGCGCCGGCCAGGTCCTCGCCCGAGTCACCGGCCCCACCCGCTCGCTCCTCGCGGCCGAGCGCACCGCCCTGAACCTGCTGTGCCGCATGTGCGGCATCGCCACCCACACGCGCCGCTTCGCGGACGTCCTCGCCGACTGGCACACCACCGTCCTCGACACGCGCAAGACCACACCCGGCTTGCGCGCCTTCGAGAAGTACGCGGTGCGCGCCGGCGGCGGCGACAACAAGCGCATGGGCCTGTACGACGTGGCGATGATCAAGGACAACCACAAGGAAGCGGCCGGTTCGATCAGCGAGGCCTTCGCCGCCGTCCGCTCGGCCGAGCCCGAGATCGACATCCAGGTGGAGGTCGAGACCCTCGACGAGGCGCTCGAAGCGGTCGCCGCCGGAGCCGTGTTCCTCTTGTGCGACAACATGAGCCCCAAGGAGCTGGGTGAGGTCGTCGAGGCCGTCGGGGATCGGGCCGAGCTCGAGGCCACCGGGCGCATCAGCCTTGAGAGCGCAGTCGACTACGCCGCCACCGGAGTCGACTACATCTCGGTCGGAGCGCTCACCCACTCCTCGCCCATTCTGGACATCGGACTCGACTTCGAGGAGTAGACCGTGCTGCTGTGTGTGGACATCGGGAACACCAACACGGTGCTCGCCGTGTTCGAGGGCGAGACCCTCAAGCACTCGTGGCGGATCCGCACGGACCCGCACGCCACCGCCGACGAGCTGGGGCTCACCTTCCGGGCCCTCCTCGACGGCGACGGCGTGGACCTGACCGGCATCGCCCTTTCGTCCACTGTGCCGCAACAGGGCGCGGAGGTCGCGAAGATGGTGCAGCGGTACTACCCGCACGCGCACCTGGTGCAGATCGCGCCCGGCATCAAGACCGGCGTGCGCCTGAGCATCGACAACCCGCGCGAGGCCGGGCCCGATCGGATCGCGAACACGCACGCGGCCTTCCACCTCTACGGCGGGCCCTGCATCACCGTGGACTTCGGGACCTCGACGAACATCGACGTGATCTCCGAGCACGGCGACTTCCTCGGCGGGGCCTTCGCCCCGGGCATCGAGATCTCCATCGACGCCCTGGCCTCACGCGCTGCGAACCTCCTCAAGATTCCGCTCGTCAAGCCCCGCAGCGTCATCGGCAAGAACACTGTGGAGTGTCTGCAGTCCGGCATGGTCTACGGCACTGCGGCGCAGGTCGACGGCCTCGTCCGCCGCATCACCGAGGAACTGGGTGCCGAACCGACGGCGGTCGTCGCCACGGGCGGCCTCGCCCCGGTCGTGATCGAGCAGTGCGAGACGGTCACCCACTACGAACCGAACCTCACCCTGCACGGCCTCAGAATGATCTGGGACCGCAACGTCTAGTCTCAATGCCGATCGGTTCTGCTGGAACCGGCACCGTCACCGAAGGTCTTGGACCCTGCGTAGCTGGTGATCCTGCGACGAGCGAGGGCCGCGGAACTCGGGGAACGCTCTCCGGGGACGCCCGCGCGCCCTAGGGTGAAACCATGCGGCTCACCAAGTACGGCCATTCGTGCGTCCGGTTCGATACCGAACAGAGCAGTCTCGTCATCGATCCAGGCGTCCTCTCCGACCCCTCCGCCCTGGACGGCGTGGACGCCGTCTTCATCACGAACAGACATGCTCAACACTGCAACGACCCCGAGCTGAGAAAACTCACTGAGGACCGTCCCCAGATCCGAATCTACGGACCCGAATCGCTCTCAGAAGTGCTGGGGCATCTCCCCTTCACCCCGGTGAGCGCAGGCGACGTCATACGGACCGGGGGCCTTGCGGTGGAAGTCGTCGGAAGACATCACGCCATAATCCATCCGGAACTCCCGGTGGCGGCGAATGTCGGCTATGTCATCGACGGCATCTTCCACCCAGGCGACGCGCTCACCGTTCCCGATCTGCCTGTCCGGGCACTTCTCGTCCCAGTGGCCGCACCTTGGCTGAAACTCTCGGAGACCGTTGAGTTCATTCGCGAAGTGGATGCACCGGCCGTGTACCCCATCCACGATGCAATCCTCACCAAAGACGGTCAGGTCATCGTCGACGCCCTGATCACCGAACTCATCGGCGACAGGTACCAGCGCATCCCCAACGGCACCACCGTCACCGTCTGACACTCCGGCAACGGTTCAGAGTCAAGCCGCTGGGCCGCGCAGTCGCGCTCGATTGACGGAGGGTCCGATACCGCCCATCTGCCGGGCGCACAACCCGATGCGCGGGTCGCGCGCCCGGCACCCGCTCAATCCTCGGGGCTGCCCAGGATCCAGGTGGTCATGCGTTTCCTCGCGTAGTGGACCAGGTGTTCCGGGTTGGCCCTGAGCCAGCCGTGGTGGCGCAGCTCGTGGGCGAGCGCCGTGTAGTGCGCCTGGTTGCACCGCTGCTCCGACAGCGGCTCGGAGAGGTGCGGTTCGCCGTAGAGCGACCGAGCGACGGCTTCGACGCCGAGGTGGTCGGGCGGCGGCACGGCCCCGCGTCCCGCCTGGCGCAGTTCGGACATGAAATCGCCGAGACGACCGTAGTCGATCGGGCCCGCTCCGAGCCCGGCACCGGGTCCGAACCGGTATTCGAGGACGACGGCGACGGCGGCGCGCAGGTGTTCGGCGGCGATGCCGTGGTCCCTCGCCGTGAACTGCTGGCGGAGTTTCGCGGCCGTGTCGACTTCGCCGACGCCGCTGCCCTCGGCGGTCGCATTCGGCTGGGCTGCTTTGGGTCGCCTTGGTGCGAGTGGCGTGGATTCGAATGCCTCGCTGAGCATTTCGGCGCGTGTCCCCTCGGCGAGCTCGAAGCGTTCGGCCAGTTCGGCCTCGGTCATCGTCTTGTCGGCGAGTTCGTCGATGACCGCCCACATATAGGCGGCCTGCTCGGTGTGCGGGATCTCGGTGAGCAGGATCGATTCGACGGTCACCGCCCGGATCATCGCTTCGGCGCGCAGCGCCTCGAACGACCCGCCAGGGCGGTAGTGCTTGTCGTGCAGCCGTTTCGTGAACGTGGCGAGGTCGGCCGGGTCGGGTTCGTAGCCGAGCTCTTCGAGCACGAACTGGTTGAACAGGGTCAGGATGAACAGCAGGTGGCTCATGCGCTGCTCGTCGCCGATCGAGGCCGCGAGGCGTCGGGCTTCTGCGGTGTCGCCGGTGATGCGGGCGGTCGCGTGGGCGCGGAACAGCGCCGTGGTTTCGATGAGGTCCATGGTCATCCTTCGCATTCGCGTTGGGCCGCTAACCAAGTGGCGGACGCTTCGCGCTTGAGTGCTGCGGCGTGGCCGGGCCGACGAGCCCAGTCGAGGTGGTCGGGTTCGGTGACGTGGAGTTCCGCCGTCGCGGAATCGGCTGCGGTGCAGTCGAAGCCGGTGATGAAGCCGAGCATCGGCGGCAGGTGTTCGGGGAAGGTGATCCACAGCCTCGGGATCGCGTACAGCACCCCGAATTGCACTCGCCGACCGGCGATCTCGACTTCGGCGACGGCCGTGAGCCCGGCCGGGTCGACCCGGCCGAACGACTTGACCGGCAGCGGGATCTCCCTGAGCGCCCTCGCATACCGGGCGCGGATGCGCTGCGGCGCGCGGCGGCCTACGCCCATGCCGCACCTCCGGGAAGGTGGTGACGGGCCTCGAAGCGGCGTTCCCATTCGGCGATGAACGGACTGGGTCTGGAGGGCGAAGGTGTCCGGCGGGTCGCCTCCGGCGCGGCCGTTCGGTGGGCCGCCTCGGGCCCGAACGCCTTGGGCCCGAACGTCTCGGGTGTGCGTGTCGCGGTGGCGGGCATCGCGGCGCGGGCGCGCTGCGCGCCGCGCATGGCCTGGGCGAACCGGGCGGTCCGGTCCGCGAGCGCGATATGCCGGTCGGGCGGCACCGGCCCCGCCTCGCGTGGTCGGGGACGGTGGCGCAGGAGTCCGGCGATGAGGCGGATGCCGCGCGCGATCCGGCCGATGGCCGGACCGCCTTCCCGTTCGATCGCGGTCGGCGGGCGGTGCGCGGCGGCGAGGCCGGCGGACTTCTCGATGAACCGGTCCCAGGCGTCTTCGCGGAGTTTGTTGAAGCGGTGCGGAGGCTCCTCGGGGACGCTGGCGGTGCGGCGATCGGCCTGGCGTGGCAGTTGCGGGTACGGGTGGTGCTGCGGGCGTTGCGATGGCTCCGGTTCGCGAAGCGGTTCGCGCGCTTCAGGTTCGGGTGCGGATCGGGACCAAGGCCGAGGCCGTGGATCCGATTGCGGACGCGGACGCTCTTCCGGACCCGTCGACTGCCGAGACGGCGGTCCGGGAGGAATGTCGTCGTCTCGGACCGCCTCGGGGGTGCTGTCGCGGCCATCGCGACTGGCGTCGCCTTTGAGGCCGTCGTGGTCGAAGTGGTCGGCTGGCTCGGGTGCCGTGCGTTCCCGGGCCTCACGTTCGCGGGTGATGCGGGTGCGACGTTCCCAGAGCGCTTCGGCCTGCTCGGCCCACTCGGCCTTCTCGGGTTCTTCCTCGATCTCCCACCAGGGGATCGGGTCGGGGAGTTCGTCTCGGCGGTGACGGCCGGTGCGGCGGTCGGGGAACCACCCGGGGGAGCCGAACGGGCCCGGGTCGAGCACGTCGTAGGGACGGGCCCGGTCGATCAGGTAGGTGTCGCCTGGCTTGTGGCGCAAGTGCATCGGCTCGTAGCGGGGACACGATGGATCGGAGTCGGGTGCGTCCAGGTCGCAGAGGTCGGGACGGGTTTGGTACCGGTAGGCGCCCGGGGTCAGCGGGTCGGGGGAGCCGTCGGACAGGTAGAGGCGACGGTTCGCCCAGTCGTAGAAGCCGTCTGCCTCGGCGAACAGACCCGGGTTCTCCGGGTGCGGGAACGCGCGGTTGTGGCGCGGGTCGGATGAGAGCGGGCCGGGTTTACCTGGTGTGAAACCGGGAACGAACGCGCTGGAGGCGGACTCCCCTGTGTGGGCCGACGCGGGGGAGGGGTCGCCTCCGGGATTGAACCGGCCGGTGGTTTGGTCTGAAGAGGGATCGTGATCGCTGGCGGTGCGGTTCCCGGTGACGTTGTACCCGTTGGGGAGAAGGTCTCTTGAGGGGCCATACGGATTGGCGGTGTGGTCTCCGGTGGGGTCCTGTCGTGTGAGGTTTTGGTCGGGTGCCGGGTCCTCGTCGGCGAGGGCGCGGAGGCGTTTGCGCCACTTGAGGGTGAGGTCCGACGCCGCGCCACGGTCGATCCCGGTGGACGGAGCTGGACGGGAATAGGTGGACGCGTCGGCGGTGATGCCGGAGGTGGGTTCAACGCTGTGTTCGGGCTCGAACCGCCGGGAATGGCTGTTTTCAGGTACGCCGGAATAGCGTATCGTCGTAGACGACACAGAAGGCTCGCTTTCTGTTGTTGGCCGCCCGGTGGAATCGGATTGGTAGTCAGGGACCACCGGGCGGCGTTTATATTCTGGCCTATCGATAAATGCTGATGCGATCTGGATGCTTCGTAACAAGCTCCGTTCGAGACGTAAGGAATTGGCCTGCTTGGGATTGCAGATGCCGATCTCTCGATGATGACGCACCAAAAACTTACGTGTCAACTTACGTGACAAAAGTGTCTAGAAGAATTTCGAAAACACTTGGGGCGCAAGGCCACTGGCTTTGCACCCATGGTCACATCCGACTCGCGAGCTCGCCTTCTGCGATCCTCTGAGCGGCAAGGTTCTCGGCGTCTGCGAGGAGGGGTTTGTGAACACGGTGCGTGCCGCGATCACATCCCTTTCAGACGGTCTCGACAAGGGGCGCGAGGAAGCCGCCCGGGGCCTGCGGGAGTCCATGGCGGGCGCCGATGACGACCGCGATACGTGGAGGACCCTGCCGAACCACTACGCGCTTGGATCGGAGTTGCTCGATTGAGAGCGGCCGGCCTCAACCCAGCTGCGTCATATCGATATAGGTCGTGTCGCCGTCCTGGCGCTTGTCCGTGATCTTGAAGAGCGCGCCGCGGTCGAAGAGCACTTCCTTCTGATGCGTGAAGCTCGAATCGCGGCCGACGTCGCGTCCGGTTATCCCGTCGACCTTGAAGATGGCGCCGGGGCGTTGATCGCCGGAGAAGCCCCCGGTGGCGATCGTCTTGAACCGGTTCGCGACCGCTTCGCTCGTGGACGTGCTCATGAACGCGGGGTCGGAGTACAGGCCGCCCTTCTTGTACTTGTCGAGCCATTCGCCTCCGGGCAGTCCGCGCCAGGTTATCCGCTCATCGGGGACAGGACGCTTCTTCAGCGCCTCCGAGATCTCGTCCGCCTGCTTGTCGAGTCGGGCCCTGTCCTCCGGGCTGTAGCTCGACTTGTCCGTCGTCCGCAGGTACCGGTTCAGCTCGTCGCTGTTGTCCGTGTAGCGGCGGACCGGGTCGTCGGTGGCGCCGCTCTGGTCGTCTCGACTGCCGTTGTCGGCGCCCCGCTCGCGGGTCTTGGGCGTCGGCGGCGAGAACCCGCCGTCGTCGAGGGCCCTGGTGAGGATCCTTGCTCCGGTGCTGGAGCCCTCGCCGTCGCTGCTGTCTCCGCCCTTGCTCCTAGCCATTCATGATCCTGTTGGTGGCCATGCCCATCAGCTGGTCGATGATGAGTCCGGTGATCTGCTTGAAGATCGGAATCTGCGCCAGTGAGGCGCCGAACGTGAGGGGCGCGGTCGCCAGCGCCCACGCGATCTGTACCGCCAGGATCGCCAATTGCACGATGACCTGGATCTTGAGGGCCGTGATGATCCCGGCCATGACCGTCAGGCCGATGTTGAGCTGGTTGGCCGGGTCGGCGGCTTTCGCCAGGGCGGCGGGGGAGGACTCGTCGGCCTCCCACTCTTTCTGGAAGGCGTCGATGTGGGCTCCGGTGTTGCCTTCCAGGAGCGTGCGCGCCGCGGACTGGAGCCCCTCGACCCTCTCAGCGACCTTGTCGGCCATGCCGGTCCACTCTCCGGCGAGGTTGAACATCGACTCCTCATCGGACTCGGGCCACTCGTAGCCGAGCACGCCCAGTAGGCCGATGAGCTCTCCGGGCAGTTGCATACCCATGGGGTGCGTTCTCCTTGCAGGGGAAGCGGTTGCGGGGCTTCAGAGGGAAGGGACGGGCGCGGCCGGGCCGCTGATGCGGCCGTCAGCCGGTGGCCGGCTTCGACTCGAGGTCGCCTTGGAGCCTGGTGAAGGACTGGACGATCTCGTCCTCGGCCGCCTGGTGGTCGTCCGCCATGCCGCGCAATGCCTCGGAGAGGCCGGTGAGGTCTTCGACGATGCCGGTGAAGCAGTCGGTGACCGCTCCCATGCACGCGTCGTGCGCGATGCCGCCCGCAGTGCCGATGATGTCGCCGCCGAAGGCGTCCGCGTACTGCCCGACCGCCGCGGTGAACTCGTCGAGTAGCGACTGCACGTCGTCCTTCGCCGCGTCGAGCTCGCCCGCGGACTGGCGGATCGTCGCCGGGTCGACATCGAAGCCCGCCATGGTCATCGGCCTCCGTGGACTCTGGCCATGAGGTCGCCGATCGCGGCGTCCATGTCCTTGAACTGCTGCAAGGAGGCGTCCTGCATCCGGGCCACCTGCTCGTTCATCGCCGCCTGGTCCGGGACGGGCCCGGCGAGGGCGGACATCGCCGTCCGCTGGTCGAGCGCGTCGTTCACCGCCAGTTTGAGCTGCTCGACAAGGGCTTCCGGGCCGTCCCGGAGGGCGCTGAGTGTCATCCTGATCCGCTCGAACCGGCCGTCGGCCCCGAGGGTCACCTTGATGCGCCCCTCGGCCGCCTCGGTCATGATCGGCTCCGCTTGCCCTCCAGGCAGAGTGGGACCCTGCGCTACGGTTTCACGGGCGTTCGAGAGCTGCTGCGCGATCTGGTCTTCTCCGAACATTCAGACCTCCCGCGCCGCAGTATACCTGAAGAAAGCTAACAGAAGGTTTCGCGCATTGGTGCCGGGATCACTTGCCGCCGTTGAGCTTTGCCATGACCTGAGTGATCGACTCGCTCATGGCCTGGAGCTGCCGGACCCCGGCGTCCTGGACCGCGGACAGTGATTCGCCGATGGCCCCCAGGTCGGGGACGCGCTCTTCGGCGGTCACCATCGCCGCGCGCAGGTCGAGGGCGTCGTTGAGTGCCGCCAGGACATGCTCGGCGATGTAGTCCGTGCCTTCCTTCACCGCCTTGGGGTCCACATTGATGTCCGAGACGCGGCCGTCGACGCCGAGCGTCACCTTGATGCGCCCCTTCGCGGCATCGGCCGTCACCGGCACCGCCTGGTCGCCTTCGGGCGAGGTGGTGGCCTTCGCTAGAGCCGCGCGCGCGTCGGCCAACTCTTGCGCGAAGCCGCCTTCTCCGGTCATCAGTCCTCCTGCCGCCGATGCGAATACGAGACCAGGTGATCGTATCGCGCGGCGGGCGGGGGACACGGGCGCTCGAATCCGGGCAGCCGCAAGGGGACTGCACGGGCGGTCCGTCCCGACGGCCGGACCGCCGCTCAGAAGGTCGAACCGGTCAGGCGGCCGGACCGTTCACCGGTCCATGTGCCAAGTGGACGCTCTTCGCGCCGCCGCGCATTCTGATTCGCCGCGCGAGGGCGACCGCGTGCTTCACGTCGGTGGCGAGAAAGAGGACCGTGGGGCCGGAGCCGGAGACGTGCGCGGCGAGCGCGCCCTCCTCAAGGCCGCCGTGCATGAGCGAGGCGAGCTGCGGTCGAAGGCTCACTGCGGCGGCCTCCATGTCGTTGATGAGCAGGCGCGCGAGCTCGTCGGCGCTCGCGCCGGACTCGAAGGCCCGCACTAGCGGGTCCACATCGGATGAATAGCGCCCGATGCCGTCCTCTCGGAGGCGGTCGACCTCCTTGTAGCAGTCGGGGGTCGAGATCTGGGTGTCCGTGGTGGCCACGACCCAGTGCCAGGTGCCCTTGGCGTTCACCGGGGTCAGCTTCTCGCCGCGGCCGCTGCCGATCGCGGTGCCGCCCTTGAGGCAGAACGGCACGTCAGAACCGAGGCCTGCGGCCAGGCGCTCGAGTTCGGCGTCGCCGATCTCGACCTCCCACAGGCGCGCGCAGGCGATGAGTGCCCCGGCGGCGTCGGCCGAGCCGCCCGCGAGGCCGCCGGCGACGGGGATGCGCTTGTTCAAGTGCAGCTTGACGTCGGGTTCGATCCCGGCGTACAGGGCGATGAGTTTGGCGGCCTTGTAGGCGAGATTGGCCTCGTCGGTGGGCAGCGTGCCCGCGCCCTCTCCGGAGATGGTGATCTCGATGCCCGGTTCGCCGTTGCCTTCACTGCGCCGCTGCGCGGTCACGGTGTCGTGCAGGCTGATCGCCTGGTACACGGTGGACAGCGCGTGGTAGCCGTCGGCCCGGGGATCACCCACGCCGAGGTGCGGGTTGATCTTCGCGGGCACGTCGATGCTGATCTGGGCGCCCGGTTGGGCTGGCGCGGTCTGTCCGGTCATTCAGGCCTCCTGAGACGGTGCGGTCGCGCCCAGAGCCTCCTTGGCGTCGGCTAGGGCGATGAACTCCGTAATGTCCAACGATTCACCCCGCCTGGTGGGTTCGATCCCCGCCCGTTCGAGCACCGCGTCCACGTCGGCGCCCACCCAGGCTTTGAGCGACTGGCGCAGCATCTTGCGGCGCTGCCCGAACGCGGCGTCCACCGCGCCGAAGACCTCGACGCGGTTCGCCTTCGGGCTCTCGATGCGCTCGAACGCGACGAGGCCGCTCGCGACGTTCGGGACCGGCCAGAACACATTGGGCGACACCGAGCCGGCGCGACGGGCCTTCGCGTACCAGGCCATCTTGACGCTCGGCGCGCCGTAGATCTTCGAACCCGGCCCGGCGGTGAGCCGGTCGCCGACCTCGGCCTGGACCATCACGAGGCCCTTCTGGAGGCTCGGGAAGGTCTCCAGGGCGTGCAGGACCACCGGCACGGCCACGTTGTAGGGCAGGTTCGCCACGAGCGCCGTGGGCGGTTCGGGCATCTGCTCGGGCTTGATGCGGGCGGCGTCGGTCTCGACGACGGTGAGCCGCTCGTGCTCCTCGGGCGCGCGGTGCTCCACAGTGGTGGGCAGGGCGAGGGCCAGCTTCGGGTCGATCTCGACGGCGATCACGCGGCGGGCGATCTCGATGAGCGCCAACGTGAGCGAGCCGAGTCCGGGGCCGACCTCCATCACGACGTCGTCCGAGTCGAGCTTCGCGACGTTCGCGATACGGCGGACCGTGTTCGCGTCGACGACGAAGTTCTGGCCCCACTTCTTCGTCGGCGTGATCTGCAGGCCGCGCGAGAGTGACCGGATGTCGCCCGAGGTCAGCAGGCGCGCCATCAGCCCTGGCCCCCGGCGAGCAGCGGTTCGAGGACGAGCCCCGGGTAGTCGTTCACGATCGTCTGGATGCGGTACTTGTTCGGCAGCGCCACCAGGTGCGCGCCGTCCCTCGGACGAGTGAAGATCTCGACGCCCGGCGCGGTGCGCAGGCGCTGCGCGCCTTCGGCGTCGGTGAGGCGGGCGAGTTTGAACGGCAGATGGTCGATCGTCGCGGGGACGTCGAACTCGGCTTTGAGGCGCGCCACCGTGACCTCGAACTGGAGCGGGCCGACCGCGGCCAGCACGGGCGTGGCCTCGCCGCGGCGCTCGGAGTAGAGCACCTGGACGACACCCTCGGCGTCGAGCTGCGCGATGCCGCGCCGGAAGCGCTTGGCCTTCGACGTGTCGTGCATCTGCAGCGCCCCGAAGTGCTCGGGCGCGAACGCCGGGAGCGGCGGGTACTCGACGGCCTTGCCGGTGTAGATCGTGTCGCCCACCGAGAGGCCCGTCGCGTTGACCAGGCCCACGATGTCGCCCGGCCAGGCCTCGTCCACGGTGTCGCGGGCCGAGCCGAACAGGGTCTGGGCGTACTTGGTGGACATGGTGCGCTTGCCCTGCGCCTGCGTGACCTGCATGCCGCGCTCGAAGCGACCGGAGCAGACGCGGATGAACGCGAGCTGGTCGCGGTGCGAGGCGTTCATGTTCGCCTGCGACTTGAAGACGAAACCGGAGAAGCCGTCCTCGATGTCGCGCGGCCGGCCCTTCGCGTCCTCGCGCGAGAACGGCGACGGGGCGATGTCGACGAGCAGGTCGAGGAGCTGGCCGACACCGAAGTGGACGAGGGCCGCGCCGAACAGCGTCGGCGTGGTCTGCCCGGACTCGAACGTCTTCGGGTCGAAATCGGCCTCGACCTCGGAGAGCAGCTCGGACTCCTCCTGGGCGCGTTCATAATCGGCACCGAACTGGGCCATTGCGGCATCCTCGTCGAGGAACTCCGCGGTGGCGAGCTGCTGGCCGCCGGGGGAGCGCTCGTAGCGGACCATGCCGGGGACCTGCGGCCCCGCGGCGCGGCGCCCATTCGCTTCGGCGCCGCTGTGCAGCCCGTTCGGCTCGCTCTGGTCGCCGAACCCGACGCGCTCGATGACACCGCGGAACTCGCCGCCGACGCCCACCGGCCACGTGACGGGCGTCGGCTTGATGCCGATGCGGGTCTCGATCTCCTCGATCAGCTCGAGGGCGTCCTTCGCGGGGCGGTCCCACTTGTTGATGAACGTGATGACGGGGATGCGCCGGGCCCGGCACACCTCGAAGAGCTTGAGGGTCTGCGGCTCGAGACCCTTCGCGGCGTCGAGAAGCATGACGGCGGCGTCGACGGCGGTGAGGACGCGGTAGGTGTCCTCGGAGAAGTCGGCGTGGCCCGGGGTGTCGAGGAGGTTCACGACGCAGCCGCGGTACTCGAACTGGAGGGCCGCGGAGGTGATCGAGATGCCGCGGTCCTGCTCCATGGACATCCAGTCGGAGACCACGCCCTTGCGGTCGCCCTTGCCGTGCACGGCGCCGGCCGAAGCGATCGCCCGGCCGTACAGGGCGAGGGCCTCGGTGATCGTCGACTTGCCGGCGTCGGGGTGCGAAATCACCGCGAAGGTGCGGCGGCGCGCGGCCTCGGCCGCGATGTGGCTGGACATGGATTCCTCAAGGTGTAATGGAGCGGGCCCGACGTTCAAGAGTAGCCGTGAAGAGCGACACGGCCCGGCTGCGCTACCCCGCGAGCTCCGCCTTCACGATCGAGGCCACGAGCTTCCCGTCCGCGCGGCCCGCCGTCTTCGGGCCGATCGCCTTCATGACCTTGCCCATGTCCCTCGGACCGGCGAAACCGCCCTCGGCGATCGCCTCACGCACCAGTTGCGTGACTTCGGCCTCAGTGAGCTCGGTCGGCAGGTACCGCTTGATCACGGCCTCCTCCGCGAGCTCGGCCTCAGCCGACTCCTCGCGCCCGCCCGCACGGAACCCCTCGGCCGCCTCGCGCCGCTGCTTGGCCTGCTTGACCAGGACTTTCACGACGTCGGCGTCGTCGAGTTCGCGCGGCTCCCTGCCAGCGAGCTCCTCGTTCCTGATGGCCGTGAGCACCATCCGCAGGGTGCCTAGCGTCACCTTGTCCTGAGACTTGAGGGCAGATCGCATATCGGTTTCCAACTGGGTCTTTAGCTCACTCATATCTCGACAATCTACCGTTGGGGTATGAAGATCAGCCGTGGACTAGCCGCAGCAGCCGGGATCGGGGTCGGCGCCGGGGCGCTGGCGCTCGCCTACGCCTCTCTCTACGAGCGCGTCCAGTACACGCTCCGCCACTTCGCGGTGCCCGCACTGCCCGAAGGCGCCGAGCCGATCCGGGTGCTGCACATCTCCGACCTGCACATGACGCCCGGTCAGGTGCGCAAGGCCCACTGGGTCGCGTCGCTCTCGGCGCTCGACCCGGACCTGGTGCTGCTCACCGGCGACAACCTCGCTCACCCGGACGCGGTCGACCTCGTCACGAAGACGCTCCGGCCGCTGTTCCGCGCGCCGGGCGCGTTCGTGTTCGGCTCGAACGACTACTACGCGCCGGTGTTCAAGAACCCGTTGCAGTACTTCAACCCGAACCACGAGCACAAGTACGGCGAGCCGCTGCCGACCGAGGAGTTGCGCAAGGTCCTCGTCGACGGCGGGTGGCTCGACCTGAACAACGCGGCCGCCGACAAGGTCGTGTCCGGGCTCAACGTGCACTTCGCGGGCGTCGACGACCCGCACTTCGACCTCGACGACTACGAGCTCGTCTCCGGGCCCGTCCCGGCGAGCGCCGACCTGTCGATCGGCCTGACGCACTCGCCGGAGCCGCGCGTGCTCGACGAGTTCGCGCGCGACGGGTACGACTTCGTGGCCGCCGGGCACACCCACGGCGGGCAGGTGTGCGTGCCCGGGTACGGGGCGCTCGTCACCAACTGCGGGATCGACCGCGGGCGGGTGAAGGGCCTGCACCCGTGGGAGGACACTTGGCTGCACGTCTCGGCGGGCCTGGGCACGAGCCCGTACGCGCCGGTGCGGTTCGCGTGCGCTCCGGAGGCGAGCCTCCTGACGTTCGTGCCGAAGGCGTTCTAACCGCTTGCTCTTGAGGCGCGCTTCGGGCCAGAATGTGACCGGGCCCGGAGCGCCCCCACCCCGTTCAACGGGGGGCGGCGCCCTCGGGTAGCATTTCCAATCGACGCGAACGCCCAGCGTGCGCGGAAAACAGAACATCGGGTTGTGGCGCAGCTTGGTAGCGCACCTCGTTCGGGACGAGGGGGTCGCAGGTTCAAATCCTGTCAACCCGACCAGAACTCCCAGGTCAGGGACTTGCTCCCTGGCCTGGGAGCTTCCCTTATTGATTCTCGCTTGTCATTCGCTTGTCCAGGTGCTCCAGGATGCCCTGGGACGACGAGGGACAACAGATTCTTCTTCTGTGATCTGGGTCACGCCACGAGTGTCCCTTGTGCTCAACGCATGCCCTTGCCAAGTGGCCCTTGAGCACTCGGGCACACCCTGCCGCCCTGACTCAGCGATTATTCGGGCGCTGCCGACGAAGTGCGACGACTGCCTCAAGGACCGCCCGCAGGCCCTTCGGAATCTGGTCGGTGCGCCAGCGGCGATTGCCGGGCGTGATCTGGCGCCAGCGAGGCGCCGGTTCGTTCTCTCGCCAGACGGCCTCGTGGCCGGTGCTGTCGACGCAGTGCACCCAGCAGGCGAAGGCGGTGAACGCGTCGGGATGTTCCTTGAGGCGCCGTTCGCCCGTGAGCAGGTTAGCCAGGTCGAGCGAGACCTCGTTGCCGCTCGCGTCGACTGCCCAGGTTTCGATGCGCACAGCGATTCCGAACAGGTTGTCGGGGTCCTCGATCCCGAGGTCCTCAAGAGACTCCTCTCGGGCGAACTTGCCGATGAGCTCGAGCGAGGCGCCGACAGGGCGACCATTGCGCTCGGCTTCCAGCAGCAGTTTCGTGAGCGAGCCCAGCTCGCTCATGGTCACCTCGTCGCCGTGCCTCCAGACGCCGAACAGCGTGGGGTCCGCGCCGGGTTGGACGGTGGTGAGCGACTCGCGCGCCAAGGCTCCGATGCGCTCGTGGACAGTATCGGTCATAGGATGGACCGCTCCTTATCCCAGAATCTCGTTGAGCTTCGCGAGCAGGGCTTCACTGGCCTCGGCGCGTCGGCGTGCGAAGTCCGGGTCCATCGGATCGGTCGGCATGTCTCCGGACTTCCAGTCGTTTATGTCGAGCGCGACCATCTGGCGCAGGAGGTCCGCCTCGTACTCGGTCACCGAGAGGTTAAGCGGCTGCTCCTGCTCGGTCCGGGCCTCCGGTGGCTCAACCCGGACTCTGACGACGCGGCCCTCCTCGACGGAGACCTTGTACTCGACGTCGTCTTTCTGGATGTAGATGGCGCTGCCGAAGCTCCTGGGAGTCCCGTCTGGCGCGGTGCCGAAGTCAGCCAGGATCTCGCGAAGCTCGGCCTCGATGGTCGAGTCTCGCTTGGCCTCGTCCAAGGGATTGCCCTGGACACAGATGCCCCGATGGCGGAGAACGCCGTCCTCGCCGAGCTTGGGGGTCATCGCTAGCCCGATCTCGCCGCTCTCGCCGACCTTGACGAAGTATCCGTCCCCGATCCTGCCGTCGTCCTCCCAGGTGACCTTCTGGTACTTGCCGACGGCGATCTGGGCCTTGACCTCGGCCTCGGACACAGGCGGGTCAACGTCGATCGCCTCGAATACGTAGATGTCTTCGCTCACGGTCCGTCCTAGAGGTGGGGAGCAGGTGCTTCGAAGTCTATGCGGTTCGGGGTCGGCCGAAATCCCGGCGTGATTCGGCGGCGCGGTGATCCAGAGACGTGGTTCCCCAACAAGGCATGATCGCTGGCCATCTCCACTTCCGACCTGTCTCCAACAACCGCGGGATCTCTACGCCGGTGTCGACTCCCTGTCGAAGAGATCAAACATAGCGAACTACATCCGCTGGCCCGGGCATTCGCCGGTCGCACAAGCGTGCATAAGTTGAGCCGTTCCCTCTCGAAGACGCAGCAGCACAGTGATCTCACACCCGATCTTCATTCCATGACTCTCGGCGTAGTCCTTGATCGTAGACATTTGTGCCACGCTGGTGTTCCGAGTGAACTTCAGCGGCCGGTCGCCGAGTTCCCCGCACGTGAAGGATCGGGTTTTGGGAGATTGACGCAGGCCGAGCGTCCACGTGACCCAACGGTCGATCGCGACGCTGCAGCCGCGAAGCAATTCTCTTTGAACTCTTAGCCGAAAACCTAGGATCGTGCCCGTATCGTCGATTACCGCCGTTAGAGGTCGCCGGGGCTCAGCTTCCTCGTTTGGTACGGCCCCTCGGCTGACAAGGTCGATCAAGTCTCGCTGGCCGGAGATATGTCCAATTCGGTAGTCGATCAGGCATTGATGCACTCGTGCGTACGTCACTTGATATCTGGCCATCGTCTCTCTGACCAGTTCACGTTTTGCTATTGGCCCGCGCTCGGTCACGATCTCTAGCACCACGTCCATCGCGCCTGCATAGGTACGAGCGCCATCGTCCGGCCATTCCGCTAGCTCCCAGGTGCTTTCGGGGCGTCGCAGTCGAAATCGCGAGTCGCGCCGCATGAGCTCGGCAAGCGCGTGTGGCTCGCGGCCGAACTCCTCGGCGATGTAGGTTGCGCTCCTCGCTTGGCCCTCTTCGACGAGCCAAAGGTAGAGCAGGTCGGCTTGTCGACGTCGACGGCGTACGAGAAGCTCGCCGATTCGTTCCATCGGCCCGTTCTCGTGAGTGAGAAGGCTTTCGGTGGGGACGGCCGCAGGGATGCCCATGTCAGCCGCTCGTCCAGCCAGCTCGTCCATCCGGTAGGGGCCGCGATCTGAAAGGGAACGCAGTCGCATCGCGAGGCCGTCCGGTTCACGCGTCCAGAAGTTGTCCAGCCTTCCGGCACAGGTATTCGGGTGTTCGAGCTTGAGACCCAGAAGGACGGAGTACCGCGCGGTTCCCACTGGATCGACGAAGTAATCCGCCAGATCGTCGTCGTGGACCGAAACGGACCCGGCAATCAGCTCGTCGAGGCCGTCCCACCACAGGTGCTTGGCGGCCATCGCGGCCTCGAAGAGCGACGCTCTCGCCGTCTTGACGATCTGCCCGACGCGGGCGCGAGACACATCGTGAATTCTGGCAATGGCGCCGTAAGTGCGGCCCTGCCGGACGAGCGTCAACACCGCCCGCTCGCGCTCGTCGAGGCCGCGCCAGGCATCCATAAGCCAACTTTCGGCCTGACTCTCGTGCGCCGCCATGCTTCTCAGACCTCCACGTGGACGACGCGGAGCCCGCAGCGTTCCGCGACGCGATGATGAAACGCCTTCTCGTCATCGGGAATCGGGGCGGTCTCGGTTCCGACCGCGCACAGGATCCAGTCGAGTCGGTCGTCGGTGGCCTGGGCTTTCAACGCCGCCCATACCAAGTGCTTGAAATCTTTGGCGATGGACCAGGTGAATATCACCTCTTCGAAGTCACCCGCGAGAAGCTTCACTCGCAGGGGCTTGATCTGGCGTGATCCCGGTTCGACTTTCCAGTTTGGGCCGAGCGACTTGTGGACGAGTGTGTCGGCGCCCTGGCGGGCCCCATCCGGGAGATATTGCGCCCATTGGCCCACGCCGAACCGGGCGCGGGCGTATTCCTTCATAGGGCCGTCCTTCAACCAGACTCGCGCTTTCTCCGGTTCCGTGAACTCCCGCAGGGGCAGCCCGATCTCGGGGTCTTCCAGCCACTTCGCGTACATGTCGCTGCGTTCGCGGTCGGACAGGCTGGCCCAGTCGCATGCCTCGGCCGCGGCGTACGCGGCGCGCGCGACGCGGGCCTGGAGGTCGGGGTTGATTCTCATTGGTTGCTTGTTCTCCCTATCGTGTGGTTCGGCTGGTCCCCCGTGGTTTCGCCTCTCTGGTCGCAGACCTAGAGGGGCGGAAATTGCAGGCGTACTTCGTCGGCAGCGGTCTCAAGACTCGCGGCGTCCTCGATCCAGTGGTCGAGCAGACTTCCCGCGGTCGCGTCGTTGAACTCGATCCTCGAACGGCCGCCCATCCGGAGACGCAGTTGCTCGGTCTCTTCGGCTTCGAGAGCGCGTTTGAGGTCGAGTGTGGCCGCGATGCGTCGGATGTCCGTCACGAAGTCGAGGACCCTCAGCTGGTCCTTGCCTGGGCTGAGTCGAAGTCCACGACCGAGCTGTTGCACGAAGATGCGTCGGCTGTGGGTGACGCGCAAGAAGGCGATCAGATTGACATCTGGGACGTCGACGCCCTCATTGAGTACGTCGACACAGGTGAGGATCGGGACCCTGCCGAGTCGGAACTCGTTGAGCAGAACCTCTTTGCGTTGGCGGTTGAGTCCGCTATGGAGGCAGGCGGCTCGGCGCCAGGCGTTGTCGGCGGTGCTGATCAGGGTCGCCACGCGTTCGGCGTGGTCGATCGTCTGGCAGAAGACGATCGCCCGGGGATTAGACTCGTTTCTCCACGCGGCCCGCAAGTGTTCGAGGATCTCCTCGTCCCGTTGTGGTAGGAAGAGCGCGCGGTTGAGCTCCTTGATGGAGTATCCGAACTCGCTGGCCTTCTTGACTACGTCCCAGTCGATGTTGTCCACGAACATGCGGTAGTCGACCGTCGACAGGAAGCCTCGCGACATGCCATCGGCGATGCTCATCGTGTAGCTGGCGCGCCCGAACCGGGCGGTGATGTCGAACTTGTCGCCGCGCCACGGCGTGGCGGTCACGCCGAACTGCGCGGCGTTCTCGCACAGGTCGAGCAGTTCGGCGAACTTGCCGTTCTCGCCGACATGGTGGGTCTCATCGACCATCACGAGGTCGGGGCGCCAGCCAGTCCGCACCACTCCCAGCACGGTCTCGATGGTGCCGACGACGACACCCCGAGGCTCGCTTGGCTTGGTGTCACCGGTCATTAGGCAAGTCGGCACCTGTTTGCTCAGGTGTTTCCAGATCGCTTGTTCGAGCTGTTCGACCAGTGGCTTCATGTGAGCAACTACCAGCACCGACGCTCCGGGACGCTCTCGGAGGTAGTCTGCGACGATCTCGGCCCCGATCACGGTCTTGCCCAGTCCGGTCGCCAGGATTAGCAGCGCTCGACCTTCCCGCCGCAAATCGTCTAGGATCGCGTCGACGGCCTCCCGCTGGTAGTCCCTGAGTTTGAAGTCTCCTGGGACAATGTCCGGCATCCGGTCCCAGATCGCCGACAGAGTCGGTCCATCCCAAACCGAGATCTTGATTCCGACGGACTCGAGCGCCCGTCTTCGCTGTTCGGCTCCTCGCGTCAGCCCCGTATTCGTCACCAGCACCGCCTTGTCGGCGCGGTATTGGGTCCTCGCTCGCTCAAGGTCGTCGATGCCCTCGCTGTCGATCGCCCGACGATTCGACCACTTGCATTGGAAGACCCACTGCTCGCGGTCTCTGACTGCGAGGACATCGGCTCCGCCGTCCCCCGCGCCGTCGACGACTCTCACATCGTCGAAGCCGAGATGCATGAGCGCCCGCTTGAGTGCCAATGGCAGGCCCCGAGGACCCGCTTCGAGTAGCGCGTCTCGCGAGAGGAATTCGCCGCTCACAGGCCAGTCTCCAGCGAGGCTGAGAGCAGCTGCAGGCTGAGCCGGATGCGCCGCAGTTGTGGTGCGCCAGGGTCACTCGCGAAGCTGACAAGGGCGGCGATGTCATTGAGGTATCCCGACACTCGCGCGAGGCTCAATCGTCTCGCCGACACCGAAGACACGGTCGTGTACGGGCTGGAGAAGACCTTCCCGTCCATGAATGCCTCGGGCCAGGTCTCCAGGAGCCGGACGAGGTACAGCGCTGGCGCGTATTGCAGGAACTCGCTGGTCTCCCCTAGCGGCGTGTTGCCGACCGGCATGCCGTCGGCGATCATCTCACCCTCGAGCGACGTCAACTCGTCGGGTGAGAGCAACTCATAGGCTCTCACGGGATCGGTGTCTATGGCCGCCGCCATGGAACGGCGCACCTCGCCGAGCAGCTCCCGAGCTTGGGAGAGCACGATGTCGACGCGGAGCACGGTATCGGGAAGACACTGCCTCCGGATCGAGGCCATCATCTGTGACAGTGTGAGTTCGGTGCCCGACTTGACCTTTAGTACTGCGGCGACCTCCGCGAGTACGAAGTCCGCCGGCTCGGTACCGAGAAGCGTGAACGCCTCATGGGCGGGATCGAGGAACACCGTGCCGGTGCCACCCGCTCCCTGCGAGAACAGCACCGGGGTCTCCTGGTCCAAGTCGTCGCGCAGCCGCATGGTTCGCAGCCTGAGGGTCTCGATCTCGAGGTTCCCCACTTTGGGGAGGCCGAAATCGCGGCTCAGCTCCGGGACGCGAACCGCGTCCGCACGGTAGGCGTCCAGGCGTTCCTGCGCCGTTTGCCGCCGTCTATCCAAGGGTTTGGTGCCCGCGGGGGTGTCGCTATTGGCCTCTCGATCCTCATTAGATGGTTGGGGCGTAGGGCCGCCGAAGCCGAGCGCTTCGAGGACGGCCGCCTCGTTAGGCGCGACCGGCGAGGCGGCGTCGACTTTGGCCTGTTTGGCGGTCTCCTTCTGGGCCTCGTGGCTGAGCACGGCCTCCCACCAGCGTCCATCGTTCTGGAACTCGAGATCTCCCCTATGGAACAGCTGTGCCCACTGCCGAGTCTGGTCATGGATCGGCATCCGACCATCGCCCGGGACGAGGTAGCGCTTCCCCGCGTCGTTTCGTCGAAACCCTCGGTAGAGCGTTCCGAGGTGGCTCGAGTTCTCCGAATATCCGAGCTTCTGCGCGCGTTTGGGCTGCAAGGGGCCCTCGCCGCGCAGAAACTCGATCGCGGCACGCCATCCGCGGTCGCCATAGTCGAACGCGTTCTTCTGATAGGTCACGGGAACGTGATCGAGGTGGATCTCCCCGATGATCCGACCTCCCTGGTGGGCCATTTCGATGGGGTACTCGATCTCGACCGGCTCGCCGGGCGCGTCCATGTTCTTCCACTCGAAGACCCGCTTGTCCCAGCGGAGGATCTTCCGGCCGTTCCGTATGAAGTCGACACCGAACTCACGCTTGTCCAGGTGCCTCTGAATGCCAAGCCATCCCCAGATGCGCCGCTCCCTCAGATGCAGGTTGTCCCCGTCGCATTGCGAGCATCGCTCGCGACCGAGTTCCTGCCAGTTGCCACAATCTCCACAAGCCTCGGCCGGCTCGAAGGGCTCGTCGATCGGGATGTACGCCGGGATCCGTTCGGCGGAGGCCCCGTTGCCGTACATCACGAATCGTTCGTCGCCCCACCGGCAGTGACGCCGCGGCTTGACCCGCTTGCCCTGGATCCACAGTTCGAAGGGCCGCTCCTCGAGAATCCAGGAATAGACGCCCCCGAGTGCCTCACGCAGATGGGACTCGTTTCGCCGCAGCCACTGAGCCCGATCGGAATGCAGACGGCTGATCTCGATCTTGGTCCCGTGCTCGTTCGGGTCGTCCTTGGGGATGACGATGTCCTCGGCCTCGAAGTCGTCCCCGATCGAATCGAGGTCGATGTCCACGCCGATCCAATCGGGATCGCCCGCCCTTGTGGACAAGACTCGCGTGCGCCTGCCGAGTCGCGCCGTGCTGACGTTGAAACCCATGCCGAACAGTCCGAGCTTGTCGAACCGGTCGTTGCTCGACCAGCCAGCGCGTACGGACTGTTCGAGACGATCTCTGCTCATGCCGCTGCCCGTGTCGGATACGACGATGGTGGCGTCCTCCGTCCTCCCCTTCGCCGAAGGCAGCGTCACGATGACCTTGTAGCCACCCGCCCACGGCACTCCAGAGCGAACGATCTCGCTGAAATCGTCGAAGGCGTTGTCCACCAGCTCCGCGATACATTGCCATTCATCGAACTCGATCTCTCCGAGCATCTTCAGGATCCGCGCGGACGGCGTGATCTTCACGGGCACCTCCATGATGAGCCGTGTGGGGCTTGGCGAGCCCACATGAACAAGACGACACTGGTCCCGGCCGAGTCACCACCTCGGCGCGAACCTAGTTGGGACCGACGGTAGCCCACTTTTTTTCCGGCGCAAAGGATTCCTTGCATCCTCATGAGACATGTGCTAGAATTTCGTGCTTCGAATTGGATTGGGTGAGGCGCGGTCGTCGTCGTCGACATCCTGCCCGCGACTTCTCCCGCGGGAGCAGGGAAGCCCCACTGCTTGCGTGTCAATCTCCGCAACAGGGATGGCCCCGACCACCCGTTAAGCCCTCGTCAGGGTCGACCTCGTCCTGCGCCTTCAGCTTCGAGACTTGCATCCTGTGCGGCGTCCATTCCGCCGACCCCGCTGCGGTGGAGCGGTACCAGCCCAGAGCGCTCTTATAGATCTTGGGCTTGCTTTCGGGATAGAGGATGAGGGTGTTGGGGAGGACGGTGGCTTGCCAGCCCGCGGGCATCGCGGCCAGGGCCGCCTCGATCGCTCGGCGGACGGTGGTCGAGGGCTCAACGCTCAAGGTGGTCTTCGAGAGGACCTCGCGCGCGAGGTCGGAGTCCTTCTCCTTCTCGTACCTGAAGGTATAGGGAGTCACGGAGGCGATCCGGGCGAGGAGTTCGCCGAGTACCCAATCGTTCTTCTCGAGTTCGATCTGGATGTCGAGGTTGATCGGGAAGAAGATGTCGAAGTGGCCCGCCTTGATCATTGTCTGGTCGCGAACCCGTCCTTGATCCTTGTTGCCGAAGCCATTGTTGTTCCAGGGGATCTTGCCATCGGTCTGATACTTCTTCAGGAGGAGCTTTTCGGGAGCCGCCGCGTCGAGATCCTCGTCGACGTAGGCGCACTTGAACGTGATGTCGAGCGGCTCGATGCCGGAGCGTCCTGAGAGCTTCCTACGGTGATTTCCAAGGCGAGCTCGAAGGTTGGATGCGGCCTTCCCGACGTACACCAGATCGCCGCGGAGGTAGAGGAGATAGACACCGGGGCGGGGCTCGACGAGATTGGCGAGAGCATCGGCGGTCAACTCGGTTGGAACCAGTTCGCCCAGAGTCTCGAAGAGCTGATCGGCGAGCGCCTTCGTGATCCGAAGCTTGAACTCTCCTGTCGCTTTGCCCTTCACTCGCGAACCCCGTCTCTCGTCGCGGACTATCCGACTGATTGTCGTGTTCTAGCTTAGGGCACTTGGGTCGGGCTCGCTGTTCGAACGCAGTCCCGTCGTGGTCTCGTCAGGATGTCGCCCCACCGCGGTAGGGTTTCGCCATGACGAACGCAGCGCTAATCGAACATGAGGCCACCGATCCAGACCCTGGAGTCGGTACCAGCGTGGAACTCTTCACCGGTGGGGGCGGCCTCGCGCGCGCGATGCACGAGTCCGGATTCCGCCACCTGCTCGCCGTGGAGCTCGACCGCAGGGCGTGCGAGACCCTCCGTGCGAATGGCGCGGACGACTATCGCGATGGAGACGCGGCGCCGACCACCCGAGCGGACAAATGGCCCCTGATCGAGGGCGATATCCACAAGGTCGAGTTCGATCGTTGGAGGAAGTCCTCGGGCGCGGACGCAGTGGACGTGGTCGCCGGTGGAGTTCCATGTCAGCCGTGGAGTCTCGGTGGCGCGCACAAGGGGTTCGAGGACCCGAGGAACCTGTGGCCCGAACTCTTCCGAACGATCAGGGAGACCCGGCCGAGAGCGGTCATCGCCGAGAACGTGAAGGGTCTGCTGCGTCCGTCGTTCAAGCCCTACTACGACTACATCCTCCGAGAACTGGAGGCGCCGTTTGAGGACCGCGAGGAGGGCGAGGATTGGAGCGAGCACGCCCAGCGACTCGAGAAGTCGACCACTCGGAAGTCCTCTGATCCGACCGAGCGGTACGACGTGAAGTACCTGATGGTGAACGCCGCCGATTACGGTGTTCCACAGGTGCGGTGGAGAGTCTTCGTCGTGGCGTTCAGGTCCGACCTCGGCTTGGCAGATTGGGAGTTCCCGGCCCCGACGCACTCCGAGGCGGCGTTGCTGCGTGATCAGATGGTCGGGACCTACTGGGAGAGGCACGGTGTGGAACCGCGGCCGATGCCGGAGGGCGTGAGGCTACCTCTCGAGGACGGGCGCCTTCCCTGGAGGACGCTTCGAGACGCGCTCTATGGGAATCCCGATGAGCCGGAACTCGAGAGATTGCCGTTCCCGGAGCGGCCGCTGGAAGCGAAGATCGAGCACGAAAGGATCATTCATCACAGGGGATGGCCTGGCGCTCGGATCTACAAGGGACATACTCCTAATCTGCTGGACCGCCCCGCGAAGACGGTAAAGGCCGGTGTCCATGGTGTGCCCGGGGGAGAGACGGTGATGGAGGACGCGCAGCCGGAACATGAGGGCGAGTACCGATACATGACGGTTCGCGAGGTCGCCCGTGTCATGACCTTCCCGGACGACTGGCGTCTATCCGGTCCGAGGGGAGAGCAGATGCGTCAGCTGGGCAACGCGGTGCCGGTCAAGCTCGGCAAGGTCATGGCGGACTCGGTCCGAGACGCGCTCCGCTCCGTCGACGCGCGTTTACCGACAGGGGCCTTCGAATGAGCGCGAGTTGGCGAGAGAGCAGACCGCCGGAATCGGCGTGGAAGGCGCCGAAGGGCCAGAGTAAGGCGGACAGCCAGAGGGAGCAGGATCTCGCGGCCGGTGGACGAACGGCGCGAGTCAAGACGCTCGTCGACGGGCGAGCGGTCTCCGCCTCCGTCTGTCTGCGCGTACAGCCCACTGGCAGACGTATATACGCCTACTTGCGCTGGTTCGAGGAGAGGCATACGCGCGAGCGGTATATCGGCGAAGTCGAGGAATCGACACGTATGAAGAACCTCGTCGCCGCGTGGCGAATGGTCGAGGAGCGACGACTCCTCGGCCAATCCGACGCCTCCCGGCCAACCCGAGTTCTACGGCCGGCGCCGGTCTCGGAGAACACCCGAACCATCATGCGCGCTAACAAGTCTAAGGACACCAAACCGGAACGGCTGCTCCGCTCAGCGGTACACGCTCGCGGCCTTCGATACCGAATCCACCACCGGCCAGTGACTGATCTCCGCAGGACCGCTGACCTGGTATTCACTCGAGCCAAGGTAGCGGTGTTCGTCGATGGTTGCTTCTGGCACGGCTGTCCCGAACACTATCGCCCGGCCCAGCGAAACTCGGAGTTCTGGAACACCAAGATAGAGACCAATATGCGGCGCGACAGCGACACTCGACAGAAGCTCGAGGATGCCGGTTGGTTGGTCATCCGAGTCTGGGAACACGAGCCCGTCGAGGCGGCCGCCGATTTGATCCTCGAGCGGGTGGACGCCCGCAGGACGGCGGCCGAGTCAGCCCGCGCGGACGAAAGTCGCCAGTCTCCTTGAGAGATGACGCGTCACTCCAACCGTTTCGGCCGAAGGCCAAGTAGCACGCTCCGGTTGCTATACCTCGCGCTGCACAGCAGCAGGTGCCAACGGGTCAATCCTTGCGGTGATCCTCTGCGATTCTTCTCTGCCTCCACCAGCTCGATGCTTGTTCCAGCCGTTCCAAGTGCTCCTCAATCTTGTTGAGAGCTTTCGCGATGACAACTGCTTCCGAATCGCGGGCAAGCTTAGGTCTAAGTTGGTCGAGATCAATTGAGTAAAGCTCAGGTGCTATTGATCCGAGGATGCCTCTGCCCTCGACGAGCACGGTGAACTGTCTCGGGCCATCCTCGCGTCCGAGATACCCGTGGGTAGTATCAATTGGTAGCTCCCACACCGCATGTGGAGCAAGTGTCGATATTGGCACATCGTGTATTTGTTTGCCTGAATGCGTGACGAGCGACGGGGTCACAATAGCCTTGACGTCATATGCTGCTGTTGCGCCCGCATTCGTAATACGCAGCACGAGTAGCTGGGATTCTCGAACACTTGAGTCAATCTCGGCCAATAGATACGGTTGAATCTGGTCCCTACGAGCTTGTTCCGCAAGCTCAAGTTGACGCGCTGCATACCCTGTTTGGGTCTTGGCTTCAGTTGCCATGGTGCTCCCATGTCTAATCTGAATTGCCCCGATAACGATTGAAATGATGCCGACAAGAGCCAACACGAGGGCTGCATAGAGCCCCCAAGTTTCTACCCAACTAGGAGGCGGTGTCGGCGGCGGTTCGGCTGCCCAGAGCGACCAAGACTGGTGATCCATCTGACCATGATATGAGACCACCCACTTCTCCTCTCCTGTTCACTGCGGAGGCCGGGTTCATTGGCCGGGGGGCGGGCGCGCGATACGCTCGCTCGGCGACAGGGCGGGCCCGCAGGGATCGCCCGCAATCCGGCCTGGCCGCGTGCCCGCAGGGGTCCCCGGCCAAGGGTTCCGGCCGGAACTTTTGATCTCATCCTCAATGCGGTCTTTCCTTCTTGGCTGCCGCCGCCCGCGGCTGGGGCCCCTCGCGGCGCCCGTCCCCAGCCGCGGGCGGCGGCGCGGCCCCCAAGGCCCCCAGAAAATTGAAAAAA
>NZ_JAERMK010000014.1:91956-149939 GCF_016918015.1 Glycomyces sp. YM15
TTTTCGTCGCGGGGGGGCGCCCCGGCGGGGGGGGGGGCCCCCCGCGGGGCCCCCCCCCCCCGCGGGGGGGGGCGCCGCGGCCGCAAGGCCGCCTTGAAGATGTATCTCTCACAAGCCTCAAGCGCCCAACGGCGGTGGCGTTGGGGCTCAGGTACTGAGAACTCGCGCCTCGTCCCGAACTATCGGCACGGGGGCCGTTGGGAGCCAACCAAGGCGCATCGAGGCTGGTCAGGGCCACCACTTCGCTGCTGTACGGGCTAGACGACCAGTACATACTGGAGTTGCCTGGACCTGCTGTTACGTCCTGAGGCACGATGATCTAGGCGAGGACGTCTGGGAGGGAGATCCGGTGCCGACAACGATTACCAGCCTCATCTTGTTCATGACACTAGTAATACCCGGCGTTCTATACGTGAGTCGGAGAGAGCGCGGACTGCCAGAACGACAGCGATCAGTATTTCGTGAAACCATTGGCGTGGGCGTTGCCGGTATCACCTTCAACCTGTTGGCACTGATCCCAATTCTGATCCTTGCAATGCTATTCCCCTCGGTCATAGTGGATGTTAGCAAGCTGATCATCGACACTCGAAAATACCTTGGCGATAATTGGTACAAGGCAGGGTTGTGGGCGTGCGTAACTCTGGTGCTAGCGACGGGACTTGCCTGGCTGTCGTCGAGAAAACCCAAGGAGCCGACCGACGACTATACATCTTCGTGGGCAATTCTATTCAAGAAATGGCGTCATGATCGGGAGGTGCATATCGGATGCACCCTTGACGACGGTTCTTGGTTTGGTGGCATGTTGGCAAGCTACAACACGTCAACTGTTGAAAGCGGCGACCGCGATATTATACTTTCGCAACCACTTGAATACAGAGACTCGACGGCAACCGAGGCAGAACCTTACCCACAGGTTTCGGCCGTTTGCCTGTCGGCGCGGCATATTCGTTCAATGTCCATAACCTGGTTGCCAGTTGTCTCAGTAAGTCGCCCCGAGAAGGGCTCGGCTCAGAAGCAGGGCGCGGAGGCGGCTTCGGCGGACTCTCTCGCGGAGGAGAGGGTTCTCTGATCGTCTCCTGACCTCGTTTTTCCGGGTCATCACGCTTCTTATCCTGCCAGTTTGTCATGGCGACCTCCTTTTCAAGCGCCGGGCATTTTAAGCTGTCAGCAATATAGACGACTGACCATTTCTCCCTCAATCATAGTTGGAGGCCCGGTTCATTGGCCGGGGGCGGGCGCGCGATACGCTCGCTGCCGCTGCCCCAGATCTGCACGATCTCGGCTGAGATCGCGCAGATCACCTTCGGTGTCAGCCCGGTGATGCTCTGGTTGCCAACGGTCGCCTCACGCACACCGGTCCCCACCATGCACCCATGATCCACCCCGAAGTCCCTGCGCGCCAACCACAACCATGCACGAGGTCGTTAGTTCTTGAAGAAGGAGTTCCCCAGCCGCCGACGCTCTGCCGCCGAGATCAACAGGCCTGGGCACTCGTTGATCCGGATCGCTCCAGTCAAGAGCGAGAGGTCGAGGTCCCAATCGAATCCGCTTCTCCAGGCGAACCGCTCAGTCGCGTTCTCGAGCGACAGGTTGATCTCGTCTTCGTGCCAGGAATTGACCGCCTTCAGCTGCATCTTTACTAGGTGAAGTTCGCCGCGGAGGTTCGCTAGGCCGATGTGTTGCACCCGATGGCAATCCGGGCAGAGGGCAATGAGCCGCGCGAGTCGCTGGACCGCCGAGGCGGAAGTGACCTCGAAATGCCAGAGCTCATGGCAGTCCGGACGACGGGGGCGACCGGTCTGCGGGTCGTAGCCGGGCTGGCCGCAGACCTCGCAGCGCATTCCTGCCGCCTCGCACACCGGGATGCGGAGCCGGTCCCAATCGGCGCGCGGGAGAGTGCCGCGGAGGTTCGAACCCCAGACGTTCTCGGGGAGCACGTCGGGGTAAATCAGACCCGGGCCGATCGGCAATGAGTCGACCATCGGCTTCGCAGCAGGGACCTCGCAGTCGGTGGGCTTCGCCCGACCGGGGCGAGTGACCCAGTGCTGCAATGACTTGAAGAAGCGCCTCATGCAGTCACACCAACCTTCATCTCGTTCTGAATCAGGCGCCTGTTCATCTCGGCCTGGAAGGTCCCCAGGTAGCTGAACAGCAGCTGGGAGTCGATCTTCTCGAGCTCGTCCTGGTTCAGCGGCTCCTGCGACACCAGCCCAGTGAGGATGACCGAACCAAGGACCTCTACCTCCGGGTGGCCGCCCTGGCGGACCCGCTCTAGCGCGTTGAGTGCCGCCATGCCGGAGTCGTCGACGGTGTGGAGGTAGCGCTCGGTGGTGAGGATGCTGGCGTGCCCCAAACGGTCCTTGACATCCATCAGGGTCGCACCGCCGTTGAGGAGCCATGAGGCGTGGGCATGGCGCAGCAGGTGCATCCGAATGTCCACCGGCAGATCCGCAGCGGCGAGCGCGGGCCGGATGACCCTCTCGCGGAACCATCGACTCGGGATATGCCCATCGGTGTCCCAGCTACGCTGCCTGCGCGGCTGGTCCTTTCCCGATGCTCGGCGCTTGCGGCGGTAGTCCGTCATTGCGCCTTTGCAGTGCTCGCAGCGGCACCCGCCGGCGGTGTACGCGCTCATGGTGCCGTGCTGGTAGGTCCGGCCTTTCTCGTTGGGCTCGGTCCGACCCAGATCTGTCGGCGCGGGCTCGATGACTCCGGGTTCGATGGCCTCGGGGATGTACCAGAAGAGGAGGTCTTCCTTCTTCAGGTTGTGGGTGGCGATGTGGTCCTTGATGCGCTTCGTCAGGCCCTCGCGGATGCGGAGCACGCGCTGCTCGTGGTCCTTAGGGGGCTTGACGAGGAAGCGCCTGCCCTCCGGGTGGAACTTGCGGTTGACCTGGACGACGGCCCGGGACACGTGGATGCGGTGCTGCTTGGGTTCGAAGTCCTTGACACGCAGCTCGGTGATCTCGCCCCAGCGCATGCCGGTCTCGATGGCGACTTCGACCAGGAGCTTCCAGATGTCGTGGACAAGCGCGGCGTAGAACTTGTCGTACTGCTCCGGGGTGATGATCCGGAGCGACTTCTTCGCCACCTTCGCGGTCTTGACCTTGAGACAGGGATTGGCCGGGACGATGTCGTCGTCGACCGCGTTCGAGAAGATCGTGGACAGGAGGGTCTTGAGGTACTTCCTCGTCGCGGCCGAGACGCCGCTCTGCCTCAACTGGGTAAGCCAGCGCCGGACATCCGCGGCGCGGATATCGATCATGCGTGGTTCGGCGAAGTAGCCGAGGATGTGAGCGTGGAGCTCGTACGAGTAGGTCTCGAGCGTCTTGACCTCGACGGTGAGGTTCGGCATCAAGTGCTCGTTTACATAGCTCTCGAAGCTCATCCGTCCGCGGACCAGGTACCCGCCCTGGCCCTCGTGAGCCTTCGACTCCGCCTTCTGCCAAGCCTTCTTGGCGTCCTTCTTCAGGTCAAAGGTGCCTGCTGATCGGTACTTATTGTCGATATCCAGGTACATGGCGGTGTACCGGGGCTGTCCTGCTTTGGTGATTCTCTTTTCGCAATACCCCATGGGGCTGGCTCTCCTTGCTGGTCTCCTGCTGGGCGAACCAGGTGGGACTGGCGGGGACCCGCAGGTACGCTCAGGGTCCGATTCTGAGCGCGTTTCCGCAGGTCGGAGAGCAAATATGACCGCTTCTCAGCAGGTCGACAAGGGTCCCTGTAGTTTCGACAGGGCTAGTTCGGGACGAGGGGGTCGCAGGTTCAAATCCTGTCAACCCGACAGATGAAATAGCAGTTCAGGGCCGGTCTCCCATCTACGGGATTCCGGCCCTGACTGCGTCTACAGCAGCGATTTACAGCAGTTCCCGGTGTTTTCGTATTCGCATGCAGAAGTAGTGGCGCTCTCGGATGGCATGGCGAGGCCACCCAGTGGTTGGGCTTCCCGGTTCTGGGACCGGTTAGCGGGGAGGCTCGCCTGGTACAGCAGCATTCAAAGCTTTGCGGCGCAATGTGCTTGACGACGGCTTTTTGTACGCGCTCCTAGTCGCGGGGCAGGCGCCAGGTCATGGCTGCGACGAGGAGGCACAGTCCCGCCGCGATCACCGCTGCGACGTGCAGCCCGTGGGTGAAGGCCTCGTGAGCGACGCGCAACATCGCGCCGCCTTCCGGCAGTGCTTCGTTCGCCCCGGCGATCGTCTCGCGGACCGCGTCGTCGGTTCCGGGCGGCAGTCCGCTGCGGTACACCACGGCCGCGACCGTCCCTAGTAGTGCGATGCCGAGGTTGCCGCCGGTGTGGTTACTGGATTCCGCCAATGACGCGGCGGCTCCGGCGTGCTCGGGCGGGACCGATCCGATCACGAGGTCCGTTCCGAGCGCGAACAGCGGTCCGAACCCGAAAGCCAGCACCGTGATGCCGACGAGCACCCCGGGCAGCCCGGCGTCCACGGCCAGCACGGCGGCGCCGACGGCGGAGAGCAGCATGCCCCCAGAGATCAGTTGCGCGCGCCCCACTCTGCGCGCCAGTCGCGGTGCGAGCAGCGTGCCCATCGCCATCGCCAGTCCCATGGGCGTGAACAGCCACGCCGCTGTGGCGGCGGAGAACCCGAGGACGCTCTGCAGATACTGGGTGACGAGCAGTCCGACCCCCGCTAGAAGTATCCCGCCCAAGAGCAGGCCCGCGAGGGTGATGGCGAGCGGGGCTCGCCGCAGCAGCGCCAGGTCCATCAGCGGATCGTCCAATCGCGATTGGCGCCGGACGAAGCACGCCCCGAGGGTCCCGCCAACGACGAGTGCCACGGTCGGCACCGTCAGCGCCTCGCCCACCGCGAGGTTCTTGATGCCGTACACCAGCGGCAGGATCGTTCCGAGCGACAGCGCCACGCTGGCCAGGTCCATCGGGTGCGGCGTTCGGGAGCGGAACTCCGGCAGGACGAACGGCCCGAACACCAGCAGCACCAGCATGAGCGGCACTGCCAGGAGGAACACCGAGCCCCACCAGAAATGGTCCAGCAGCAGGCCGCCGAAGACCGGGCCGAGGGCCGCGCCCGCGAACTGGCAGGTCGCCCACAACGAGATGGCCCTGCCCCGCTGCCCGGCGTCGGTGAACATCGTGGAGATCAACGCCAGCGTCGAGGGCATGAGCGTGGCGCCGGCGACGCCTAGCAGCGCCCGCGAGGCGATCAGCATGGCGGGATTGACTGCGAACGCCGCGAGCAGCGACGCGAACAGGAATCCCGCGGCGCCCGCGAACAGCCGGCGCCGGCCCCACCGGTCGCCGAGCGTACCCGCGGTGATGGTCAGCCCGGCGACCATGAAGCCGTAGATGTCGAGGGCTCCGTTCTGAGGTCTACGCGCCGCAGTCGGAGCCGAAGCCGGAATCTTGCGGTCGCCGGATGTCAAAATCGCGAATACGGCTCCGACTTGGGGATGCGACCAACAAGGAGGGCATCATGAAATTCCTGCTCATCATGAACATCAACCCGAAGGTGCTCGAATCACTCACCGAGGAGGAGCAGACTGCGATCGGAGCCGGGCACGGCGACCTCATCAAAGAGATCAGGGCATCCGGGGAGATGATCAGCACGCAGGCGCTCGCCGATCCGTCCGCGAGCGTCACGGTCAAGGCCGTCGACGGGGTGCCGACCGCGACCGACGGCCCGTTCGTGGAGGCCAAGGAGTTCATCGGCGGGTACTACCTCATCGACGTGGACGGCAAGGAACGCGCCGTCGAGCTGGCGAAGAAGATCCCGGACGCGGGGATTCCCGGGCTTGGGATCGAGGTGCGCCAGGTGATGTTCGAGGCCGGGTCGGAGATGTGAGCGACGTGGAGGACGCGCTGCGGGCGGCCGTGCCGCGCGTCCTCGGCGCGCTGACCCGCCGGTACGGCGACTTCGCGGCCTGCGAGGACGCGGTGCAGGATGCTGTGTTGGAGGCGAGCAGGGAATGGCCGGAGGAAGGGCTGCCGGACAATCCGAATGGCTGGCTCTACCGGGTGGCCTCCCGCCGCATGGTCGACCGCATTCGCGGCGACGAGGCGCGGCGGAGCCGGGAAGCGCTCGCCGCGGCGCGGGAGCTGCCCGTCGAGGCGTCCGAGCACGACGACACGCTGGCATTGCTGTTCCTGTGCTGCCATCCGGCGCTGACGCCGGCCTCGCAGGTGGCACTGACGCTGCGGGCGATCGGCGGCCTGACGACCGGGGAGATAGCGCGAGCCTTCTTGGTGCCCGAAGCGACGATGGGTCCGCGCATCAGTCGCGCGAAGGGCAAGCTCGTCGGAGCGCGCTTCACCCCGCCGCCCGAAGAGGAGCGGCCGCAGCGGATGCGCACAGTGCTGCGCGTGCTGTATCTGATCTTCAACGAGGGCTATTCCGCCAGCGCCGGGGAGCGGTTGCAGCGTCGCGACTTGGCCGCCGAGGCGATCCGGCTGGCCCGGATGCTGCGCGAGGGAGTGCCCGGGGACGGCGAGGCGGCCGGTCTGCTGGCGCTGATGCTGCTGACCGAGGCCCGAACGGCCGCGCGGGAATCCCCGGACGGGGCGCTGGTTCCGTTGTCGGAGCAGGACCGCTCGCTCTGGGACCGCGACTTGATCGCCGAGGGAACCCGGCTGGTGGAGGACGCGATGCTGTCTTCTGAGCTCGGCCCGTACCAGCTCCAGGCGGCGATCGCAGCCGTGCATGTGGAGGCGGACGACGCCGCCGACACCGACTGGGCACAGATCGCGGTGCTGTACCGGATTCTGAACCGATTCGATCCCGCGCCCATCGTCACATTGAACCGCGCGGTCGCGGTCGGCATGAGCGAAGGGCCGCAGGCGGGCCTGGACCTGTTGCGGCAGTTGGAGCCGGTACTGGACCGGCATCACCGTTTCCACGCGGTGCGCGCCTTCCTGCTCGACCGGGCGGGCGACCGCGAGGCTGCGAGGGACGCCTTCCTCCTCGCGGCGCGGATGACCGCGAGCCTTCCCGAACAGCGCTTCCTGCGCCGGCGCGCCGAAGCCGGCGGCTAAGGGTTTTCCTGGGGCCCATCCACATCCGCCCTCCGCGTGTTCACGCCTGCGCTTGGCCTCACCTGAGCGTTTGGGCGTGACCCCTTCAGTGGGACTCACACTCAGGTTCGTGTCTGCGCCTGGTGCTTCTGTCGGGTTCAGCTCCGGAGGTTCGGGCCCGTTGGAGGAGGCGTTTGACGCTTCGGATGCTGGTGCCGTATTCGCGGGCGAGGTCCTTCTGCTTGACGTCGGAGGCGAAGGCTTCGGCGAGCGCGGCGCGGGTCTCGGGGGAGAAGCGCTTGTCGAGGGCGCGAGGTGGCTGCAAAGACAAGGGGGCCGCAAGGCCCCCTTTCTTCGTGCTCCCGCGCGGGTGGCGGCGCAGCTTCCTGTGATGTCTCAGCCGGCCGCTGGCGGGATGTTCTGGTTGGCGTGGAAGAAGTTCTCGGGATCGTAGGCGTGCTTGATCGAGGCGAGACGGTCGTAGTTGCCCCGGTAGGCCGATCGGACGCGTTCCGGTTTCTCTTTGGCTCCGAGGAAGTTCACGTAGGAACCGCCCATGGAGTGCGGATGCAGGTCCGTCGAGTAGTCGACGCACCATTGGCGGATCAGGCCGGCGTTGGCGGGGTCGGGGTCGATCCCGCCGATCACCGCGGACCAGACAGCGTCCCGGTACGCCCAGGCGGTCTCGTCCGCGCCGACTCGGTGGGCGGCCCCGTCAACGGGGTAGAGGTGCATGGTCGAGTCCGCGGTGGCCAGGCCCTGGCCGTACCGCTCGTGCACCTCGATCGCCGCATCGGAGATCGAATCGAAGAAAGCGCCGCGCCAATACCACTGCAGCCCTTTCGGGATCTGTTCGTCGAACAAGCCCTGCAGCGCGGGGTACGGCATCGGCGTGGTGAAGTGGAAGGCCGGCGGCGCCGGATCGTTCGCCACCGCGAGGACTTCCTCAAGGCGTCCCTCCTCCAGGTCACCTGTGTAGCACCAGACCACCGCGCACATCTTCTGCCCGTGGATCGGCTCGGGAAACGGCGGTCCGGGCGGCACCGTCAAGATGGCGAAGAACCCGCTGAGGTCTTCCGGCGCGGCGGGGAGGAACTCCCGATACCACCGGAGGATCTCCGCCGTGCGGTCGATGGGCCAGACGGTCAGCCCGACCCCGACGTCGCGGACCTCGTTCATCCGGAAGGTGAACGACGTGACGACGCCGAAGTTCCCGCCGCCGCCCCGCAGCGCCCAGAAAAGGTCCGGATGCTCCTGCTCCGAGGCTGTCACGAAACTGCCGTCGGCGAGGACGACGTCAGCGGAGAGCAGGCTGTCGATCGTCAGGCCGTACTTGCGGGTCAGGTGGCCGTGCCCGCCGCCCAGGGTGAGACCGCCGACGCCCGTTGTGGACATGATCCCAGAGGGTATGCCCAGGCCGAACGTGTGCGCCGCGTGGTCGAGAGCGCCCAGCTGAGCGCCGCCGCCCACTTGCGCGATGCCCGCACCGGGGTCCACCCGCACCCAGTTCATCGGGGACAGGTCCAGCGTGAGTCCGTCGTCCACCAGGCACAGGCCCGGTCCGCTATGACCACCCCCGCGCACCGCGAGTTCGACCCCGACGTCCTGCGCGAAGGCGATCGTGGCCCGCACGTCGGCGACGTCGACGCATTTCGCGAAGGCGGCCGGGCGTCGGTCGATCATCGCGTTGTAGATGCTGCGGGCATCGTCGTAACCCGGATCCCCCGACGCGACAACGGGTCCACGCAGCGCTTCACGCAGCCTGTCGAGTTTCGTTCCGTTGATGCTGCCCATGGTCGAATGCCTCCATCGGGAATCCGGAAGACGAATGGCGGTCCGAGTGGGCCGCGCACGCCTCTGCTCAGGGCACGGAGCACAACCGTTCAGGCTTCGAATGGCCGACTTGAACAGGTCTTAGTCTCCGGCCCAGCGATCTTGACGCTACTTCACGTTCGTGGATCCGGTCCGGATTTCGGCATAACGCGCCCGCCTCGCGGGCGGACGCCGGTGAGGTGATCCGCCGCTCGAAAGATCGGATGAACTTGCTTGCTTTTGATGCTGGGATTGACTCTGCGCGTCTTGTTCGTTATTGCGCTGGTGTCTTGACGTGATACGTCATATGTAAGTACGATCATCTGGTCATGTATTGATGAACTTCGATTGAAGGCCCTGGCCTTCATGGCATGCAAGGAGAAACGGCTGTGAGACTGCTCTTGAGGCGGGATGCGCGGATGCGCGGGCGCGTCCCCCGTCCGCTGCTGGCGTTGATCGGCGCCGTGGCCGTCGCCGTCGGAACGTTCGGCGCTTCGGCCCATGCGGAGCCGCTTGCCGCTGATCCGGCCTCGGACATCACTACCCTCGCGTCAAGCGCGGGTTGTGGGAGCGCTCCGACTATTTCGAGTGGTACGCACTCGATCCAGGTCGGTGGCACGAACCGCTCGTTCATCCTGCGGGTTCCCGACGGCTACGACAGCAGCCGCGCCTACCCGTTGATCTTCGGGTTCCACTGGAACGGCGGCACGGCCGGCGACGTCTCCGGCGGTGGCACGGACGGCGCGAACTGGTCCTACTACGGGCTGCAGCGCCTGTCGAACAACAGCGCCATCTTCGTAGCGCCGCAGGGCGTCAACAACGGCTGGGCCAATTCCGGAGGCCAGGACGTCGCCTTCGTGGACGCCATGATCGCGCGGCTGGAATCCGGTCTCTGCGTCGACACCGCGCAGCGCTTCGCCCTCGGCTTCAGCTACGGGGGCGGCATGAGCTACTCCCTCGCCTGCTCGCGGCCGACGGTCTTCCGAGCGGTCGCGGTCTACGCCGGGGGCCAGCTCAGCGGATGCAGCGGCGGCACGCAGCCCGTCGCCTACCTCGGCATCCACGGCATCTCCGACAACGTCCTCAACATCTCCGCGGGGCGTTCGCTGCGCGACAGGTTCGTCGCCAACAACGGCTGCACCCCGCAGAACGCCCCGGAACCGGCCTCTGGCAGCCGGACGCACATCGTCACCAGCTACTCCGGTTGCCGGGCAGGGTATCCGGTCCAGTGGGCGGCGTTCGACGGCGGCCACACGCCCGGCCCGATCGACGGGACCTACGAGGACGGCTGGCAGACCTGGACCTCGGGAGTGACCTGGAACTTCTTCTCCCAGTTCGGATCCGGCGACCCGGGCGGCGGCGGTGACGGCGAGATCGTCGGTGCCCAGTCGTCCCGGTGCCTGGACGTCTCCGGCCAGTCCCAGACCAATGGCGCCGATGTGCAGCTGTGGGACTGCAACGGAGCCTCCAACCAGGAGTGGACCCGCACCTCCGCGGGCGAGCTGCGCGTCTACGGCGGCAAGTGCCTTGACGCCGAAGGCGCCGCGACCGCTCCCGGCACCAGGGCGATCATCTGGGACTGCCACGGCGGTGCGAACCAGAAATGGAACGTGAACGCCGACGGCACCATCACCAACGCCCAATCAGGACTGTGTCTCGACGCCACGGAGAACCGGACCGCCAACGGCACCAAGGTCGTCCTATGGACCTGCAACGGAGGTGCCAACCAGCGCTGGACACTCGGCTGAGATCGAGAGCCGGATAGCCGGGTACGGCGAACAGTGCCGAGGGGGCCGCGAGGCCCCCTCTTTTCCGTGTGCGGTCCGCTCCAGGAGACCTAACGGTTGGTAGTCGGTCGGCTGCAAAGAGGATGTACTGAGGCTCCGAATCGGAATAACCTGCTTGCCTGCCCCTGGCACGCTCCTCTCAACCCTCGGGAGTCGCCGTGTCCGCCAATAACTCTGCCCAGGGCCCGAACCGGTCCCGCCCCGCCTCCTGGTCCGAACTGCCGAAGGTGCAGCAGATCGCCATGATCTCGACTCTGGCGATCGTCGCGCTCTGCTGCGGCATCCTGCTCCTCCCCGACGCCGATGACGACGACTCGCCCGGCGAGGTCGGCACCGTCATCGAGACGACGGCGTCGGCATCGCCGACCGAGCCGGACCCGACCACGCGGGCGTCGCCGACCGAGGCCGCCACCTCGGCGTCCCCCGAGCCGCCGCCCGAAACCACCGAGGCCGAAGAGGAGGAGGTCTACTACGAGAACTGCGACGCGGTGCGCGACGCGGGCGCGGCCCCGATCTACGACGGCGAACCGGGCTACCGCGCCGGGCTCGACGGCGATGGGGACGGGGAAGGCTGCGAGGACTCGTCGGGCTCCGATTCCGGCAGCGGAGGCGGCGGCAACGATGACGATGACGATGACGGCGAGAGCGTCTACTACAAGAACTGCGACGCGGTTCGAGCGGCGGGCGCGGCGCCGATCCATTCCGGCGAACCCGGGTACGGCTCGCACCTCGACCGCGACGGCGACGGCACGGGCTGCGAGTAGCAGGGTGGAGAAAACTTCACCGTGAAGTCGGGTACCAGCGGCAATGTGGGGGACGGCGAGCGAACCTACTGTTGCGGACATGGATACTTCAGCGGCGCCCCCGTTCCCCTGGCGCAGGGTCCCGGTCTTCGCGGTGCAGGCTCTCTTCGCCGGCGTGACCTGGCGTTCCCTCGTCAGCCTGGTGACCGGCGCGATCATCGGTCCTCTCGGGGGGATCCTCATTCTCGTCTTGGTGTCCGCCGGAATCTCCGGGCTCGTCACCATTGTGATCCCGCTGGCCGCGGGGGCTGCGCTCCTCGTCGTCATCGCGGCGCTCACCAGCATCCAGCGCGGCAGGCTCACCGCCTACCTCGGCGTCCAGTGGACGCCCCTCGCCCCTTCTCCGCCGGCCACGTCCGCCCTGGGCACGCTGTGGCATCTGCTGCGCAGCGCGGCGACCTGGCGTCAGTTCGCGTACCACCTGATCGCCGGCGTCTATAACGCTGTAGCCGCGGCCGTCGCCATCGCGTTGTGGAGCTGTGGCATCGCCATGCTCGCATCGCCCCTGTTGGGCATCGGGATGGAAGACGGCGTGCGGCTGTGGAGGCTCTTCGGTGTCGGCATCGCTGTGGTCCTGGCCGCTCCTTGGGTGACCCGCGGCCTCGCCACACTCGACGCCGCCATGGCGAGGCCGCTCCTGGGGCTCACCAAGTCGGAGGCGCTCGCTCGAAGGGTCACTGATCTCGCCGCCAGCCGGAGTTCTACTGTGGATGCGGCTGATGCGGAGCGCCGCCGGATCGAGCGGGACCTCCACGACGGTGCGCAGCAGCGGCTCACCTCGCTCGCCATGAATCTCGGGATTGCCCGCGCCACCCTCACCGACCTGCCAGAAGAGGGCTCACGCGCCATCGCCGAGGCCCACGAGGAGGCCAAACAGGTCCTCACCGACCTGCGCGACCTGGTGCGCGGCCTCCATCCGGCCGTGCTCGAGGACCGCGGGCTGGACGCGGCGCTCTCAGCGGTCGCCGCCCGTTCGCCGATCCCGGTGCGGCTGCGGGTCGACATGGATCGACGCGTCGCCCGTGACGTGGAGGCCGTGGCCTATTTCGTCGTCTCCGAGGCACTGACCAATGTGGCCCGACACGCCGAAGCCGAGCACGCCGCCGTCGAAGTCTCCCTAGAGGACGGACAATTGCGGTTGCGTGTAGCCGACGACGGCCGTGGCGGCGCCGATCCTCAGGGCGGCACCGGTCTCCAGGGCCTGTCCGACCGGGTCCGCTCGGTCGACGGGACGTTCCGGATCACCAGCCCGCTCGGCGGGCCCACTGCCATCGAAGCGGAGCTGCCATGCGCGTCGTGATCGCCGAAGACTCGGTCCTGCTGCGAGAGGGACTCGCCCGGCTCATGGAGGTCGGCGGCATCGAAGTCATCGACACCGTGGGCGACGCCGAAGCGCTGCTGCGCTCGGTCGAGCGCGACCGCCCCGACCTCGTCGTGGCCGATGTGCGCATGCCGCCCGACCAGAGCGACGAGGGCGTTCGCGCCGCCCTGGTGCTGCGCCGCCAGTACCCGGAACTCGCGGTCCTCATGCTCTCCCAGTACGTCGAGGAACGCTACGCCGTCGAACTGCTCACCGGGGAGATGCGCGGCATCGGCTACCTCCTCAAAGACCGCGTGGCCGACGTGGCCGAGTTCCTCGACTCACTGCGCCGCGTCGCCGAAGGCGGGACCGCACTCGACCCCGAAGTCGTCTCCCAGCTCCTGGTGCGCCGCAACGGCAGCGAACTCGACCGCCTCACTCCGCGCGAGCGGGAAGTGCTGTCGCACATGGCCGAAGGCCGCTCGAACGCGGGGATCGCCGCGGTCCTGGTCCTCAGCGAAGGCGCGGTCAGCAAGCACATCAACTCGATCTTCACCAAGCTCGGGCTCCCGCCCACCGACAGCGGCAACCGCCGCGTACTCGCCATTCTCAAGTTCCTGCAAGGCAACACGAAGGACCGGTCATGATCGACACCCCCGAGAAGCAGACCACCGCCCCTGAGACCGAGACCCAGCGCACGGCCCGCACCGTCTGGTGGATCGTCGGCGCCGTCTGCACCGGCCTCGTGCTCCTGGTAGCCGTGACCGCCACCGGCACGTGGCTCTGGTGGAACGCCTCGCCCGAGAAGTCCGAGACCCGCAGCGAGACCTACACGCAAGCGACGACGGGCGTGGACGTCACGGTCGAGGTCGGCCGCATCGAACTGAACGCCGCCGCCGACTCGCTCGTCGTGGGCAGCGAGATCCGCTGGCGCGGTGAGGAACCCGAACCGATCGAATCCTGGACCGGCGACACGTTCACCGCCGTGGGTGAATGCGACGACCGCTTCGTCCTCTTCTGGGGCGGCGACGACTGCGAAGTGAACTACACGCTCGCGCTGCCCGGCGGCGTCGCCGTGGAGGCCGAGAGCTCGCTCGGCGACATCGCCATGGACGGCCTCGACGGCGGGATCGACGTCGAGACCAGCGTCGGCGACATCGAGGGAGAGAGCCTCCGCGCCACCGAGACCAGGGCCGAGGTGGGCGTGGGCTCGATCCGGTTGACGTACGCGGAGGTGCGCGGCGACATCTACCTCACCACCGGCACCGGAGACGTCGAGATCGTCCTGCCCGATGACGGCACGACCTACGACGTGGTGTTCGAGACCGGCGTCGGTACCGAGCACATCGACATCGCCACCGACCCGTCCAACAGCGCCGACTACGTCATCCATGTGAGCACCGGCGTCGGTGACCTCACCGTCCGCCACGCCGACTGAGCACGATCCCCATCCGCCGTCCGCGACCGGTCTCCGGTCGCGGATGCGCAGTGCGCCCCGGGAGGGGAGCGGCCGCGGCGATGGGGGCGGCGAGGCGGGTGCCGCGGGCTTGGTCCCGGCGGCGTTCGCGTCCATATAGGTGCTGTCCGGCCTGCAGTGATCGTGCTCACAGGCGGGTGCGCGGCGGGCCGAAAATGTCGTACCCCGCTTCTACGGTTACGGAGGCAACTGAATAGCGCGCGCAACGCCCGAAGGGCGGGCGCGAGAATCGATCGGACGGTGCGATGGCCATGCGACCATCAGGCAGTTCACGGAACCAGGCGGGCCTCGAGACGATCACCCGGGTACTGCCTTTCGAAACCATTCCCGACGAGCCTCTTCGAGCGCATTTCGCACAATGGCTCCTCAACTCGCTGGCGACCGCGGATCGGCTCGGACCGTTCCCGAGCCTCCATCCCGAATCACCGCCGCCGTCGAGACCTTCCGCGGCCATCACCGATGCCGCGCCGGAACCGGCGCCACCTGACGATCCGCCCCGATACGAGCCGCTGCCCCCGCAACGGCAGGGCTCGCCCGCACCGCCGAGACCGCAGTTCGTGCGGCAGCGCGACGGCACGGTCTGGGTGACCAGACCGATCCTCCGCTCGCGAGGTTGGACCGACGCCGCGGTCCGCGACTTCCTGCCCGAACCCGAAGGGTTCAAACCGAACCCGCGCTTCGCCTCAACAGGGGCGCCCATGCCGGTCTGGCGGCCCGCGACGGTGGCATCGGCCGAGGCCACGCCGGAGTGGCAGGTCTGGCTCGAACGGTCCCTGCGGCGCCGGCGGACCACTCTCGAGGCGCTGGCCGAGACCGACGACGCGGATTTCCGCGTCCGATTGGAGACGGCGACGGCGGCCATCGAGGAAGAGGGAGGCCGGGTTTGCGGAGGCCGATCGCGGCGGGGCTGACGAGCCGGTCGTCGATGGCCTCGCCTTGACCGCTTTCGACCATGCCGGGCTCGGCGAATCGCCAGTGCCCGAGTCGCTGATCTCCTAGGTTGGAAGGCGGCCAACGCGGTCCGTGCCGACGCGGGCCATGGGCGCGGTCGACGAAGGAGACGGGTATGAGCGATTTCGAGTTCGCAGGCAAGGGCTTCGACATCCGCTTGGACAACGGGGTGATGTTCCACAACACCTATGCGGTCGAAGGCAACAGGATGGTCTACGAGGAGATCGACGGCGTTGTGGAAAGAGCCTCGGAGGAGGTGGAGCTGTTCGTCGCCGAGGTCGCGCCGCGGATGTATCTGGTGGGCTGGAACGAACTCTCGGGAGCGGCCGTAGCGCACGTGATGGATTTCAGGACCAAGAGGATCACCGCGTTCCGATCGATGGACGCCGACGGCGGTCGGGTCGGCGAAGTGCACTCCGGGACGTTCGAGGAGGTGAAGTAGAGAGGATCGATATCGGTCGCGGTGTCGGAACGGACGGGAAGATGTCAGTCGTAGATGGTGGCGCGCGATGGTCAGAATCGGCCGCCGCAACGCCGCAACGCCGCAACGCCGCAACGCCGCAACGCCGCAACGATCGCGCTGCCGCGCCACGGCTCAGGCCAGCTTGAATCCGGCGGCGGTCGCCAGCTCCCCGGCGATCTCGACCGCCTGGTCGGCAGTGATGAGCGCACCGCGCAGACTCAGGAGCCCGGTGATGCCCGACAGCTCCGCCCGGCGCAGGTCGCATCCCTTCGCATTCGCGACCCGCGAGAAGTCCGCCCCCGGGAACGCGCAGTCGATGAACACGGTCTTCGAGAGGTCACCGAGGAACGTCGCGTTCATGAACCGGCAGCGCTCGAACACCACCGGGCCCTTGGCCGTCCCGATCGAGATGCCCGCGAAATCGGCCCGGCAGTCGGCGACGTAGACGTCCTGGGCCAGCGCGAACTGCGCCTGCCACCCCACGAGCTGGCTGTCGGTGATCTCCAGGCGCCGCGCGGTCGCCCGCTCCCAGCGTCCGTTCGCCAGCACCGAGCGCTCGACCGTGACGTCCACGATCTCCAAGGGGGACAACACCGTCCCCGAGAGGTCGACGCTGCGCAGCAGCGATTGGTCCAGGCTGCCGTCGCCCTGCGCGCCGGTCCACTGCAGGCCGTCGATGAGGCGCTCGCTCAGCTCGAAGTCCGGTTCGGGTTCGCCTTCGGTGTCCTGGTCGAAGGGCCGCAGCCGCTCGGCTTCCCACAACGGTCGGCGCATGGACCGTTTGTCGTCGATCTTCCTGAACTTCACCGAGCCTCCAAGGTCAACGTGAACTTCGGCAGGCTACGCGACCCCGCCGACAATGCCGTGCCCGCGATCGAGCAAGAAGTGGCCGTCGTCGCCGCAACCGCCGTCTTCCCGGATCGTTTCCGCCCTTCGCGTCCGCATCCGCGCCGCTGGCGCCCTCAGGCCCAGGGCCGCAGTTCGAGCAGCGCCCTGACGGTCTCGATGTACTGCGGGTTCGTGTAGTCGGGGTCGCCGCCGGCGTCGAGCGCGGCCTCGACCGTGCCGAAGCCCGCCTGGTAAGCCGAGATCACGGCGTTGAGCAGGCATCGCTCGAGGTGGTCGGGCACGTCCGAGTCCCGTCCGCAGTCGTCTGCGAGCGAATAGCCGCCCGGGTCGTCGCCGTCGAAGTAGTTGACCGAGAAGTACTTCGCGAGCCACTGCAGTTGGGCGCTGCCGAGCAGCGCGTTCGCTTCCACCTCGGTGCGGTCGAGGTCGAGTTCGAAGCGATCGTTGATGAACTGCTCGGTCTCGGGCTGGATCTGCATGAGGCCGGTCCCGCCGTCGCACGCGACGATGTCGGACTGCCAACCGCTCTCCATCCAGGCCACCGCCTTGATGAGGTCGTCGGGGACGTCGACGCTCGAGTTGGTCCAGAACTGGGTGTCGGCCGCGTCTTCAAGCGCCGTTTCGACTTCAGAGAAGGAGGCGGCCCCGCCGTCGAGGTACGTGGTGCACGGCGGGTGCTCCGAGGGCGGCACGATCGGCAGCTCCGGGGCCGTCGTCTCCGCCGCGCTGGTCGTCTCGAAGGCGCTCGGCGCGGGCTCACTGAGCGGTTCGGGGCTCGGCGAGGCGCTCGGGGACGCCGAGGCGGCCTCAGTCTCGACCGCGGCTGCGGTCGTGGCCGACGCTGCGGCGCCGCCGTCGCCGCTCGAGGGGAGGATCAGATACGCGACGATCGCGACGGTGGCGAACAGCAGCACGAACAGCACGATCCAAGTGACGGGAGCGCGTTCGGAGTCGTCGTCGGGTTCGAGGTCAGGGTCGAATTCGAGAGGGGCGTCGGTCATCGAGGCGTCCTTCGCTGAACGTCGAGTTCACTGTGGGCAGCGTACCGATTGCGGATCCGGCGTGGGGGTCAACGGGTCGCCGAGTTCGAACCCGCGTGCGGCGCGTCTCCCGTCCGGTCCGAGCGAGGTATTTGAACGTGTTCAATAACTAAGGTAGGCTAGGCGGCGAAGGAGGAACCCCATGAAGATCGTCATTCCCGGCGGCACCGGCAGTGTCGGCGCCGTCCTCGAACGCGGCCTCCTCGCCGCAGGCCACCGCCTCATCGTGCTCACCCGCAGCCCCTCCCGCCCCCACCACATCCACTGGGACGGCCGCACCCTCGGCCCCTGGACCGAGGCGATCGACGGCGCCGACGTCGTGATCAACCTCGCCGGACGCAGCGTCAGCTGCCGCTACACCCGCGAGAACCTCGCCGCGATGATGGACTCCCGCGTCGATTCCACCTACGTCATCGGCGAGGCCATCGCCGCCGCCGAGCAGCCTCCGGCCGTGTGGCTCCAGATGAGCACCGCCACGATCTACGCCCATACCTTCGACCGCCCGAACGACGAGGCGACCGGCGTCATCGGCGGCAATGAGCCCGAGGTGCCCGCTTACTGGGCCAAGAGCATCGACATCGCGCGAGCCTGGGAACGCGCGCTCGACGAGGCCGAGACGCCGCACACCCGCAAGGTCGCGCTCCGCTCGGCGATGGTGATGAGCACCGATCGCGGCGCGGTCTTCGACGTCCTCTCCCGCATGACCCTGCTCGGCCTCGGCGGGCCCGTCGCCGGCGGACGCCAGTTCGTGTCGTGGATCCACGAAGCGGACTTCACCCGCGCCGTGCAGTTCCTCATCGACCATGACGAGATCGCCGGCCCGGTCAACCTCGCCGCCCCGCATCCGTTGCGGCAGAGGGACCTCATGCGAACGCTCAGGCGCGCCTGGGGCGGCCATTTCGGACTGCCGGCCGCGAAGTGGATGGCTGAGATCGGCGCGTTCGCGCTCCGCAGCGACACCGAGCTGCTGCTGAAGAGCCGCCGCGTCATCCCCGGACGGCTTGAGGACGCCGGATTCGAGTTCTCCTACCCCGCATGGGAAGCCGCGGCCGACGATCTCGCTCGGCGCACCGCCGCCGATCGGAAGTGGCCGCTCCTGAAGCGCCCCGGGCTCAAGGCCGTCCGGGCGCTGACCGGCAGCTGAGCCGCCGGCCCGGGCGCCGGCTCGCAGCCGGCCCGCCGGTCCTGCAGAGGCATGGGAATTGGGCGGCGGCGGTATAGGGCATGCCCCTTCCCACCCGCATCCACCTCCGACCAACCGAAGAAATGAGACGACTCTCCCACACGGGTCTGACATCGGTTGTTGCAGCTGTTCAGCGGCGTGACCCGGCTGATCCGCACTGGAAGGTCGCGTCTTGGGCCCGTCAGAGTGAGGGGTGCCGATGCGCTTCGGCGAACGCCGCCACCGACATCGCGGCGGCCACCGCCGCGGCGGTCCAGCACACTGCGCTGAACGACACCGCATGCGCCAGAGCCGAACCGAGTCCGGCCGCGACCAGGTACACCGCCCACACTCCGGCCTGCAGCCGCCCCGACCGCAGCCCGCGGCGCCCGCCGGAGAGGTTGACGAACAATGCGATGAGCGTGCCGGTCAGCACGGTGGTCGACACGCCCGACAGACCGATCCGCGCCGCATGGATGCTCTGCACGCCCATCGCGAACGCCGCCAGAGCGATCGCCAGCTCGAAGCCCTGCGCGAGCCCCGCCAGGCCGAGCATCACCACCTCGACCAGCAGGAGCAGCGGCACGCCGAAGCTCGTGAGTACGTGACGGCGCGTCGCCAGCGAGGCCAGCACCGCGCCGAGCGAGAACCCGAGCAGCGACCACAGGGGGCCGACGGGGGAGAGGCCGTCCTCGCGCCCGGTCATCTCGCCCGACACGGCGACCGCGAGCAGCACGGCGTTGCCGGTCTGGTTCGCGACGAACTGCTGGCTCAGGCTGAGGAACCCGGCGCCGTCGACCGCACCGGCGATCGCGGTGAGCACGAGCGCGGTCCAGGCGTGCGCGTAGGTCGGAACGGGTGGCCTCATCGGGAGCCGCCGTCTCGCTGCAGCCGCACGCGGGAGAACGGATCGAGGCGGTACCACATGCGGCCCAGGCTAACGCCGGTGCGGACGGTTGCGGTTCCGACCCGCCGCTCGCTCAGGCCCGGAGGGGCGCCGAGCGCTCGCCGCCCCGGCGACCCCCCGATCCAGAGACCGCCCGACCCCCTACTCCGGCCCGCTCGCTCGCCTGCCGCGCGAGGCGATCAGCGCCACCGCGCCACCCGCCACCAGCACAGCCGCGACCGCTCCGAACGCCACGATCTGGCCGCCGGTGGTGGCCAGGCCGCCGTCGGCGCTCGAGCCGCCGTCCGAGCCCGAGCCGCTGTACGAGCCTGATCCATCCGGCCCGTCCGATCCCTCGGCGCCGGTGGTGCCGTCCTCGCCGGTCGGGCTGTCGCCGTCGTTGTCCGAAGGCGACTCGGTCGGGGCCCCATCGATCTCACAGGTGAACGCTGCCGCGAACGGGAACTGGTGGATCTCGCCGCCGTTCTCTCGGGCACGGGTTCGGAGGCGCCGCAGGCGGCGAGGGCCGCGAGCAGCAGGGAGGCGGTCGCGACGGCGGTGGTCGCTCGCAGGCCGACATTCATCGTTGCGTTCCTTCGGGTGCGGTGAATGCGGCCTTTCGAACCGCCTAGCGCGCGCTAGCTTAGGTTAGGCTCTGCTAACTTTCGAGGAACGTTCGCAAAGTTGCGGCTTGCGCCACACGCGACGGCTGCGGCGACGCCGTCCGGCATCACCGCAGTTCGAGCCCCGATTGCTCACCGCCGCAAGGCGATCGACGCCTATGCGGCCGCACTGGCGAGTTCGGGCTTCACCGTCGGCACCGCGAGTGCGGCTTCGTCGTCGCGGGCCGCGCGGCGGATGGCCGGCAGGCAGGCGAGCACGATCGCGACCGAGATCAGGCCGACCGCCATGAACGCGACCTGCACGTCCATCACCGCGGACATCGCGCCGCCGAGCAGGAACCCGATGAGCTGGGCGGCGCTCAGACGACCGCTGACCGCCGCGTTCGCGCGGCCCCGGAACGCCTCCGGGACCCGACGGGCCACCGCGATGCCGAGCGCCGCGTTCTCCCCGGCGTTGAACATCCCGCCGATCAGGTTGAGCGGCACCAAGAGCAGCACCGTGAACAGCGGCACGCCCTGCCCGAAGCACGCCAGACCGACCCCGGCCAGGCAGGCCATGACCATCCACGCGAGCTGCACGTCGCGGTCCAGGCGTCGGATGATCGCGGCCGCGATCCACGCGCCGACGACCATGCCCGCGGTCCAGCAGGCCTTGACGAGCCCGTACACGCTCTCGGTCGCGTCGTAGACCTCCCGCACCAGGAACACGCTCAGGACGTTCACCGCGCACAGCGCCCCGATCACCGCGCAGAACGCCATGACCACGACCGCGAGGAGCCGGTCGCCGCGCAGTCGCCAAGGGGCGGCGGCCTTCTCGCCCGCCGCGGCGAGCTCCCGGCGGACCCCGCCGCGGCGGGTGCGGATGTCGCAGCACAGCAGCACCCGCGCCAGCGCGCACGCGGCGGCGAGCATGAGCGCCGCGCCGGCGCCGTGCGCGCCGATGAGGAATCCGGCGACGGCGGGCCCGGCCGCGAGGCCCGTGAGCGTGCCGGTCTGCACCAGGGCGATCGCGCGCGGCAGGTCCTCGCGGCGGGCCATGGCCGGGACGAGCGCGCTCACGACCGGTTGCAGGACCGCCGTCCCGGCGGCGTTCACGATGACGAGTCCGTAGAGGCCGTACAGGCTGTCGGTGAACGCCATCGCGACGATCGCGGCGGTCTGGACGAGGCCGGAGAGGGCCATGAGCGCGCGGCTGTCGAAGCGGTCGGCCATGCGCCCGGTGATCGGCGCGAGGAGGACCAGGGGCAGGGTCGCGCAGATGATGAGCGCGGCGATGGCGAAGCCGCCGTAGCCCGCCGACTGGAGTTCGAGGGTGAGGGCGAAGTCGGCCGTGAACATGGCGGTTCCGGCGAGGAACGCGCAGGTCGCGGCGGTGTAGACGTCGGACCAGCGGGTCCCGTCGAGGAAGGATGTGAAAGACATGCTTCGAAATTACTCTTTCACATCGAGATGCGAAAGAGGTTTTTCAGAAATTTCGAAGTTTTTCTTTCAGGACCGGCCGCGAGCCTCGCGGCGACCCCATCGACTCAGACCCGCGGGTAGAACCGGAACAGCGAGTTGAACAGGACCGTGCCGTCCTCGGGATCGCTTCCCTCGCGCTTGCGCTGGTCGGTCAGCTCCGCATACTCCTGCTCCAACTCCTGGAAACGCCGGACGAACTCCGCCGCCTCCTCGAGCGTGAGACGCAAGTGCCCCTGCTGCATGAGCGCCACCTCCCGCAGGCCCTGATCGACCTCGGACCTGCGGTCGAGCCAGCGTGAGAAATTCCGGTCCTGCTGCTCCCTGAACGCGTCACCCATCGTGCGCTCGATGACCTTGTGGCTCTCCGGGGCGTCCTTCTCCGCCGAGATCGAGAAGCTGCCGAGGATGAGCCGCCACACCCGCTCGCGCGCATCGCCGCGGCTCGGCGCCTCCTCGATGAACCCGGCCTTGGCAAGTGTCCGCAAGTGGTAGCTCATCGCGCTCGGCGTCATGCCCGCGACCTCGGCGATCTCGGTGGCCGTCGCGCCGCCCAAGCCCTGCGCGCTCCTTGCCGCGAGGAAATCGAAGACCGCCATCCGTGCCGGATGCGCCAGCGCCTTCATCCGCTCCGGGTCGGTGATCTTCTCGTGGTCCTTGCCCCTGAACCGCGACAGGGCCGGCGGCTCGGGCGGTGCGGGCGGTGCCGGTGGGGTCGGCACGTCAGGCCCCGAGAGGACTGCGTCGGGACCCGAAGCAGGTGTTTCAGACATGGGTCAAGCTAACCACGGTCTCGTGCGGGCCGCGGCGACGACTGCTCGGAACTAGCTTCCGGAGGTGGCTGCGGCGTTGGCGCCGTCGCGGTTGGCGATCGCCTTGCGCGTCGCCGCGCCGACCCAGTGGGCCTCCGCGAACGCCTTGATCTCCCTGCGGGACGGCCGGGTCTGGCGGTCGGGGAAGAGCGACTTCTCGAGGCGGACGGCGGCGACGAGCGACAGCAGCGCCTGCGTGCGCTCATCGAAGGCGCGGCCGTTCCGGGCGGCGGAGGCGAGGCGGGCGCGGGCGTCGGCCGTCGCGTTTCGATCGCTCGACCGGTATCGGTTGACGGTGAAGATCCGCAGCGCCTTCGTGCGTTCGTGGCGCAGTGCGCCGGAGGCGACGAGCGCCTCGCGCACGGCCGGCAGGAGGCCCTTCGCGGTCCGGTCGACGAGGGCGTGCGGCGACCGGGGCTTGTCCGCGGCGATGGCGGCGAGGCGGGCGTCGACGACCGCATCGCCCGTGGGGGTCGGGTCGAGGACGCGGACCTTCTTGCCGTCCAGGCCGATGCGCCCGGCGAGCGCGAGCTCGTAGAGGACCGCGCCACCGAGCCCCAGGTCGAGGTACGTGCCGGCGCGGCCGTTCGCGCTCTCGTGCGAGAGCAGCGCCAGCTCTTCGAGCAGTGTGGACATGGCTTCAGCGTAAGCGGGATCCGCTCGCGGTGCGACTCACGCGGTCCCGCTGCCGCGCAGGCTGCCGAGCCACGCGGCCGCGTCCGAGAAATCGGCGTCGCTCAATCCATGCGGGGGCGGGACGGGCCGGTCGGCATTGTCGCGCGGGTAGGAGCCGAGGTAGCGGACGTCGGCGCAGATGCGGCGCAGTCCCATGAGCGCCTCGCCCATGCGGGCGTCGGCGAGGTGCCCGGTGCAGTCGAGGAAGAACGCGTACCGGCCCAGCGCCTCGCCGGTCGGGCGGGATTCGATCCGGGTGAGGTTGATGCCCCGGATCGCCAGCTCGGTGAGCACGTTGAGCAGCGCGCCGACCTGGTCGTGCTCGATGTAGACGACGAGCGAGGTGATGTCGTTCCCGGTCGGCTCGGGCGGGGCGACGGGGCGCACGACGTGCACGAAGCGGGTCACCGCGTTCGGGTTGTCGCCGATGTTGAAGGCCTGCACGGGAAGCCCGACGGCCTCGGCGGTGAACGGGGCGCATACGGCCGCGTCGAACTCGCCGTCCGCGACCCGCTGCGCGGCCTGGGCGGTCGAGAGCGCCTGGTGGACGACGGCGTCCGGCAGCTCGCGGCGCAGGTAGCCGCGGGTCTGGGCGAGGGCGTGCGGGTGGGAGGCGACGGTGGCGATCGCGTCGGGGGCCTTGTGGGAGGCGAGCACCATGGTGACCGGGAGGACGATCTCCCCGGCGATGACGAGCGGGTCGCCGCCGACGAGCTCGTCGACGGTGACGGTGACGGTGCCCTCCTGGGAGTTCTCGATCGGGACGAAGCCCGCGTCGGCCTCGCCGCGGCGCACGGCGTCGAGGACCTCGGGGATCGAGGACATCGGTGCGGCGGTGGCGGTCTTGGCGGCGGGCAGCCGGCGGAGGGCGGCCTCGGTGAAGGTCCCGCGCGGTCCCAGATAGGCGAACTCCATGGGGCCAACGCTAGCAAGTCCGGCCGCGCAGGGGCCGCGAGCAGCACTTCCGCACTGGCGCGGTTCGATTCGGATGAGACGACGGTCTCATCGGCGACCCGCCGTGGACGGACTTCGCTCTGTCCCGTATGCTTGTCGAGCCCGAGCGGAATTCCGCGGTGGTAAGCCCAGAGAAATCGGAATGCGACGCTCGCCGTCGTGTGCCAGGATCACTGAGCGCCCCCATCGTCTAGGGGCCTAGGACGCCGCCCTTTCAAGGCGGTAACACGGGTTCGAATCCCGTTGGGGGTACAGCCCAGACGCGGCGCCGGTCACACGGCGAGCGGCTGGTATAAATAAAGAGGTCTTGCGACCTTGTAGGACACGAAAGTGTTCGACCAAGGTCCCGTAGAGCAGCTAGGAGTGCTCGCCACCCTGTCAAGGTGGAGGTCGCGGGTTCAAATCCCGTCGGGACCGCATAGAGAGAAGCCCGCCGATCCGTCGGCGGGCTTTCTCGTTGATCCGGTAAGGCCGTCCCCGTCACGGCCGGGGCGGGGCGGGTTCGTCCGGAGGCGGTTCCTCGCCGTTCGGGCCCTCCGGTTCGGCGGGCTCGTCCGGGACCGGATCGCCGGGGCCCGGGCCCTCGCCCTCGCCCTCGCCGGCCCAGACTTCGGCCTCCTCGGCCGAGAGCTCCAGGTCCAGCGGCGCGCCGCGGCCCTCCTCCTGCGGTGTCATGCCGAACCGGTCCGCCTCCGCGTAGTCCTCGGCGTCGAGGATCTCCTCCTCCAACTCCTCGCCCTCCTCCTCATCGTCGTCGATGAAGCCGAACGGCATGTCATCGCCCTGCGCGTACGACTGGTTCTCATCGGACATGGCGACCTCCTCTCGGGCCATGATCGCGGTTTACCCGCCCCGGCGCCGGGTAATCGGCGGTACCGCGGCAGCGGCGGCCCCGATCGCGCAACCTGGAGGACACCTTCGCGCTCGGATCTCGCGGGCAGCCGCGCCTCGCCCGCCGGAGCGCCGCCGTGTCCGATTCACACCTGATTCGGACCCGCCGAACGCCCTTGGACCGCTCCCGCCGAGCCGCCGATCCACTTTGATCACGCATGGTGATTCCGTGATCGTGAGCGAATTTCAAGACGCGTTCACCGTGGGTTCACTTTCTTCGTTAACCTTGTGATGTATGACGAATAGTGACCCTGTTCCCCTCGTTGACACCGGTTTGCCGACCGACCGGTTCCTCGACCGCGAGGAGAGCTGGCTGCGGTTCAACGGCCGGGTGCTGCGCCTGGCCCAGTCCCCTGAACTGCCCCTCCTCGAACGGGTCAGGTTCCTCTCGATCTTCTCCAACAACCTCGACGAGTTCTTCATGGTCCGCGTCGCCGGGCTCATCCGCCGCCTCGCCACCGGCCTGCCCGTGCGCACCTCCTCCGGCCGCTCCCCCCATGCCGTCCTCACCCGCATCGCCGGCCTCGCGCACCAGCTGAGCATCGAGCACGCCGAGTACTTCCGCGACGAGATCGCCCCACTCCTCGCCAAGGAGGACATCGCGATCGTCCGCTGGGCCGACCTCGAGGACGCCGAGCAGGCCCGCATGCACGAGCTGTTCCGCACCCGCATCTACCCCGTGCTCACCCCGCTCGTCGTCGATCCCGCCCACCCCTTCCCCTACATCTCCGGCAAGTCCCTCAACCTCGCCGTCCAGGTCCACGACCCCCGCAACGGCACCACGCGCTTCGCCCGCGTCAAGGTCCCGGCCCTGCTCTCGCGCTTCATGGCCGTCGCGCCCGGCCGGTTCACACCGCTCGAGGACGTCATCGCCGCGCACCTCGCGCAGCTGTTCCCCGGCATGGACGTCCTCGGGCACCACACGTTCCGCGTCACCCGCAACCAGGACCTCGAGATCGACGAGGACATCACCGAGAACCTCCTCCAGACCCTCGAGCGCGAACTCCTGCGCCGCCGCTTCGGGCCCGTCGTGCGCCTCGAAGTGGAGGACACGATCGACCCGAAGGTCCTCGACCGGCTCATCGCCGAGCTCGGCGTCGACGAGCAGGTCGTCTACAAGTTGCCCGGCCCGCTCGACCTCGCCGGGCTCGACGCCATCGCCAACCTCGACCGCAGCGAGTTGAAATACCCCCGGTTCCGGCCCTCCGAGAAGGTGCTGCCGCCCGACGCCGACCTGTTCGCCGTCATGCGCGACCGCGACGTCCTCGTGCACCACCCCTACGACTCGTTCACCGCCTCGGTCGAGCGGCTCATCGAGGAGGCCGCCGCGGACCCGAAGGTCCTCGCCATCAAGCAGACCCTGTACCGCACCAGCGGCAAGTCCCCCATCGTGGACGCCCTCATCAGCGCCGCCGACGCCGGCAAGCAGGTCGTCGTCGTCGTGGAGCTCAAGGCCCGCTTCGACGAGCAGGCCAACATCGACTGGGCGCAGAAGCTCGAGCAGGCCGGCTGCCACGTCATGTACGGCATCGTCGGCCTCAAGACCCACTGCAAGCTCGCGCTGGTCGTGCGCCAGGAGACCGACGGGACGCTCCTGCGCTACAGCCACGTGGGCACCGGCAACTACCATCCGACCACCGCGCGGCTCTACGAGGACGTCGGCCTCCTCACCACCGACCCGAAGGTCGGCGAGGACGTCAACGCCGTGTTCAACCACCTCACCGGCTTCTCCCGCGACGAGGACTTCCACCGGCTGCTCGTCGCCCCGCACTCGCTGCGGCCCGGCCTGATCGAGCGGATCGAGCGCGAGATCGAGAACCACCGCAAGGGCCTGCCCGCGCGGATCCGGTTCAAGTGCAACTCGCTCACCGACGAGGGCATCATCGACGCCCTGTACCGGGCCTCCCGGGCCGGCGTGCCCATCGACCTGTTCCTCCGCGGCATCTGCGCCCTGCGTCCCGGCGTCCCCGGCCTGTCGGAGACCATCCGGGTCAGGAGCGTCCTGGGGCGCTTCCTGGAACACTCACGGGTGTACGTGTTCGAGAACGGCGGCGACCCGGAAGTATGGTTGGGCAGCGCGGACCTCATGCACCGCAATCTCGACCGCCGGGTCGAGGTGCTCGTGCGAGTCGAGGGTGACGCCCACCGCGCGCAGCTGACCTCGCTGCTCGACCGCGGTATGGACGACGACATCCGGACCTGGAGGCTCGGCCCGCTGGGACTGTGGTCCCGGCAGCGGAGCGGGGGCGACCTCCAGGAACAACTCATGCAGGAGCACCGTTGACGCAACCCGAGATCTTCGCCGCCGGCGCCGTCCTCTGGCGCGAGGGCGAGGAGGGGCCCGAGCTGGCCCTCATCCACCGGCCCAAGTACGGCGACTGGACCTTTCCGAAAGGCAAGCTGAAGCGCGGCGAGCACCTGCTCGCGGCCGCGCAGCGCGAGGTCTTCGAGGAGACCGGCATCCGGCCGGTGCTCGGCCGCCCGCTCGCGCCCTCCTTCTACGACAAGGAGGGCAAGCTCAAGCGCGTCGACTACTGGTGCGCCACACCGGCCTCCGGCGACACCGTCGACGAGGCCGTGGACCCGCGCGAGGTCGACGACCTCGAATGGGTCCCGCTCGCCGACGTCGCCGACCGGCTCACCCACGAACGCGACCAGCCGGTGCTGGAGGACTTCTCCCGGCAGCTCGCCCGCGAGACCGTGCCGCTGATCTTCGTCCGGCACGCCATCGCGATGTCCAAAGCGGACTGGTTCGACCAGGACGAGCTGCGGCCCTTGAACCAGCGCGGCCGCGAACGCGCCCAGCAGCTCGAGGTCCTGCTCGCCGCCTATCCGGCGGGCGCGGCCTACAGCGCCTCGAGCGCCCGCTGCATGGAGACGCTGCTGCCGTACTGCGCCGCCGAGGGCGTCGCGGTGAGCGGCCTGCCCGAGTTCACCTTGGGCACCAGCAAACCCGCCGAGGTCGCCGCCCGCCTGGACGAGATCGTCGCCTCGGGGAAGCCCGCGGTCATCTGCGGCCACGGCGAGCACATCGACGAGATGATCACCTACGTGAGCAACCGCCTCGGCACACCGGTCTCGCTGGCCCCCTTGGAGAAGGGTGCTTTCCTGGTCTTCCACACCGCGGACGGCGCGGTCGTGGCGACCGAGCATCACGCCTGAGACGCTCGAACGAACTGTCGGTTTTCCGACAAACGCGCGTCATCCGGGGTCACCACTCGTTTCTCAGGGGAACCACGAAACGAAGGGAATCCCCCCGATGCCGGGCGAGGCACACGAACTCATCGTGCAGGCGATCCAGGACGAGCCGCTGACGGCGGCTTGGCTGATGGACCTCGCGGACAAGGACCGACGGGTATCGGTATGCACCGGTGCCCAGACGCGTTCGACCTCGGTCGGCTCCATGGGAAGGACCGAGCGGCGGGCCGATGTCGTCGTGATCCTGTCGTTCCCGAATGAGGACGACAGGATCGTGATCATCGAGGTCCAGAACGAATGGAAGGACGAGAAGCACTTCCGGTTGCCGGGCTCTATGACCCGTGCTTTCGAGGACCACCACCATCGAACCAGGGCGAGCGGCCGATTACATCAAGCATCTGCTCACGATCCTGGAAGACGAGCTCGCCCGAATGCTGGAGGAACTCATGCGCACGCAGACCCGCCCGTACCACTCCGAATACAGCGACAGCCTGCGACTCGAAGGCCGCGAAGCAGGCCGCGAAGAAGGCGCCGTCCTGCAGTCGCGGCGAATCCTCATCACCATGCTCGAGGCCACACAGACCGGTATCACGGCCGAGCAGCGTGAGCGAATCGAAGCCTCGATCGACCTCCAGGAACTCGAAGCCTGGATCACCAAGTTCATCGCGTCCGGCTCGGCAACAGGTCTTTTCGATGAGTAGCGGGTTGATCCGCTATGACGGAAGCACCGAGGAGACGAGGGCGCAGGGTCTCATGGACCTCACCCGCGCGCTCGTGTTGAAGTTCTGGGCCGAAGGATTCCTCGACGACATCTCACCCGAGCGCGTCAAGGCCTGCACCGACCAGAGTCAGCTCGATACCTGGCTCAGATCGGCGGAGAGCAGGTTCTTCAAACCCGAGGCCTCGGAAGACTGACAATCGGCCGCGGGGGGGGGGGCCCCCGGGGGGGGGGGGGCCCCGCCCCCCGCCCGGGGGGGGGGGGGGGGGGGGGGGCGCGTCCCCACCCCACCGCGCGGCGCGCGGGGCGCCCCCGGGGGGCGGCCCCCCCCCCCCGCGGCCGCTCAGTGCGGTCGTCTCGTCTAGCGGGCCAGGCGGATCGTGTCGATGTAGATGCCTCCGGTGCGGAAGACCAGGTAGAGGTCCTGCGTGCCTTCGGCGTTCTGGAGCGGGGCGCTCACTTCGGTGAAGGACTGGAAGCCCGCCGTCTTCGGGACCTCGACCTCGGCGAGGAGGGGCCCGTCAGGGGCTGCGGCCCGGACCTCGATCACGGGGTCGGCGAGGTCGGCCCAGTCGGCCGTCGTGGTGGCGGTGCGGAGCTCAATGCTCTGGGCGCCGTCCAGGACCGCCTTGGTGAAGCCCACATGGCTGCCCGCGCGGCGCGAGCCGGTCGAATGGTAGCCGCCCTCGCGCTTGAGGGTGTTGCGCTTCGCGACCTCCCAGTAAGTGAGGCCTTCGGCGATCGTCGCCTTCTCCCAGACGTTGGCGGTCTCGGAGAGGTCGAGCTCGGCGATGGTCTCGCCCTCGATGCGGACCTCGGCCTCCGGGCCCCCGCTGTCGGTGCCGACACCGAACGTGTAGACGCCGGTCTCCACGATGCGCTCGCCGCGCACCACGTCCCAGACGAACAGGGACTGCGGGTCGACCTCGATCTCGACGCGGCGGGTCTCACCGGGCTCGATGCCCCGGGCGCGGGCGAAGCCCGCGAGCTGGGTCCCGGGGACGCGGTCGCCGTAAGCGGATTCGGCGATGCTCGCGAAGAGCAGTACGACCTCGTCCGAGGTCCGCTCGCCCGCGTTCGTGATGTCCACCGTGGCGGTGAACCGCTCCGTGGCGTCCGCAGTCGACGGCATCTGCAGGTCGCCGTACTCGAAGTCGGTGTAGCTCAGGCCGTGCCCGAAGCCGTAGATCGCCTCGGCCTTCGAGTAGCGGTAGGTCAGTCCGGCGCTGATGACGTCGTATTCGAGCATGTCGACGTCGCTGACCCGGAAGGCCTCCGAGCGCGGGCCCGCCTTCGGGAGCGAGGACGTGTCCGGCAGCCAGGTCGAGGTGAGGCGCCCGGCCGGCGAGTAGTCGCCCGCGAGGGCCTCGGCCAGGGCGGCGCCGACGGCCTGCCCGGCGTGGGAGGTGTAGAGGATCGCGGCCACGTTGGGGTCGGCGTCGATGTCGCCGATCGCCAAGGGGTAGGCCGAGACCACGACCACGATGGTGCGCCCGGGCTTGGCGGCGGCGACTTCGCGGACGAGGTCGGCCTGGCGCGGGGCGAGGTCGAGGCCGGGCCGGTCGAAGCATTCGCGGGCGTTGACCATCGGGTGGTTGCCGACGAACACGAGGGCCCAGTCCGCTTCGGCCGCAAGGGCGGCGGCGGCTTCGGGGCCGTTCTCGATGAGCGTCTCGGTGAGGATCGGGTCGGACGGGCCCTTGGCGAGCGGCAGTGAGCCGTCCTCGGCGAGGCGCACGTGGTACGGGCCGTCGGCTTCGGCGGAGACGTGGTTGACGCCGAAGAGCTCGACCTTGTCGCCCGCGGGACGGTAATGGAGGTTCTGGTGGGTGAACCAGGCGTCGCCGTCCTCCATCTCGGTCTCGGTGGCGACGAGGATCGGCCCGCCGCCGCCGGAGGCGCCGGCCTGGTTCTCGAACGTGGCCGGGCCGTCGTTCCGCTGCAGCAAGTTCGCCTGGACGAACTTGCCGGTGGCGTTGTGGCGGAACATGTGCTGCTCGTGCGCCCAGTCCCAGACCTCGAAGGTCTCGGTGTCGCCCAGGGTGTCCGCGCTCGCGACGAGCACCCCGTTGTCGGCGACGTTGACGTAGCGGCCGCCGACCTGCCAGGCGACGGTGTCGTTGCCGCTGTGGTGGGTCACGGAGCCGAAGCGCTCGCGAAGGGCCTGGAGCGGGCTGGGGCGGCGCTCGGCGGGGACGGTGGGGCTGTAGAAGTCGCGGAGGTTGAGGTCGGCGAGCGGGCCGACGACGGCGATGCTCGCGGTCTCGGGCAGCGGCAGTGCGGCATCGGTGTTCTTGAGCAGCACGAGCTGCTCTTGAGCGGCGCGATGCGCGAGCGCGATGGCCTCGGGCCGGTCCTGCGGGTGCGGGTCGGCCGGGATCAGGTTGTACTCGCAGGCGTCGCCGTCGAGTTTGCCGGTGCGGACGAGGAAGTGGAGCCAGTCCCGCACCGATCGCTCCACATGCGACATGTTCACGCCGAGCACCCCGCGCCGCACGGCCTCGCCCGCGTTCGGGACGAACGGCAGCTCGGAGCCGTCGTGGAAGTGGCTGACGCCGGCGAGGAGCATCAGGGCCGAGGCGTACACGCCGTTCTCTTCAGTGTCGATCGCGCGGCCCTCTTCGGCCGCGAGGGCCGTCGGGTAGGGCACGTCGCCGCGCGGGTCGACCTGCCAGGTGTCCCAGGGCTCGCCCTTGGTGGTGTGCAGGTTGACGCCGTCCCAGCCGTCGGGCAGGAAGAAGAACACGCCGTCCCGGGTCCATTCGGAGCGCAGCGTCTCCATGATCGGCGAGATGATCGAGGGCACGCCGTTGACGTTGTTGTAGGCGGTCATCGCGCCCATCACGGCGCCCGCTTCCACGGGCATCCGGTACGGCACGACCTGGTACTCGTGGAAGGCGCGCACGCCCATGGACGCGGAGCTCTGCGAGCGGTGCCACTCGTGGTTGTAGCCGAGGAAGTGCTTCATCTGCGTGAAGGTCTTGACGTACTCGGGGTGGCGCCCGCGCAGGCCCCAGGCGTACGCGGTGGTCATGGCGCCAACGTGGAGGGGGTCCTCGCCGAAGCCCTCCTCGAAGCGCCCGGCGAGGGGGTTGGAGCGGATGTCGGCCACCGGGCCGAACGAGGCGTACACGTCGGTGTCGCGGGCGCGCACCTCGTGGGCGACGGCGGCGCCGATGGCCTCCATGAGTTCCGTGTCCCAGGTCGCGCCCAGACCGATGGCCTGCGGGAAGAACGTGGCGTCGGGCTTCTTGCCGGAGCTGTGCAGGACCTCGTTGAACTCGTTGGTGAGCCCGGGGAGGGTGTTGCCGTCGGCGAGGACGGTCTCGGGCACGCCGTTGAGGCACGCGAGCTTCTGCTCGTCCGTCATGAGGGCGAGGATCGCCTCCACGCGTTCGGTGACTGGCCTGGTCGGGTCGAGGTACACGGGAGCGGTCATGCTCGTCCTATCGGTCGGAGTCTGTACCCACGACATTACGACGGACGACCAGACAAATTCAAGTCGGTATCCCGGTCGTCCGCACCTGCGCTGGCCGACCGCTTCCCCGCCGGTTCGTTACGATTCCTCTCATGAGCCCCGGCCCCCAAGGAACATCGCTCGGCGTCGATTTCGGCACCTCGCACACCATCGCGGTCGTCCGCCGCGCCGACGGGAGCCTGCGCCCGCTCCTGTTCGACGGGGCGCCGCTGATGCCCTCGGCGGTGTGCGCCGACGCCGACGGCGGCCTGCTCGTGGGCCGCGACGCCGTCCACGCGGGCCGACGCCACCCCGAGCGCTTCGAACCGAACCCCAAGCGCCTCATCGACCGGCCCTCGACGCTGCTGGGCGCGCGCGAGTACCCGATCGCGGACCTCATCGCGGCGGTCCTGGACGCGGTCGCCGCGGAATGCCGCCGCGTCGTCGGCCAGCCCTCGCAGGTCACGCTCACCGTGCCCGCCGAGTGGGGGCCAGCGCGCCGCCAGGTGATCGAGGACGCCGCCGCCCGCTCCGGCCTCGGCCAGGTGCGGCTCGTGCCCGAACCGGTCGCCGCCGCCACGTACTACGCGGAGGCGCTCAAGCACCGCATGGCCGTCGGATCCTCCATTGTGGTCTACGACCTCGGCGCGGGCACCTTCGACGCGAGCGTGGTGCGCCGCACCGAGCACGGCTTCACCACCGTGGCCCTCGACGGCCGGAGCGACCTGGGCGGCTTGGACATCGACGCCGCCCTCATCGAGCACCTCGGCACGACCTACGGCGACCGCGAGGGCTGGAAGCGTCTCGTCATTCCCTCCACTGTGGAAGAGCGACGGTACTTCCGCGAGTTCCAGGAGGAGGTGCGCGGCGCCAAGGAACGGCTCTCGCGCCACCAGCAATCGGACATCTCGATCCCGCTCCTCGACGTCGAAGCCCACCTGACGCGCACCGAGCTCGAGCAGATCGCCCACCCGCACCTCGAACAGACCATCCGCGTCACCCAGGCCGTCATCCGCGCCGCCGGGCTCGACATGGCCGCCAGCGCGGGCGTGTTCCTCGTGGGCGGCGCGAGCCGGATGCCACTGGTGGGCACCATGCTCCACCGCGCGCTCGGCTCGGCGCCCACCGTGCTCGACCAGCCCGAGGTCGTCGTCGCCGAAGGCAGCGTCCTGTGGACGCAGGCCGGGGGGCACCACACCACGTTCCCGATCCAGCGGACGCCGCAGCGGGGATACAGCCCCGTCGCGCCGGTCACGCCGGCGATCGCGAACCTCGCACCGCCCTCGCCGCAGACCGCCCCCGCGCTGCAGGCCCCGCCGCAGACCGCGCCGACCCCGGTCTACCTGCCGGCGCCGCCGTACGCACCGTCCCCTCAGGATGAACGGACCGCACCCGCCGCGCCGCGACCGGAACCGAGCCCGACCCGGCACGACCTGCCGCCGCAGACGCGCCCCGCGCAGTTCACCCCGCCCGTGTCCGTCGAGGCCGACGACCCTGAACCGCCGCGCACCGAGGAGGAACGCCAGCGCGCCAAGAGGATCGGCCGCCGCGGGGTCATCGCGTTCGTCCTCGTCGACATCCTCATCATCGCGGGCCTGGTCTGGTACTTCAACCCGAACCGCGCCGAGGACGGGGAACCGTTCGGGGACGGCTTCGACAACCGCGAGCCCACCGTCAGCGCGTTCGAGCCGAGCTGGTCCACGGTCGAGGCGGGCACGCTCCTGGCGAGCATCGACGGCACCCACGACGGCACCGTCGAATCCGTGGCGTTCCTCGACGGTTCCAGCGGCCCGCAACTGTTCTCCAGCGGCGCTGACGGCTCCATCGAGCAGTGGGACCTGTTGTCGGGAACGCTGATCGACGAGCACTGGCCCGAGACGGACATCGGGGACCTGTGGCCCGCCTTCGATTCCTCCGGCGAAGCGATCATGGTCGCGGTCACCGTGGATCACGAGCCGTGGGTGTGGCGGCCGGACACCGGGGAGTTCCTGCCCGCCGGGACACCCGAGATGGTCGGCGAGGGTGCGCAGGTGGACTTCATCCGCATCGGCTACAACGAAGGCGCCCCCGCGCTCGGCCTGCTGAACAAGGACGAGTTCGAGCTCTTCGACCTGGAGACCGAGTCCACGATCGCCCACTTCCCCGTCCCCGACGGGTACGGCTACCCGCGGTTCTTCACCTACTCCGGCGGTCGGGACTCCGAACTCGTGGCCTTTGACGGGAACCGGGAGCTCGACATCGTCAACCCGTTCGGCGGGGAGGTCAACGGCGCGCCCTTCACCTCCGCGGACTGGGCGGGCGGCTCCATCGGGGCGTTCACCGTCGTCTACTACATCGGCACGCCGTATGCGATGGTCTACGGCGACGACGGCAGGCTGCACTTCTGGGACCTCAATGCCCAGGAGTCGTCCTGGCTGGTCCCGTACCACGACGCAGCGGCGGAGTTCCATTTCGAGATGGCGGAGACCCCGCAGGGGGCGACGCTGCTGTCGATCGACTCCGACGGCGTCGGTCAGGCCTTGAGCGCCGACGCATCGGATACCGTTTACTTCGAGGCGCCTGACGACGGGGTCCCGACAGAGTTGGCGCTGGTCACGATCGACGGGCTCGACTACGCGGTGACCGGCGACGACCAAGGCAACATCCGATTCTGGAGTCTGGGGAATTGATCTTCTTCATCATCGCGGCCGCGATCATCGCCGCCGCCACCGCGTACGGCCTGTGGGCGATCGGCCAGGAGCACCGGATCGAGACCACGGTGCACCTCGACGCGCGCGCCAACCGGGTGTGGGCGGTCCTCACCGACTTCCCGGCCTACGGCGAGTGGAACCCGTTCATCACCGAGATCTCCGGGCTCCTCGCCGAGGACGAACGCCTCGAAGCGGCCTTCCTGCAGCCGAACGGCAAGACCAACCGGTTCAAGCCCCGCGTGCTGCGCGTCTCCCCGGCCCGGCAGATCCGCTGGCTCGGCAAGCTCGGCCCGGGCGGTCTCTTCGACGGCGAGCACTACTTCGTGCTCGAACCGCAGCCGGACGGCACCACGGTCCTCACCCACGGCGAGCGGTTCACCGGCGTCCTGGTGCCGCTCATGAAGTCGCCCCTGGCCGACGCCGAGCAGGGCTTCGCGTCGATGAACTCGGCCCTCGAGGCTCGCCTCAAGACCTTGGAGGACTGAACGGCGGCCCGCTCGAAGCAGGCCGCCGTTCAGGAATCCCTTGATGTGGAAAGAGCGGCCCGCGCTGCGACGGCGCGGACCGTTCGGAGTGGCTTAGAGCACGCCCGCGCCCGCGAGCTCGCTGACGCCCGCGACCGAGTCCGCAACACCTTCGGAGGTGGTGTTGCCGACGAGACCGCCGACGAGCGGCAGGCCACCGGTCGCGCCGCTCACGGCGTCGATACCGGGAACGGCCGGGAGGGCCTCTTCATTGAGGTCCACGTTGGAGGACTCAGTGGTCGAGAGCTCCTTGTGACTGTTGTGGTGGTCGTGCCCGCCGGGGATCTCGGCGTCGGACCCGCCGTCGCACGAGGCGCTGGCGTGGCCGAGGATCGCGATGGCGTTGCCGCACACGTTGACCGGAGCCTGGATCGGGGCGAACACCTGGTTGCCGTTGCCGAGACCCACGTTGTCCTGGGTGGTCAGGTCGCCCGCGCCGGAGTAGTCGGCGTCGGCGCCGCCCTCGCACCCGGCGTCGGACGAACCGCCGACGGCGATGGCGTTGCCGCAGGCGTTGACGGGGGCCTGGATCGGCGCGAGCAGCTGGTTGCCCGACAGCGCACCGTAGTTGCGCTGGGTGAGCGTGTCGGATTGGGACTTGCCGGACTCGGCCTTGCCTGACTCCACGTCGGCGTGCGAGCCGCCGGTGGACCAGCCGTCGGCCGCGCCGCCGACGGCGGCGGCGATGCCGCTGATGTCGGTGGGAGCCTGCACCGGGGCGAACGCCTGGTTGCCGTTGCCGAGACCGGTGTTGTTCTGGGTGGTCAGGTCGCCCGCGCCGTCGTAGTCGGCGCTGGCGCCGCCTTCACAGCCGGCGGAGGCGGTCCCGAGGACGGCCGCGGCCACACCGCAGATGTTGATGGGCGCCTGAATCGGCGCGACCACCTGGTTGCCCGACACGGCGCCGACCTGGTCCTGCGTGGTGACGTCAGGGCCCCAGGCCTGGGCGGTGCCGGCACCGGCGACGAGGACGATCCCCGTCGCGGCCAGGCTGGTCTGCGCGGTCTTGCGTGCCCATGAGTTGTTCACGAAGTTTCACCTTTCAGGGAAATGGTTCTTGCTGTTCCATCACGTATCCCCCGTGAAGCTCCGTGGTTCCGAAAGCTTGTTCGCGTCCGGGCAGGCTGGGTCCTGCGGTCGGACGAGGTGCTTTGAAACCGGGAGAGTTGTGTCCTGCCGTTTTCCTTGCTCGGTCGGTGGGGCCGTCCGGGCCGGTCGGCGCCCGGTTGGGACGCCGCGCGTACCGCTCGTGAGCCGCGGCTGTGCACCGCCGCGGAATCGGCGAGTCGTTCACGTTCGGACCCTGACGGACCCCGTGGTTCGACCGTGGTCCGCGGCGCGCCTGGCGGAAGCGCGCGCCGCGGGGATGTCGCGGTCTTAGAAGGGCAGCGGCACCGGAAGGCCGCCGCCGAGGCCCGAGAGCAGCTCGTTGACCGGGTCGCCCGCGGGCGCCTCCAGGTCCTTGACCTGGTCGGCGACGTTGTCGCCCTTGGCCTCCGCGTAGGGACCGGACGGCGCCAGGGCGTCGACGCCGGAGATCGAGTCCACGGCGCTCAGTCCGGTGACCTTGTCCGTGACGCCGCCGCTCAGACCGGTCACGGCGTCGGGCGAGACCGGGAGCCCCCCGAGGGCTTCCGGAGTCGCCATCACGAGGTCGCCGGTCGATTCCGGAACCTCGGTGTCGGCGGCCTGAGCCGCCGTTCCGGCGAGCAGCAGAGCCCCCGTAGCGAGTCCTCCGACGAGGCCCGCCGTACGCACAGTGCGCATTTTCATCTGCTTCGTTGCCTTTCTCCGTACCGCACGGACGTTGGTCGACGGCTGGGGAAGCAGCGCGAATCGACCGCCGAGCGGTGCAAGATCGCTGAGTTGTCAGTGGTCGACCAGCGGCTCGAGGCAGCGCGGTCGCCGCGGGGGCGTTCGCTCCTGCCGAATGCGGACCTCAGCCGCGACCTTGCCGGCTGGATCGCCGGCGGGTCGAGGACCGCGCTCGCTGTCCATCGGGCCGGTGACACTGCGGCCCGGCCGCTGTGAGGCGGCCACACTGACTAACTGGAGAGGCCTCGGAGCGGTTACGCCCAGACGCGAAGAAATTCGAAAACATTGCGTTGTTGCATCCCGCAAATGCGTAGATGACTCATATGCCCGCCCTCGGACGTCCGAGGCACGCGCCGCCGCTCCGCGGCGGACGCGGCCCGTTACTGAGCGTTCTTCTTGTGCTGCTTCGCTTCCCAGATCATCGCGGTGAGCACCAGACCGGCACCGACCAGCATCAGCAGCAACGGCCCCACAATCGACCCCGAAGGGGCCTGCAGCTCGTTCGCCTCCGTCTGCCACGGCCACAGCGACCGCAGCGAACCGATCATGAGACCGGCGAGCACCGCCATCGTCACCTGGCGGCGGTGGTGCAGCAGCCACTGCAGCAGCTTCACGAACGAACCGAGTCCGATCGCCGCGCCCAACCCGAACACCCCGATGAACACCAGGTTCCGCTCGTCGATCGCGTGCTGGACCGGCACGTACAGGCCCATCGCCAAGAGCACGAACGAACCCGACACACCCGGCAGCACCAAGGCGTTGATCGCGATCGCCGCACCGATGAACACCAGCCACAGCGGGGGCCGGTCGATCTCCGCCGCCGGCAGACCCGTGAGCACGAACGCGGCCACCGCGCCGACCGCCAGCAGCATGCCGTCGAGCGGCCTGAAACGGCCCGGCATCATCCGCAGCGGCACCGCGATCGAGACCAGGATCATGCCGAAGAACAACGCCCGCATCGGCACCGGATGCGACTCCAGCAGCGGCGCGATCGTCTTGAGCGACAGCACGAGCACCACGGCCATGCCCACCATCACCGGCAGCAGCAGCGGCCAGTCGACCGCCTTCAGCGCCTTGAGGCCCTCCCCCGCGCCGCGGCGGCGCGCCACCCCGGACACCATGGTCCGCGAAGCGTGCACCATCGCACTGGCCGCATCGATCAGCTGGTCGTACAGGCCCACCACCAGGGCGATCGTCCCGCCCGAGATGCCCGGCACGGACTCGGCGGCACCCACCATCCCGCCCCTGAGCGCATTGAAGGGTGCGAAGCGCCACGGGGTCTTCGGGCGCGACGCCTCACCCACGGGATCGAGGGGGACAGGGCCTTCACCGGTGCTGCGGTAGATCGTCACGCCGCCAGCGTAACCGGCTCGCGTTCACGGCCGCCTCGGTCGTCTGACCGAAATCGAACGGCACCGAGCGACCGTTCGCCGGACTGCCCGCGGCCAGGTGTCGCGGGGCGTGCGGAGCCGGGCCATACTTAGTGGTAATTCCGCGCTCCTTACGGCTCGCACATCCCGTGACGGCCCGATCAGCGCAACGCGGATCCGCAGCTTGAGGGGGCTTCGATGAGTCGCACGGTCGGGCCGTACACCGATGTCACGACCGCGCGCGTCGAAGGCGCCTACGAACTCTGCGAAGGCCTCGACGAGAACGCCCGGCCCGTGCAGATCCTCACCCTCGGCGCCACCTCCTCCAAGGACCCCGCCCGCCGCGGCCTCCTCTCCGACACCGTCGCCTGGGCCTACGCCACCGCCGGACCCGACGACGCCCCCATCCTCGTCGCCGACCTCGAAGCCGAGCAGCCCTACGTCGTCGTCCTGCGCGACGCCCGCCTGCGCGGCGCCGACCGCATCATGGACCGGCTCCTCGCCCTCGGCCCCGCCACCGGCCCGCTCCCCGTCGGACCCGCCGCCGCGGCCCAGCGCGCCGCCCACCAGATGGCCGCCGCACAGCGCTCCGCCGCCCCCGCCTCGCCCGCGGGCGTCTCCGGTCCGCCCTCGTCGCCGGCCTCGGCAAACGCTCGCGGAGCCGAAAACGCAGCATGGTCCCCGCCGGTGGTCATGATCGCCGCGCCCAAGAAACCCTCCCAACTGAAGCCGATCCTCATCGGGATCGGCTCAGTCGTGGTCATCCTCGCGCTCGTCGTCGGCGTCTGGGCCGTCCTCTCCGGCCCCGGCGACGACGACGGCGGCTCGGCCGAACCGCCCACCGACGCGGCCGTCGACGGCGTCTCCCAGGCCCCCGCCGCCGAGCCCACCGAAGGCGACGCCGGCAACGAAGTGCCCCGATGGGACGAGGAGGCCCCCGCCGAACGCATCGGCGGCAGCGCCTTCCCCGAAGGCACCGCCACTGAGACGTTCGCGGCCGCCAACTGGCCCTTCGCCTTCCAAGTCCCCAGCGAATTCGACTGCGCCGAGGACGGCGCGACCGCCGTCTGCACCGCCGACGACGGCGAATCGGAGATCACCGTCGGCTGGCTCACCTGCCAAGGCGACTGCCCGAACGCCGCACGCAAGATCATGCGCGAAGCCCTCCCCTACCAACCGCTCGAGGAGATGGACGGCGACATCGCCTTCGCCGAACGCACCCAGGTCTATGGGCGCTGGCGCGGCTCGCTCAGCGTGTTCGTGACCGACGCCCACGGCACCTTCCAGGCCTGGGCCACCGCCGACATCGCCTCCGAACGCGAGGACGAGGGCTGGCACGTCTTCAACGACGTGCTCAGCCAGGCCCTGTCGAAGGCCGCCGAATAGCGGGTCAGGCGTCCTCGCGGTCGTCCCAGCTCTGGAGCGCCCCCGCGATGACCTCCGTGGACGTCGGCGTGGACTGCGAGATCGCCGAGCCGAGCGCGTGCGCGGCCAGCACCTCGCCGTAGGACGCGCTCTTGTAGGAACGCAGCAGGTTCTGCGCGGCCTCGCGCTCGTCCTCGCCGAGGTCGGCGCGCGACAGCATCGGATACTCGAACTGCGCGACCTGCGACGCGCCCATGGGCGCCTGCAGGTCCGGGTTCCCGGCGGCCAGGACCTCGGGCGCGGACATCACGGCCGTGCCGTCCCCGCCTTCGACGGTGTGCTCGTCGACCCCGAACATGATGATCCACATCAGACTCGGGGCGTGCTGCCGCGGATCCTGGAGCGCGACGTCGGCCTCATCGGGGAGCACCTGGTCGGTGCTCTCGCCCGCGGGCAGGGCCAGACCGACCGCGGCGCTGGCGGTCGACTCCTGGAGGACCTCCCACTGCTCGGCGAGGCCGGCGTCAGGGAGGTTGCGCCAGAGCGCGGTCTCGGGGACCCATATGTCGGCGTCGGTCTCGGCGACGGCGTTGCCGCTGACGGCTTCGACGGTGATGTCGGCGCACACGTCCGAGCCGCGGGAGGGCGCCCCGCCGCCGGCGGCGACGAAGTCCTCGAGCGCCGCGGCCATCTCGGGGGCGGCCGCGACGTGCAGCTCCACCTCCGTCCCGCAGGACTGGACGTGGGCGATGGCGGCGTTGAGGGTGTAGGCGGTGACCGGGGTGAAGACGGCGAGCAGCGCGAGCCCGCCGAAGAGGCGGCGGCCCTCTTTCGAGAGGCGCCCTCGTCTGCGATGCACACCGGTCATGTGACGAGTGTATGACGTGAGGCAAACGCAGTCGAGATCGCATTTTTCAGTTATCCCATAAGGACTGGGAGTTACGGCAGGTCAGTGGCGCACGCGCGCACCGCATCCCGGCCGGGACGCTCGCGGCCGACCCGGTCCGCCGGCGGTCGGATCCGCCGGCGGCGGGCCGACCGCGCGCGTCTGCGCCACTTCCAGGGCCTCTCGGCCCAGCGCCCCTTCAGCGGCGCCGCGGGCGGCGCTTCGGCGGGGTCAGCAGGTCGGCGACGATCCGCATCGTCTCGGGGACGAGGCGGAAGTACGCCCACACACCGCGCTTGTCGCGCTCCACGACCCCGGCCTCGGCCAGGATGCGCAGGTGGTGGCTGACAGTCGGCTGGGAGAGCCCGAGGGGCTCGGTCAGCTCGGCCACGCAGGCCTCTTGCTCGGGAGCGGCCTGGATAAGGCTGATGAGCTGGAGACGGTTCGGATCGGCGAGTGCTTTGAGGACACCCGCGATGCGCTCGGCATCGCCCTTGGAAAGCGATTCGCCGCTCACCGGCGAGACTGGCGTCTCGGCTTCGACCGTGACTCGCACCATGATCGTGTTCCTTCCGGATTGGTTCCAGTCGGGACGGGATTCGGCCGCACTGCCATCAATCCAGTTCCAACCCTGAATATGCCCTCGCGGTGTGGCCGGACGGTAACGACGACGCTTCCGGCTCGCAAAGGGTTTCGGTTCCTACGGATCTCGCTCGGGCCGCACCAAGTCCCTGACCGGATCCACCGCCGAGATTACGCCTGCCTTGCCAGCGGATCTACCGTTGACACAAGATCAGTTTGCAGGCCACAGCGACGGTTATTCAGTTAATGTCGCACTACCTGGAGTTATATCTAAATCTACCGATATTTAAGCGGTTGCCGTCCCGCGATTGAGATCGGGTTCACCCTGATTCTTTCGGATCGACGTCCCAATATATAGACCATCCTGATTCCGAGCGTAGCGCGAAACCGCCACTTGTGCAGGCCGCTTGTGTTTCAAGACCGTTACATGGGTTTGAGAAAGCACACATCTAAGGGCAAAGCGAAGGGCGGGGCCGATCGGCCCCGCCCCGCATTCGCTCCGGCGGCTCAGGGACGCGGACGGGCCGTCGAGGAGCGCTCGATGAGCTCGGCGTCGATCATGAGCTCGTCGGGGTAGTCGGCGTCCTCGATCAGGGCCGCTTCCAGGGCCTTCGCGCCCATGTCGTGCAGTGGGAGCGCCACCGTGGTGAGCGAGGGCGTGAGGTCGCGCACGATCGGGATGTCGTCGAATCCGGCCACCGAGACCTGCTCGGGGATGCTCACGCCGCCTTCGCGCAGTGCCGTGCACAGGCCCGTGGCCTGCACGTCGCTCGTCACGAACACGGCGGTCGGCAGCTGCGAGCCGTCGAGGAGCGCCCGCCCCGCCTGGTAGCCGCCGTCGCGGCTGAACTCGGCCGACACGTGCGCGACCTCGGCGTCCTCGGGGAGCGCCGAGAGGAAGCCCTCACGCCGCTCGCGCACCACCTGCAGCTGCTCGGGCCCGGCGACCACGGCGAAGCGGCGGTGGCCCAGTTGCGTGAGGAACCGCGCCAGGGCGGCCGCGCCCTCGCGGTTCGCCGGGCGCACCACGCGACCGGGCAGGCCCGGCTGGCCCACGCTGACCACGGTGGCGCCCAGTTCCAACAGGTCCGAGAGGTGCTCGGAGAGGCGCTGCTCGGCGGCCTTGTCGGTGGTCCGCGAACCGGCGACGATCACCGCGCGCGGGCGGTAGCCGCGCAGCGAGTCCAAGTGCTGCACTTCCGAATCGGGGTCGATGCCGGTATCGGCGATGAGCACGCGCACGTTGCGCCGGGCGGCCTCGGCGAGGACGCCGCCGGCGATCTGCCCGAAGTAGGGGTCGGTCACGTCGTGCAGGAGCAGGGCCACGGTCTGGGAGGTCGCGCGGGCGAGGACCTGCGCGCCGACGTTGGGGGCGTATCGCAACCGGCGTGCCGCCTCGCGCACCCGCTCGCTCAGCTGATCGCTCACCCGGTGGGGGGAGCCGTTGAGCACGCGAGAGGCGGTGGCCACCGAGACGCCGGCGGCTCGGGCGACATCGGCCAGTCGGGCCGGTTGTTTGCGTTCCATCTCGCTGAGGCTACCCATCTGCGGAAAGCGCTGCTCAAGCGGTCCTGAAACGGCGATCCCTCCACACTCGCCAGACCACATACGCAACAGCCGCAACGCCGACGCCGACGGCCGCGGCCTTGAGCGGATTCGGCCCCGAAAGCGGCTGGCGCAGGGCCACGGGGCGCCGGAACGTCAGCTGCGGCCAGCCCTCCTCCAGGGCGAGGCGGCGCAGGCCGCGGTCGGGGTTGACCGCGCGCGGGTAGCCGACGGTGCGGAGCATCGGCTCGTCGGTGATCGAGTCGGAGTACGCGAAGGACGCCGCGAGATCGATGCCGCGCGCGGAGGCGAACCCCTTGACGGCCTCGGCCTTCGCGGGCCCGGCCGCGTAGAAGTCGATCTCGCCGGTGTACCGGCCGTCCTCGCCGATCTTCATGCGGGAGGCGATGACGTCGGTGGCGCCGAGCATCCGTCCGATGGGGGCGACCATCTCCTCGCCGGAGGCGCTCACGAGAACGACCGCTCTGCCCGCGGAACGATGCGCTTCGATGAGCGCGGCCGCCTCGGCGTACACGGACGGGGCGATGAGCTCTTCGAGGGTCTCGTTGACGATCGACCGGACCTCCTCGGCGGGCCAGCCGCGCGAGAGCGCCGCGATCTGGTCGCGGGTGCGCGCCATCTGCGCCTCGTCGGCCGAGCCGCCGAGGCGGAAGAGGAGGTGCGAGTAGGCGACCTTGAGGACGTCGCGGCGGGCGAGGAGCCCGCCCTGGTAGAGCGGCCGGGAGAAGGCGAGGCTGCTGGCCTTGGCGATGACCGTCTTGTCGAGGTCGAAGAAGGCCGCGCCGGGGCGCGAGCGGCCCGGTGCCGCGACCGGTTCGAGCGAGAGTGCCGGTGAGCCGTTGATCGGCTCCGCTGCGTTCATGCCGCAAGTCTAAACAGCCGGACAACCCCGTTTCGACCACTTGTCCCACGCCGCAGAAGGTGTCACCGAGGCCACTCGGCGGGGCCGGGCGGGGCGGTGTGACCGGGGCGGAGGGGTGCGTTGCGGCGGCCCGCCGTCGTACCGGGTGCCCCGGGATACCCGCCCGTTCCCACCTTCACCACTACCGGCGAAATGAGCACACCCTCCCACACGGGTACGACGATCCGGGCCGGGCATGTTCGAACACGGCGGTGTCGGGGCCGGAACGTAGGCTGGCGCCATGTCGAAGAGCCAGCGAATCGCCTACGCGTGCGGCGCATGCGGTGCCCGGGTCCCCAAGTGGGTCGGGCAGTGCCCCGACTGCGGCGAATGGGGGTCGATGGAGGAGACCGCGGCCCCGCCCCGCCAGATCGGAAGCGCCGGCTCTTCGGCCCTGCGGCCCGCGCGGCGGCCCGCCAAGCCCGCGCAGCAGATCGGCAAGGTCTCCGCCGCCATGGCCGCGAGCCTGCCCACCGGCATCGGCGAATTCGACCGCGTCATGGGCGGCGGCCTCGTCCCCGGCGGCGTCACCCTCATCTCCGGCGAGCCCGGCGTCGGCAAGTCCACACTGCTGCTCGAAGTCGCCCACCGCTTCGGCGAAGCCGGATACGGCAAGGCGCTCGTCGCCACCGGCGAGGAGTCGGCCGCGCAGGTGCGCCGCCGCGCCGACCGCACCGGCTGCCTCTCCGAGGAGCTCTACCTCGCCGCCGAGACCGACCTGGGCGCCGTCCTCGGGCACGTCGAGGACGTCAAGCCCTCGCTGCTCATCCTCGACTCGGTGCAGACCGTCATCGCCCCCGACACCGACGGCGTCCCCGGCGGCGTCACCCAGGTCAAGGCCGTCGCGAGCGCCATCACCGCGGAGGCCAAGTCGCGCAACATGGCCGTGATCCTCGTCGGGCACGTGACGAAGGACGGCGGCATCGCCGGGCCGCGCGCCCTCGAGCACCTCGTCGACACGGTCGTCCACTTCGAAGGCGACAAGCATTCGATGCTGCGGCTGCTGCGCGGCGTGAAGAACCGCTTCGGCCCGGCCGACGAGGTCGGGTGCTTCGAGATGACCGAGGACGGCATCGTCTCCCTCGCCGACCCCTCGGGGCTGTTCCTCGACGACGCGCCGACCGAGCCCACGCCGGGCACGTGCGTGACCGTGACGATGGAGGGCCGCCGGGCAGTTCCGGTCGAAGTGCAGGCGCTGCTGGGGAAGTCGGTGAAAGACGGGGCGATCCCGCGGCACACCGTCTCCGGCCTCGACCAGGCCCGGCTGAACATGGTGCTCGCGGTGCTCACCCGCCGCAGCGGGATGCGGCTGCTCGACCGCGAGGTGTACGCGACGACGATCGGCGGCATCCGGGTGCGCGAGCCCGCCTCGGACCTCGCGCTCGCGCTGGCGCTGGTGAGCGCCGAGCAGGAGATCGCGGTGAGCGCGGACCTGGTGGCGATCGGCGAGGTGAGCCTGACCGGGCAGGTGCGGCGCACGGTGAACGCGGACAGACGCATCGGCGAAGCGGCCCGGCTCGGGTTCAAGACGGCGATCGTCCCGAAGGGATCGGTCGCCGAACGCCACCGCGGCATCGAGGTCGTGGAGGTCGAGACGATCAACGACGCGAAGCAGGCGGCGGCGCGCACCTGGGCGCGACGCGGCTGACCGGGCGGGGGCTGGGCGGGACCCGGGCCATGAGGGCGCGAACACCAAGGCCGACAACGCCGACCAGGGCACAACCAGACGGCATTGCGGCCGGCACCGGGCGCCGGTCCGACCCCGGGCGGGTCGGCGTTCAGAGACCCAGTTTCGCCAGATCGTTCCGTGAGGCCACGCCGAGCTTCGGGTAGGCCTTGTACAAGTGGTATCCGGCCGTTCGCGGGCTCAGGTACAGCTGCTCGCCGATCTCGCGGTTGCTCAGGCCGGCCGCGGCGAGCCGGACCACCTGCAGCTCTTGCGGAGTGAGCTTCCCGGCAAGGTCGGGGGCGGCCTCGATCGGGCCCGCGTCCCCGGCGGCGCGCAGCTCCCGGCGCACGCGTTCGCTCCAGGGCTCGGCGCCGAGGCGCTCGAACACCGCCGCGGCGATGCGCAACCGCGTCTTCGCCTCGTTCACGCGCCGGGCCCGGCGCAGCCACTCGCCGAGGATCAGGTCGGTGCGGGCGGACTCGAACGGGAAGAGCGCCTCAGCCTCCTTGTGCAGTGCCGCGGCGCGCTCATAGTGCGCGCCGGCCTCCCGCTCGTCCGCGAGCAGGCCCCGGCAGCGTTCGACCTGCGCCATCAGGTGCGGCTGCCCGCTCGCCTCGGCCCACTGCGCGAACCAGTCGAACGCGCCCGCCACCCGCTCCGGCTCCCCCACGCGCACCGCCGCCTCGACGGCGAACGGCACCCAGGCGAGCGCCTCACCGGGCGCGCTGGACTCCAGCTGCAGCATGAACCGATCGAGGGCCTCCTCGTTGCGTCCCAACGCGAAATCGAGGAGGGCGAGCGCGTTGTCGATGGCGACGACCGTGTCGCCCGGCGAACCGGCGTGCGCGTCCTCCACGAGTGCACGCACCCGCTCCTCCTCGCCGCGCAGGGCCGCGATCGGGGCGAGCACGTGGGCGCGGGCCTTCACGGGTCCGATCCGCTGCCCGAGTTCGACGGAGAGCTCGACGGCGTTCCAGGCGAGTGCCTCGGCGTCTTTCCAACGGCCCCTGGCGAACTCGGTGAGCGCGTTGAGCGTCAGCGCCCTCGGGAGGGCACCGGCCGCTCCGGAGGCACGGGCGACGCGCACGGTGTCGACGGCGGTCTGCTCTGCGGCGTCGATGTCGCCGATGAGCGTCTGCCACCAGGCGACCATCGCCCGGTTCTCGGGAGAGACGGACTCGCCGAACCCGAGGTGGATGTCGATGAGGGTCCGCAGCGAGGCGACCGCTTCCGCGACGGTGACGGCGCAGGACCGGTTGAACCCGGCCGTGGCCTTCGCGAGGTCGCGCACCCACGGCGCGTGGTCGATGCCGATGCGCTCGGCGTGCTCGGCCGCGACTTCCGCACGTGAGAAGTCCCCTGCCTGCCAGGCGAGTTCGACCGCGCGGAACAGCGGATAGCCGGTGGAGGTGATGTCGGCGGCGACGTAGTGGTCGGCGGCCTCCATGTAGAGCCGGTAGGACTCGCGGATGTCGTTGTCCCACGCGGCGACCATCGCCGCCATGAGCGTGGCGCGGGCGAGGATCGCACGGTCCTCGGTGAACCGTTCTATCTGTGCCGACAATGCGCGGGCCTTGGGGCCGTTGCCCGCCGCGACGGCGGCTTCGGCGGCGCGCAAGAGCCTGCGGCCGCGTTCGCGCGGGTCCGGGGTGAACGCGGCGGCCCGTTCGAACACCGTGTACTCGTAGCCGTGCCCGCCGCACGAGGCGCCGCAGTCGGCGGAGGATTCGAGGGCGGCAGCCACCGTCTCGTCGGGGCCGGTGGCCGCGGCGGCGAGGTGGAAGACCCGGCCGTAGTCGTCCGCGCCCATGATCTCGGCGTAGACGCGGTGGGCCTCGATGCGGCGGAAGATCGGCGCGCCCTGGTACGCGGCCGTGCGGATGAGGGGGTGGCCGAAGGTGAAGCGGTCGCCGTGGAAGCGCACGAGGTCGTCGGCTTCGGCTGGGGCGAGGTCGGTGAGCTGGGCGCCGAGTTTCGCGGCGACGTCGAGGACGAGGCCGGTGTCGGCGGTGTCGTCGGCGGCGATGACGAGGAGGAGGGTGCGGGTGGATTCGGGGAGGCGGTCGATGCGGTCGCCGAAGACCTGCTTGAGGCGGCTGGTGGTGGAGCGCTGGCCGGTCCAGTCGGCGGCGAGGCGCGCGTCGGACTCGACGAGGGGCAGTTCGAGGATCGCGAGGGGGTTGCCTTCGGCGGAGTGGAGGATCTGGGCGCGGTCGGCGCGGGGGCGGGCGCCGAGGCGTTCGGCGAGCAGCGACGCGGCGGCGTCGTCGTCGAGGGGGCCGAGGCGGAGTTCGTCGAGCCCGGGGGTGGGGAAGTCGGGGGCGTAGCCTTCGCGCACGGTGAAGATCATCAGGGCCGCTTCGGCCGCAAGGCGTTTGGCGATGAAGAGCAGGACGTCGGCGGAGTCCGGGTCGAGCCAGTGGGCGTCTTCGACGATGCAGAGGACGGGCCGGTGCCCGGCGGCTTCGGTGAGGAGGCTGAGGGCGGCGAGGCCGACGGTGAACCGCAGGTCGCCCGGGGGCGACTCCTTCTCGGGGGCGGCGGCGAGGCCGAGGGTGCGGGAGAGGACGCACGCGTGGTGTTCGGGGATGGCCTCGAGGTGCCCGGAGAGGGGCAGGAGGAGCGCTTGGAGTCCGGCGAACGACCAGGCGTGCTCGGATTCGACGCCGGTGCAGCGCAGCACCGTGAGGTCGGTGGCGTGCTCGGCGGCGGCGGCGACCAGGCTCGATTTGCCGATGCCGGCTTCGCCGCGGACGACGAGGGCCGAGCCGCGGCCCTCCCGGGCGGCGGCGAGGCGGTCGTCGAGAGCGGCGGTCTCGGTATCGCGTCCGTACAGCACGGTTCAACGGTACCGGCGCTTTCGCGAGGCGCCAGGGCCCCGGACCGGGTCCCAGGACCGATGTCCTAGACCCGGCCCGGCGGGGCCTAGAAGGGGCTGGGGAGCGGGGTCGCTTTGCGGGCGTTGGCGAGCGCGAGGGCCCACCAGTGGAGCTCGTCGAGGAGGGTCTTGGCGGCCGGTTCGGTCGCCCCGAACTCGGTGAACTCGCCGCGGTCGTCGAAGTGCTGGTAGAAGCGGGGGAACGCGATCGAGTTGCGGATGGTCATGGTGCGCAGTTCGGGGAAGATCTGGCGCAGGTGCTGGGCGGCGTTCTGGCCTCCGGTGATCTTGCCGCCGTAGGTGACCATGGCGACGGGCTTGGCGGCCCATTCGTTCATGTAGTAGTCGATCGCGTGCTTGAGGGACGCGGGGATCGACATGTTGTACTCGCCGGAGACGACGATGAACGCGTCGGCGCGGTGGAGGCGTTCGGAGAGGGCCGCGACGGGTGCGGACGGGTCGGCCTCGGTGGACCACATGTCGTCCTCGACCAGATGCTGGGGCAGGTCGGCGTCGAGGAGGTCGATCAGGTCGACGTCGAAGCCGCCGTGCCGCTCGGCGACGCCGGCGATCCATCCGGCCGGGGCGGGGGCCCAGCGGCCTTCGCGGGTCGAGCCGATGATGACGCCGAGGTTGAGTCTGTCGCTCATGGTGTTTCCGTTCCTTCGCTCGTAGCTTGCGGTGACGAAGCTACGGACGGTTCGACCGGCGGGACATCTGTCGGCCGACTGGGGTGCGACTGGACCGGTCGGCCACGCCGCCTCTGTCGGCCTGCGGCGGCCCGCCCCGCAGTGACCGGTCGGGTGTGCCCGTCGAGCGACGGATGCGGCACCAGTCGGCCCCCGCTTAGCGTGGCCGCCATGACTTCCACGGAGACTCAGGCGGCCCCGGAGGCCGCGACCACCACCCGATGGGGGGCGATTCTCGCCGTCGGCTTCGCGCAGCTCGTCGTCGCCGGCGGCATGTCGACCCTCGCCGTCGCCCTCCCGGCGATCCGCACCGGCTTCCACGTGACCGAGGCCGCGACAGCCTGGGTGCTGCTCGCCTACGCGCTGCCGATGGGGGCGGTGGCGATCGCCGCGGGACGGCTCGCCGACCGCGCCGACCTGCGCGCGGTCGCCGTCTTCTCCATGGGGGCGCTGACCGTGGGTTCGGTCGCCGCGGCGTTCGCGCCGACGTTCGGGCTGCTGCTGGCGGCCCGTGCGGCCGGCGGGCTGCTCGGCGGGCTGCTGTTCGGCATGACCGGGCGGATCATCGTCACCTCGGCCGCGCCGGAGCGGCGGGGCCGGGCGATGTCCGTGATCGCCCTGCTCATGACCGTGGGCGGCATGGGCATGATCGGCGCTGGCGGGTTCATCATGGCCGCGTTCGACTGGCGGGGCCTGTTCTGGGTGCTGGCGGCCATGTCCGCGGCGGCGCTCGCGGCGGTGGCGGTGGCGGTGCCGAGCAACGGGACGGGTCTGCCGCGGCTGGACCGGGCGCTGCTGGTGGACACGGCGACCTCGGGCGGCGCGATCGCGGCGTTCCTGCTGGCGTTCGAGTACGTCGATACGGCGCCTTGGACCTCGTTGGGGGCCTTGGTGTCGAGCGTGGTCCTGGTGACGGTGTGGGTGCGGCAGAAGACGTCGGCGCCGACGGTGGCGCTCCTGCGGTCGCCGCAGGTGAGCGGTGCGCTGCTGAGCCTGACGCTGCTCTCGGCGGTGACCGGCCTGCTGAACTTCAGTCTGCCGTTCCTGCTCACGGACGTGCAGGGGCTGCGCCCGGAACTGGTGTCGACGGTGCTGCTCACGTTCATCGGCGGGGTCGCGGTGATGACACCGGTCGCCGGGTGGTTGGCGGACCGGTTCGGGCCCGGGCGGGTCTCGCTCGCGGGCGCGGGCCTGGTGTTCGGGGCGGTGGTGCCGCTGCTGTTCGTGGACGCCTCGACCGGCCTGTTCGGGCTGGGGGCACGGATCGGGTTGCTGGGCTTGGCATTCGGGCTGTTCAACAGTCCGATGAACGCCTACCTGCTGAACGCGGCGCCGCCGGAGCAGTCGGGCACGGCGGGCGCGTTCATGGCGACGACGCGCACGATCGGGACCTCGCTGGGCCCGGTGGTCGCGGCCCTGGCCTGGGGTCTGGGTGCGACTGCGGTCGACGGGTACCGGCTGTCGGCGTGGACGATCGCGGCGATCCTGCTCCTGGGTGCGGCGCTGCAGGCGACGACGAAGCCTTGGCGGCGTCCGGTCCCGGCGGCTGCGTGAACGAACCCGCAGGTGCACGACCTCGACGAGGAGGTCGTGGCCGAGCTCGAAGCGCCGGCGGCCCGCACGGCAATCACGTTCCGCGTGCGCCGCCCGGATCCTGACCGAGTCGGTCGCCCGACCGACGGCAGGTCCGGACCGTGGAGTTCAAGCGGTACCGCTGAACCGTCGTCGGAGGGGTGCGCCGTCTACAGGTCGAGCTTGGCCAGTTCCGTTCTCGAGGAGACGCCGAGCTTCGGGTAGGCGTTGTACAGGTGGTAGCCCACGGTGCGCGGGCTGACGAACAGCTGCTCGCCGATCTGGCGGTTGGTGAGACCGTCCGCGGCGAGGCGCACCACCTGGAGTTCCTGCGGCGTCAGGAGTTCGGCCAGGTCGGGCTTCGACTCGACGGCCGTCGAGTCGCCCGCGGCGCGCAGTTCCCCTTGGGCCCGTTGCGTCCACGGCACCGTGCCAAGCCGCTCGAAGACCTCGGTGGCCTCACGCAGGTGCGCCCGCGCCTCGTTGATGCGCCGCACCCGCCGCAGCCACTCGCCGTAGAGCAGCTCGGTGCGGGCCCGCTCGAACGGGTCGATGTCGTCGGCGCGGTGCAGCTCCACGGCCCGCGCGAAGTGCGTCCCGGCCTCGGCCTCGGTCGCGAACAGCGCGCGGCACCGCTCCACGAGCGCCTCCCAGTAGGACCGCCCGGTGGCGTCGGCCCAGTCGGCGAACCAGTCGAACGCCTCCTTGACCTCGGGGAGCCGACCGGACCGGAACGCGGCCTCCACGAGCGTCGGCACCTGCATCAGGACCTCCATGGGCGTGACGCCCTCGGCGATCCGCAGCAGCCGCTCGAACGCGGCCTCATAGCGGCCGAGCCCGAGTTCCAGGAGCCCCAGCGCGGTGTCGGCCGGGATCACCGAGTCCTCGGGCGCGTCCTGGATCGCGGCGGCCACGAGCTCGCGGCAGCGCCGCTCCTCGCCGCGGATGGCGGCGATCGGCAGCAGCACCCAGATGCGGCCCTGCATGAGCGCCCGGCGGTCGTTCTGCTCGTGCGCCAGCTCGATCGCGCTGGACGCGGACGCCTGCGCGTCCGCATACCGTCCATAGTGGAACTGAGTTTGCGCTTGGACCAGCAGCGCCTGCACGAGCGGGCTCAGCGCCCCGCGCTCACGGCAGGCCCGCACCTGCTCGGCCGCCGCCTGGTAGGCGGCCGGCACGTCACCGGCGAGGAACCGCCAGCGCGCGGCGAGGACCTGGTCGAACGCCTGGAAGTCCTGGTGGAGCGGCTGGTAGTAGTCGTAGAGGGAGCGCAGCGCGTCGACGGCCTCCCCGGCGGTGTCGTCGGGCTGGCGGTTGAGCCCGGCGGCGGCGCGGGCGAGGCGGCGCACCCAGGCGTTGTTGGAACCGCCGTACTTGGAGGCGAGCCCGGACGCGTACTTCACCTTCGTGAAATCGCCGGTCTCCCAGGCGTTCCAGACGCCGCGCAGCAGCGGGTAGCCGGTGTTCTCGTGGCCGGTGGCGGCGTAGTGCTCGGCCGAGTCCATCCACACGTCGAAGCCCTTGGAGTTCCCGGCCCAGGAGAGGATCGTGGCGCGGATGAGCGCGGTGCGGGCGAGGAGGACGTGGTCGTCGGTGAGGCGTTCGGCGGCCTCGGCGAGTTCCACGGCCTTGCCGGTCATACCTGCGACATAAGCGCATTGGGCGGCTTCGGTGAGGCGGCGGGCCCGGCGGCAGGGGTCGGGGGTGAAGCTCGCGGCGCGTTCGAGGGCGGCCATCTCGGCGACGCAGCCGCCGCGTTCGGCCTCATAGGAGGCGATGGATTCGAGGGCGGCGGCGGCCTTCTCGTCCAGGCCGGTGGTGGCGGCGGCGAGGTGGCGTGCGGCGCGGATGTCGCCGTCGCCGAACGCTTCGGAGAGCGCGCGGTGGGCTTCGATGCGGCGGGCGCGCGGCGCCGAATGGTATGCGGTGGAACGGATCAGGGGGTGGACGAACTCGATGCGGCCGCGGTGGTACCGCAGCAGGTCGTCCACTTCGGCCGGTTCGAGGTCGGCCAGGCTCGCGTCGAGCTTCGCGGCGGCCTCGGCGATCACGGCGGTCTCACCGGTCTCCTCGGCGGCCGCGAGCAGCATGATCGTGCGGGTGCTCTCGGGGAGGGCGATGATGCGTTCCGTGAACGCCTGCTTGATGCGGGAGGTCGTGGAGTAGCGACTGTTGGAGGTGTCGGCGCGCAGCAGCGACTCCTCGTTGTCGGCGGCCGGAAGCTCCAAGAGCGCCAGCGGGTTCCCCTCCGCCATGCGGAGGATCCAGTCGCGGCCGGTGAACGGGATCTCGTCGGCGCGCATGTCGAGGATCGCCTGCGAGGCGTCGAGGTCGAGCGGGCCGAGGGTCATCTCCGGGATGCCGGGGGCCGGGAAGTCGGGGGCGAAGCCGTCGCGCACGACCAGGACCATCGTGATCGACTCGGTCGAGAGCCGCCTGGCGGCGAACAGCAGTGCGTTCGTGGAGTCGCGGTCGAGCCAGTGCGCGTCGTCGATGACCACGTACACGGGCTGCTTCGCCGAAGCGTCCACGAGGAGGTTCAAGAGGGCGAGGCCGACCTGCAGCGAGTGGGCGCGTCCGGTGCCGTCACCCATGCCGAGCGCGGTGCGCAGGGCCTCGGACTGCGCCGCGGGCAGGCGGTCGACGCGGTCGAGCAGCGGGTGGAGCAGCATCTGCAGTCCCGCATAGGACCACGTGTGCTCCGCTTCCACGCCGAGGGTGCGCAGGACGGTGAACCCCTCGGCGCGCGGAATGACGGCGTCGACGATCGCGGACTTGCCGATCCCCGGCTCGCCGCGGACGACGAGCGCGCCGCCGTGGCCGACGCGGGCGCCGTCGAGGAGGGCCTGGATCGAATCGAGCTCGGCGTCGCGGCCGTACAGGACCGGGCGATCGTGATCGGGCTCGTCCAGGAGCGATGGGGCACCGGTGGCGCCCTGGCGCGCGCGCGTGCTGTCGGCAATGGGTTTCACGGCGGCTCCATCCTCAGGACGACCGGGGACCCCTCCAGGGTAGCCACGGGTGCCGACGGCCCGCATCTGTCATTCGACTGGGGTCGACTGGGGCGCTCGCCACCGGGTCGAACGCCCGCACCGACCGGGTTCGGCGGCCAGTCGCCGGGCCCAGTCGTCCGACCGGGGCGCGCGGGCCCGCGCGGTCCTAGCGTCGACGCCATGACCGCACCGACAGAGTTCCAGACGCCAAGGGGCGCAGCGCCGACGCGGGGCACGCTCCGCTGGGCGCCGGCGCTGTGGGCGGCTTACGCGCAGGCCGTGGCCTTCGCGGCCGCCGCGGTGACCGCGTTCCTGGTCACCGATATCGCCGCCGCCTTCCACGCCGCACCGGGGACGCGGCTGTGGCCGCTCGGCGCCCTCGCCATCGGCCTGGTGGTGGCGGCCAACGCCACCCGACGCGCCGGCACGCTCGGACGCGCCCGTTACACGGGTTCGATCGCCCTGGGGGCGTTGACGCTCAGCGCAGTGGCTCTGGCGCTCGCGCCGAGCTTCGGCTTCGCCGTAGGCGCGGCCGGGGCGTTCGGGATCGCCGCCGGGTCCACGATCGCGCTGACGGGCCGGGTGGTGGTGGCCGCGGAGATCGGCGACGGCTCCGGTTCGGTGGCGTTGTCGGCCGCGGCGCTCCTCGCCGGGATCGCGGCGGGCGTGGGCGCGCTGTTCGCGGTGCCGCTGTACGGCTGGCGGGGTGTGTTCGGCCTCGTGGTGGTCGCGGCGGGGCTCGCGGCGTGGAAGTTCGCGGAACGTGTTCCGGATGACAACGCCGCGTTAGCGAAAAGTGACGTGAGATTCGCCTGAGTTCCATGGGCGCACTGGGGTTTGGATGTCACGATGAGTCGTCCGGGTATTCGGAGGTTTTACCCGGCGCGCGGGCACCGGCCGTCCTGTGGCGGTGTCCGAGAGAAGGCCCCGGGGAGGTTCGAGACCCCGGGGCCTTCGCCATGTTCGACCCGATCGCCGCACTGCCGGTGGAGCGATGCCGCCACGAAGCTCGATCGCCTCGCCGGCCGGCGCGCGGTCGCGGGCCATGCCGCCCGGATCCGGCGGCGGTCCTTGCGCCGGTCGCTGAGGGCGGCTTCAGCCTGGCTTCAGGTTTCGGCGACAGACCGGACTGGACTCATCTACGGCTCGCATGCTTCGCCAAGCGCGGCCCGGCGCGAAGCACGCCGGACTCGAGCGGACGACCCACGATCTCCTGGGCGAGTTCGGCAGTGCGGATGAGGGCTTCGAGGTCCACACCGGTCTCCACGCCCATGTCGTGGAGCATGTGGACCACTTCCTCGGTCGCCACATTGCCGGAAGCGCCTGGAGCGAACGGGCAGCCGCCGATGCCACCGACACTGGCGTCGAACTCCACGACGCCGCGATCGAGCGCAGTGAGGAGGTTGGCGAGGGCGGTCCCCCGGGTGTCATGAAAGTGCATGAGCATCGGCAGCGCGGTGTCGACGGCATCGAGCAGGTCCGTGACACGGCGAGGGGTGCCCATACCGGTGGTGTCGCCGAACGCGACCCGACCGGCCCCGGCGGCCTCGGCCGCCTCCACGATGCGGGCGACCTGCGCGGGAGCGATGTCGCCTTCGAAGGGGCAGCCGAAGCTCGTGGCGATGATGACCTCGATCGAGGCCAGGTGCTCGCGCGCCAGGCCGCAGATGTCGGGCAGCTCGGCGAGCGACTGGTCGACGCCGCGCCCGAGGTTCGCGCGGTTGTGGGTCTCCGACGCCGAGACGACCACTTCGACGGCGGTGAACCCGGCGTCGAGGGCCCGCCGCACGCCGCGGAGGTTCGGCGCGAGGGCGCTGTAGCGGATGCCGGAGTGCTTCTCGACGGCCGCCCACACCTCGGCGGCGTCGGCCATCTGCGGCACGGCCTTGGGGCTCACGAAGCTCACGGCCTCGATCCGCTCCAGACCGGTGCGCGAGAGCGCATCGATCAGCCGGATCTTGTCCGCGGTCGGCACAGGGGGTTCGTTCTGCAGGCCGTCGCGCGGGGCGACCTCGCGCAAAGAGACCCGATCCGGCTGGTGCATCGCTCCGCCTCCCCGGGCCGCGAACCGTTGCGACCCATCAGCCCATGCTAACTCCGATCCCGAAATACGGGACAGGTGCCAACAGGAATGCGGGTGGCGCGACAGCGCGACCGTGCCCGACTCGTCGATACCGTCGGGCTGACCGACGACCAGGCGAGCCGCCGACCTGCGACGAGGCGCGCGCTAGCCCGGGTCGAGGGCCCGCAGCGCCGCCGCTCGCAGCAGGGCTGCCGTCTCGCCCGCGCTGACCTCTTCGCCCAAGGAGAGGTACGGGGTCGAGTTCATGAGACCGAAGGCGCCGTGGGCGAGCACGCGGGCCTGCTCGGGCAGGAGGCCGGGCCGAAGGCGGCACAGGACGCCCACCCACTCCTCCACGTACACGCGCTGGAGCTTGCGCACCTGCCGCCGAGGCTCCTCCGGAAGCCGGTCGAGCTCATGCAGATGGAGGATGACGATCTCGGGCGAGTCGATCACGACCTCGAGATGGAAGTCGACGAGCGCTTCGAGCGCCGCCTGCGGGTCCTCCGAATGCAGGGACGCCCAGTGCCGCCCGCCCGCGAGGAGTCGCTCCGAAACGGGGATGAGCGCGTCCGCGAGCATCTGCTCCTTGCCGCCCTTGAAATGGTGGTACAGCGCCGGGCCGGTGATGGAGGCGGCGGCGCCGATGTCGTCCATCGACACGCCGTGATAGCCGTGCTTGGCGAGCAGCTTCACGGCGACGTCGAGGATCTCGCGGCGGCGCTTCGAGCCGCCTCCGTTTTCAGCGACGTTGATTCCCATCAGCAAGAGGCTACTCTGCGGTACGCCTTTGGGCAGGGAGGAAAAACCCCCTATCGGTACGGAGACCGCCGTCGAACCACATATCGTATAGGATTCCCGAGGTCAGGTCAGGTCCTCGGCACGGCGCTGCTGGATCGGGACCTCGTTCAGCAGCGCCTGGATCTCCGAACCGTCGAACAGGTCCGAGACGCCCTCCTGCGAGAAGACGCCGCCGCGCGCGTCCATCACCGACTGGTAGCTGTTGACGCGCATCCGGGGAATGCAGTGCCGGTGGTGCTGCACGATCCACTGGATCATGTGCTCACGCACCTCGCACCGCAGATCCCACTGATCCGACGGGTTCCGCGCCGATATCAGCATCCGCAACTGCATGTACGGCCCCGTGGAGTCCAGCACCACGACACCCGCCTCCCGCCCGTCCCACAGCGGATTCTCGGACAGGAACCGCCGCAGCTCGACCCGCGCCGCCTCGACCGGCAGCCGCCAGTCGACGTCCATCTTCACCGTGCCCATCACCTGCGGGTGGTCGCGGGTCCAGTTGACATAGGCGTGGTCGTTGAAGTACTTGGTGGGCAGGATGAGGCGCCGTTCGTCCCAGATACGCACCACCACATACGACAGGGTGATCTCCTCGATCCGCCCCCACTCGCCCTCGATGACCACGACGTCCTCCAACCGGAGCGCGTCGCCGAACGCCAGGGACAGGCCCGCGAACAGATTCGACAGCATCGTCTGGGCGGCCAGGGAGGCGACGACGGCGGCCACGCCCGCCGCGCCGAGCATCGTCGTGCCGAAGGCCCGCAGCTCCGGGATGTTGAACAGCACCAAGCCGACCGCGACCATCCACACCCCGGCCGAGATGAGCCGGTACAGCACGATGACCTGCGTGCGCCGCTTGCGGCCCCCCACATCGCTCTGATGGAGCGAACCCCACCGCTCCTGGATCGGGTCCTTGGCGACACTGAGCAGGTTGGACACGAGCCACGCACCGCTCGCCGCGGTGCCGAACAGCAGCCCCTGGCTCAGGTTGGCGTTCCACCCGTTCGGACTGCCGCCGCCCCACCCCGGCTCGGACTCGTGCACCAGCAGCAGGATCTGGACCCCGCCGGTCGCCGCCATGAACTGCGCCGGGTGCAGCGCCTTCCCGATCACCCGCGACCACCGCTCGGACGCGTGCCGCAACACGAGCCAGGTGACCAGCAGCCGCGTGAGACTGACGACGACGGCGGAGAGCAACGCCACCGCAACGATGACGATCCAGGGATCCAGGTTCCGCATGGGCCTTAGGGTATCGCCAAACGTGAACATCCGACCCATCACAGTGACCGGTCGCCAGGGCAGCGGACGCGGGCCGG
>NZ_JAERMK010000015.1:0-26058 GCF_016918015.1 Glycomyces sp. YM15
TCGGGGGCGCGGACAGCTGCGGGCGATGGCACGGGGGTGAGATCGGACGCCTCCAGTGGAGGAGGAGCACCCTGGCTTGCGGGGTCGTCGCCTCGAAACAAGTCGGTTTGTCGGATCGGCCAGAGGCTTGTCGTAGTCTGCTTACACCTACCCCGACACCTGTACCAGTTTCCTGTCCCTGTACGTACCTCAATTGTCCCCCATGCAGCCCCCGACTGTCATCACCCACACGATGCGAAACCATTCACGTTCCCCCGCCCCACGCCCGGCCTGATCGACTGCGTCCCAACCGAACCCGACCCGAGGCGCGCCACCTGACCCGGACCGCTCTCCCACCTCTCCGTCACTGACCGCTTGAACCCCGCCCCCCTCGAGACCATTCCCTGCAAGCCGCCGCCCAGGTCGACCGTCCCGCGGTCAATCGGATCGACGAGTATCAACACGGTCTCGACGCTGGACTTCGGGGTGCCCGGTAGTCCAAGATGAGGCCATGTGGCCCCGATCGACCCATCTCACCCCTGCGGGGAGGGTGCTGTGCATCCGCTGATCGGGTTCCTGATCGCCGTGGGGCTGTTCGCGATCGGCCTCTACGGCGTCCTCACCCGCCGCAACGCCGTGCTGCAGCTCGCCGCCGCCGAACTCATGCTCGGCGGCGTGCACCTCGTGCTCGTCACCGCCGACCTCGTCCACAATGCCTACACGGGGCAGAGCTTCGCACTGTTCATCGTGGTCATCGCCGCCGCCGAAGTCGGCGTCGGCCTCGCGCTCATCCTCAATCTGTGGCGCGAGCGCTCCACCATCGACACCGACGACCTCCCTGAAGAGGCGCCGCCGGAAACCCGGAGCCGCCGATGACCCCCGGCCTGCTCCTCATCGGCGTCCCCGCCGCGGCGGGCCTCGCCGGGCTCCTCTCCCGCCACCGCCGCCCCGCGACGTACCTCGCCATCGCAGCCCCCGCGTTCACCCTCGCCATGGCCGCCATATGCGCCATCGTCAACCCGCGGTTCGCGCTGACCCTCGCCGACTTCGGCCCGATCCAGGTCGACCTCGCACTCGACCTCTCCGGGACCGCGGCGGCCGTGGCGATCGCGACCGCGTTCGTGACCCTCCTCGTCCAGGTCTACTCGGCGCCGTACCTGCGCGACGACCCGCGCTACCCGCCGTTCGCCGCGCAGGTCAACCTCTTCTGCGCCGCCATGCTCCTCGTCGTGGCCGCCGACGACCTCGTGTTCCTCCTCATCGGCTGGGAGGTCATGGGCGCCTGCTCCTACCTCCTCATCGCCCACTACGCGAAGCTCCCCGAAGCGCCCGGCGCGGCGGCCAAGGCGTTCCTCGTGACGCGCTTCGGCGACGTCGCGTTCGTCCTCGGCGTGATGATCCTCGGCGCCTCCGCCGGATCCTTCCGCATCAGCGAAGTCGCCCACGTCCCGAACGGGACGGCCGCCGCCGCGATGCTGCTCATCCTGTTCGGCTGCATCGGCAAATCGGCGCAGTTCCCGCTCCAGATCTGGCTGCCCCCCGCCATGGCCGGCCCGACCCCGGTGAGCGCGCTCATCCACGCCGCCACGATGGTCGCGGCCGGAGCGTACGTGCTCACCCGCCTGATCCCCGTCTGGCCCGCGCACCTGACCATCGTCGTCGCCCTGGTGGCGGCGGTGACCATGGTCGGCGCGGGCCTCTGCGCGCTCGCCGCAACGGATCTCAAGGGCGTACTCGCCTGGTCCACAGTGAGCCAAGTCGGCTTCATGTTCGCGGCGGTCGCCGTCACGGCCGGAGACGCGGCGCTGTTCCACCTCGTCTCGCACGCGGCCTTCAAAGCACTCCTGTTCCTCACCGCAGGCGTCGTCATCGCACTGGCCGGCACGAACGGCTCGCTGCGGTCCACCAGACTGCGCCCCGGCGACTCGCCACTGGCGTTCTGGGCCATGACGATCGGGCTCGCCTCGATGGCAGGCCTGCCGCCGCTGGGCGGCTTCTTCAGCAAGGAAGCCGTCCTCGGCGCCGCCTACGAGGCCGGGACCTCCGCCGGGGTGGTCGTGTTCTGGGCCGGGGTCGGGGCGAGCATCCTGACGGCCGCGTACTCGGCGCGGCTGTGGCTGCTGCTGTTCTGGCGCGGCGCGCCGGCGATGGAGACGGTGAAGGTGCCCCGCGCCGAGGCGTTCAGCCTGTGGGCGTTGATGTTCGCCACGGCCGGGGTCGGCATGGTGTACTACGCGAATCTGTTCCACGTGCCTGACCTGCACCTGGACCTCATGGCACTACTGCTGCTCGCGACCCTCGGCGGATTCGCCGTGATCGCCGACGCGTGGTGGCGCGGACACCGGCGCGCGGTGCCCGCGCTCGACGACGAACGCGACCCGGCCGGCGTCCTCGGCCGGGCCCGACCCGCACTCGCGGCAGGCCTCCACGCGGAACGCCTGGCGGACCGAACGACTCGCGCCATCGCCCGGACGGCCAGCGCGACCGCGCGGACGCTCGACGAGCGGCTGGTCGACCGGACGGCGGTGGAGGGCTCGGCGCGGGCGACGCTCGCGGCGGCCGAGGAGACCGCGGCCGGGCACCGGGGCGGGTTGGTGCGGTACCTGCGGTTGAGCGCGGCGGGGACGCTGCTGGTCGCGGTGGTGGCGATCGGGGTGAGTCTGTGGACCTGATGCTGGTGCTCGCGGTGGCGGTGCCGTTCTTCGGGGCGGTGCTGGTGTGGGCGTGGCGGGACCGGGCGTTCGCGCACTGGATCGGCGCGGGCGCGGCCGCGCTGGCGCTGGCGGCGGTCGCGGTGCTGCCGGTGGGGCGGGGCGGCGGCGACTGGGTCAGCGTCGGCGGGAGTCTCAGCGGCGGCTGGTGGCACGAGGTCGAGTTCGCTTGGGCGCCTTCGCTCTACTTGGATTTCTCGTTGGCGGTGGACGGGGTGTCGTGGCCGCTCGCGCTGCTGACGGCACTGCTGGGGCTGCTGTGCTGCCTCCACAATGCGCTCGGTGCGGAACGCCGCACTGCGGCCGCGCTGCAGGTTCCCCCGCCTGGCGCTGCCACCGGGGGCCGGCCACGGCGACGCCTGCGAGCCGTCAATGTGCGAGGTCGGGCCGCAGGCGATGCTTCCGAGGTGCCCGGGATACCGTCGCCGGTGCTCACCTCGCTGCTCCTCGCGGTGCAGTTCGCCTCCACGCTCGTGTTCTTCGCGGACGACCTGATCCTGTTCTTCATCGCGTTCGAGTCCGTGCTCCTCCCGATGTGGGCGATCATCCGCCGCTACGGCGATCCGGCCGCGCGCCGCCGTGCCGCCGCGAAGTTCGCGCTGTTCACCGTCGGCGGGTCGCTGATCATGGCCACGGGCCTGTTCGTCGCGGTCGCCGACACCGGGACCGCCGACCTCGGAGCGATCATCGTCGCCGGAGGCGTCGACCCGGGCATCTCGCTGCTCGTATTCACCCTGCTGGCCATCGGATTCGCGGTCAAAGCCCCGCTGTGGCCGCTGCACTCCTGGCTGCCCGACGCCCACACCGCCGCGCCCACCGCCGGCTCGGTCCTCCTCGCGGGCGTGCTCCTCAAACTCGGCACCTACGGCCTCATCCGCGTCGCCGGCGGCATCGCCCCGCACGGCGCGGCCGACGCCGCCCCCGTCCTCGCGGTGCTCGCCGTCCTCGGCATCCTCGTCGCGGGCCTGGTGTGCCTGAGCCTCCCCGAACTCAAACGCCTCATCGCCTACTCCTCCGTGGGCCACATGGGTTTCGTAGTCCTCGCCTTCGCCACCGGGACCGAGGCGGGCATCCGCGCCGCGCTCTTCGGGAACCTCGCGCACGGCCTCATCACGCCCCTCCTGTTCTTCCTCGCCGGCGCCCTCAAGGCCCGCGCCCACACCGGCCTCCTCGGCTCGCTCGGCGGGCTCCGGCTCGCCGCGCCCGTATTCGCCGGGCTGCTCGGCTTCGCGGCGTTCGCATCGCTCGGGCTCCCGGGGCTCGCGGGGTTCTGGGGCGAGGCCTTCACGGTCTACGCCGCGGCCGAACGCGGCGGCGCCTGGCTCGCGCTCGCCGCGGCCGCGGCGTTCGGGGCGTTCCTGGCGGCGGCGTACCTGCTGCGGATGCTGCGGCGCGTCAGCCACGGCCCGCTGGTGCCCGCCACCTCGGGCATCGGCGACACCTCCACCGCGGAGCTCGTGGTCTGGTCGCCGCTCGTGGCCGGGACGCTGCTGCTCGGCCTGATGCCGGGCCCGCTGCTGGACCTGTTCGGCGAGGGGCTGCTGTAGATGCAGGTGCAACTGATCGACCACGTGGCGATGCTGCCGCTGTACCTCGCGGCCGGCGCGGCCGTGCTCGCGCTGTTCGCGGGCCGGTTCGCCAAGGCCTGCATGATGTCCGGGCTCGGTGCGTCCGCGGTCGCGGCATTGTGGGTGTCGGGCGGGGAGGACCGGGCCACGTTCGCGGTGGGCGAGTGGCACTCCTATGTGGCCGACGACGCGGCGATGGGGGCGGCCGCGCTGTTCGCCGGGCTGAGCGTCCTGGTGGCCGCGGTGAGCGGGCGGCAGTCGGGCGAGTACTGGTTCCTGCTGGCGGTCTCGGCGGCGGGCGGGATCACGCTCGCGGGCGCCCGCGACCTGATCACCCTGATCGTGGCGCTCGAGACACTGACCGTGCCGCTGTACGTGCTCGTCACGAAACCCGGCCGGGACGGCGCCGAAGCGGGCGTGACGTTCCTGATCGCCTCGATCGCCTCCTCGGCGACCGCGCTCATGGGCGCGGCGTTCCTGTACGCCGCGGCGGGCACCGTGCACCTGGAAGGGCTCGCGGCCGGACTGGCGGACGCGGCCCCCGGGTTCGTGGCCGCCGGGGCGGCGCTGCTGCTCGGCGGCCTCGCGTTCAAACTCGCGGCGGCGCCGCTGCACGCCTGGGCACCACTGGTCCTCGAACGGGCCCCGCTCGCGGTCGCGACCTACCTCGCCAGCGCCTCGAAGCTCGGCGGCGCGGTCGCCATCGTCTGGGTGGTCTACTTCGGACTCGCCACCGACGCCGGGGCGAGCACCGGGATCGTGGTCGCGGCGTTGAGCGTCGCCTCGATCGTGGTCGGGAACCTCGGGGCGCTGGTGCAGCGCCGGACGGTGCCGCTGCTGGCCTGGTCCGGCATCGCCCATGCCGGGTACACGCTCGCCCCGCTCGCGATCGTCGCGACGACGGCGGGCCGGGGGGACACCGCCGCGGCGGCTTCGGCCGCGCTGACGTACGCGGTGTTCTTCGTGCTCCTCGAGGCGGGCGCGTTCGCCGCGCTGACGGCCGTCCGCGAATCCGGGGAAGGCGGTCCGATCACCGAGCTCACCGGGCTCTGGCGGTCCGCCCCCCTGCCCGCCTCGGTCTTCCTGTTCGCCGTGATCGGACTGGCCGGACTGCCGCCCGCGCTCGCCGGGACCTTCGCGAAGGTGGCCGTGCTCGAAGTCCTCGCCTCCTCCGCGGTGTGGCTGGCCGCGATCGTCGCCGCGGGCTCGATCCTCGGGCTCGCCTACTACCTGCCGCTCGCCCGCACCGTCCTCCTCGGCCGCGGCCCCGCCACCGCCAAGGGCCGCTCCGCGATCGCCGTCGCCGCGATCGGCCTCGCGCTGCTCGCCGTCACGCTCGCACCGCAGCTCGTGTTGGACTTCACCGCCATTTCTCACTGAGTTCCCAGCTCACAGAGAAATACTGGCCGTAACGAAGGCGTTGCTCTTCCCACAAGGAGGGAATCCAACACCATGAAGCACCACAACGGCCTCAAGACGGCGGTGCTGCTCGGCGCGATGTCGGCGCTCGTGATCGCCATCGGCTACGTCCTGGGCGGCTCCACGGGCGTCCTCATCGCAGCGGTCATCGCCGTCGGCATGAACGCGTACGCGTACTTCAACTCCGACAAGATCGCCCTGCGCGCCATGCGGGCGCAGCCGGTGACGGAAGCGCAGGCCCCGCAGCTGTACGCGATGGTGCGCGAGCTCGCGCACCGCGCGAACCAGCCGATGCCGCGCCTGTACCGCTCCCCCACGATGCAGCCGAACGCGTTCGCCACGGGCCGCAACCCCGAGAACGCCGCGGTCGCCGTCACCGAGGGCATCCTGCAGCTGCTCACGCCCGCCGAGCTGCGGGCCGTGATCGGCCACGAGCTGTCGCACGTCTACAACCGCGACATCCTCATCTCCTCGGTCGCCGGGGCGCTGGCCAGCATCATCACCATGCTCGCGAACCTCGCGATATTCCTGCCGTTCTTCGCGTCCGACGACGAGGACCGGCCGAACCCGCTCGTGCTGCTGCTGACGATGATCCTCGGCCCGCTCGCGGCGGGGCTCATCCAGATGGCCGTTTCGCGTTCACGCGAGTACGAGGCCGACGCCGACGGCGCGCGCCTCACCGGCGACCCGCTCGCGCTCGCGAGCGCGCTGGAGAAGATCTCGGCGGGGGTCGACCGGATGCCGGCGCGGTCGGACAGCCGCATCGCGGAGCAGTCGCACCTGATGATCGAGTCGCCGCTGCGCGGCGGCGGGCTGGCGAGCCTGTTCTCGACCCACCCGCCGACGGCGGAGCGGGTGAAGCGCCTGCGGGACATGGCCCGCGGCGTGGTCCGCTGACCGCCGCAACGGGCATGGCGAAAGCCGCGTCGACCATGTCGACGCGGCTTTCTCACGTGTTCGAGCGGAACCGCTCAGTACGACGAACCGCCGCCGCGGAGCTCTTTGAATCCGGTCCGCACGTCCAGGAGGTACACCAGCGCCGCGGCTATCGCCACCAGGGTGAAGATGAGCCCCGACCCCGGCCGCTGCATGAACAGCAGCGACAGGAAGAGACTGACCGCCAGGATGCCGAGCCACGCGCCCTTGGACAGGGTGCCGACGGCGTTGAACGCGTCGGGCTTCTGCACCGCGCAGTGGGTCAGAGCGATCACTGAAAGCAGGGCGGCGCCGAGCGTGATGATCAGAAAGACGTAAGCGCGCACGTCGAAGGCGAACACTGCTGCGAACTCTGGCATGCGATCAGCCTACCCGCAGGTACTCGGGAGCCGGTCGACTCGGTTACTTGCCGAGCTTGCGACGCTGCACGCGGGTCTTCCGGAGCAGCTTGCGGTGCTTCTTCTTCGCCATGCGCTTGCGCCGCTTCTTGATGACCGAGCCCATAGAGCTTCCTCACAGATGTTCACTAGACAATTTTTCGAGCCCGACCAGCCTAACGCGCGTGCCCGGCGGCCCCCGCGCCGGGCGAGCGGAACCGCAGGCCCCGTCACAGCTGCGCGTGGCGGGACCTGCCGGGCCGAGGGGGGATCAGTCGTCGGTCTGGAGCGCTTCGGAGAGGTAGGTCTTGACGGCGCTCTCGGGAACGCGGAAGGAGCGCCCGACCCGCACCGCCGCGATCTCGCCGTTGTGGACGAGCCGGTACACCGTCATCTTCGAGACGCGCATCAGCTCGGCCACCTCCGTCACCGTCAAGAACTTGACCTCATCGAGGAGGTCCCCGGGTTCGCTCATGTGTCTCACCGTTCTGTCGAGGGCTGTTGCGAGCACTTATGCAAGGACGTGGGGTTGTGTGATGTGTTTGAGGTGCCTGGAGAGACGCGTACTCATATGAACCGAAACAAGTCGGTCGTCACAGACTGTGACGTTGATGTCTTTCGATTGGGATGAGGCTCATGTTACGGCAGTCCGGGCCACCCGGCAACACCCGATCTCACACGGTCTGGGCAATGAAGGCCGTAATCTCCTGCATCAGGTCGGCATAGCTCTTCCCGTACACGGCCTGCGCCGCGTCGACGGCGGGCTCGCCCTCGCGGGCCGTCGCGCCGAAGAACTCGGTGAACTTCTCGACCCCGTACTCGTCGATCATGTAGTGCACGCCGAGGAACCCGCACCCGTACTTGCCGGACCCGGCGAGCGTGTCGTCGTCCCCGTCGGGCGGGAGGATGTCCGTCTCGCAACCGCCCTGCGCCACGTAGTCGCGCACGTCGAGCGTGCGGTCGTACTCGTCGAGGTCCCGGTCGCCGTGGTCGATGTACTCGGCGACGCCCTCGACCATCCACCACGTGTCGTCCGCGTACCGCTCGGACGGCGCGGCCCACAGGGTCACGGCGTGGCCGAGTTCGTGCCGGATCACCGAGGTGAGGCCGTAGCCCCAGCCCGTCCGGTCCACACCCATCACCGTGGCGTACGTCGACGGCTGGCGCTCGCCGTCCACCGTCCCCGAGAGCGGCAGCGCGAACCCGAGCACGTCCTCGGAGTCCCAGAAGCCCCCGAACCAGGTCTCGAACTCGTCGTCGCTGGCGATGTAGACGACGTACCGGTCCGGCTTCTCCCAGTACGCCCACTGGTCCGCGTTCACCGCGGCGGCCTCGGAGACCTCCAGGGCCTCGTCGAGACGGTCCGCCATCGCGAGCGGCACCGCGGTGACGGTGCGCTCGCCAACGGCCGCAACGAGGTCGGTGACCTCCCACGGGTGCGGGCCCTCCCCGTACTCCGAATTCGACACCTCGACCATCACCAGGCCGCCGTCACCCGCGCGCCAGCGCGAGTCGAACACGATGTCGGCGGCCTTGCACGTGCCCGCCGGCTCCACGAAGCAGTACGAGAGCGCGACCGAGATGTCGTACAGCGGCACCGCGCCCGAAGCGTCCTCGATCGGACCCGAGGCGATCTGGTAGTCGAAGCGGGACACCTGCATCGAGGTGAGCGAGTCGAAGCGGCGCGTCATCTGGTCGTGCAGCGTCGGGTCGTACGCGGCGAGCCAGCCCTCCAGGCTGTTGTTGATGAGCGACTCGCCCTGGGCGTCGAGGACGAGCTGCGCCTGCTCCTTGAGGTAGGCGAGGATCTCCGCCTCGGACGCGTTCGGGCCCGGACTGGGGACGGTGCCCTCGCCGGGCTGGACCGCGAGCCCCTCGATCGTGCCGGTCTCGGCGGCGGGCAACGACGGACGCCAGCCGTTGACGAGGGCCCCGCCGAAGACGGAGCCCGTGACGAGCAGCAGCACGACGAGGATCGTGCCGAACCGCGATCGCCCACGGTCGGGCCGCGGCGGGAAGTACATCGGCTGGCCGGGCCACGGCGGCATCGCGGTGACCGGGATCGGCCCCGGCGGGATCTGGACGTGACCCGCGCCCTGGTGCGGCACCTGGTAAGGCGCCGTGTGGTACTGGCCCGGCGGCATCTGACCCTGCATGGGGCCCTGCGGCATTCCCCCGGGAGGGACCGCGCCCGGCGGCAGCATGTCGACCGGGAGCGCCGACGGCGGCGCCGTCGGCTCCGGGAGCGGCGGCATCGGAGCGGCCTGCGGGATCGCCGCGTCGCCCGTGTCCGCTTGCGGCAGCACCGGTTCGGGCGAGATGCCGCGCGGCGCTTCGGACCCGGACCGCTGTCCGGGCACGAGCGGCGCCGAGGCCGCCTGCCCGGGGCGGGGTTCGCCGGGGTGGTCGCGCTCGGGAGAGTCCGGGGTGAAGTCCTCGGGGGCTTGAGTCACGTTCGCAACTGTAGTCGTCGATCGCTACCCGTGCGAGCCCCGAGCAGCGGGTGTGCGCCGGTCGTCCAGGCCCGTGAGCAGCACCGGGCCGGACCGCGGAACGATCCGGCCCGGCTCCTCAGAACCTTCTAAGACTTGGTCCACAGTGACCGAGCGAACACGGCCAGGTTCGCCGGACGCTCCGCCATGCGGCGCATCAGGTACCCGTACCACTGGTCGCCGTAAGGCACGTACACGCGCATCCGGTAGCCCTCCGCGGCCAGCCGCAGCTGCTCGGCCGGGCGGATCCCGTACAGCATCTGGAACTCGAACGAGTCCTTGTCGCGGTCGTACCAGCGCGCCCGGTCGATGCCGATCTCGATCAGCCGCGGGTCGTGGGTGGCGAGCATCGGATAGCCCTCGCCGGCCATGAGCGCGTTGATGCAGCGCACATAGGACCGGTCCACGTCGAGACCGCGCTGGTAGGCGACCGACTCGGGCTCCTTGTAGGCGCCCTTGCAGAGCCGGATGCGCGAGTCGGGCACCGCGTGCGACTTGCAGTCGTCCTCGGTGCGGCGGAGGTAGGACTGGAGCACGGCCCCGGTGGACGGGTAGTCGTCGCGGAGGCGCTGCACGATCTCCAGAGTGGAGTCGGTGACGGTGTGGTCCTCCATGTCGACGGTGACCGTGGTCCCCGCGTCGTCGGCGGCGGCGCAGATCTCGCGGGCCCGGTCATAGGCGAGCTCGGGGTCGATGCGCTGACCGACGGCGGAGAGCTTGACGCTGACCTCGGCGGATTTCGCGAGGCCCTCGTCCTTGAGGGCGGCGAGGAGGCCGAGGTACTCGTCGCGGGTGGTGTCGGCCTGCTCGACGACGACCGTGTCCTCGCCGAGGTAGTCGAGGGTCGCGAGCAGGCCGTCGGCCGCGAGGGTCCTGGTGGTGGCGACGGCATGGGCCGTGGTCTCGCCCGCGACGTAGCGGCGGACGAGGGATCGCGTCACCGGCGCGGTACCGACGAGCCGCTCGATCTTCGATGACCGGGCGGCGGCGAGAATGACAGAACGCAGCATGTCTGCAGCGTAGCCGTCCGCCACCCGTGCGCCGGTCACGGTGGCATAACACGTGCATCGCAACATTGGAAACGAAGACGAACATGCCGAGAAATCTTATTCTTCGAAGGTGTTAGGAGGCTCAGACCTCTGTTCGCGTTAATATCGACAGTTGATTTGCCTGATTCGCACCACTTTGGTCGGCACGCGTGGCGGGCACCCTCGACTCGGGGCCGCCCGCGAGCAGGCGGCGGTAGATCTCGTCGTAGCGGGCCGCCTGCACCTCCCACGTGAACTCGTCGAGGAAACCGGGCTCGGCGTACCGCTTGGTGTAGCCGGGCCGGTCGTCGAGCACGGCCCGCACGCCCCGCGCCAGGCCCTCGGCGTCCCCGTACCGGAACACCTCGCCGATGCCCAGGCGGCGGACCTCTTCGGACATCACCTTCACGTCACTGATGACGATCGGCAGCCCCGCGTGCATGAACTCGAAGAACTTGGTGTTCAAACCGACCTCGTGGTTGACGAGCCCGGTCTCCAACGGGTGGACCCCGACGTCGGCGGTGGCCAGGAAGGTGGTCAGCACGTCATAGGGCACATACGGCATGAGGTGGACCCGGTCGGCCGCACCGAGCCGCTCGGCCTGCTCGAGCAGCGACTCCACGTACGGGCCGGTGGTCAGGTTCACGACGAAGGCCGCGTGCAGCTCCGGCTCCAGACCGAGCGCTTCGACCATGAGGTGCAGCCCGCGCTGCGGCGACGCCCCGCCGCAGTAGACCATCAGCGGCGTCTCGGCGTCCAGGCCGCACGCGGCCCGCACGTCGCGGAAGCCCTCCGGAGTGGCCCAGTCCCCACGGGTCGGATCGGGACGCGGCGGCGAATTGAGCACGACGGCGGGAAGTTCGGCGAGCCCGTGGGACTCAACGAGCAGTTCAGCGATGCGCGGCGAGACCGTCACGACCGCGTCGGCGTACGAAATGTACTCACGCTCGTGGCCGATCTGCGCGACCTGCCACTTCCGGTTCCGCGGCTTGACGCCCGGCAGGAACTCGTGCGCGTCGTACACCACCGGGACCTTGCGGCCCTTGACGCGGGCGCGGGCCGCGGCGCGGACCCCGACGCCGATCATCCGGTAGTCGTGCACGTGGATCAGGTCGGGCTTCAGCTGATCGATGAGCGGCGCGAAGGCCAGATCGAAACGCAGCGACCAGGGATCGAGCTTGCGCCAGCTGCGGTCGCCGAGCATCAGCTTCCAGTAGGCCGCCTCGAACCGCTCCAGCCGGCCGTCAGGACGGGCCTTCTGCGCCTCGGCCATGCCCCGGGTCTGTTCGAGCCGGAAGCGGAGCCAGCGCACGCGCGCCTTGGCTCGCGCCCGGTGGGCGAGGAACGGCAGGCCGCCGCGGAGCCCGCCGCGGCCCTCGGCGCGCAACTCGGCGTGCAGCCGCCGCTGCGCGAGCTCGGTGCGGATGACGCGCCGACGCTCCCATTCGAGCTCGGCCTTGGCGAGGCTCGCGTACGAGAAGGGGAATCGGAGGCCTGCGAGGCGCTGGCGCAGGGGCCTGAGGCCCGGCCAGTTCTTGACGACGCGGCGGTAGGCGGTGGCGCCGCCGAGTTCGAAGCGGGAGGTCTTGTTCCCGGGGGCGAGGCCGATGAGGTGGACGTCCCAGCCGTGGCCGGCCATCGACGCGGCGGCTTTCTGCACCCGCGAGTCGCCGTCGATGCCGTTGTCGACCAGCATCACTACCCGGCATCCGGCGGTGGGCCGACCTTCGTCCGTCATCCTCAACGCTCCCTCTGCGGCCCGGGATGCGGCGTGCGCCGGGCGCGCCCATGGTAACAACCGCATGTATTCGACGAGCATTCACGATCTCGCGGGCAGCACCACATCAGCCGCGCCGTCGAGGAACGCCGCGAAGCGGGCCGCGCTGAGCGTCCCGTCATGGACTTGGCGGACGTAGCGGCGCGCGTCCGCGCCGATCGCGCGGGCCCGGTCGCGGTCGTCGAGCAGTGACTCCACCGTGGCGCGGAGCGTCTCGGCGGTCGTGTGCAGCACCGGCAGGTCGGGCCCGTAGGCCTTCACGGCGGTCTCGCCGATGCAGCCGGTCACGGGTTTCCCGGCCGCCATCGCCTCGCACGCGAGCACGCCGTAGATGCCGATGCCGATCTGGTCGACGACGAGATCGGCGTCGAGCACCAGCTCCCGCATCCGGGAGTGGGCGACGCCTTCGAGGAGCCGCAGCTCGATCGCGCCCCGGCCCTGGAGGTCCTCCAGGACCGGGAGGATCAGGTCGGTGCCCTTGGTCCACCGGTTCGAGGGGGCGTGGACGACCACCGGGACCCTCCGTTCGAAGACGGGGCGGTCGCAGCTCCACGCGTCCACGTCGACCACCACCGGCACCCACACCGCGACCGGCAGGTCGTCGAGCAGGTCCGGGGTGGTGCAGAACAGCGGGAAGCCGCTCTCCTCGGCGATGCGGCGGTTGCGCTCGGTGGTGCCGACCAAGCGCGCGACGAGGTCGGGCGGGGCGGCGCGGTAGGCCGAGAACTCGTTGCGTTCGAGGTGGCGCAGCGGGTGGCGGACCTCGCTGCCGTGCGCGAGCAGGGCGGTCGGCAGGCCGATTCGCTGGAGTACGCGGATCTCGTCCCCGACATGGCCGCCGAACCGGCGGCCGAACACGGACCGGAACCCGTCGGCCACCAAATGCGTGTACGCCTGCGTGACCCGCTCCCAACGCCAGTCCTCGTACTCGCGCTCGCCCTGGTCCTTCGGTTCGACGAAGACGTCGGCGCCGTAGCGGAGGTGCTCGCTGTAGGGGATCATGACGCTCTCCGCCCCGAAGTCGGAGCGGGTGCGGGCCAGGACGCGTGCGAACTCGGCGAGCTGCCCGGCGGAGTTCGCGGTGCCGAGGCCGAGGCGCACGCGTCGCCCTTCGACGGCCGGCCAGGGGACCGGTCCGGTGCGGTGCGGGAAGCGGACGGCCCCGTCCCGGCGCAGGCTTTCGGCGAGGGTCGCGGGCGCGGGCCGGGCCGGTGACGGGCAGCGCCGCTCGTAGAGCGAGAGCAGAGCATCCACTTGGGATTCACTTTCGGGGTCGGCGGCGAACTCGAGGTCGGGGGCGGGCAGCACGTCGCCGACGACGGCCGGGCGTTCGGAGAGGCGGAGCTCGGCGGCCAAGCGGTCGGCGAGCGGGCCGGTGGCGGCGACGACCGTGTCGGCGCTCGCGGCGTGCTCGCGGAGGTACGCGGCCAGGCCCAGGTCCGCGCGAGGATCGCCGGTGGGGACGGGTTCCCTCGCGTCCCAGATGATGCGGACGGTGCGGCCCGCGGCGGCGGCGCGGAGCTTCGCGCGGGCGGCGACGCCGAGGAGCTCGGGGTCGCCGACGTGGATCAGATCGGGTGCGACCGCGTCGATCTCGGGTCCGTAGGCCAGTTCCCAGTCCCACAGGGACGGCAGGAACCGCTGCCACAGCACCGGATCGGAGGCGAGGGTCCACAAGCGGGTGGCGGCGCGGTCGAGCGGCGAGGCCAGGTCGCGGCGGCGGTCGAGGAGCCGCGTGGTGCGCTCGGAGCGTTTGCGGTGCCAGAAGCCCTGGCCGCTGAGGACGAGCGCGCGGGCCTTGAGGGAGGCTCGGCGCAGCGGGTCGGCCGTCGCGACATCGGCACGCAGGCGGTCGTGGCGCAGGCGCATCCGGGCGACCTCGAGCCGCCGCCGCCGGTACGCGCGGGCGGGACCGTTCGGGTAGGCGAGAGGGTCGCGTCGCCAGGCGGGCCGGATCTCATGCTGCCGCAAGGCGAAGCCGTCCTTCACCGGGACGAGCGTGACATTGCCGGGGCCGATCTGCCGCTCACGCGTGGCGCGGGCGGGGGAGCGTCCGAGGACGCGGACGTCCCATCCGGCGACGGCGGCGGCGACGGCGGCCCGGTGGATCCGGGTGGCGGGGTCGGCTTGGCCGACCGTGAGCAACAGGATCCGGTGACCGGTCACGTCGGGGCTCCCTGGGAAGGCGAGAAGCAGGAGTCCACATCGTAGTGACCGATTTGCCAATATTTGCGCTGATTGATATGAGTCTGCGCTAATGAAATCCTTCCGCGACGACGCTCGGCGACGAGAGCGGCAAGGAACCCGGTGTGGGCGGAACCGGCGCGGTGGAATCCCTCGCGCTCTATGAGCGTGATTGGTCCGGTTCGGTGCATCGGGTCGGTCGAGCGAGTCTTATCCGAGGCTCGCTCGTCTTGCTTGGTACGACGAGCGCGAACGGGCTGGTTGCCGCGGTGCTCTCGCCGACCAGCGGTGGGCGCTCATCGAACCGGTCGTCACCGCCTGGCGTGTGCCGGTGCCGGGACCGGGCGCGGCCTGCCCGACCCCGAGCACGAGCTTCGCCGCATCGTGGACGCGGTCCTGAACGCGAACCGCACCGGCCGCCGACGGGCCTACCTCCCACACGACTTCCCGCCCTGACAGAGGGCCTACCGGTGCGGAGTGGGTTGCGCTCAAACCTGGCAGCGACGAAAAGGCGCGTGGCGGGGTGAGGCAGGCTGCCGGAGCTCGGGTCAGATGGGCGGGCGGGGCGGGCGGTGACACGCCCGAGCGCGGGGAGCGGCAGCCAGTCTGCTTGTAGCCCAGGCGATTCTGAGCGGAACATGAGGAGGTTCTCCACCTGTGGGTGATGACAGTCGGGGGCTGCATGAGGGACAATTGAGGTACGTACAGGGACAGGAAACTGGTACAGGTGTCGGGGTAGGTGTAAGCAGACTACGACAAGCCTCTGGCCGATCCGACAAACCGACTTGTTTCGAGGCGACGACCCCGCAAGCCAGGGTGCTCCTCCTCCACTGGAGGCGTCCGATCTCACCCCCGTGCCATCGCCCGCAGCTGTCCGCGCCCCCGATGGGCCGTGACTGGGTGGACGATCCTAGTTGGGATCACCCCAACCAGCAGGCGATGCCGTACACGGCGGCATACGCGATTCGAGCACGACCCGTCAGCGTCAGCGGTGAGGCCACACCGAGCGAATAGAGGACTCGGTACGGCGACACCGCAAGCACGTCCATGGCGAGCACCACCCCGTCCCGGCAGCGCCGCGCCCGCAAGCCCGCGCGACTGCAGGACGGACCCCGAGGAACGGCAAGCGATCCTCGGGAGGCGAACCCGCCACCGGCATCCACCGGGAGGCCGCACCGCTCCCTCAGGGACGGCAGGCACCAGCACCCGCCCCCCGGCAGGGACGGCGCGCGGCCAGGTGAAAGCCGAAGGGCCGGAACCGGAAGCCGAAGCAAGGTCAACAGGGCCAGCAGGGCCAGCGAGGGAAGCAAGTAGAGCAGCGGGAAGGAGGCGACAGGCGCATGAGGACCACGACCATGCACACGGACACAGACATGGACATGGACATGGACATGGACATGAGCGCAACCGAGCCGAACTCGGCGGCTGACGGCTCCCGTGCCGCCGACCGCCCCGCCGCTGCGGCATCCGGACGGACCCACCCGGCCCGGCCAGCAGCGACCACCGGCCCCGCCCCGGCGACCCACCGCCGAAGCAACGCTAACCTTTCCCTCGCTGCCGGTTTGCACCTCGCTCCAGAGACGACCCCGGCCCCGGACACGCAGCCCGGCTCCAACCCACCCGGCCCGACCGGAAGCGACCACCGGCCCCGCCCCGGCGACACACCCCGGACCACCGCCCACCACACCATCGCCGCCGGATTGAAGCCGGACCGAAACGTCGCCTGGCCCCGGACACCGGGCCCACGGCGCCACCCGGCCGCCGCCGTCAGCGGCACGAGCGCACCGCTTCCGCAACAGCGATAGCAGCAGCAGGGGCAGGCTCGATTCCGGCCGGGGCCTCAAGCGCGGTGAGGGCCCCAGTGCGCCGCGAACCGCCGCCGGGGCCCTAACGCGGCCAGGATTCCAAGTCCCGCCCGGGTCCCGAATCCGGCCCGGGCCGCGATCGCGGCGAGGGCCCCAACTCCTGCCAAGATCCCGAGTCCGGCCTCAGCGACGGCAACGCACCCTAATCCCGCCACTCCAGTCGCTGATCGCATTGACCGCAACCAGCAACCAGCCCGCACGACGGCATCACGCCCCCGACCCGATCCTCACCGCTCCGTCGCTGACCGCTTGAACCACAACCCGAAACCGTCCCGGACTCCACCGCGCGAGCTGCCCCGCCGCCACCTTGGGTCGTGGTCGATGGTTCAAGACCAGGCGCTGCGCCGCTGCTCGAGGCCGTCGAGGATCAGGCCGAGGCCGATCCAGAATTCGTCGGCGTAGTCGTATCCGGGTTTGAGGGCGTGTTCGACGGCCAGTTCGGCGAGGTGAGGGAAGCCTTCGGCGGCGGCTTGTTCCAGGAGCGGGGCCGCGACGGTTTCGAGGTCCCCGGGCGAGTCGAACGGCAGCGCCAGCTCCTGGAGCACGAAGCCGTAAATGTAGGCATCGAGCAGTGAGAACGCGTGCGCCGCAGCGGCAACCGTGAAACCTTGGGCGCGCAGGCAGCCGATCACCGCATTGTGATGGCGCAGTGTCGCCGGGCCGGCGTTCGCCCGCGAGTCCATCAGCGCGAGCGCCCACGGGTGGCGCAGGAGCGCCTCGCGCATCGAGGCGGCGCGCCGCCGCATGGCCGTTTTCCAGTCGGCGCCCTCGGCCGGGAGTTCGACCTCCGCGAAGACGAAGTCGACCATGCCGTCGAGCAGTGCGTCCTTGTTGCGGAAGTGGTGGTAGAGCGCCATGGCCTGCACGCCGAGCCGCTCGGCGAGCTTCCTGGTGCTCGGCACCTTGCCGTCGGAGGCGTCCGCCATCGCCACGGCGGTACGCACGACCTTCTCCCTGCTGAGCGTGCCGCGAGCCGAAGGCGGATCGGCCGGTCCGGTGGTCACGGGTCGCCCCCTGTTCGTCGATGGGACATCGCCGGTACTTTACACTGTACAGTTTTCCTGTACAGTGTAAAGGTAGAAGCACCCTTCGAACGAGGAGCAAAACATGGAACCGTCGAACCCGATCGTCCCGCAGTCCGGCGTGGGCAAGCGGATGTGCATCGTCGGCGCGTCAGGGAAGCTGGGCCGCTACATGGTCCGGCACGCGCTCGACCGCGGCTACGAGGTCGTGGGCGTCTGCCGCGAGAAGAGCGTCCCCAAACTCGCCGACTACGCCGACCGGATCACCGTCATTGGCGGCGACACGAACGACCGCGAGGTCATCGCGAAGGCCGTCGAAGGCTGCGATGCGGTGCTCGCCGTGCTCGTCCCCTGGGGCGTGCACGACTACTCCTCCGGCACCGCGCGAGCGGTACTGGACTACGCGAAACCCGGTGCGCGCCTGGTCTTCTCGTGCGGATGGCACATCACCCGCGACGGCAAGGACGTCTACTCCTGGAAGATCAAGGCCGCGCTCGTCGTGGCGAAGCTCTTCCGATACCTCCGCCTCGTCGACGTCGACGACCAGTACCGCGCCACCGACCTCATCTTCAGCAGCGACACCCGCTGGACGGTCGTGCGCGGCTCGGACCTCGAAGAGGGTCCGAGCGAGGGCCTGCCCGTGTGGGCCCGCCACGTGGGCGACCCCGTCCTGGAAAGCAACATGACCCGGCGGACCGACTTCGCGCTCTTCATGGTCGAGGCCGTCACCGACGACAGCCTGGTCCAAGAGGCCCCCGCCATCGTCGGCCGCCGGACCCCCTCGGCACTCGCCCACACGAAGGAATCGGCCTGAACCTCGAGCGGACCCGGGCCGGCTCACCCGCACCCTGATATCCGCCCCATGCACGTTCGCGGTCCCTGGCGGCTCCGCCAACGGGGGGAGATCGTCGAGACTGACGAGGTGGATGCGGTCGTCTCTCGAAGCGGCCGCCTCCAGGTCCGCACTGAACCCGGTCGCGCTGAAGCACGCCAGCGCCGTGCCGGACATGTCGTGCTTCTTCGCCAGCAGTTGCCGCACCCGTGCGAGCCTGGTCAAGTGGTGCAGGTCCATGCGGGTCAGCCGCGACAAGGCGGTCCGCATGAAAACACTCGAGCTCAGCGCAGGAGCAGGTCCGCCAGGGCGAAGGCGAAGAGGGCGACCGCCACGAAGCCGTTCGCGGTGAAGAACGCCCGGTTGACCTTGGAGAGGTCGTTCGGCTTCACCACCGTGTGCTCGTAGGCCAGCGCGACCGCGACGACCGCGAGACCGATCCAGTAGAGCCAGCCGAAGCCGGTCAGCGCGCCGAACCAGGCGAAAGCCGCCCAGGCGAGCACGTGGGTCGCCGTGGAGGCGTGCAGAGCCGCTTTCACACCCCACCTGGCCGGGGTCGAGCGGACGCCGATCTCGCGGTCGATCTCGATGTCCTGGCAGGCGTAGATGAGGTCGAACCCGCCGATCCAGAGGCCCACGGCCGCACCGAGAACGATAGCGGGGGCCGAGCCCTCGAAGCCGCCGGTCACGGCGAGCCACGCGCCGACCGGCGCGACCATCTGGGCGAGGCCGAGGATCGCGTGCGGGTAGTTCGTGAAGCGCTTCGCGTACGGGTAGACGATCAGCGGGGCCACGGCCAGGGGGCTGAGCCACAGGCAGAGCGGATTGAGCAGTCCGGCCGAGACCAGGAGGGCCACGAGGCTCACCACGCAGCCGACGTACGCCGTCTTCAGGCTGACCTTGCCGGTCACCAGCTCCCGCTTCGCGGTGCGCGGGTTGAGCGCGTCGATCTTCCGGTCGATGATCCGGTTGGCGGCCATGGCGAGGGTGCGGGCGCTGACCATCGCCACGGTCACGAGGACCAGGACCCGCCAGGAGAAGGTATCTTCCAGCGCCATGACGGTGAGCGTCGAGAGGTACGCGAAGGGCAGGGCGAACACCGAGTGCTCGAACGCGACGAGCTTCAGGAAGTCCTTGACGTGGTTGGGCTTCGGGGCATCGATGGCCACAGCGTTCACTCCAGTGAGGGGCGAGCCGTCAGGCTCGGCGAGTTCGAGTCTCGCGGTCGCGGGGGGCGGGAGGGCGGGGCGAGGAACGCGGGCCTAGTCAAGTCCGTACTCCTTCCAGCGGCGGTCGACGGCCGCGGTGACGGCCGAGCTCATGCGCATGGCCTCGGGCCAGCCGCGGGTGTAGCCCTCCTCGGGCCATTTCGCGGTGGCGTCGATCCCGGCCTTGCCGCCCCAGAACTGTTGATAGGAGGCGTGGTCGAGGTGGTCCACGGGGCCCTCGGTGAGGAGCAGGTCCCGCGAGTAGTCCACATTGCCCAGTGCACGCCAGGCGACTTCGCGGTAGTCGTGCACATCGCAGTCGGCGTCGACGACGACGATGAGCTTGGTGTGGCTCATCTGCTGGAGGCCCCAGATCGCGCTCATGACCTTCTGCGCCTGCTTCGGGTACTTCTTGTCGATCGAGACGATGACGCAGTTGTGGAAGACCCCGGCGGCGGGCATGTCGTAGTCGATGATCTCCGGGACCATGATCTTGATGAGCGGCAGGAAGATCCGTTCGGTCGCCTTGCCGAGGCCGTGGTCCTCCTGGGGCGGGGCCGACGTGACGATGGTGTGGTAGATCGGCTTCTGGCGCATGGTCATCGCCTGGATGCGCATGACCGGGAACGGCTCCACCGGGGTGTAGAACCCGGTGTGGTCGCCGAACGGCCCCTCGGGGAGGCGCTCGCCGGGCTCGGCCCAGCCTTCGAGGACGATCTGCGAGTTCGCCGGGACCTGGAGCGGCACGGTCAGGCAGTCGACCATCTCGACGCGTTCGCCGCGCAGGAACCCCGCGAACAGGTACTCGTCGATGTCCGGGGGGAGCGGGGCGGTGGCGGCGTAGGCCATCACCGGGTCGGGGCCGATGGCGATCGCCACGGGCAGGCGCTCGCCGCGCTTCTCGGCCTCGGCGTAGTGGGAGGTCGAGTTCTTGTGGATCTGCCAGTGGAGGCCGATCGAGCGCTCGTCGTGCTGCTGGAGCCGGTAGAGGCCGACGTTGCGCTTGCCGGTCTCGGGGTGCTTGGTGTGGGTGAGCCCGAAGTTGTGGAAGACGCCGCCGTCGCCGGGCCAGACCTGCAGGCCGGGCAGCATGTTGAGGTCGACGTCGTCGCCGGTGAAGACCACTTCCTGGCACGGGGCCTTGCGGATCTTCTTGGGCGGCACGGACTTCAGCTGCAGGAGCTTGCCGAGGCCGTCGCGGATCCCGGCCCAGCCGACGGGCAGCTCGGGTTTGGCGAGGGCGCCGATGCGGTCGCCGATCTCGCCCAGCGAGTCCACGCCGAGGGCCTTGGCCATGCGCTCCTCGGTGCCGAAGAGGTTGATCGCGACGGGGATGTCGCTCCCTGCCGGGTTCTCGAAGAGCAGCGCGGGGCCGCCCGCGCGGATCACCCGCTGGGTGATCTCGGAGATCTCGAGGTGCGGGTCGACCTCGGCGGTGATGCGCTTGAGGTCGCCGTCGGCTTCGAGGGCGGCCAGGAACGCCTGCAGGTCTGCGTACGGGAACTTGGGTGCCACGGAGTCATTCAACCACCCGGCCGGTGTCACATTCCCGGGCTCCGCTTCGTCCCAGTGGTGTGAGGCGCGGGGCTGTGGAAACTCACTGCCGGGGCGCTCGGCCGTGCGGCGCATCGGCGACGGTCGCGGACCCGCACTTGTGAACTAAATTACGATACGGTACCGTATCGTTTCGTATAGGCGTAGGATCGACGCAACACCACCATACGACCGGGGACCGACAACCCCGGGTCGGAAACACAGCAGTCGAACACCAGCGCGCCCCGGGCCGGAACACCGCCCGCCTCGCGCTTCAGCCGCGGTCGGCGCCGCGGCCCACATCATTCAGATGCACTCCCGAAGCACTGCACAGAAACGGAAACCCTGTGAGCGACACCCGTTCCGAACCGACCCCTGCGGAGGTCGAGGACCAAGGCCACCCGCGCCGGTGGGCCATCCTCGGCGTCCTGGTCATCAGCCTCATCGTCGTCGTCCTCGACAACACCGTCCTGAACGTCGCCATGAAGACCCTGGCCGCGCCCGCGCCTGAAGGCGTCAACGCGAGCCAGAGCGACCTGGCCTGGATGATCAACTCCTACACGCTCGTCTTCGCGGGCCTCCTGTTCGCCTCCGGCATCATCGGCGACCGCATCGGCCGCAAGCGGATGCTCCTCGCGGGCCTCGTCGTCTTCGGCATCGCCTCGCTGCTGTCCGCCTACTCCACCACGCCCGACCAGCTCATCTGGTACCGCGCCCTCATGGGCGCCGGCGCGGCGATCATGATGCCCTCGACGCTCTCGCTCCTGCGCAACATCTTCTCCGCCAAGGAGTTCCCGAAGGCGCTCGGCATCTGGACCGGCGCGGTCGGCATCGGCGGCGCGATCGGCCCCATCGTCGGCGGCTCCCTGCTCGAGCACTTCTGGTGGGGCTCGGTCTTCCTCATCAACGTGCCGATCGTCGTCTTCGGCATCATCGCGGTCGCGATCCTCGCCCCCGAGTCCAAGGGCAGCCAGGCCAAGGCCGACTTCGTCGGTATGGCCCTGTCCATGATCGGCCTCGTCAGCCTCACCTACGGCATCATCGAAGCCGGCGACGCCGGTTCGTGGGCCGGCATCGAGGTCTGGGGCACCATCGCGCTCGGCGTGCTCGTCCTCGTCGCGTTCGTCCTGTGGGAGAAGCGCATCCCGCACGCCTCGCTCGACATGAAGCTGTTCAAGAACACCCGCTTCTCGGCGTCCTCGGCCATCATCACCCTGACCTTCTTCGGGATGATGGGCCTGATGTTCTTCATGACCTTCTACCTCCAACTGCTCAAGGGCTACACGCCGCTGGAGACCGGTCTGCTGTTCCTGCCGTTCGGCGCCTCGATGCTGGTGTTCGCCCCGCTGTCGAACACGCTCGTCCAGAAGCTCGGCGCCAAGACCGTCGGCATCGTCGCGATGCTCCTGGTGATCACCAACTTCACGGTCACCGCCCTGGTCTTCGAGGCCGACACCCCGGTCTGGGTCGTCATCGTCCTGTTCCTCATCACCGGCGCCGGCATGGCCAACCTCATGCCGCCCGCGATGAACACGCTCATGTCCGCGGTCCCCAGAGAGAAGGCCGGCGTCGGTTCGGCACTGGCCAACACCCTGCGCCAGGTCGGCGGCGCGCTCGGCGTGGCCGTGCTCGGCACCGTCATGGCCCAGGCCTACCAGTCGCTGATGGGCGACGCCGCCCCGCAGCTGGACGACGCCGCCCGCGAGTCCTACGCGGCCACGTACAGCGCACTCGAAGGCGGCGCCGTCCCGGCCGAGGCGGCCGGCGCCGTCCAGGGCGCGGCCGACGCCTCGTTCATCGACGCGCTGCACACCACCGCGTTCGCCGCGATCGCCGTGGCCGTCGTCGGACTCATCATCATCGCCCTGTTCTTCCCCGGCAGGCAGCGCCGTGAGACCGAGACCCCGGAACAGGCCGCCGAGCCCGCCCTGGCCGAGGCCTGAGGGAGAATCGGGCCATGCCTGCCGAGCCGAGCGAGACGCCGACCGTCCCGGACCATGCCGCCGAAGCCGGAGCCGCCCCCGGCGGCGCCGACCACGGCGGTCCGGGCGGCGGCGCCGCGCCGACCCCCGCCAAGGGCCGGCCCCGCAGCGAAGCCGTCAGCCAGGCCATCCTGGAAGCCACCCTCGACCTCATCGCCGAGCACGAGAACATCTCCGATGTCAGCGTCGAAGGGGTCGCGGAGCTCTCCGGCGTCTCCAAGGCCTCCATCTACCGGCGCTGGTCCTCCAAAGAGGAGCTCATCGCCGCGGCGATCGAGAGCATCAAGGCCCCGCTGCCGGACTCGATGCCCCGCACCTCCCTGCGGGACGACCTGATCCACATGGGCCACAGCATGACCCGCTCGTTCGGCGCGCGCGACACGAAAGTGGTCAAGTGCATGATGCTCGCCATGAAGGACCCCGAGTACGTGCGCCACCACGACCGGCTCGTCGAACGGCGGCGCAAGTTCGTGCGCGACACGCTCGCGTACTGGGCGGAACGCGGCCAGGTCCGGCCCGACCTGGACCTGCACCTGGCCGTCGCGATGATCGTCAGCCCGATGCTCACGATCTACGTGTACGGCCAGTACTCGAACCTGCAGGGGCCCGACACCGTCGAGCAGATCGTCGACGTCCTCGTCCGTGGGCTCGGCCCCACGCCGGCGGCCGGTTAGCGCCGACCACTGGTACGCAAACGCCTCGCGGCCTTCACGATCCGCCGATCGCGAAGGCCGCGTCCGTTCCCCGACCAGATGCGACCGGGCCCCGCCGTCCCGCGGGGCCCGGTCACCGGAAGGAACCGAGGATCTGGTCTAGGGGGCCCGGCTCACCGCCTCCCGGTGAACCGGGCCCGTTTCGCTCGCCTGTCCTGGTCGACCGGCGTGCCGCCTTCGGCGGCAGGAGCTCCGCGCTGAGCTTGGTTCGCGGAGGCCCTAAGCCGATCAGTTGACCGGCGGGTAGGCGTTCTCCAAGAGCTCCGCGAACTGCTCGGAGGACCAGTGGCCCGAGACCGGCATGTTGTCGCGTGCGCCCGAAGGGTTGTTGCCGTTGCGGATGTTGCCCTGGTAGTCGGGGTCGCACATCTCGTCGAAGCCCTTGCCCTCGTCGTTGTCGATGAACTCAGAGGAACCGTCGGACTCGCCCGGGGGCTTGATCCACACGTAGGCGTCGATCCAGGGCTCGGGGTCGGCCTGCGGCCGCTCGCCGAGACCGGCACCGGCCTGGTTGCACCAGTTGCCCTTCTGGAAGCGCTGGTCGATCCGGGACTCGTCCACGAAGGTGATCGGGTCGCTGGAGGTCGACGGGCCGGTGGGCCGGTAGTCGCCGCCCCAGCCGTTGCGGCTGGTGTCGATCAGCATGCCGATGCCCTCGTTGAAGCCGTTCTCGATCAACTCCAGGCGGAAGGCCTCGGTGAAGTCCTTCTCGTTGTTGAAGTCGTTCCAGTCGACCCACTTGACGTTCGGGTTCTGGTTGATGGCCTGGCCGCCGACGTTCTGGTCGACCTCCCAGTAGGGCTCCTCCAGCGCCGAGTAGTTCGCGGTGTTGGAGATGAAGCCGTGCACGTCATCGGCGGTCATGCCGTTCTCGCCGATGAGCGAGCCGAACAGCTCGGCCGCGGCGAAGAAGTTGTCGTACTGCGGGTTCGTGTCGCCCCAGCCGATCCAGCCGTGGTGGCCGGCGTCGATGTAGTTGTAGGTGTTCGGCAGGGCGCCGAGCTCCGCCGTCGCGTACGAGACCCCGTCGACGTAGTTGCCGTTGTTCTTCATCGTGTCGCAGTTGGCGACCGCGGTCTCCCGCGGCGTCACGTTGGTGACGAGGTTCGGCAGCGAGTCGATCTCGATGACGTTGACGATCTTGAGGTCGGCGTACTTGGCCTGGCTCTGGATCTCGACGATCGGGTCGATGTACTCGGTCTTGTACTTGCCGATCTCGGTCTGGCCCAGCTCGCCGTTGGAGGCGAGGGCGGCGCAGTCGCGGCCCGGCAGGTTGTAGATGACGATCTGGATGACGTCCGCGCCCTGCGCCACCGCCTCGTCCAGGTGGTCCTCAAGGCCCATCGAGCCGGTGGTCGGGGAGTTGTTGCCGTAGATCGCGGAGGTGCGGTCGAGCCACACGCCGGTGGGCTGGTTCGCGATCGCGTCGCCGCCGGGCTCGCCCGCGGCCAGCGCGGACCAGAGCGGGTTGACGTAGACCTGCGCGCCCCGGTACGGGTTGTCGACCTTGTCGCCGCCGCCCGGGTTCCCGGTCGGGTCGTCAGTGGGGTCGTCGGTCGGGTCGTCGGTCGGGGGCGTGGTGGGCGAGGTGGGTCCGTTGCAGACGTCGCCGTTCACCGTGAACTGGCTCGGAGTCGCAGAGGAGCCGTTCCCGATGAAGCCGAAGACCTCGCGGCTCTGACCGGAGCCGATGCTGGCGTTCCAGCCGACGTCGTTGCCGGTGAAGCCGGTGCCGCTCTGGGACCAGTCGACGTTCCACGCGCTGGAGACGGTGGTCCCCGCCGGGAAGTCCCACTTCACCTCCCAGCCGTTGATCGCTTCGTCGGCGGTGATGACGACGTTGGCCTGGAAGCCGCCGCCCCACGTGCTGACGATGTTGTAGTCGACTTCGCAGCCTTCTTCGGCGAGTGCCTGGTTCGCCGACGCGAAGGTCAGACCGGTCGCCGCGAGCGCGCCCACGGCGACGCTCGTGAGCGCGAGTCTCCTTCTCCTTCGAGATACGTGCATGTGTCGATGTCCTTCGGGGTTGATTGGCCGCGCGAGACGGCCCGGACGGGTGCCCATCCAGGGAAGCGCTCCCAAGATGTGCATTGATAATCTCCGATATATTGATGGACTGTCAAGAGGTACACCAGGAAAATTCGCTCCTGAGTCTCATTTGGCCAACGCTTTCGAAGGTCCCCGGGAGATTGGCAAGCGCTTGAATCAGTGAAAACGCTCCCGCAGAAACCGGACGGGACCGTTAGGAACCTTCGGGCCGCGAACCTGTCGCGCGCCGCGGGCGCCGTTGCGGCGGGGCGCCCGCGAATGCCCGTCGCGCAGGCAGCGGCAGGACCGCTCCCGTTCCACGAACGCCGGCGGGGGGGGGCGGGGCGGGGGGCCCCCCCCCGACAACGGGGGCGGGGGGGGGGGGGCCCGAACCACCCCGAGAC
>NZ_JAERMK010000015.1:26068-31830 GCF_016918015.1 Glycomyces sp. YM15
GCGCGCGGGCGGGGGCTGCCCCCCCCCGGGCCCCCCACGCGGGGGGGGCCCGCCCCGCGGGGGCCCCCGCCGTCTTCATGCGGGCGAAGTGCCGGTTCGCCCTCTCCCTGCCCTATCCAGTGCGGCTCGTGCACCGGCGTGCCGCCTGGGGCGGCCCGCGGCTCGGCGTTGTGCCGTTCGGTTCGCCGAGCCGCCGTGGCCGCTAGTTCACCGGCGGGTAGGCGTTCGCAAGCAGCTCCGCGAACTGCTCGCTCGACCAGTGGCCCGAGATCGGCATCTCGCCGCGGGCCCCGCTCATGTTGAACCCGTTGCGGATGTTGCCCTCGTAAGCCGGGTCGCACATCTCGTCGAAGCCCTTGCCCTCGTCGTTGTCGATCGGCTCCGAAGCGCCGTCGGACTCCCCCGGGGGCTTGATCCACACGTAGGCGTCGATGCCCGGCTCGGGCGCGACCTGCGGCCGCTCGCCGAGACCCGCACCGGCCTGGTTGCACCAGTTGCCCTTCTGGAAGCGCCTGTCGATCCGCGATTCGTCCACGAAGGTCACCGGGTCGGTCGAAGTGGACGCGGCGGTGGGCCGGTCCGGGCCGCCCCAGCCGTTGCGGCTGGTGTCGATGAGCATGCCGATGCCCTCATTGAAGCCGTTCGCGACGAGCTCGTCGCGGAACGCCGTCGAGAAGTCGATCTCGCCGTTGAAGTCGTTCCAGTCCACCCACTTCACATCGGGGTTCTGGTTGATGGCCTGGCCGCCCACGTTCTGGTCGACCTCCCAGTAGGGCTCCTCCAGCGCCGAGTAGTTCGCGGTGTTCGTGATGAAGCCGTTCACGTGGTCGGCGCTCATCCCGTTCTCGCCGATGAGCGAGCCGAACAGGGCCGCCGAGGCGTGGAAGTTGTCGTACTGCGGGTTCGTGTCGCCCCAGCCGATCCAGCCGTGGTGGCCCGCGTCCAGGTACTGGTACGTGTTCGGCAGCGCGCCGAGCTCCGCCGTCGCGTACGAGACGCCGTCGACGTAGTTGCCGTTGTTCTTCATCGTGTCGCAGTTGGCGGTCGCGGTCTCCCGCGGCGAGACGTTGGTGACGAGGTTCGGCAGCGAGTCGATCTCGATGACGTTGACGATCCGCAGGTCGGCGTAGGCCGGGTCGCTCTGGATCGCGACGATCGGGTCGATGTACTCGCTCTTGTAGCGGTCGATCTCGTCGGCGCCCAGCTCGCCGTTGGAGGCGAGGGCGGCGCAGTCGCGGCCGGGCAGGTTGTAGATGACGATCTGGATGACGTCCGCGCCCTGCGCCACCGCCTCGTCCAGGTGGTCCTTGAGACCCATGGATCCGGTGGTGGGGGAGCCGTTGCCCTCGATGGCGCTGATCTGGTCGAGCCACACGCCGGTGGGCTGGTCGGCGATGGCCTCACCGCCGGGCTCGGCCGCGGCGTTCGCGGACCACTGCGGGTTGATGTAGACCTGGGCGCCCTCGTAGGGGTTGTCGACCTTCGCCTGGGCGATGTCGGCGTCCGAGTCCGCCTGCTCCTGGGCTCCGGCGCTGGTCAGCGCCACGGTGCTGACGGTGGCGGCGATCGCGGCCGCCGCGAGCGCTCCTAGGCGCCGTTTCCTTCGACTGAGTGTCATGTGCCTTCCCTCGATTGACAGTCGGGCTTGACGGCAGCCGGCGGGCGCGGCCTCGCCGCGCTCGCAGATCAGCTGCTCTTCCGGGAGCGGCTCCGCGGGTACCGGGTGGACACGGAAGCGCTCCCAAACTTCACATCGAAGTGTGCCTATGTCTAACTGTGATGTCAAGGGCCTTGATCCCGGAGAATCCAGAAATTTCCCATTAGTGGCAAGTGTAGCGACTCAGGGTATTTGATCGACTTCAAAAAGTGAATAAATGCCCTTAATGGAATAAAATATCTCCATTTTGGATTCGAGGTCGGCCCGGCCCCGCAAAGCCCGCGCCGCCGCCTGCGATCGCAGGCGGCGGCGCGGGTTGCGTCGATCCGTGGCATTTCGGTCCCGAGCATGCGAAAAGCCGGTACCGGGCGCGTCCTTCCTCGGCCGTGTGCGGACGTGGGGCGCTGCGCGGGACCGGCCTGTGCCGGACGGTTCGTTCAGTTCGCGGATTCGCGGCCGCTGTGGCGCCCGCGCGGTACGTCTGGGCTGGCTACTGGGCGTTCCCGGTCTCAAAAGTGGTCTGGGCTCCCGCGTCGCCTTCGAGCAGTGCCCGGACTTCCGACTCGCGGAACCGACGGTGACCGCCCGGGGTGCGTATGCTCCCGATCCGGCCAGCGGCGGCCCAGCGCGTCACGGTCTTGGGATCGACACGGAACAGCGTGGCCACTTCGCCAGGTGTGAGTAGGCGGTCCTCGGTCTCCATGATTTCTTCCTCCCCGTGATGAAGACTCACTTCGTGCGTTAAACCCATTACACCACTATTCAGTCAAACCTGCCATGAGTTCTTGGACATACTTTCGGCTGGTAGGTTTTGCCTGAAAGTACCACGCGCACGTCAACAGCGCTCTGAGCTGAATCTGACGCTCTAGGAGTACGCGGGTATGAGGTAGGCAGAGGGCGCAAGTGGCAACTCTGGTTATCCTCGACAAGTGGACGAGATCGACCAGACCCTAGTGAACCTCTTGCGCACCGACGGGCGGACCTCCTACGCAGAACTGGCGCGGCGGGTCGGTCTCACCGCGCCCTCCGTGCAGGACCGCGTCACCAAGCTCGAGAAGAGCGGCATCATCACCGGCTACACGGCCGTGATCGATGCCGAGGCCATCGGGCTCGGCATCACCGCGCTCATCGGCATCATCCCCGACAACGCCGCCGACCATCACGACATCTGCGAACGCCTCCGCGCCATTCCGCAGATCGAATCGTGTTATTTCCTCGCCGGCGTCGAGTGCTATCAACTCAAGGTGCGGGTGCCCAAGATGGGCGACCTCGAACGGCTCATCCATCGCGTGGGCGCGATTCCCGGTGTGGCCCAGACGCGCACCACCATCACCCTCTCGACCAAATGGGAGGACCGGCCGCAGCCCGTCCCGTTCGAGCAGGCCGACTGAATGCGCTCCGTCGACCGGGCCAGGCCGCGGCTCTGGACCGACTGGGCCATCACCACAGTGGAGGCCGACGCCAACCGCTCGGCCGATACGCACCTGCTGCCGTTCCCGCTGCCGAGCGACTGGGGGGTCGACCTCTACCTCAAGGACGAGTCGACGCATCCGACCGGCTCGCTCAAGCACCGGCTCGCGCGCTCGCTGTTCCTGTACGCGATCTGCAACGGCTGGATCGACGAGGGCACGCCGGTGATCGAGGCCTCGAGCGGTTCGACCGCGGTGAGCGAGGCCTACTTCGCGCGGATGCTCGGGCTGCCGTTCACGGCCGTGATGCCGCAGTCGACGAGCGCCTCGAAGATCGCGCTCATCGAGTCCTACGGCGGCAGGGCGCACCTGGTGGCCGAGGCCGGAGCAGTGTGCGCCGAGGCCGAACGGCTCGCCGCCGAGACCGGCGGGCACTTCATGGACCAGTTCACGTACGCCGAGCGCGCCACGGACTGGCGCGGGAACAACAACATCGCCGAGAGCGTGTTCGAGCAGATGCGGCTGGAGCGCCACCCGGTGCCGACCTGGATCGTGGTCGGCGCGGGGACCGGCGGGACCTCGGCGACCATCGGGCGGTACGTGCGGTTCCGCAAGCACGAGACGAACCTGTGCGTGGTCGACCCCGAACATTCGGCGTTCTTCGACGGGTGGCTCGAGGGCGATCCGGACGCGGCCGCCGAGCGCGGCTCGCGCATCGAGGGGATCGGGCGGCCGAGAGTCGAGCCGTCGTTCATCCCCGACCTGGTGGACCGCATGGTGAAGGTGGACGACGCCGAGTCGATCGCATGCGTGCGCTGGGCGTCCGAGCGGCTGGGGCGGCGACTGGGCGGTTCGACGGGCACCAATCTCGTCGCGGCGCTGTCGATCATCGCGGAGATGCGCGAGGCCGGGCGAGACGGCAGCATCGTGACGCTGCTGTGCGACTCGGGGCAGCGGTACGGCGGCACCTACTTCGACGACGACTGGGTCGCGGCCCAGGGCATGGACCTCGGCGCGGCCGCCGAGCGGCTGGCGCCGCTCCTGCCCGACTGACCGCTCGACCGGCGGATCCGACCGCTCATCGGGCTGCGCCGACCGCTCACCCGACGGCCCTGCTCGGGCCACTTGTGGCGAAAACCCGCTGCGCGTTATGATTCCCGCCAAGCAAATCGAGGATTGTGAGTATATAGATCCCTCGTGCACCCCCGGCAACGCCCGAGGAAACGCATCCGACCGATCCGCCGCTGCTTTGAATCGTTTCAGCAAAGAATCCTGCACACTCCCGACCGACCGGACCCTCCTCACCGGGCCGCGGCGTCACCTCGCGCCGCGGCCTCGACCTTCCAGCACTGGAGCGCACATGACCAACGCACACGGCAATCCGTTCAGCGCCAAACTCTCCCGCCGCAACCTCGGCCTCCTCGCCGGAATCGGCGCCGGGGCCGCCGCGGGCGGGTTCCTCGGCGCGGGCGCCGCGAACGCCGCGTTCACCCCCGGCACCTGGTACGTCCTGCAGTCCCGCCACTCCGGACTCGTCTTCGACCTCTCCGCGTCGACCGCCAACGGGGCCAGGCTCCTGCAGCAGACCCGCACCGACGCGACCCACCAGCAGTTCCGCTTCGTCGACGCCGGCGGCGGCTACTACAAGATCCAGGCGCGCCACTCGAACCTGGTGCTCGACGTCTACGCCAAGTCCAGGGACAACGGCGCCGACATCGTCCAATGGGCCGACAACGGCGGCGTCAACCAGCACTGGCAGATCCTCGACGACGGCACCTACCTGCGGTTCGTGAACCGCAACTCCGGCAAGGCCCTCGACGTCTGGGAGCGTTCGACCTCCCCGGGCTCGCGCATCTCGCAGTACGACTCGAACGGCGGGACGAATCAGCAGTTCAGGGCCCTCCCGGTCGGCACCGCGCCAGAGGGCGACCCGACGATCTACATCGCCTCGGACTCCACCGCCCAGAACTACAACTCCGATCGCTATCCGATGAGCGGCTGGGGCCAGAAGCTCAGCGCGTACTTCGACGCGAACACGACGATCGCCAACCACGCCATCGGCGGGCGCTCCTCGCGCTCGTTCATCGAGCAGGGCCGCCTGACCACGATCCTCGACGCGATCCGGCCCGGCGACTACCTGTTCGTCCAGTTCGGACACAATGACGCCAGTACGGGCAACCCCGAGCGCTACACCTCGCCCGCGGACTACAAGATGTACCTGCGCGACCACTACATGGCCGGAGCGACCGCCAGGGGCGCGACCCCGGTGCTGCTCACGCCGGTCAACCGCCTCGACTACAACTCGTCGACCGGCCGGTTCAACGAGTCGTTCCCGACGTACGCCGCCAAGGTCCACGAACTCGTGAACGAGACCGGCGTGGCCCTGATCGACCTCGGGGCGCGCTCGCGCACCTACCTCAACTCGATCGGCTACGACCGGGCCCGCTGGGAGGTCTTCATGCACCTGCGGGCCGGGCAGTACCCGAACTACCCGGACGGCCTCGCCGACTCGACCCACTTCCAGGACAACGGCGCGAACCAGATGGCGCGCCTGGTCGCCGAGGGCACCAGGGCGCTCCCGCTGCCGATCGCGGGGCACGTGCGATGACCATGCGGCGGGGGGGGGGGGGGGGGGGGGGGGGGGGGGGCGCGGGGGGGGGGGGGGCGCGGGAAGATTAGATGTGTGTTGGGGCCAG
>NZ_JAERMK010000015.1:31840-73122 GCF_016918015.1 Glycomyces sp. YM15
CGGGGGCGCCCGGGCGCCGGGGGGGGGGCTCGGGGCCCCCCCGGGGGGGGGGGGCCCCCCCGGGGGGGGCCCCCGCGCCGGCCTTGCTCTAAGACATCGACATGTATTGACTTTCCGGAATCCACTCGGTACCGTCCCCTTCAAGAAATCGCTTGCCCGGCAGCCGTCCTTGAGATTGAAACGATTCAGTCCCAAATGTCCGGCGAGCCCCCTCCTCACCACGGAAGTGAACATGACTCCTCCTCCACCCCGATGGCGGCGCGCCCTCGCGGTCGTCGCCGCCGGAGCCACTGCGCTCGCGGGCGTCCTCACCGCGGGCGCACCCTCCCAAGCCCAGGACGACGGGATCACCGTCTACCTCGCCTCCGACTCCACCGTCCAGACCTACGACCCCTACTGGGAGCCGCAGGCCGGGTGGGGCCAGGTGATCGACCGCTACTTCGACGAGAACGTCACCGTCGCCAACCACGCGATCGGCGGGCGCTCCTCGCGCTCCTTCGTCGAGCAGGGCCGCCTCGACGCGATCCTGAACGAGATCCAGCCGGGCGACTACCTGTTCGTCCAGTTCGGGCACAACGACGCCACCGCCTCGGTCCCCGAGCGGTACACCCCGCCCGACGACTACAAGATGTACCTGCGCGACCACTACATCGCGGGCGCGATCGAGAAGGGCGCCATCCCGGTGCTCGTCACCCCCGTCTCGCGCCGCAGCTTCAACGCCGAGACCGGCGAGTTCAACGTGTCCTTCGGCGACTACGTGAACAAGGTCTACGAGCTCCACGAGGAGACCGGCGTCGCCATGGTCGACCTCTCCGCTTCCTCGCGCGCCTACCTCAACGAGATCGGCCCCGAAGAAGCGAAGTCGGTGTTCCTGCACGTCCCGGCCGGGGTCTACCCGAACCGGCCGGGCGGCACCGCCGACGACACGCACTTCCAGGAGTACGGCGCCATCCAGATGGCCCGCCTGGTCGCCGAGGAGACCGCCACCCTCGGCCTGCCGCTCTCCGAGCACGTGGTCGACGTCGCGCCTCCCGCGAACGTCCCCGCCGCGCCCACCGGCCTCAAGGCGGCCACCGTCGCGAACGCGAGCGTGACCCTCAACTGGGACACCACCGACGACGCCGACATCTACCGCGTCTTCGTGCGCGAGCCCGGCGGCGACTGGCGCCTCGGCTCCACCGCCACCGTGGGCGTCGGCCGCGTCTCCGGCCTCGCCGAGGACACGACCTACGAGTTCGCCGTCGCGGGTGTCAACGGCAAGGGCGAGGGCGACAAGTCGTCCACCCTCACCGCGACGACCGCCACCGCCGGGTTCAAGTACGACTTCGGCCCCGCCTCGCAGCCCGTCGCCCCCGGATACACCGAGGTCAACCGCGGCACCGCCTACACCGCCGAACGCGGCTACGGCTTCACCACCGACATGTCGACCGCGATCGACCGCGACCGCGGCGGCGACGCCGACCCGGTGGGCCGCGACTTCGTGGCCTGGTTCGGCGGCTCGTACGACTTCGCGGTCGACGTCGCCGACGGCCTGTACACCGCGCGCCTCTTCGTCGGCGATTACTTGGGCTCGGCCCGGACGAACGTGAAGTTCGAGGGCATCGACTACGGCGCGGCCAACGCCGGATCGAAGACGATCGCCACCAAGGACTTCGAGGGCATCACCGTCGAGGACGGCCAGTTCACCGTCACGATCTCGGGCCAGACCGGGCACCTCAACGGCCTGGAGCTCACCCGCATCGGCGACGTCCCCGGCGGCGGCGACCAAGGCCCCGACGAGCCGTGCACCGACTGCGCCGAGCTGATCGAGAGCCTCGACCGGGCGCCGGTCGCGGTGAGCGTCGAGGGCGGGAACTTCCTGTCCTGGCGCAGCCTCGCGCTCGACCCCGAAGGCCTGGCGTTCAACGTCTACCGCGACGGCCGGCTCATCACGCCCGAGCCGACGCAGCTCACCAACCTCACCGACCAGGGCGGCACCGCGAACTCGACCTACTGGGTCGCCACGGTCGCCGAAGGCGTCGAGACCGGTTACACCAAGGCCTTCGCGGTCTGGGGCGACCAGTACATCGACATCGACATGCAGCGCCCCGAAGGCGGCACGACCCCCGACGGCGTCGAGTACACCTACCAGCCGAACGACGCCACCGTGGCGGACCTCGACGGCGACGGCGTCCACGAGATCATCCAGAAGTGGGACCCGACCAACGCGAAGGACAACTCCAGCAACGGCTACACCGGGAACGTCTACGTCGACGCGTACACGCTCAGCGGCGAGCTGCTGTGGCGCATCGACCTGGGCGTGAACATCCGGGCCGGCGCGCACTACACCTCGCTCATCGCCTACGACCTCGACAGCGACGGCAAGGCCGAGGTGGCCCTCAAGACCGCCGACGGCACCGTGGACGGCCTGGGCACCGTGATCGGCGACCCCGACAAGGACTGGCGCAACACCAGCGGCCGGATCCTCGAAGGCCCCGAATTCCTCACCGTCTTCAACGGCCAGACCGGCGCGGCGATGGAGACCACCGACTTCGGTCCCGAGCGCGGCGACATGTGCTCGTGGGGCGACTGCTACGGCAACCGCGGCGACCGCCTGATGGCCTCCGTGGCCTACCTCGACGGCGTGCACCCGTCGCTCATCACCAGCCGCGGCATCTACGCCAAGACCGAGATCACCGCGTGGAACTGGGACGGCGACAACCTGCCGCAGGTGTGGAAGTTCCGCTCCTCGCAGTGGGGCGCGGCCTACCAGGGCCAGGGCAACCACCAGATGTCGATCGCCGATGTGGACGGCGACGAGCGCGACGAGATCGTGTTCGGCTCGATGACGATCAACGACGACGGCACCCCGCTGAACTCGTCGGGCCTGGGCCACGGCGACGCGCTGCACGTCTCGGACTTCGACCCGGGCAACCCGGGCCTGGAGATCTTCATGCCCCACGAGTGCATGAGCTGCTCGGGCAACGTGGCCGCCTCCTTCCGCGACGGGGAGACCAACGAGGTGCTGTGGTCGATGCCGGGCACCCGTGACACCGGCCGCGGCGCGTGCGGCGACGTCGACCCGAACTACCCGGGAGCGGAGTGCTGGGCCGTGAGCACCACGGGAGCATGGAACTCGCGCGAAGGCCGGCTGACCGCCGCCGACGGCACGCTCATCGGGAACACCATCCCGTCCGCGAACTCGATGGTCTGGTGGGACGGGGACCTCGGCCGCGAGATCTTCGACCACGAGTTCAACGAGCCGGACTACGTGCCGGTCTACCCGTACATCGCCGAATGGGACTACGAGACCGGTAAGCAGGAGGAGATCTTCACTCCCGAAGGGGTGCAGACGAACAACGGCACGAAGGGCAACGCGGTCCTGACCGGGGACCTGCTCGGCGACTGGCGCGAGGAGGTGATCCTCCGCAAGGAGTCCAACGACGGCGTGCGGCTGTTCACCACCACGATCGCCACGGAGCACACCCTGCCGACGCTGATGAACGACCCGCAGTACCGCCTGGCGATCGCCTGGCAGAACGAGTCGTACAACCAGCCGCCGTGGCCGAGCTTCTTCCTCGGGTACGACATGGAGGCCCCCGTCTGGGAGACCGTGACGTACGGCCCGGTCCGCGACACGGCCGCCGCGCCGTACGCGGCCGCCTCCTGCGCGATCGACTACCGCGTCGTCGCCGACTGGGGTGACGGCTTCGTCGTCCAGATCAAGGTGACCAACACCGGGGACGCCCCGATCGAGGAGTTCGACCTCGTCTGGAAGTCCGGCGGCGTCGCCACCGTAAAATACGACTGGGGCGGCACCATCGCCATCGACGGCGACGCCATGACCGCCGACCCGGCCTTCTGGAACGTCCCCTTGAAGCCGGGCAGCACCAAGCAGATCGGCTTCCAAGGCACGGGCGACCCGAACGACCCGGGCATGTTCCTCATGAACGGCCAGGTCTGCGCGACCGCATGACCGCGACCGCATGAACGACGGCCCGGGCGCGATGCGCCCGGGCCGTCACTTGTCGTTCTGAGGTTTGTGGAGGCGGCCGGTCTCGTAGGGGATCTTCGCGCGCTCGGCGAGGTCGATCGCCCTGCCGCGCAGGGAGGTGGCGGTCCAGGAGGCCGCCAGGAGCAGCATCACGTTGAAGAGGTAGAGGAAGACGAGGAGACCCACCGCGGTGGTCACCGCCTGGTAGGCGGGGCGGTCGGAGACGTGCAGGACGTAGATGCGGCCGAGGGTCTTGAGCAGCTCCATGCCGATCGAGACGGCCAAAGCCGCCCAGACGACCCGCCGCAGCGGCATGACGACCCGGGGGAGCGCTTGGAGCAGCACGAGCGCGAGCAGCGCGTTGGCGACGAGGCCCACCACGACCGAGACCCCGCGGACCACCAGGGCGAGGTTCCCGGTCGCGTCGTCGAGGTCGAGGGCCGCGAGCACCCATTCCGCGCCGGCGGTCGCGCCGATGGTGATGAGCAGCAGCGTGGAGACGCCGACGAGGATCCCGAGGTCGATGGCCCAGCGCAGGAACGGGTTGCCGGGCTGGGCGTCGAGGCTCCAGATGGTGCGGATCGCGGCCCGCACCGACTGAACCCAGGCGACCCCGGCGACGATGAGGGCGACGGCCGCGAAGATCGTCACCGACTTGCGCGAGCTCTCGAGGACCCCGATGTCGATCACGGGCAGGTTCGTCTCCAGCCAGGCCTCGACGGAGTGGTAGATGTCGGGGATGTCGAGCATGTAGCCGAAGATCGCCAATGCCAGGAGCGACATGGAGAACGCGGCGAAGAACGCGTAGTAGGAGATCGCGGCGGCGAGCTGCCCGCCGTGGACCTCGCCGTAACGCTCGCCCGCGCGCCAGGAGTGGTCCACCAGGTTGGACCGTTTCCGGGCCCCTAGGAGCACGCGGTCCCACCAGGCCCCCAAGTCGGGAAACTTCACGTGCCGATTCTGCCAAAGCTCAGGCATGACCGTAGGACCGAGCGCGCGTTTCAAGCCGATCGGTCGCTAGGAGCGCAGAAGGATCCTGGACGAGGCCTACGAGCGGAGAGCTGATCGCCGGTGATCATCGTCGCTGACACTTCAGCGCTGTTCGCGATGTTCAGCACTCGCGACCCGGACCATTCGCGTTGGAGCTGGACCTCGCCGAGTGCTTCGCGGTCGCGTCGGCACGTGACCGGGACACCGACCAGGTGTGCACCCTCGACGAGAACGACGTCAGTCGCGGATGACCCAGGCGTCGGGGTCTTCGAGGAGCTTGGTGACGGAGGTGGGGAGGTCGTCGTTCGCGACGGCGGCGAGGGAGACCGATTCGAGGATGTTGCGCTCGGAGACGCGCAGGGCGATCCACACGTTGGTCATCGCGGTGGCGGTGCCCGAGTAGGGGACCTGTTCGGGGCGTTCGCCTCGGACGCCGACGAGCGGGCCGTCGACGGCGCGGATGACGTCGGCGAGGCTGATCTTGTCGCCGGGGCGGGCGAGCTGGTGGCCGCCTTCGGAGCCGCGCTTGGAGGTGGCGATGCCGCCGCGGCGCAGTTGCAGCAGGATCGATTCGAGGAACTTGCGGGGGATGCCCTGGTCCTCGGCGATCTGCTCGGCGGAGACCCACCGCTCGCCGTATCCGGCGAGGGCCACGGCGGCCCGCAGTGCGTAGTCGACGCGGGCGGACAGGCGCATGGGGGACTCCTTCGTACTAGAGATCGGCAGTACCGACTCTATCTCCCATAGACGGCTTTCCAAGCGGCTCACGGGCGCTCTGTGAGGCGTCCGCGTCCGCTGCGGTCAGTCAATCGTCGATGAGCAGCCGCAGGTAGGCGGCGGTCTCGGCGGCGGCGAGGTCGGCGTCGCCCGCGATGATCGCCTCGATGGCCCGCGAGTGGTCGATGTGCGGTTCCTCGGCGAGGTTCGGGCCGAGCCCGGCCCGCACGGTCTCGCGCAGGGAGTCGGCGAGTTCGGCGTACAGCTCGGCGAGCAGCTTGTTGTGGCTGGCTTCGGCCACGGCCTGGTGGAGGGCGATGTCGGCCGCTATGAACGACTCGGTGTCATTCACCTCGTGCGTCGCCTCGCGTTCGGAGAGGAGGATGCGCAGGCGGGTGATGTCGGCTTCGTCGCGGCGGTGGGCGGCGAGGCGGGCGGCTTCGACTTCGAGGCCGCGGCGGACCTCCATCGCGTCGGAGGCGGGGCTGGCGGCGATGCGGCGGCGCACGGCCGCGGTCACTTCGCTGCGTCCGACGACGAAGGTGCCGGCGCCTTGGCGGATCTCGAGGAGCCCGGCGTGGGCGAGGGCCCGAACGCCTTCGCGGATGGTGTTGCGGCCGACGCCGAGGAGTTCCGCGAGCTCGCTCTCGGTGGGGATGCGCGAGCCCAGGCCCCATTCGCCGTCGCTGATCTGCTGGCGCAGCTGCTCGATCACCTGATCGACGAGGGCGGACTTGCGTGTCGACTGCAATGCCACTGACGGACCTGACCTCTCCGGAGCGTCCATGGCTAGCGGGGGCCCGCCATGGGGGGTGCGTGTTTCCCAACACTAGAAGGATTAAAGCAGACAGCCGTCGCGATACCGTTGACAGGCCGTTAATTCATCCTATGAATTGACTTCATCCTATCGTAGCTGCTCAGGCCGCACCACGTTGTGCGCCGATCAGCTGGACAGCGCTCATTCACGGCTCGCAAGCGGGCTCGGCGCCGCTTGCGAACCGTGCGTTCGGACAGCCGTGAAGGGTTACCACCCCACCGGACCCCCGACCGCCTCCCGCCCCCGGAAGGAGCCGTCCGCGTGACGACGACCGACGCCACCGCGATCGACGACCCGAGTTCGAACGTCGACGCGGAGCACCCCGCCCCAGCCCCCCGCGCCGAGCTCACCGACCCGCCGAAGTCCACAGTCGCGGTAATGGGGTGGATGCTCGTCGCCGGGGTCGTCCTCGCCGCGTTCAACTTCCGCACGGCCGTCACCAGCGTCGGCGCGATCCTCGCCGAACTGCGCGTCGGCCTCGGCATGACCGAGACCACGGCAGGGCTCCTCACCACCCTCCCGGTCCTCGCCTTCGCCGGCCTCGGCGCGCTCGCCCCGAGACTCGCCCGCCGCTTCGGCCCCCGATTCCTCCTCACCGGAGCGCTCCTGCTCATGAGCATCGGCATGGTCGCCCGCGCCTGGGCCCCGAACGCCGCGCTCTTCCTCCTCTTCAGCCTCCTGGCGCTCGCCGCCGGAGCCGTCGGCAACGTCGCGGTGCCGGTGATCGTGAAGCGCTACTTCCCGAATCGCATCGGGCCCATGACCACCGCCTACTCGACGATGATGGCGTTCGGCGCCACCGTCGGCGCCGCGCTCACGGCCCCGCTGGAACACCTGGCCGGCGACTGGCGGATCGCCATGGCGGCGTGGGTCCTCCCGGCGCTCCTGGCGGTCGTGCCGTGGCTGCTGTGGCGCCCGGCCCCGGCCTCCGCCCGATCCGAGCCGATCGGTCGCCTGCGAGGGGTGACGCGCTCGCGCATGGCCTGGATGATGCTGCTGGTCTTCGGCGCTCAGTCGGCGATCGCGTACATCCTCATAGGCTGGCTGACCACGATGCTCGTCTCGGACGGCGAATCGGCGGCGACCGCCGGGTCCATGCTGGGGCTGCTCCTGCTCGTGCAGATCCCCATCACCGCGATCGTCCCGATCCTCACCGTCCGCTGGGGCCCTCGTCCGGTCTTCCTCATCCTCATGTCCACCTATCCTCCGGCGATCGCCGGCCTCTGGATCGACGGCGGCGGCGCGCTGACCTGGCTGTGGATGGCGCTCTTCGGTATGGGCACGTCCGTGTTCCCGCTGGTGCTCACGCTGTTCGGGCTTCGCGCCCGCACCCCGGCCGGGACGAGCGCGCTGTCCTCGTTCGCCCAGTCCGGCGGCTACCTCATCGCCGGGGTCGGGCCGCTGGCCGTCGGCTGGGTCTACGGCCTCACCGGCTCCTGGTCGGTCCCGTTCGGGCTCCTCGCCGCGCTCACGCTCGTGCTGTTCTGCGCCGGGCTCTACGTGATCCGCGAGCGCTACATCGAAGACGAGCTCGCTCCCATTCAATGAATAGGGGACGAAAGCGCCGAAACGGTCGGCCCCGCAAGGCAGGCCGAGGCTTCCTCGTGACACGATAGTGCCGTGGACCACAATGACGTGGAAATTCGGGGAGGGAACGTGACCAACGAGGTGCTGTGGCTGCCGCGGCCTGACGCGGTGGAGACGACGAACATCGGGCGGTTCGGCCAGTGGCTGTCCCGCCGGGAGGAGCGCGACCTCACCGGCTATCCGGCCCTGTGGCAGTACTCCGTCGAGCATCTGCGCCCGTTCTGGGGCGCGGTCTGGGAGTACTTCGGCCTCGGCAAGACGGTGCCCGAGCACCGGGTGCTCGCCGACGAGAACATGCCGGACACCGTCTGGTTCCCCGACGAGACCTTCAACTACGCGCGCGCCGTGCTCACGGCCCCGGGCGTGGACGAGGACGACGTGCTCGTGCGCGCCTACTCCGACACCCGCGAACCGGTCGAGTGGACCCTCGGCGAGCTGCGCGAGGCCGTCGCCCGCGCCCGCGCGGGGCTCATCGCCCGCGGCGTCCAGCGCGGCGACCGCGTCGCGGCCTGGATGCCGAACATCCCCGAGACCTTCGCGCTCATGCTCGCCACCGCGAGCATCGGCGCGGTCTTCTCCAGCTGCGCTCCCGAGTTCGGCGCCAAGGCCGTGCTCGACCGCTTCGCGCAGATTGAGCCGAAGGTCCTCGTGGCCGTCGACGGCTACAAGTACGGCCCCAAGACCGTCGACCGCAGCGCCGACCTGCGTCGCGTGGTGCGCGGCCTCGAGGGCCTCGGCTCGGTCGTCACCCTCCCGTACATCGGCGCGGGCGCGGTCGAGGGGGAGACCTGGGACAGCTTCTGCGCGTACGACGAGGGCATCGCCTTCGAACCGCTCACCTTCGACCACCCGCTGTACATCCTGTACTCCTCGGGCACCACCGGCCTGCCGAAGGCGATCGTCCACTCGCACGGCGGCATGGCGATCGAGCACGCGAAGATGCACTCGCTGCACCACGACCTCGGCGTGGGCGACCGCTTCTTCTGGTACTCCACGACCGGTTGGATGATGTGGAACTACCTGATGTCGGCGCCGATCGTGGGCGCGGGCATCGTCATGTTCGACGGCGCGCCCGACCCGGCCGGGATGTGGCGCCTCGCCGAGGAGTCCGGCACCACCTACTTCGGCACGAGCGCGCCGTTCCTCATGGCCTGCCGCTCGAGGGGCGTCAAGCCCAAGGAGGAGGCCGACCTCTCGCTGATCCGCGGCATCGGCTCGACCGGCGCGCCGCTCCCGGAGGTCGGCTTCGACTACGTGTACGAACAGATCAGCGAGACCGCGCAGCTCCAGTCCCTTTCCGGCGGCACCGACCTGTGCACGGGCTTCATCGGCGGCGCGCCCACCGTCCCGGTCTGGCGCGGCGAGCTCTCGTGCCGGTGCCTCGGCGCCGACGTGCAGTCGTTCGACCCCGAAGGCCGCCCAGGGATCGGACGCGAAGGCGAGCTCGTGATCTGCTCGCCGATGCCCTCGATGCCGGTGGGGCTGTGGGGCGACCCGCTCAAGCACCGCTACCGCGACACCTATCTCACGGACTTCCCGGGAATCTGGCGCCATGGCGACTGGATCACCATCACCGACCGCGGGTCGGCGGTGATCTCGGGCCGCAGCGACGCCACCTTGAACCGCGGCGGCGTGCGCATGGGCACCGCCGAGTTCTACGCGGTGGTCGAGGCGATCGAGGGCGTGGCCGACTCTCTGGTCATACACCTGGACGACCCGGGCCAGGACCGCCTGCTGCTCTTCGTCTCCTGCACCGAGGGCACCGAGCTCGACGACGACCTGCGGCGGCGCATCACCGCCACCTTGCGCGAGCAGCTCTCGCCGCGGCACCTCCCCGACGAGGTGCGGCAGGTGCCGTCGATCCCGCGCACCCTGAGCGGCAAGAAGGTCGAGGTGCCGGTCAAGAAGATCCTCAAGGGCGTGCCGGCAGAGGAGGCCATCGCCCGGGACGCCCTCGCCAACCCGGACGCGCTCAAGGCCTTCGTGCGCGTATGACGAGACCTGAGTGACAAGGGACGTTCAATAACCCGATTTCCTTACGCGGCAAGGGAATTCAGTGAGGTGTGTGCCCGATCGCAGGCGTCCGGAAGATACTATGCAACGCGTCGCCCCGGTCGGTTTCCCCCGTAGCCGCCGGGGCGGCGCCATGTCCTGAAGACGGTTGCGGCCGCACCGGCGGGCGCCTGTGCTCCAATAAGCGGCGTGACTGACCCGACCGGCCCCGCCGAACCCGAGCCCCAGCAGGACGAATCCTCCGCGCCTCCGCAGGACGAAGCCCTGGACGCCGTCGGCGTCGGCCCCTGGGAGGGCCCGCTCCCCGAGGGCGGGCACTACGACCCCGACCTGCTGCGCCTGGGCGACCGCCGCAACGTCCTCGACCGGTACCGGTACTGGAGCCGCGAGGCGATCGTGGCCGACCTCGACGAGCGCCGCCACGACTTCCACGTGGCGATCGAGAACTGGCAGCACGATTTCAACATCGGCACCGTCGTGCGCAATGCCAACGCGTTCCTCGCCAAGACCGTCCACATCGTCGGCAAACGCCGTTGGAACCGCCGCGGCGCGATGGTCACGGACCGCTACCAGCACGTCGAGCACCACGCCACCGTCGAGGACTTCCTCGCCTGGGCCGAGGCCGAGGGCCTCGCGATCGTCGGCATCGACAACCTGCCCGGCTCGGTCCCGATCGAGACGACCGCGCTGCCGCGCAACGCGGTGCTCGTCTTCGGCCAGGAGGGCCCCGGCCTCTCCGAGCCGGTGCGCGAGGTCTGCTCGATGGTCTGCTCGATCACCCAGTTCGGATCGACCCGCTCCATCAACGCCGGCGTCGCCAGCGGGATCGCCATGCACGCCTGGGTGAGGGAACACGTGTTCGGGCAGCGCCCGACCGGGTAGCCCTGCCGGGCAGCGCCCGACCGGGTAGCCCTGCCGGGCGGCGCCCGACCGGATAGCGCGGCCGGGCGGCGCCCGACCGGCTGAAGCCGGAACGTCAGGAATCCGACCGCTCCGAGGCCACCGAATGTCGCACCCGGGTGGCACTCTGGAATGGAGCACCCGTGTGCTCGCGGCGTCGATGGCGACGCCGCCGGGGGACGCTGCGTCGCCCCACCGCTCCCCATCGGGCCCTAGGCGAACGGCCGCTGTCGGATACCTGACGCTTCCATGGGGTAACGGGGGTCGATACGCCTACATTGAGCCAATGGCGGGTTACTTGGGGTAAGCTCCCCGTGGTACAAGCGAATAGGTTGAATCCGCTGGTAGATAGGCGGAGTCGGGCAAAAGTGGAACCACCGCGTTACGCTGGTCCCGGCATCGGGCCGCACGGTTCACACCGTTGGGGCCCTGAACAAAACTGAAAGCCGAGTCATGCTCGTACGGTAGACTCGTGCCAGCCTGCGCCAGACGAACGATCGGCCAGGACCCTTGACGGGAGGGGTGAGGAAGTTGAAGAAGTTTCTGACTTGGGGCGGACTTGCGTTCCTGGTGTTCTTTGTGGCCTTCAGGCCAGGTGAAGCCAGTGACGTGGTCGGGAACCTCGCTGGCGGAATCCTCGATGCCGCAAACGGTTTCGCGGCGTTCTTCACGAACCTCGTGACCTGATAGCGACGGCACTATGACCGAATCCGGTGCAGGCGGCTCGGGGGACAACAAGGACACCGAGCCGCTGGAACCCCCCAGTCCCCGCGCCCCCTCGGACAGTCCCGCCCCGGGCGCGGAATCCCCCACGCGCGAATTCGGCTTCCCTCCGGGAACCGCCGGATCCGCGCCCGCGACCGCCGCGAGCGACATCGACGGCGTCCGCTTCGACGACGGCCTGAACAGCGGACTGAGCGGCGGCCTCCTCGGCGGCATGCGCGCCCCGTCCGTGCCCGACGTCCCCTCCCCGATCTCCGCCCGCTACCTCTTCCCGACCGAGAAGTACCGCGGCGAATGGCGTCGGCACTGGGTGCACCTCATGCCCTGGTACGTCGTCGGCACTCTCGCGACCTTCATCATGGGCCTCATCTCGGGGATGCTCACCAAGTCGGGTGTCGACAACACCGCGCTCACGGTCACCGTGCTCGTCTGGCTGCTCATCCTCGGCTTCGTGGGCTGGAAGATCCTCGACTGGTACATGGACCGCTTCATCCTGACCAACAAGCGGATCATGCTCATCCAAGGGGTCATCACCCGCTCGGTCGCCATGATGCCGCTCGGGCGCGTCACCGACATGAAGTACTCCCAGACGCCCATGGGCCGGATGCTCAACTACGGCGAGTTCATCATCGAGTCCGCCGGTCAGGACCAGGCGCTGCGGAACGTCCCGCACCTGCCGAACCCGAACGAGCTCTACCTCCAGATGTGCGAGGAGATGTACGAGCCCGAGGCCGTCGACGAACGCGAGGCCGAGCCCGAAGAGGACCTGATCCCCGAAGGGGAACCCGCGCCGAAGTCCGCAGACGCCTGAGGCGCCGGGACGCCCCTTCACCCTCCGCACACCCGCCGACACCGTCGGCGGGTGTTCTTCGTCCAGGTCATGACCCAAATCGCCGCAACCCGTGCCCGAACCCACCGGGTGGCACCTACTTCGTATACTCATCTCCTACCGACCCTCGGTTGCCAATGACACCCATCCTTTGGCAGAATTCCGCCCGGCGGCGCAACCGCCCGCCGGGGGAATGTCGTCTGTTCTTCGACCCCCCCAGGGAGACTCGTGAGCGAGGTCAAATCGTCCCAGGACGAGGAGTTCCGCGAGTACGTGGCGGCTCGCTCCGCCGCGCTGCACCGTGCGGCGTATCTCCTCACAGGGAACTGGGCGACAGCGGAGGACCTGGTGCAGACGACCTTGACGAAGACCTACCTGGCATGGAGCCGGATCAGGACTACTGATTCGGTCGACGCCTATGCCCGCCGCATCCTCTACAACACCAACGCCTCCTGGTGGCGCAAGCGGTCCAACCGCGAGAAGCCCACCGAAGTCTTCGAGGACAAGCCCGACCACTCCCGCGACTTCACCGAGCACGCCGCGGTGCGCGACGCCATGTGGCGCCACATCGCCATCCTGCCCAAGCGCCAGCGCGCGGTCCTCGTCCTCCGCTACTACGAGAACCGCACCGACCAGCAGATCGCCGAGATCCTCGGCATCTCCGTCGGCACGGTCAAGAGCCAGGCCTCGCGCGCGCTCGCGGGCATGCGCAAGCGTCTCGGCACGCCCTCCGCCGCACTGGGCCTGAGCGTGGAGCAGGGGAAGGCGGCATGAGCGACGACATAGAGGCCCTCCTGCGCAGCGGGTTGGCCGAACGGGCCGACGCCGCGCCTTCCTTCGACGACCACGGTCTGGCCGATCTGGCCATCTCCGGGGCGGGCCGCATCCGCCGCCGCAGGCGCGTCGCCGCCGCCGCGGGCGGGGCGAGCCTGCTCGTGCTCGGCGCCGCGACCTTCGCGTGGAACCCGCTGACCAGGCCCGACGAGGGCCGCGGTGATTTGGCCGCCGCCGACACGAGCACCGTCGAGGCGCAGGACGAGTTCGCGATGGAGTTCCTCATCCAGGACGAGAACGGCTCGTACAGCGTGCTCAACCAGGACGGGAACACGATCGCCTTCGAGGTCGAGGAGCCGGTCAACAACGTCTACAAGCTCGAATCCTCGTACCTGTCCGAGTCCCGGTCGGCGATGTGGACGGTCAGCTTCGACGGCGACGCCGCCGCCATCGAGAAGCCCTCGGCGGCGGAGACCTACACCAGGATCAACAGCGCCGGCGAACGCTTCGCCATGATCACGCCGAACTCCGATTACACCGAAGAGGAGTACGAGCTGGTCGACGTGTCCCTCCACGAGGAGACGAAGTCGATCGGGTTCACGACGAGCTTCGCGGTCACGCTGGAGGACTGGGACGACACCACGGCCGTGTTCACGACCGACTTGAACTCGACGACCGGTGGGGACGCCGGTGGGTTCTGGTTCAACGACAATCTCAAATTCGGCTTGGAGACGGTGAGCGCCGCCGGGTTCGAGGCCGCGGTCCTGGTCGACACGACCGACCCGAACAACGTCTGCGTCTCCGACCTCGACGCCGCCGGCACCGCCAGCGTCCAGGAGCAGTGCGGGCCCGTCGACAGCGACGAGATCCAGGCGCAGCTCGTCTCCGCCGCGGGCGAGGACGCCGCCGACCCGGTGCCGCTCGTCGACACCGTGATCGCGGACGCCCAGGCCGAGTTCGAGTTCGGTCCGTCGGAGGACCTCGACTTCGGCGAGTACCAGGACCGCTACAACAACGCCGGTGAGTTCTGGACCGACCCGGGAGGGACCTGGCAGATCGTCGGGAACCGCGGCGAGGACACCTGGCTGCTCATCGACGCGTCCGGCGACGAACCGGTGGTGTCCGAACTCGAGCCGCCCGAAGGCGCCGTGATGCCCATCCTGAGCTACACGTAACACACGCGCTCGAACCAGAGGCTGTGACCGAGCGGACTTGACATACTCGCAGCGTGGGTGGAATCGAATACTTGCTGACGGTCATGGTGACCCTCTTCGTCATCATGGACCCTCCGGGGATCGTGCCGATCTATCTGGCCCTGACCGGGACGATGGATCGGCGCGAACGCAACCGGGCCGCGCTCCAGGCGACGCTCCTGTCCCTGGGTGTGATCTCGCTGTTCGCGCTGCTCGGCCAGCAGATCATCAACTACCTCCACATCGACCTCGAGGCGCTCCAGGGCGCGGGCGGGCTGCTGCTGCTCCTCGTCAGCCTCCAGCTGCTCACCGGCCAGGCCGACGAGCCCTCGGGCACGGCCACTTCGAACATCGCGCTCGTGCCGCTGGGCACGCCGCTGCTGGCCGGGCCCGGCGCGATCGTCGCGGTCATCCTGTTCGTGCAGCAGGCACCGTCCCATGCGGACTACCTGTGGATCGCGCTGGCGATCCTCGTCATCCACATTTCGATCTACCTGGTCATGCGCTACTCGGGGTTCCTGGTGAAGGTCTTGCGGCGCGGCGGCATCGAGGTGCTGACGCGGATCGCGGGCGTGCTGCTGGCCGCGATCGCGGTGCAGCTCATAGCAGATGCCGTGATGGGCTACGTCGAACTCTTCGAAAGTTCTGCGGGAGCTTCCGGTTGGTGACGCTTTAGGGTTCAATTAAACCCATGCCTACGATTCTTGATCTGCCGATCCACCCGCTCGCGGTGCACGCCCCGATCATCCTGGTCGCACTGCTCGTATTGGGCGGCATCGCCTACCTCCTGGTTCCGCCGCTGCGTCGGCGCATCGGCTGGGCCGTCGCGGCGCTGGTGCTGGTGTCGCCGGCCGCCGTCTACGGTTCCATCTGGAGCGGCGAGATGTTCGCCGATTTCACCTTCGGTGCCGGCAATTGGTCCGAAGCCGTGCAGCAGCACCAGGACTACGGCTGGTGGCTCTTGTGGACACTGGTCGCCCTGGTCCCGATCTGGCTCCTGTTCGCCGCGCTCGACCGGGGACGGCGGGCCGCGCTGCAGCGGGACGCCGGAGCCCCGGCACCGGCCGCGGACGGGGACGACGAGACCGCCTCGACCGGTTCGAGCGACCCGGCCGCCACAGGCCGCAAGGTCGTCATGTTCATCGTCGGCGTCATCGCCCTCGCCCTGCTCGTGCTGGCGGCCTACTGGCTGTTCAGGTCCGGGCACTCCGGCGCGACGATGGTCTGGGAGTCGAGCGTGCCGCAGTAGCCGCATGGCATAGACGAGAACGGCCCCGGCCGGGCGGATGCCCGGCCGGGGCCGCACGCGTCTGCGGATGGCGCAAGGTCGATGGGCGCGATGCGGATCCCCGCGGAGCTCAGCCCTGGAGGAGTCCGACGATGAGGACGGTGAACATGAGCGCCACGCTGACGAGGGTGATCCAGTGCGTGACGAGCCGGGCGCGCTGCTCGGCAGCGTTGATCGCGGCGTGGTCCTGGGGCGGCAGCGTGCGGGGCTCGCTCGGCAGCGCCACGGCCTCGACCCGCCAGCCGGGCGGAGGCGGCACGTTGAGGGGCGGGCCGTCGTACTCGTTGCGGTCGCTCATCGGGAAAGCGTAGCGCCGGAGTGCCGCGGCGGCTCCGGGGTCGCCGTGGCGGCCGGGGCAGGGGGGTTCGCAGCGGCGGTCACGAGCGGGATCCGCCCTCCTGGGGGCGGCGCGGCGCGACCCGTGCTCAACAACGGCGCTGGGGCACGACGAGACGGCACGGGCCGGTGTCCCTCGATCGAGGGACACCGGCCCGAGCCGTGCTGCTTTGGCTGTCGCCTATTCGGCGCCGCCTTGGCGGTCGTTGTCGCCCGTGGGGCGGCGGCGACGGCGTCGCCGCCGGGCCGGGGCGTCGCCTTCGGCGTCGGCGCCGGGAGTGCTGTCGACTTCGGGCTTGGCCTGGCGCGGGGCCTTCGCCTCGGTCCCTGCGCCTTCGGTGCGGATGCGGCGGCGCTGGCGGCTGCGGGGGGCCGGAGCCTCGCCGCCGTCCGCTGAACCGCCCACGACCGAGCCGTTGTCGTCGACCGTGAGTCGTTCGCGCGAAGCCGCGGAGCGCTCGCCCGAGCCCTCGCCGCGCCCGCCTGAGCGGCCACTGCGGCGGTCGTTCCCGCCGCGACCGCGGTCGCGGTCACCGCGGCCACGGCTTCGGCCGCGACCGGACTTGCGGGTGTCGCCCTCGACGTTCTCCTCGCGCTCGGCGCTGAGGCCGTCGCGCTTGCGGAGCTCGCTCGGGAGCGACGACGGCGCCCCTTCGGGGATGTCCAGGTCGGTGTACAGGTGGTCGGACGTGTGGTACGTCTCCACCGGCTCGCCGATGTCGAGGTTGTTGGCCTTGACGATGATCTTCCAGCGCGGCAGGTCCTCCCAGGTGAGGAAGGTGACCGCGATGCCGGTGGCGCCCGCGCGGCCGGTGCGGCCGATGCGGTGCACGTACGTGTCGGCGTCTTCGGGGGCGTCGTAGTTGATCACGTGCGTGATGTCGGGGACGTCGATGCCGCGGGCGGCCACGTCGGTCGCCACGAGCACGTCGATCTTCCCGGCGCGGAAGGCCCGCAGGGCCCGCTCGCGCGCGTTCTGCCCCAGGTCGCCGTGGACCGAGCCGACCGCGAAGCCGCGGAAGTCGAGCTCGTCCGCGACCTTCTGCGCGGCGCGCTTGGTGCGGCAGAACAGGATCGTCAGGCCGCGCTCGCGGGCCTGGAGGATCCGGGCCGTGACCTCGACCTTGTTGAGGGCGTGGGTCATGTAGACCAGCTGGCGGGTGTTATTGGCCGCCTCCTGGTCCGGGCCGGTCACGTCGGCGGCGACGGTCATGGGCCGGTGCATGTGGCGGCGCGACAGCGACATGATCGTGTCAGGCATCGTCGCCGAGAACAGCATCGTCTGGCGTTCCTCGGGGAGGAGCTTGAGGATCTTCTCGACGTCCTCGGAGAACCCGAGGTCGAGCATGCGGTCGGCCTCGTCGAGCACGCAGTGCGCGATCGCGTCCAGCTTGATGTGCTTGGACTTGTACAGGTCCAGGAGCCGTCCGGGGGTGCCGACGATGATGTCGACGCCCGTCCTGAGCGCCTCGACCTGGGGCTCGTAGGCCCGGCCGCCGTAGATCGGGAGGACCCGGATGCCGCGGGTCTTGCCGGCGTCCTCGAGGTCGCGGGCGACCTGGAGGCCCAGTTCGCGGGTGGGGACCAGGATCAGCGCCTGCGGCTTGCCGCTCGCGCCCTCCTCGGCGGAGACGATCCGGTCGATGATCGGCAGGCCGAACCCGAAGGTCTTGCCGGTGCCGGTGGGGGCGCGGCCGATGATGTCCGAGCCGCGGAGGGCGATGGGGATCGCGTACTCCTGGATGGCGAAGGCCCGCTCGATCCCGAGCGCCGCAAGCGCTTCGACGGTCTCTTCTCTGACGCCCAGCTGGGCGAAGGTCGGCCCCTCGTTCTTGGGCCGGTCGTTGTTCACTTCGTTCACTCTGTTCACCTCGTGGCGGAGGACGTCACCAGATCCGGGGAACTCGGCGCCACATTCAGTCTCGTCATACAGCGGCGACGACCGCCGGATTCGGGAAGTCGCCGCTTCGCAGGAGCGGTCCGGCGCCTGGCGCCGATACCGCGTTCGAGGACCGCTCTCGCATCGCCGCGCTCGCATCGCCGAATCGGATTCGCGAGCTTCGTCGAGGGGACTGCCACCAGATGGCCGCGGTCGCTCCCGTCCATCGTACGCCCCGGACGCTCCTCCGTCTCGGAGCGACGCTGCGAGCCGGGCGTTCGCTAGCGCCCACGTGGGCGGACTCACCCGTTCGGGGCCCCGCCGACCTGCGAAGACACGTGCAACGGTCCAGTTCGCGACAGGCCCGCGAAGGCGAAGGCCGCTCCGGGCCAGTGGTAACCTGCCCCCGTGTCCGAGACAACTGATCCCGCCGCGCAGTCCGACGACCCGGTCCCCGCCGCAGCGGCCCCCAGCCGCGAGGCCGTCATCGATCTCCTTGGGCTGCTTGCCCTCGGCGAACTGCTCGCGTTCGAACGGATGGTCTACGACGCGCGGCTCGCGCCCGACCTCGGCCGCCGGGCCGCCCTCTCGGAGGCGGCCGTGGGTGAGATTCGCAACTACCGGCTCCTCGCCGACCGCCTGCAGGAGCTCGGCGCCGACCCCGGCGCGGCGATGGCCCCGTTCAAGGAGGCCTTCCGCTCCTTCGACGCCTCCACCTCGCCGCGCGACTGGCTCGAGGCGCTGGTGAAGGTCTACCTCGGCGACGCCGTCGCCGACGACTTCTTCCGCGTCGTCTCCGCCGGACTCGACCACAAGGACCGCCTCCTCATCGAGACCGTCCTCGCCGAGACCGGGGCCTCCGACCTGGCCGCCGACGAGATCCGCGCCGCCGTCGAGGCCGACCCCGCCGTCACCGGCCGCCTCTCCCTGTGGGCCCGCCGCCTCGTCGGCGAGGGCATCAACCGCGCCCAGGGCGTGGCCGCCGCCAACGAGCGCCTCACCGCGATCATCGTGGGCGACGGCGGCACCCTCGACGCCCTGCTGCGCAGGCTGACCCGCGCGCACCAGGACCGCATGAAGTCCGTCGGGTTGAACAACTGACCCGTTCCCCCGCAAGGGGCGTTACCGAATCGAGATGAATCGGCCGCAACTGGACCCTTCCTTCCACGCGTCTTGGCGGTGGAGGAGGACACAAACATGCGGCTCAAGAAAAGCCATGTCGTCAGCGGGGTGCTCGCCCTGGCGCTGCTCGGCGCCACCGGCACCGCCTGGTACTTCGCGCTACAGGCGCGCACCCCGGCGCAGCGCGCCGAGGAGACGGCCGAACCCGAGGACAGTGTGATCACCGTCCGGGTCGACCAGGACCAGCTGATCGACACACTCGAATTCGACGCGGAACTCAACCGCACCGGAGACTTCGAAGTACCCGCCCCGGCAAACCCGCCCGAAGGGATCGAGACCGCGCTGGCCTCGAAGCTCCCGCTCGAAGTCGGCGACGAGGTGAAGGCCGGCACCGTCCTCTTGGAGGTCTCCGGCCGCCCGATGATCGCGCTCGAAGGCGACGTGCCGGCCTATCGCGACCTCAAGGAGGGCGACACCGGGCCCGACGTGAAGCAGCTGCAGCTCGCGCTCCAGCAGATCTACGGCACCCCGAAGACCGGCACGTTCGACGCCCGCACCATCGCCGACGTCAAGAAGCTCTACGACCACGCCGGCTACGACCACGCCACGACCTCCGAGGAGGTCCCCGACGAGACCTCCGAGGGCGACGACGACGCGCCCCCCGCGGGCGAAGGCGACGAGGGCGAGAACACCGGCGGCGGCCAGGCCACCACTGTGGAACGAGTGATCGTGCCCGCCTCGGAAGTCGTGTTCCTGCCCGACCTGCCCATGCAGGTCAGCAAGATCAACGCCAAGCAGTCCGCGCCCGTCGGCACCGACGCGCCCGTCATGGTGCTCGCCTCCGGCGACTGGAAGCTCGAGGCCGAACTCGACGAGAAGGCCGCCTCGGAGCTCTCGAAGCTCGGCGGCGACGCCGAACTCGAATTCGGCGACGGCCCGATGGAGGGCCAGGAAGTCGGCGCGTTCGAGCTCGAGACCCGCGAGGAGGAGGGCGAACCGGACGAGTGGTCCGGTGAAGAAGGCCAACCGGTCGAAGTCACCTACGCCGTCTTCGAGTTCGACGCCGAGAAGATCGAGGGCATCGACGACCTCGCCCCCGGCGAGGAGCAGGAGGTCACGCTCATCCTCGCCCGCTCCGCCGAGGACGCGCTCATCGTCCCGCTCTCCGCGCTGTGGACCGACGCCGAGGACCGCACCATGCTCACCGTCGTCGAAGGCGACGACGAGAAGGAGCGACACGTCGAGGTCGAGGTGACCCTGCGCCACGAGGGCCGCGGCGTCGTCCAGCCCGTCGAAGGGGAGCTCGCCAAAGACGACGAGGTCGTGATCGCCTGGCGCGACCGGGAAAACGCCTGATGGCCCGTAAACGCCGCGAACCCGAGACCGACACCGAGCTCCTGGAGTACGTCTCCACGGAGGACGGCGAGACGGTCGAGGCCGAACCGCGCGGCCGCAAGGCCCGCCGAGCCGCCGAGCGGGCGGCCAAGGCGGAACGGAAGGCCGCCAAGGCCGCAGTGCCGAAACGGCAGGGCCGCTTCGGAGTCCGCAGCATGGGCATCGCCTACGAGGCGTTCCAGTCCCTCCGCGGACGCTCCATGCGCACCTGGATGACCGCGATCGGCATCGCCCTCGGCATCGCCGCCACCGTCGCCACCGTGGGCCTCTCGTCCACCTCGGCCGCGGCCATCGCCGAGCGCTTCAACGCCACCGAGGCCACCCAGGTCACCGTCTCCTTCTCCAACAACATGCGCGACGCCGGATTCGCACCCACATTGGAGTCGAGCGAGCGGGTGCGGGAGATCATCGGCGTCGAGAACGCCGGCATCTTCTGCGCCTCAGGCGAAGAACGCCAGGCCTCCCGCACCGAGTCCCAGGACTACGTGCGCGACGTGCCGGTCTTCGGCATGGAACCCGGCGCGATGGACGCGTTCGGCTTCACGTTCGTGGAAGGCGCGCCCTTCGACACCGGGCACGTCTCCCGCGACGACAAGGTCGCCGTCATCGACGAGTCCGCCGCCCGCGACCTCGGCTACGCCTCGCTCGCGGGCGGCCCGATGATCTACCTCAACGGCGACGAGTACGCCCTCGTCGGCATCTACACCGCGCCCGAAGGCGAAGCCAAGCTCACCGGCGCCGCCATCATCCCGCCCACCCCGTGCACCGCCGCCGACCCCGAGTACGGGGCCGCGGAGGTCTTCATCCGCACCGACCTCGGCGCCGCCGACAAGGTCGCCAAGACCGCCCCGACCGCCGTCTTCCCCGAAGGCGCCGAGAACCTCTCGGTCACCAAGCCCTCGGACCTGCGGAACTTCCGCAAAGGCGTGGAGAACGAGATGCAGGCCCTCCTGCTCGGCCTCGCCGGCGTCTCGCTCGTCATCGGCGCCGTCTCGGTCTCCAACACCGCGCTCGTCAGCGTCATGGAGCGCCGCAGCGAAATCGGCCTGCGACGCGCCGTCGGCGCCGCCAGGCGGGCGGTCGCCATGCAGTTCGTGTGGGAATCCACCCTCATCGGACTCATCGGCGGCCTCTTCGGCACCGTCCTCGGCGTCAACGTCACCGCGATCGTCTCGCTCTACCGCGACTGGCAGATCGTGTTCGACCCGATGCTGTTCGCCGCCGGGCCGATCATCGGCGCGGTCGTCGGCGTCGTCGCCGGCGTCTACCCCGCCTGGCGCGCCAGCCGCATCCCGCCCGCGGTGACCCTCCGGGCCTGACCCTCGTTAGTCCCCGGTGAGACTCACCGAGGACGCACGAGACCTGTTCCTGCCCGCCGCCTGCGCCTCCTGCCGGAGCGCGCCGGCGGCGGGCGGCGGTCTGTGCGCCGACTGCACCGCCGACCTGCTCGCCCTCCGCCCCCTCCTCGCCACCCCTGCCGTGCGCACCGCGCCGCCCGTCGTCGCGGGCGGACCCTACACGGGGGCGCTCGCCGAAGCGCTCAACGAATACAAGGAACGCGCCCGCCGCGAACTCGCCCCCGCGCTCGGCTCCCTCCTGGGCCGCGCGCTGGCGGTCGTGGCGGCCGAAGTCCCCAACGCCGTGCTCGTCCCCGTCCCGCCCACCCGCGCCGCCCGCCGCGCCCGCGGTTTCGACCACGTGGCCCACGCCTGTGCGGGCCTCGGGGACCTCCGCCCGGTGCTCCGGGCGCGGCCCCGGCCCGACTCGGTGGGCCTCACCCCGCAGCAGCGCGCCGCCCATGCTCGAGCGAGCCTGCACGCCGTCCCGCGCCGCCTCGCGACCCTCGCCGCGCTGCGGCGCCCCGCGATCCTGGTGGACGACATCGTCACCACCGGCGCCACGTTCGACGCCGCTGCCGCCATCCTGCGCGGCGCGGGCATCGGCGTGCCCGCGGCGATCGCGGTCGCCGCCGCATGAGTGCGGCGGAATTGGTTCATGAGGCGATACCGGCGGGTACCCCTCCCGGTGTCGCCAAGACGACAAGCCGTTAGTCACCGCTTCGGCCGGGAATGCGAAGAGTCATCTCCGGTCCGCCGAAATCGGCGCGCTCGTGCCCGTTCCCATTGGAGAATTCCGGTAGCCGAAGGGTCGACTTTCGGTGAACGAAGGGATAGTCTCGAAATCTCAGATCGGTAACGAGACGACAGAGGCCAGATGGCCCAAAGGTGAACGCCCCCAATTACTGAGGCGCGGAACCCCAGGTCGTACCACCCGTGAGAGGAGGTCGCTCCTTCCGCCGTACCGGACCATCGGCTCCGGACCCAGCACGCACAACTTCGTTCGCATCACCGCCGCCAGACGCGGGATGCACCTGGGAGGTTCAGAGGTGGACATCGTCGTCAAGGGTCGCAACGTGGAGGTTCCCGACCACTACCGCGAGCTCGTCGAGGAGAAGATCGAATCGAAGATCGCCAAGTACCTCGCCCGTTACGACGGGGAGGCGATCGATATCGACGTCGAGCTCTATCATGAGCCCAATCCGCGCCAGGCCGACCACGCCCAGCGAGTGGAGATCACCTGCCGTCCCAAGGGGACGGTCATGCGTGCCGAGGCCTGCGCGGGGGACTTCAGGTCCGCGTTCGAGCTCGCCGTCACCAAGCTCGGCCACCAGCTCCGCAAGAACACCGATCGCAAGCGCATCCACCGTGGAGGGACGAAGGCCCCGATGTCGGTGGCGCAGGCGACCTCCAACGGCAACAACGGCACCCTGCTCGCCGAGCCCGAAACGAAGGACGCGGCCTCGGCCCACTTCATCTCCGAGGACGTCGACCATTTCGACGGCCTCGTCGAGGACCACCTGCCCGGCCGGATCGTCCGCGAGAAGATCCACCCGGGCGAGCCGATGACCGTCGACGACGCCCTACAGAACATGGAGCTCGTCGGGCACGACTTCTACCTGTTCCACGACAAGGAGAGCGGCCGCCCGACGGTCGTCTACCGCCGCAGGGCCTTCGACTACGGCCTGCTGCGGCTCGACCTCTAGCCGGAACCGCGCCAGCGCCAGTGCAGAGGGGGACTTCACCTCTTCGGTCCGGATGTTGTTGAGGGGTGGCATCCGGACCGGACGAGGCCCCGGGCTCGCGCCCGGGGCCTCGTCCATGTTCATTTCGCTTGTCGGCGGTGCAGGCCGGACCTAGAGGGCCGAGCCTTCCTTCCAGTCGTCGTAGGACATCACCCAGTAGCCCCAGCCGTTGTCCCAGGGCATCTCGCGCGGGGAGCCGGTCACTTCGACGGGGTCGCCGCGCTGCGCCATGTGGTAGAACCACTCGGCGTCGGCGAGGCTGGCGTTCAGGCACCCGTGCGAGAGGTTCGCCGAGCCCAGGCTGCCGTTCCACGGCGCGCCGTGCACGAACTCGCCGGTCGCGTTGATGCGGGTGGCCCACTTGACGTCCGTCGAGTAATAGCCCTCGTCGCCTTCTTCACGTCCGGGGGAGACCATCGTCTTGTCGGCGAACTTCTCCATCACGAGGTGCGTGCCGGTGGCGGTGTAGTACTCCCATTCCTCGCCGGAGCCGCCGCTGATCGGGATCTCCCTGGCGACCTCGCCGTCGACCTCGACGGTCATGGTGTGGGACTCGAGGTCCGCGTACGAGATCTGCGACTCGCCGACGACCATCTGGGCGGTGTAGTCCTCGCCGCCCCACGTGTCGTCGCCGAGGAACTCGCCCTCGAAGTTCGCGGTGAACGTGATGGTCTGGTGGCCTTCCCAGTAGTCCTTCGTGCGGTAGATCACCGTGTCGTCGTCGATCCAGCGCCAGGCGCCCTCGTGGCCCTTCTCGGACTCGACGGTCAGGAGCTGCTCCACGGCGGCCCGGTCGGGGGCGTCCTCGGTGAAGGTCACGATGATCGGCGCGCCGACGCCGACCTCCTCGCCCTCGGCCACCGGGGTGACGTCGGCGACCTCGAAGCCCGAGCTCTCACGGGCCTCGGTCTTGAACTGCTGCTCGAACTCCGTGACGGTGCCGTCCGAGCTGACGGCCTTCGCGCTCACGGTGTGGGTGGACCCGGCATTGAGGATGCCTTCGGAGGTCCAGGTGGTGAGGTCTGCAGAGAACGAGCCGTCGATGGTCTCGGAACGGTCGGACGTGACATTGACCTCTTCGAGGATGCCGTCCACCACGGACAGGGTGAACGGCGCGGTCGGGTCCTGGTCCTCGACGGCGTCCATGGACACGACCGGGACGATCGGCGCCGGCGTGAACGTCCCCGTCTGGGGCGCAGCGCAGGCGCCTGCCAGGAGCACCAGGGACAGCACCGCCAAGGCGCGCGCGGGCATGAGCTTCAAAGGGGGTTCCTCCACAAAGCGAAGTGACTAGATCACTATAGCTTCGACGCTCGACGCCACCTGTTGGGTTGCACGTCAATCACTACTAAGTGAGGCCCACAACAGCGTGTCCCGCCGCCGCCCCGAGAGCGTCGGCAGACCGCCCCTCTCGACGCCTTCGAGCCGGAACCCCGCGCGCCGCAGGACCGCCTGCGACGCGGTGTTGTGGAGGTCGGTCCCCGCCCATACCCGGTCGAGCCCGACCTCCTTGAACGCCCACCGCCGCACCAGCCGCACCGCGCGCGTCGCGTACCCGCGCCCGCGCGTCTCGGGGCGCAGGTCGTAGCCGATCATGCCGGTGCCGACCACGCGCGCCACGTCGTAGAGCCCGATCGTGCCCTGGTAGCCCGCGCCGTCGTCGATGACCATGAGGGCGCTGCGTCCGCACAGCCATTCGACCGCCGCCCGCCACTCGCAGACCTCCCGGGCCTCCGCCGCGCTCGGCGGGAGCGGCAGGACCGCGCCGGAGTAGACCTCCGGGCTCGACCGGTGCCGCAGATGCGCTTCGAAGTCGTCCGGTGACAGAGGTCGCAGTGTGATCAGGTCGTCCCCGAGCGCCCCTCCCGGCAGGTCCGGCAGCACCCGCGGCGTCGGACCCGGCCCGTCACCCGGCAGCAGACCGAGCATCAGGGCCGCGGTGCCGTCCCAGGACGCGCCTCGGGCCACGCCGCCGTCGGGTCGGAACCCGGCCCGCATGGCCGCCCGGATCGCGGCCTGGTCGCGCACCGGCGGCCGCACTTCGAGGCGCGACGCGCCGGCGGCGAACACGCCCGGGACGACCGCCCGCAGCATCGCCGCCGCCAGGTGCTTGCCGCGCCGCTCGGGTGCGACCCAGAACCGCACGCCGACGGTGCCGCCGACGTCGTCGAAGCCGAGCGCGCCCCAGACCGCCTCGCCCTCGGAGCCGACCGCGAGGGCGTCGGGCGCGAACCCGCAGTCGACCTTCACGTCCTCGGGCGCGGAGCGCAGCGAGAACGCCGCGCACTCGACGGGCTCGAAGACATACACGCCCTCAGCCAAGCAGGGGCGGGACCGTCCCGTCAACCATTCGGCGAACGGAATTCACCCATTGTGCGGGTCTTCGGGCTCAACCGAGGTCGTCGGCGCTCAGCTCAATGCTTCGGGGAAGAGGCTCGCGGTCCACGAGTCGACCCGCCCGTCGCCGCCGCGCCGCGTCCGCCTGCGCGTGCCCTCGATCGTGAACCCGGCCTTCTCCGCGACGCGTTTCGAGGCCTCGTTCCCGACCACCGCGCGCCACTCGATCCGCTCCAGGCCCAGGTCCTCGAAGCCGAGCCGGCACAGCCGCCGGACCGCCGCGGTCATCCAGCCCTGTCCGCGCGCCCACGGCGAGCAGAAGTAGCCGATCTCGGCCTCGCCCGGCGCCTTGAGGACCAGATCGACCGAACCGCAGTACCGGTCGTCGGCGTCCGCGAGCGCGAACAGGACGCGCTCGCCCCGGTCCCACGCGCCCCGTGTGAACGCGAACCAGCGGTCGGCCATCGCCCTGGAGTAGTCACCGGGCAGGTCCACCCACCGCTGCACTTCCGCGTCCGCGCAGGTCGCGGCGAGGTCGTCCAGGTCCGTCTCGCGCAGCGGCCGCAGTCGCAGCCCGACCGCGCCGGTCTCCAGCTCGCCGCGTTCGGCCATGAAGTACCCGGCCTGGCGCTTCAGGACCGCGTAGTCCGCGGGCGGGTCGTCCGGCCCGCGCACCTCCCCGGGCAGCACGCCGCCGACCCAGCAGTCCTTCGAGACGCCCCGCTGGTGCACCCCGTTGCGGGCGATGCCCTCGACGGTGAACCCGGTGCGGATCGCCGCGAGGCGGGAGGCATGGTTCCCCACGATCGCGTCCCAGGCGATGCGCTTGGCGCCGAGGTTCTCGAACCCGAACTCGACGGCGGCGCGGATCGCGCGCTGCGCCACGCCGCGCCCCCGCGCCCAGGGGGCGGTCACGTACGTGATCGTCAACTCGTACGGGAACGACTTGGTGAGCGCCATCGAGCCGACCAGGTTCCCGACCTCGTCGACCACGGCCCAGCGAGGGTTCCCGCTCTGCCAGTGCCGCTCCTGCAGCCACACGAAGCGCTCGCGGGCGGTGCCCGCCCACGGCAGCGGCATGACGAGGAACCGCTCGATGAGCGGGTCGGCGTAGATCTTCGCGAGATCGGCCATGTGCCGCTGCTCCCACGTGACGAGTCGCAGGCCGTCGGCGGTGAGGGTGACGGGTTCCATAGCGTCCGATTGTGCCGCACCGGCTGCCATCGGGGCCAGCCGCTGACGACGCGTACTATTGACCGGGAAATCCACCCGATTTGGCCGAGACGTTGCTGTGGGAGCTGATCTTCCGTGTCGTTGTTCGAGAAGGTACTGCGAGCCGGCGAGGGCCGTGCGCTCAAGCGACTCAACGCGATCGCCGACGCGGTCGACTCCTTGGAGGACGAGTACGAGGCGATGACCGACGCGGAGCTCCGCGCGCTCACCGACGAGTACAAAGAGCGTCTGAACGACGGCGAGACCACTGACGACCTCATGCCCGAGGCGTTCGCCACCGTGCGCGAGGCCGCCAAGCGCGTCCGCGGGATGCGGCACTACCACGTGCAGCTCATGGGCGGCGCGGCCCTGCACCAGGGCAACATCGCCGAGATGAAGACCGGTGAGGGCAAGACCCTCGTGTCGACGCTCCCGGTCTACCTCAACGGCCTCACCGGCAAAGGCGTGCACCAGGTCACCGTCAACGACTACCTGGTGCGACGCGACGCGGAGTGGATGGGCGAGATCCACCGCTTCCTCGGCCTCACGGTCGGTGTGGTCCTCCCGGGCGAGGGCGCTGCGATGCACCGCGAGGCCTACAACTGCGACATCACGTACTCGACGAACAACGAGCTGGCGTTCGACTACCTGCGCGACAACATGACCAGCTCGGCCGACGGCCTCGTGCAGCGCGGCCACCACTTCGCGCTCGTCGACGAGGTCGACTCGATCCTCGTCGACGAGGCCCGCACCCCGATCATCATCTCCGGCCCCGCCGAGCACACGCCGCGCTGGTACAAGGAGTTCGCGGAGATCGTGCGCACGATGAAGCGCGACGAGCACTACGAGGTCGACGAGGGCAAGCGCACCATCGCGATCACCGAGCGCGGTGTCGCCCGCGTGGAGGACCGCCTCGGCATCGAGAACCTCTACGACTCGGTGAACACCCCGCTCGTCGGCTACCTCAACAACGCCATCAAGGCGCACGAGCTGTTCGAGCGCAACCGCGAGTACATCGTCTCCGAGGACAAGGAAGTCCTCATCGTCGACGAGTTCACCGGCCGCGTGCTGCCGGGGCGCCGCTTCAACGAGGGCATCCACCAGGCCATCGAGGCCAAGGAGAAGGTGGACATCAAGCAGGAGAACCAGACGTTCGCCACCACCACCCTGCAGAACTACTTCCGCATGTACGACAAGATCGGCGGCATCACCGGTACGGCGCAGACCGAGGCCGCCGAGTTCAACAACGTCTACGGCATGGGCGTCATCCCGATCCCCACCAACAAGCCGATGATCCGCAAGGACCAGTCCGACGTCATCTACAAGACCGAGGAAGCCAAGTTCCAGGCGGTCGTCGACGACATCGCCGAGCGCCACGAGACCGGTCAGCCGATCCTCGTCGGCACCACCTCGGTCGAGAAGTCCGAGATGCTCGGCCAGTTCCTGAAGAAGCGCGGCATCCCGCACAACGTGCTCAACGCGAAGAACCACGCGAAGGAAGCCGACATCATCGCCCAGGCGGGCCAGCGCGGCGCCGTCACCGTGGCCACCAACATGGCCGGTCGCGGTACCGACATCATGCTCGGCGGCAACCCCGAGTACCTCGCGGCCGCCGACCTGCGCGCGCGCGGGATCGACGAGGCCGACGAGGAGACCTACGCGGCCGCTTGGGAAGAGGCCCTCGCGAAGTTCGAGGAGACCACCAAGGCCGAGGCCGAGGAAGTGAAGGACGCCGGCGGCCTGTACGTGCTGGGCACCGAGCGCCACGAGTCGCGGCGCATCGACAACCAGCTGCGCGGCCGCGCCGGACGCCAGGGCGACCCGGGCGAGTCGCGGTTCTACCTCTCGCTCTCCGACGACCTGATGAAGCGCTTCAACGCGGATGCGGTGCGCGCCATGATGAACCGGCTGCGCGTCCCGGACGACGTGCCGATCATCTCCAAGATGGTGTCGCGCCAGATCGAGTCGGCGCAGTCGCAGATCGAGGGCCACAACGCCGAGATCCGCAAGAACGTCCTCAAGTACGACGAGGTCATGAACAACCAGCGCACCGTCATCTACGACGAGCGGCGCAAGGTGCTGGGCGGCGAGGACGTCTCCGAGCAGATCGGGCACTTCATCGACGACACGCTCGAGGCCTACGTCGCGGGCGCGACGAGCGAGGGCTACGCCGAGGACTGGGACCTGGATGAACTGTGGAGAGCGTTCAAGCAGCTCTACCCGATCCAGATCTCGCACAAGGACCTCGTGAACAAGGCCGGGGGCCTCTCGGAGCTCGACGCCGAGACGTTGCTGTCCGCCGTGAAGGAGGACGCGCACGCCTACTACGCCTCGCGCGAGGAGGAGTTCGGCGAGGAGATCCTCCGCAAGCTCGAGCGCCGCGTGCTGCTGCAGACGATCGACCGGAAGTGGCGCGAGCACCTGTACGAGGTGGACTACCTCAAGCAGGGCATCAGCCTGCGGGCGTACGCGCAGCGCGACCCGGTGATCGAGTACCAGCGCGAGGCCTTCGACATGTTCCAGACGATGCTCGACGGCATCAAGGAGGAGTCGGTCCGGTTCCTCATGAACGCCGAGCTCAAGCAGAAGACCGAGGGCGCGGCCGAACCCGAGGCGCAGATCCGCGGCCTCGAGCCGCTGAAGAAGCCCGAGATGCTGGTGCAGTCGGCGCCGTCGATGGACACCGCGAGCGGTGTCGAGCAGCAGACCACGACCGAGGACGGCGCGGTGTTCAAGCGCCCGCCGAAGCCGGTCCCCGGTCAGAAGCGCGCCGTGAAGCGCACTCCGGGCGCGGGTACGAAGGGCGCGGCGAAGGTCGCCCCGAAGTCCGCCCGTTCGGCCGGTCCGCGCAAGGCCTCGACCGCGCCTCCGGCGAAGCAGGCGAACCCGCAGCAGCGCCAGTCCGAGAAGGTGGGGCCGAACGAGCCGTGCCCGTGCGGTTCGGGCAAGAAGTACAAGCGCTGCCACGGGGCGCCCGGCGGGGCCGCAAACTAGGGGCATGACCCGTCGTATCTATGTGCCCGCGAACGCGGAGATGCTGGCTCACCTCGCCGCCCGCGGTGAGGTGACGCCGAGCACGGTCCACACGGTGACGGCCTGGCTCAGGCGCGAGGCGCCGCAGGCCGATGTGGAGGACTTGGAGTACACGGCGTTCGCGGACGCCGCGCTGGCCTCGGTCGCGTTGCTGCCGGGCCAGCCGCCGCGGCGGGTGGTGATCTCCGCTGACGTCCCCGACGAGCTCGTCGCGGATCAGCCGGGGAGTACGGCCGCCGCGTTCGACGGCAGTGTGAAGCTGAAGAAGGTGGCGGCGATCCACATGGACGACGCCGCCGCGGCCGAGGAGATCGCGGCCGAGCTCGCCTCGGATGAGCCCGACCTGGAGTCGATCGAGTCGAACGTGCTCGACTGGTATGCCCCGTCGGAGCTTCAGGACCTGTTGGCGGCCTTGGGCTTAGCGGTCTTCGGCAGCAGCAGCCCGAAGGCGAGCACGGCGCAGAACGCGCCGGCGAACATGGCCGTCATCGAGCCGTTGTACTGCCACTGGAAGCTGAGCGCGAGGAACGCGTTGTCGAGCGGCGAGACCTCGTCGAGTCCGACGCCGAGGAGCACTTCGACGCCGATCTGGGCGATCACGGTGGACACCAGCCAGATCGCGCCGGGGATCGCCCCGGCGAGCAGGTGCCCGAGGAGCTTCACGCCTGCTTTCTTCTTGCGCAGGTAGAGGAACGCGCAGACGCCGCAGGCGAGTCCGGCGATGAACGGCAGGGTGCGGCCGAGCGCGCCGTACTGGTCGAGCGGGTCGGAGAAGAGGCTCACCGATGTGGCCGATTCGAACAGGCCGCGGGCGAACATGAGGCCCAGGAGCAGCAGGGTCGCGCTGAGTCCGGCGACGACGGTGACGCTGCGCCTCGGCAGCGCGAACAGGCCGCCGACGACCGCAGAGCCGAGCAGCACGAGTGCCAGGACCAGGGCGATCGAAGCGTCGACGGCGAAGCTCGTGTAGGCGACGGCCCCGGCGGCGAGTCCGATCACGGTGAATCCGAGCGCGGTCATGGCCCGCTGCGGGCCCCTCAAGAGCCGGGGCGTGACGACGCCGGCGACGGCGCCCGCGAACGCGGCGACGATGATGGGGCTGAACAGGCTGTTCGCCAGGAGCATCACGCCGGTGTCGTCGAGGCCGTCGGCCATGCCGGTGAGTCGGTAGAGCGAGAAGACGACCCCGGCGAGTGAGAGCACCGCGGAGGCGCTGAGCACCCACAGCGCGACCAGGCCCGGCTGGGGAGAAGCGTGCTCGGTTCCGGTCGTGGCGCTTTCGGCCGCCGCTGACTCCTTGATCGGGTCCTGAGCTTCCTGCGTTTCCGTCACCAGCCCAGAGTACGGACCGGGCACTCGGGGCATTCCTGCGGAGGCCCGAGTGTGGGCTGGGCGGATCAATCCCGGGGCGCACCGCTCCTTGTTCACATCGCAGCAGGTCACGGGCCTTGAACTGTGCGAGGATGGCGACAGGGCAGCCGATCTTGTAGCCTACTGATCAAAGACATAAATCTGCAGTAGCCATTGATTCGACGGGAGGGCGCGATGGACGCCTTGTTTACGGTTCCCACTCCGGAGAACGAACCGGTCAATTCGTACGCGCCGGGCACTCCGGAGCGCGAAAGCCTCCAGAAGACGCTCGCCGAACTCTCGAGCACCCAGCTCGACCTTGACCTCAACGTCTCCGGCGAATGGCGCCGCGGCGCCGGCGCCGAGATCAAGGTCGTGCAGCCCCACCGCCGCGCCCACGTCCTCGGCGTCACCCATGAGGCCACCGCCGCCGAATGGGCCGACGCGGTCGCCGCCGCCAAAGCCGCACGGCACGACTGGATCCGCACCGACTTCGCCGACCGCGCCGCGATCTTCCTGCGCGCCGCCGAACTCATCGCGGGGCCCTACCGCGACATCCTCAACGGCGCGACCATGCTGGGCCAGTCCAAGACCGCCACGCAGGCCGAGATCGACGCCGCGTGCGAACTCATCGACTTCCTGCGCTTCAACGTCAGCTTCGCCGAAGGCATCTACCGGCACCAGCCGAACTCCTCCAAGGGTCTGTGGAACCGCACCGACCACCGGCCGCTCGACGGGTTCGTCCTCGCGATCACCCCGTTCAACTTCACCGCCATCGCAGGGAACCTCCCCACGGCCCCGGCGATCATGGGCAACACCGTCGTGTGGAAGCCCTCGCCCACCCAGCAGTTCGCGGCGCACTTCGTGATGCGGGTGCTCCTCGAGGCGGGCCTGCCGCCGGGCGTCATCAACATGGTCACCGGCTACGGCGAGCACAGCGAAGTCGCCCTGCTCGACCCCGACCTCGGCGGCATCCACTTCACCGGCTCCACCAAGACCTTCCAGCACCTGTGGAAGACCGTGGGGCAGCACATCGCCGGGTACCGCTCGTATCCGCGGATCGTCGGCGAGACCGGCGGCAAGGACTTCATCGTCGCCCACCCGAGCGCCGAGCCCCAGTCGCTCGCCGTGGCGATGGTGCGCGGCGCGTACGAGTACCAGGGCCAGAAGTGCTCGGCGCTCTCGCGGACGTACGTCCCGGCCTCGCTGTGGAAGAGCGGCCTGCGGGACATCGTGGTCGGCATGACCGAGGACCTCACCTACGGCGACGTCACCGACTTCGCGAACTTCGGCGGCGCCGTCATCGACGACCGCTCCTTCGCCAAGCACACCGCGCTCTTCGAACGCCTGCAAGGCGACCCGAAGGCCACCGTGCTCACCGGCGGTTCGGCCGACGACTCCCAGGGCTACTTCGTGCAGCCCACCCTCATCGAGTCCACCGACCCGACGCACGAGCTCTTCACCGACGAGTACTTCGGGCCGATCAACGGCGTCTACGTCTACGACGACGACGACTTCGACACCGTCGTCCGCCAGGCCGCCGACATCGCCCCGTACGCGCTCACCGGCGCGGTCTTCGCCACCGACCGGGCCGCGATCGCCCGTGCGAGTGAAGCACTGCGCTTCGCGGCCGGCAACTACTACATCAACGACAAGCCCACCGGCGCCGTCGTCGGCCAGCAGCCCTTCGGCGGCTCCCGCGGCTCGGGCACCAACGACAAGGCCGGCTCCTGGCAGAACCTCGTCCGCTGGGTCAGCCCGCGCTCCATCAAGGAGAACTTCCTGCCGCCCATCGACTACCGCTACCCGCACCAGGGTTAGCCAGCCTCGAACGAGGGGGCCCGGACTGCGAAGTCCGGGCCCTTTTATGCTTGGCCCATGACGAAGCGTGAGCATCCGCTCAAGGGCGAGTTCGACACTGCCACCGCCCGTTGGGAACGCACCACCCACGAGGACGGCACGCCCGCCGCGCTCGAGATCGGCTACGCCGACAACGGCCTGGTGGCCCTCCGCATGGCCGAGGACCCCGAGGGCGACATCCTCATCTACACCCCGTCCGAATGGGAGGCCTTCGTCGAAGGCGTCCGCGACGGCGAGTTCGACATCGAGACCTGGGACGACGAGCCCATCGTCGAGATCATCGAAGACGACGAGGAAGACGCGCCCGCGAGCAAGTAACCCGCAGGGCCACAACCGAATCCGAGACCGCACGACCGCGCCGGCGCATCGATCGCCGACGCGGTCGCTCCGTTTTCGCACCTGTTCCGGATGTGCCATCTTCAGAATCCCCGTGCGTCCGTGTATCCGAACGGACTCGACGGTCTCTTCCCTGGTGAATGACGTGATTTCCGTCCAGCCCGTGGCGTTCGCGGCATTCCGGGCTTGAGTGCCTCCCGACCTATCGGCGCCTTGCGACTGAGCACATTTACGGCTCGCAAGCTTCGCCGTACCCCACGCATGGCGGCAGGCGAGGAGAATGGATCGCGAAGGATCCCCCTCCTCACCGGACAACCGCATAGACCCCCGAGACCAGCAGAGGAGCTCCCATGCGATTGGTGTTCGCCGATCACGAACCCCATCTGAAGCCCAACCCCCGCCGCGACCACATGAGCGGCGTGCCCGAACTCTCCTACTCGACGCTGGACCGCCACGGCGGCCGCGTCCTGGCCCCGGGCCAGGTCGTCCGCACCGCGGGTCAGTCCGCCCCGGTCGGGACCATTTACCGTTACGACCGCCTGCTGGTGGACGAGTCGGTCATCAACGACGCGGAGACCCGCGAAAAGCTCGAGAACGCGATAAGTCCCACCGGATTGTGGCTCGAGAGCCAGGCCGCGAGTTCGATCGTCGCGGGGCAGGGTTCCTACCGGGTTCCCGTTGTCAGTGCCCACGGTGACCAGTCCGCCGTCGATGCTTGGTCACTGCTTCAGCGCCTGCGCACCGACACCAGCGAAGACAGCCTTTCCGAGGACCTCCTCGAAAAGGTTCGTCTTGAACACTTGATGATCTGTTCCAAGGGAACGCCGGGCGTGAGCGGTGGTGAGCCTCCCCTCGGAGATCCGCGGGCATTCTCCCTGGGACGCATCCCTGTCGACATGGTCAACCCAATGCCCGTGCGCAGCCGCTTGGATGGCCGACTCCGTGTCGCGATTCTCGACACGGGGGTTCCGACCAAGCACCCCGCCTTCGACGTTTCCGACCGCACTGAAGGCGAAGACTCCTTCGTCGTGGTCGATCATGCCTTCCAGGCGAAGCTCGGTGAACATTCCGACTCACCCGCGATCCCGCTTGACGACCCTTGGGAGGGTCCGGTTCACGAGCCGACCCTCATCGGCGAGGTCGCCAGCCACTTCGGCCATGGGACCTTCATGACCGGCCTGCTCCGACAGATGTCTCCCGATGTCCAGGTCTACTCACTCCGAGTGGTCCACAACGATGGTCTTGCTTACGAGCACGAGGTCATCGCGGCACTGCACCACGTCGCCGATCAGGTCGAGGCCGTCCGAAACGGTGACAGGGAGGCCTTCGGCGTCGATGTCGTAGTGCTGGCCATGGGTTATGTGGACGAGAACCCGCACGACGAACCCGGTGGCTGGATCGGTGATGCTGTGCAGCGCCTGGCCCGGCTGGGAATTCCGGTCGTGGCCGCTGCCGGCAACCAGTCCTCGGACCGGCCGTTCTACCCGGCGGCGTTCGCGGCTTACCCGCAGACGGAGAACGCTGCGCCGATTCTGAGCGTGGGAGCCCTCAACCCCAATCGCCACATCGCGATGTTCTCGAACGAGGGCCCCTGGGTCTCGTGCTACGCCACCGGGGCCGGGTTGGTGAGCACGTTCCCCTGTGAGGCCAAGGGTTCGCGAATGCCGGACCGCCGAGCGAAGTCGACGATCCTCAACCGTCACCGTGAGAGCCACGATCCTGACGACTTCTCGTCCGGATTCGCGGTCTGGAGCGGCACTTCGTTCGCCGCGCCGTTGGCGGCGGCGTTCCTTGTGAACGCCATGTCGGAGGCAGAGATTGGAGCGGTGGACGGCGCTGCACAAGCGTCAGCGCGCGCACACGAGGCGTTGAAGCGGTTGAAGAAGCAGCTAGCCTGATGCCATGAACGCGACTTCGGCTCACTCGGTGGCCGCTGTGGATTACGACCGGCGCGCGCGGCTCTATCTCGCTGCGCGCGCCGGGGACAACACGGCGCAGAGAACTCTCGTCGGGGAGCTCAACGAGCTCCTGTGGCGAGCTGCCCGCAGGACCGGCCTGGACCGCGAAAGCGCCTCGGACGTCGTGCAGACGGCCTGGCTTCGCCTGTGGCACATCGAGAAAGAGCTGGAACAACCTCGTGCGCTCACCAAGTGGCTGCTCACCACGGTCAGCCGCGAGGCCTGGAAGCAGATCGGTCATATGCGGCGCGAGGTCGTCGCCGATCCGATTGATATCCCGGAGGGAGCGGCCATCGAAGGCATCGAGGACGGCCTCGTCCGCGACGTCGAGCGAGAGGCCGTCCGACGCGCCTTCCTTGCCCAATCAGAGCGGTGCCGGCGATTGCTCGCCTTCGTGGCGACAACAGCCCGGCCCGACTACGACGTGATAGCCGAAGCGTTGGGAATGAAGAGGGGGAGCATCGGCCCGACCCGTGGCCGGTGCTTGGACAAACTGAGAAGGGCGCTCCAGGACGATCCGTCCTGGGACGGAGGTGAGGAGCGGGATGAAAATGCAGCCTGAATACGAGAGTCAGGGTGAATTCGAGCCGTTGGACTCCTGCGACGAACGGATTCTCGCAGTGATCAACGAGCTTCATCATCGAGACGATCCGATTCCGACCGATCTCAATGAACGTGTGCAGTTCGTGCTCGAACTCGAAGCCGAACTCGATGCACGGGTCGCCGACGTTTATCGGCCCACGGAATTGACGTTGGTTCGCGGAGACGCCGAGCTGACTGTGAATCAAGGAGATCCAGCATCGATCACCTTTGACTGCGAATCGGTCGCGGTCATGGTGACCCCTCGCCCTTCCGCACTGGGGGAACTCCGCCTCGACGGCTGGATAGCACCTGAGGGATCCTATGAGGTCGAGTTGCGGAGCCCCAGCGGCGCTCGGCGCGTGTCCACCGACGAGTCCGGTCGGTTCGTCGTCGAGGGCCTGCCCAACGATCAGATGTTCCAGCTCGTGGTCCGGCCTGAGGAAGATCTGCAGAGAGTCGGCTTGCCAGCTGTGGTCGTGACGCCTGCAGTCCGGCTGTAGCATATGAAGAATGCTCTCCCGCGTATGGCGGTTGTACTCCCGCGGCCGTCGCCTGCAGGCACGCGGACAGATTGTCGAAGCCGCAGAGGCCCTTGAGACCGCGCTGGCTCTGCTTGAGTGGGACCCCCGGCATCCCCCTCCCGTCGGCACCTCGCGTGCACGATTGACTGCCAGGGTCCTCACCACTCGCTCGGTGACCTTGATGCACCTCGGCGATTCTCCGGCAGGAATGAAGCTCCTGGATCAGGCGGAGAAGTTCGTCCACGAATCCGATCTCGGGATCCTGCTCCATCAGCGCGCCTTCATACTCTGGCAGAACGGCCGGCTGACCGATGCGTTGCGCTGGTTCGAAGCGGCGGAACCTCATCTCGAGGCCAATGGCCCCGACTGGCTGTACGCGGGGCTGTTCCTTAACCGGGCCGCGGTGTGGCGCGATCTCGGTGAGCTGCAGCGCGGCCTGGCGAGCATTGAACGGGCAATCCGGCTGTACGAAGCGATCGGCAGCCCTCTGCTTCAGGCGAAAGCGCGCCACGCCGAGGCGTTGATCTTGCTGGACCTCGGCGAAATGGCAAAAGCGCTGCAGGCGTTCGATCTGCTTCGAGTGCAGTACCGCCAATACGCTCCGGAACTCGAATCCTTCCTGGAAGGGTCCTACGCCGATGCGCTCCTGTACGTCGGAATGTATCGCCAGGCGGCAGAGCACTGGGCCGATGCGATAGCCGCTCTGCGCCTGGCTGGAGACCACCGAAGTGCGGCCATCTTCGAATTCTGGAGAGCTGTTGCGGCCTTCGAAGACAATCAGTTCGAGCTGGCGACCGTCTGGGCGAAGCGGGCAATGGACTCGCTCTACGAACAGCGCAACGAGCCGATGGCGTTCCTGGCGCGATTGCTGATCCTTCAGGGGCAGTTCGATTCGCGAACCGAAGGATTCGATTTCGCAGACAAGGTTTCGCGGCTTTGCGTCGCGCTGGAGCAGCGCGGGTGGACGATGCGGCTCAATCAAGCCAAGATTCTTGCAGCTCGCGCGCGGATCAGGGCAGGCGACCTTGAAGGGATCGAAACCGCCCTGGACGAGAACCAGGCGGGGCCTGGCTATGAGGCGCTGGCGGAAGGACTTGCGCGGCACCTTGCCCGCGCAGAGCTCGCCGAAGCACGGGGACTCGATCCGATGCCGGAGCTGCAGGCGGGCCTCGACCTCCTCGACGAGTACCGAATGACCTTCGGCTCGGTCGAGTTTCAGGCTGGTGTCTCGGCGCTTGGTGTCCAGCTGGCAAGTAGGGGGTTGACGCACACTACGAACCACGGCACCCCGTCGGACATGTTCCGATGGGCCGAGCGTTGTCGGGCGCAGGCGCTGAGGATTCCACCGGTCAAGTCTTCGGCCGAATCCGATGCCAGAGAGGCTCTTGGCCGACTGCGTCAAGCGCGCCAACTGCTCTGGGACATTCAAGTCGAAGGCGGAGACGCGACCGAAGCGCTCGGGCGCGTGCAAAGCCTGGAAGAGGAGATCCGCGCCTACGATCGTGCAAAGCCAGGACCGGGGCAGCAAGCGGACCGTGTCGTGCCCGAGGATCTCCACGAACTTGCGGAATCTCGGGGCACCGTCGTGATCAGTCTTTACGAGGTCGGCGGCTTTCTCCGAGCGGTCCTGGCCGGCGGTGCTGGGCTCAAGCATGTCCGCCTGCTTCCGCTCGCCGATGCTTCCGAGCTTGAACGCCGCCTCGGTGCAGACCTTGATGCCCTTGGCAAGCCTTTCAAGCTGCCTCCGCGCCTCCAGTCGAGCGTAGAGGGTTCGCTGCGTCGCAACGCTGCGGCTCTCGCTGCGGGAATCTGGGGCCCGATCGCCGATTACGTGGGCGACAGCCAGGTGGTCATCGTCCCGCACAGCCGACTCGCCTGGGTCCCTTGGCCTTTGCTGCCGCAGCTTCGTGGTCGTCCAATGACGGTCTCGCCCTCTGCCGAGGCCTGGTGGCGGGCGGTGCATCGCACCCGTGCGACCGGTCCTGCCCTGGTGGCGGCGGGCCCCGGGCTCTCGCGCGCTGGCGGTGAGATTGAAACGGTTGCCGGCCTCTACCCGGCCGCGAATCTGATAACCGCCGAACATTCCGACCCCGAGCTGGTTCTGAAGGCGCTCGACGGCGCCTCTGTAGCCCACATTGCGGCGCATGGGCATCACGAGCCCGACAACGTCCTCTTCTCCCGCCTCGACTTCGGCCTCGGCCCGCTCAACGCGTACGAACTCCTTGGCCTCGACCAACCGCCCGGCCACGTCGTGCTGTCCTCCTGCGACCTCGGCCGGTCAACCGTCGCGGTCGGCAACGAGACACTCGGCTTCACCGCGGCGCTCCTGCACGCCGGAACCTCCACAGTGGTATCAAGCCTCGGTCGCGTACCCGACGACATGGCCGCCGAGATGATGATCGAATACCACCGCCGCTGCGCTGCGGGTGCGACCCCCGCCGAAGCCCTTGCGGCAGTGGGGGAGCACCGACCATGGCATCCGTTCGTCGCGTTCGGTGCCTAGCGTTCCAGAAACCACCCCCGACACAAAGGTCCACCCCTGATGACCGAACCCGAGACGAAGCCCAAGTCCATGTTCCGCAACCCCGACTACCGGCGGATCTTCGTCTCCGTCGGGGCGAGCCAGATCGGTCTGCAGGTCGCGTACTTCTCGATCTCGATCATCGCGGTCGTCGTGCTCGACCTCAGCGAGTCGCAGATCGGGATCCTGTACGCGATGGACCAGATCGCGTTGGTGCTCTTCGGTCTGCTGGTCGGCGTCTGGGTGGACCGGTTGCGGGACAAGCCGATCATCGTCGTGAGCGAGATCCTCAGAGGCGTGGTGATGCTCAGCGTCCCCGTCGCGTGGGCGTTCGACGCCATGACCGTCTGGCACGTCTTCGCAGCGATGTTCCTGCTGGGCTTGACCTCGGTCTTCTTCGATGTCGCGCAGACGAGTTACGTTCCCCGACTGATCGACAACAAATTCCTCGCGAGCGGCAACTCGCGCATCCAGGGGATCAGGTCGGCCTCCGACACGGGCGGTCCGCTGGCCGCCGGCCCGCTCGTCTCGCTACTGACAGCGCCGGTGGCGATCGTCGTGGCGGTGGTGTCGTTCGCGGTGTCGGCGTTCGCCGTCGCGACGATCAAGTACCGCGAGGAAGAACCCGAGAAGCCGGAGAAACCGCACCTGTGGACCGAGATCGTTCAGGGCGTCAAGTTCATCTTCCACGACAAGCTCCTGCGGAGCATCCTGCTGGTGAGCACCTGGTGCAACCTGTCGATCGGGGCGTTCCAGGCCATGCTCATGGTGTTCCTCATCCGCGAGGCGGACCAGTCGAGCGAGGTCGCCGGGTTCGTGCTCGCGGGTTCCGGCGTCGGCGGGGTGCTCGGGGCGATGCTGGTCGGCCGGATCTCGAAGAAAGCGGGCGTCGGCCCGACTGCGATTGCGGCGCTGGCGGTTTCGGGTCCGGGCATGGCGATCGTCGCCGCGTCGGGCGCCGGCTGGGGCGCGGCGGTGGCGTTCGCGGGGCAGGTGGTGTTCGTGGCCGCGATCGTCGTGTTCAACGTGAACGTCATCAGCTACCGCCAGGCGGTCACCCCTGACGACATGCAGGGCCGTGTCGGCGCGACGCAGCGGGTGATCTGCTGGGCGGGGCTCGCCGTCGGTTCGATCGTCGGTGGTTTCACCGGTGACGTGCTCAGCGCTCGTGCCGCGCTGCTGATCGCGGCCGCGATGCTCTTCGTCGGATTCGTGCCGCTGCTGCGCACGCCGCTGCGCAACCTCAGGGAGATCCCCGAGGAAAGCGCGCTGCAGTCCTGAACGATCCCGGCATGGGTTCCGGCACGGTGCCGCCGGTGAACGCACCCGCGCGTGTTCCGCAATTCGGCCGATACCCGAGTCGTTGGCGCGCAGTAGATTCCGATGGATGAAGGCAACCTGGAACCCGGACGCTCCCGGCGTCCTGCGACTGCCCTCCGGCCGCCTCGTGCGCGGCCGCGGTCTCGCCCGGCCGCTCCCGGAAGGACCGACGCCGGACTTCGCGCTGTACCTGCTCGGCAAAGAACCGCCCGCCGCTGCTTGGGAATCCGAGTGGATCCGCTGGCCGGACTTCCGCCTCCCGAACGACAAGCCCGCGTTCGCGGCCGCGCTCCGCACCGCCTGGGTCCGTGCCGAGTCCGAGCGGGTCGAGTTCGCCTGCCATGGCGGCCACGGCCGCACCGGCACCGCCCTCGCCTGCCTCGCGATCCTCGACGGCGTCCCGGCCGCCGAAGCGGTCGCCTACGTTCGCGAGCACTACGCCGAGAAGGCGGTAGAAGCCCCGTGGCAACGCCGCTTCGTCACCCGTTTCACCGCGAATGATCGGTTCGATTGATCCGGTGCCCGCGAACATTCGCGCACTGCAGCACTCTGCGCAGCCGCAGACACGGGCGGGGGGGGGGGGGGGGGGGCCGGGCCCCCCCCCCCCCCCCCCGGGGGGCCCCCCCCCAACCAG
>NZ_JAERMK010000015.1:73132-142948 GCF_016918015.1 Glycomyces sp. YM15
TTCGCGCCCGGCCGCACTCTGCGCCGCCCCCGCCGGGGGCGGGGCCGGACCTTCAGGTCCGGCCCCGCCCGCAAGTTCGTCGTCGCTAGTCGAAGAGCTCTTCGATGCGCTCAATCTCAAGTGCCCTGTCGCCCCATCTGTCCAGCTGGTCGAGGTCGGTGCACGAGGTGATGCGTTCTTCTGCCGCGGCGTCGACCGCGATGCCGCGTTTCTCGAGGATTCGAAGCAGCATCCGCGATTCGCCTTGGGCCTGGCCTCGGGCTTCGCCTCGGGCTTCTCCTTGGGCCTCCAAGCGATCGATGAAGGTAACTCGGTGTGCGGTGTCGGTCATGATGGCGGCCTCCAGTCGCTCCAGAGCTTTGTCCGAGAGCGTGTTGCTAGCGATTCGAGTGTACTTGACCTTGAGATGTTCGGGAAGTTCCACGAGGACGCCCCACAGAGCTTCGATGACCTCCACGCCTGCGTCGCCGCCGCCGTGAGCCATGGCGCTGAGCAGGGCCATCTGCTCGCAACCTCGGACCTCGGCGGGATGGGTGACCACCGGAATGAGGTCCGGTCCGATCACGAACGGCACGAGGGTGAACCCCACGTGACCGGTCTCGATCGGGGCCATCGCCCACTTGGCGGTCTTCTCGTCCGGGCAGATGACGACCAGCGCAACAGGACAGCGCAGCCGGCTCCGCACCGCGATGAGGTAGTCAGGCCAGGAGAAGTGTTTGTCCTCGCTCTCGGCGCGCTGCACTTCGACGATGAGCGCGAAGACCGGCTTCTCGTCCTGGTAGTAGATGTCGAGGTTGTCGCAGTCGCGCTTGTCGGGTTTATCGCTGCGGGTCATCGCCTCGGAGCCCTCCTTCACCGAGGTGTAGTCGGGGAGGCGCTGGCCGAGCAGGCCGCAGTACAGCTCGGTCGCGAGTTTCGGGTTGTCCTGCAAGAGGCGCAGTGGCGCCTCGTGTTCGTGTGTGACCACCTGTTCGACGCTAGGGGAGCCGTGGTGTTCTACGTGCGAACGACACTGTTGGTTGCGAGACGGCGTCGTGAAGTCGCTTTCCGGGCGGCGACGGTGGTAGGCGGTTGCAGCGCCACTGACATAAGGTGGGGCGCGTAACTCCCGGAAGATGAGCACCCCCTTGAGGTTCCGTATGGCGCACCCCGATACGCAGCGGCGGCGAGTCGCGCTCAGGCGCTGGCTGCCCGTGCTCGTAGTGGTCGCCGCGCTGCTGGTGGTCGGGCTGGCCGCGCAGGGGGCCGGGCTGCAGTGGGATGAGGCCGAGGTCCCGACGTCCACCGGTGAACGGGAGTCGCCGCCGCCGCAGCAGCAGGAGACGCTGGAAATGCCGACGGGCTTGGAGAACGGCACCCCTCAAGACACCTTCACCTTCCCGTCCTGGGTCACCTGGGTAATACTCGGCATCCTCATCGGCGTACCGGCCTTCTTCGTGCTGCTCTTCCTCACGCGCAAACTCATCGACTGGCTCGTGGACGCGCCGCCCAGCAGCGGCGTCGGCGATCCCGAACCCGAGTACCTGCACAGGGACTTCACGCTCGTCGAGGAGGCCGTCAACGCCGCCCTCGCCGAAATGGACCTCGGCGACGACCCGCGCGCGGCGATCATGGCCTGCTGGCTGCACTTCGAGCGGGCCTCCGAGGCCGTCGGCATCGAACGCGAACCCTCCGACACCCCCTCCGATCTCGTCAGGAAACTCCTGGTCCGCCACGAACTCGACGGCTCCGCGCTGCGCCGCCTCTCCGAGGCCTACCTCCGCGCCCGCTACTCACCGCACCAGGTCGTCGAGGCCGACCGCGACCAGGCCCGCGACGCACTCATCGCGCTCCAGGCGCAGCTCGGCCTCAGGACCGGCCGATGAAGGACTTCCTCGCCCCGTTCGGGCGCCTGAAGCTGTGGCCCGCCGTCGGCGCCGTCGCGCTGGCCGTCGTGTTCTGGGGCGCCGCCCGCCTCAGCGGCGTCGACTTCGCGATCTGGCAGCTCGTACTGCTCTCCCTGGCCGCGCTGCTCGCCAACTCCGTCGTGAACGGCATGCGCGCCGACCACGAGAAGGCCCCGCCGATCGTCACCACCACCGTGAACGAACCCAGCTGGCGGCCTTTCACGGAGGTCAACCGCTGGGAGGACCGCCTCATCTTCGCCGAGGCCAAACCCGGCCGCTTCGAAGGCACGAACGCGAAGCAGCAGCTCGTCGAGGTCGCCTCCGAACGGCTCCGCCTCCGGCGAGGCCTCTCGCTCACCGCCCAGCCCGACCAGTGCCGGGCCCTGCTCGGCGACCCCCTGTTCCTGTTCCTCACCCAGCCCGCGCCCGACTGCCCGACCCCTCGGCAGCTCGGCGAATACCTGCACGCCATCGAGGAGATCTAATGTCAGACACCCCGAGCATCAGCCTCGACCAGGTCGCCCACCACGCGGGCGCGGTCCTCAAGTCCGTCCAGTCGGTCATCGTCGGCAAGGACGAGCCGCTGAAACTGGTCCTCGCCGGCATCCTCGCCGGCGGCCACATCCTGCTCGAAGACCTCCCGGGCCTCGGCAAGACGCTCACCGCGCGCTGCTTCGCCCAGAGCCTCGGCCTCGACTTCCGGCGCCTGCAGTTCACCCCCGACCTGCTGCCCGCCGACGTCACCGGGTCGCTGCTCTACAACCAGAAGAGCGGCGAGTTCGTCTACCGCAAGGGACCCGTCCACACCAACCTCCTGCTCGCCGACGAGATCAACCGGACGCCCCCGAAGACGCAGTCGGCGCTCCTCGAAGCCATGCAGGAACGCCAGGTGTCGGTCGAAGGCGAGACGCACCTGCTCCCCGAGCCGTTCACCGTGCTCGCCACCTCGAACCCCGTCGAGTTCGAGGGCACCTACCAGCTGCCCGAGGCGCAACTCGACCGCTTCCTGCTCCGCGTCTCGTTCGGCTACCCGACCCCCGACGAGGAGTGGGAAGTCCTCCAGCGCCGCATCTCCCGGCGCGCCGAGTCGGTCGACCTCGCCCCCGTCATCGACGCCGCGACGCTCGTCGGCATGCAGAAGGCCCTCGAGAACGTCACCGTCGAGGACTCGGTCGGCCGCTACATGGTCGCCATCACCAACGCGACCCGCGGTCACGCCCAGGTCCAGGTCGGCGCCTCGCCTCGCGGTTCGCTCGCGCTGCTGCTCGCCTCCCGCGCGCTGGCCGTCCTCTCCGGACGCGACTTCGTGACCCCTGACGACGTCAAGGGCGTCGCGGGAGCGGCCCTCGCCCACCGCATCACCCTCAAGCCCGAGCTCTGGATGCGCCGCATCGACCCGGCCTCCGTGGTCGCCGACATCTGCCACGGCGTCGCCGCGCCCCAGACCGCTCAGGCCCCCACTTACTCCGCAGCCTCGGCGACGCCAATTGACGGCTCGCAAGCTTCGCCGAGACCGCTTGCGAGCCGTAAATTGGCAGAGCAATGACACTCGCAGGCGATCCCGCGCTCAGTCTGCGCACCGACAGCGCCCGGCCCGCCGGCCGGGTGCAGTCCGAGCCGCCCGTCACGTGGCGCCGCACGCCGGCCCTGACACGGGCCGTCGCGCTCGTCGCCGTCTGCCTGCTCGTCTCGGTCGCGTTCGGCCGGATCGACTTGGTGCTCATCAGTGCGCCCTTCGCCATCGGCACCGCGATGCTGCTCCAGCACCGGCCGACGCGCCCGCCCGAAGCCAAGCTCGTCCCGTTCGACGACGCCACCACGGCCGAGGGCGCGACGGCCGCCGCGACCCTCACGGTCGTCAACCCCGAGCCGGTTCCGATCACCACGCTCGTCACCGCGGCCGCCGATCCCTGGATCGACCTGCACACCGGCAAGGGCGACTTCGCCGAACGCCTCGCGCCCGCGTCCGGGCGCGACATGGTCGTCGCAGGGCGGGCCCGCCGCTGGGGCGGCCACCATTTCGGGCCGATCCACGTCCGCTCGATCGCGTGCGGCGGGCTCCTCGAGACCACGGTGCAGCGACTGCACGGCGCGACCGTGTGGGTCCTGCCGGTGCCCGACTGGTTCGACTCCGCCGAGTCCCTGCCGTTCGCCGACGGCGTCACGGGCGTGCACCGCTCCCGCCGCGGCGGCGACTCCGGCGAGCTCGCCGAGGTCCGGCTCTACCAGCCGGGCGACCGCCTGCGCCGCATCGACTGGCGCACCTCGATGCGCAGCCAGGACCTGTACGTCAACGCCACGCTCTCCGAACGCGACACCGACGTCACCCTGATCCTCGACCTCCAGGTCGAGGCCGGGATCTCCGGCGGTCTGGACGGCGCGGCCTCGATCGCGGACCTCACCGTGCGCGCGGCCGGGGCCGTGGCCTCCCACTACGCGCTCCAAGGCGACCGCGTGGCCTGCATCGAGTTCGGCGCGCGCGGCCGCCGGATGCGGGCCGGGACCGGAAGGCGCCACGCCGCCGCGACGCTCCGCTGGCTCGCGTCGGTCGACATGCCGCCGGACCCGCTGCCGCCCTCGCCCGAGATGCTGCGCCGCCAGCTCGCCGGGCAGCGCAGCCTGAACGTCGTGTTCACGCCGCTGCTGACCGACCGCTCGCTGGCGCTGGTCGCCGCGATCGCCCGCGCCGGGCGGCCCGTGCTCTGCGTCGGCACCCTCCCGCCTCACGTCTCGCCGCCAAACCGTTCACATTGGACGCCGTATGCGGAGCGGCTGTGGCGGCTCACGCGGTCCAACACCGTGATGGAGCTGCGCGACCTCGGCGTCGCGGTCGAGCCCTGGCAGGGCTCGGCGTCGCTCGACAACGTGCTCGCCGAACTGAACCGGAGGCGGTACCGATGAGCCCCCTTGCCGAAGCTTGCGAGTCAAAATGAGCGACGCGCACCGCAGTCTTGCCCGGGCGCTCAGCGAAGGCGCCCGCGACCGCCTCAGAGCGGGCAAGGCCGGCAGCGTCTCCTGGGCCCGGCGGGTCGCGCCCGCGGGAGTCCTGCTGCGGCTGGTGATCGCGCTGCCGGTGTTCGTCGCCGCCGAGATCGCCGTTCCGCCCGAGTGGGCCGCGGCCGGGTTCTACGTCGGCGCCGCCGCGCTCTTCGCGCTCGTCGCGGCCCTGCTCCCGGGTGGGATCGCGCCGACCCTGGCGATCCTGTTCGTGCTCGCGTCCTGGCTCATCAGCGGCGCGCTGGACGAGGGCGAGTCGTCCTTGTGGACGGCCACCGCCATCGCGTGCCTGCTTTATGCGGCGCACGCCACGGCCGCCGTGACCCAGCGCTTTCGGACGACTACCGCAATGGACGGTGAGATCATCCTCACCTGGGCCCGCCACCTGGGGATCGTCCTTGCATCGACAGTGGTCGTAGCCGGTATTCTGGCCCTGTTCACCGCGTATTTCACCGGTCTCGCGGCCGGTCTCGTCATTGCGGCCGGGATCGTGGCAGCGGTAACAGTGATCTACGTCCTCGCGCGTTCACTACACAGGAACCCCTGAGCAAGGACAGAATTGAACCCGTGAAACGTATTGTCGTGATAGGTGCCGGTCACGTCGGTTTCTACGTTGCCGAACGCTTGAGCAAGCTCTTGAAGAGCGATATCAAGCGCGGTCAAGTTGAACTGATGGTCATCGACCCCAACCAGCACATGACCTACCAGCCGTTCCTGCCCGAGGCGGCCGCTGGCTCCATCTCCCCGCGTCACGGTGTAGTGCCGCTCCGACAGGCCCTCAAGCTCTGCACCATCCTCACCGGTGCGGTCACCGAGATCAACCACGCCGAGCGCAAGCTCGTCGTGCAGCCGTTCGTCGGACCCACCCGCGAGGTCGAGTACGACGAGGTCATCGTCGCCCCCGGCTCCGTCACCCGCCCGCTGCCCATCCCGGGCCTGGCCGACGTCGCCATCGGCATCAAGTCGATGGGCGAGGCGATCTGGCTGCGCAACCACGTGCTCCAGCGCTTCGACATCGCGGCCACCACCGAGGACCCCGACGTGCGCCGCAAGGCCCTCACGTTCGTGACCGTCGGCGGCGGCTTCGCCGGCGCGGAGACCCTCGGCGAGCTCGAGGACCTCACGGCGAACATCGTGAAGAACTACCCGATGCTCGACGCCGACGAGATCAAGTGGTACCTCGTCGAATACGCGAACAAGATCCTCCCCGAGGTCGGCCCCGAGATGGGCGCCTACGCGGCCCGCGAGCTCACCAAGCGCGGCGTCGACATCCGGCTCGGCACGACCCTCAAGTCCTGCATCGACGGCCACGTCATCCTCACCGACGGCGAGGAGTTCGACACCGACACGATCATCTGGACCGCCGGCGTCATGCCGAACCCGATGCTCAAGCAGTCGGACCTGCCGATCGGCCCCCGCGGCCACCTCGAGTGCAACACGCGCCTCCAGGTCGCCACCGGCGTCGAGGCCGGCACGCACACCGTCGGCGAGGTCGTCGACGGCGCCTGGGGCGCCGGCGACTCCACGCAGGTGCCCGACACCTCGGACTTCCCGATGGACTGGTGCACGCCGTCCGCGCAGCACGCCGTCCGCCAGGCCTCCGTCCTGGCCGAGAACGTGTACCGCAAGCACGTCGGCCGCGAACTCAAGCCGTACGAGCACAAGTACATCGGCTCGGTCGCGGGCCTCGGCCTGTACAAGGGCGTCGCGAACACCTACGGATTCAAGGCCAAGGGCCTGCTCGCGTGGCTCATGCACCGCGGCTACCACCTGTCGCGCGTGCCCGGGACCGGCCGCAAGGGCCGCGTCCTCACGGACTGGATCGTCGGCTTCTTCACGAAGCGCGAAATGGTCCAACTCGGTGAAATCCACGCCGGTCGCCAACCGTTCGAAGCCATCGCCGCAGGCACTGACCCCGCACGGGCCGCCAAGTCCGTCGGATAGTCGTTACAGTTGGAGCACCACGGGTAAGAGACCCGTGGTGCTTCAACCTTTAGCGAGGTGGAAAACTGGTGTCCATGAGAGCACGTGTACTCGTCGTCGACGACGATCCGGCCCTGGCGGAGATGCTCGGCATCATCCTCCGGACCGAAGGCTTCACCCCCACGTTCGTCACCGACGGCGAGAAGGCGCTCGCCGCGTTCAAGGAGCACCGCCCGGACATCGTCCTGCTGGACCTCATGCTCCCGGGCATGAGCGGCATAGACGTCGCCAAGGCGATCCGCGGCGAATCCGGCGTGCCGATCGTCATGCTCACCGCGAAGTCGGACACCGTCGACATCGTCCTCGGCCTCGAATCGGGCGCGGACGACTACATCGTCAAGCCCTTCAAGCCCAAGGAGCTGGTGGCCCGCATCCGCGCCCGCCTGCGCCGCGGCGACGACGTCACGCCCGAACGCCTCGAGATCGGCAAGCCCGGCCTCCAGGTCCAGATCGACGTGCCGGCCCACCAGGTCACCCTCAACGGCGCCGAAGTCAAGCTCACTCCGCTCGAGTTCGACCTGCTCGTGGCCCTGGCCCGCAAGCCCCGCCAGGTCTTCACCAGGCAGGTGCTCCTCGAGCAGGTCTGGGGCTACCGGCACTCGGCCGACACCCGCCTCGTGAACGTCCACGTACAGCGCCTGCGGGCCAAGATCGAGCCCGACCCCGAGCGTCCCCAGCTCATCCAGACCGTGCGCGGCGTCGGGTACAAAGCCGGATTGGGCTAGTGGCTCCGGATCAGGGCCGGACTCGGGAGAGGCCGGCTTGGCTGCGGCGTCTCGCCCAAGGCGCCGCCCGCTACGCGGGCCGCGTCTCGCGTCCGCTGGTCGACCGCTTCCGGGCGTCGCTCCAACTGCGCGTGGTCTCCTCCACCCTGATCGCCTCCACGATCCTCGTCCTCATCTTCAGCTTCGTCGTGGCCGGCTCGGTCACCTCGGGGCTCCTCGACGATCGCCGGGACACGGCCGTCGAGGAGACCGAGAACGCCGCCGAGAACGCCGCCGAGCAGCTCGGCTCCTTCACCACCGAGTCCGACACTTCTCTGGCCCAGACCATGCAGCGGATCGTCGCCGAACTCGGCGACGACCCGGCCTACGCGCCGTACATCATGCTGCGCACGGCCAACGGGACCGTCGCGAAGACCCACCCGGTGTCGGGCGGGGCCGAACCCAGCGCCGAACTCCAGAGCACGGTCGCGGAAGGCAAGGTCGCGACCCAGTACGCCGAGTTCGACATCGACGATGAAGGACCGCAGCCCTATCTCGTCGTCGGCTCGTACATCGACCTGAACATCGGGTACGAGATCTACGCGCTCTATCCGCTCGAATCGCAGCAGGAGGCCATCGGCCTGCTGCGCACCAACCTGGCCCTGGCCGGGGTCGCGCTGGTGCTGCTCCTCGGCGTGATCGCCGCGCTCGTGACCCGCCTCGTCGTCACCCCGGTCCGCGAAGCCGCCCGCACCTCGCAGCGCCTCGCCGCGGGGCTCCTCCACGAGCGGATGGAAGTGCGCGGATCGGACGACCTCGCCCGGCTGGCCGGGTCGTTCAACCTCATGGCCGAGAACCTCCAGAACCAGATCCGCAGGCTCGAAGAGATGTCGATGATGCAGCGGCGCTTCACCTCCGACGTCTCGCACGAGCTGCGCACCCCGCTCGCGACCATGCGCATGGCCGCCGACCTGCTGTACGACAACCGCGACGAGTTCGACCCGCTCACGAAGCGCTCCACCGAGCTCCTCCAGCATGAGATCGACCGCTTCGAGGACCTGCTCCAGGAGCTGCTGGAGATCTCCCGCTTCGACTCCGGGTTCGCCTCGCTCGAAGTCGAGGCCGTGGACGTCGGCCGTATCGCCGAAGACGTGGTCGAAGGCCTGTCCCGCCTCGCGGGCGAATGCGGCGTCGAGGTCGCGATCAAGAAGCCGCAGCGCCGCGTCATCGCCGAGGTCGACCAGCGCCGGGTCCACCGCATCCTCCGCAACCTCGTCTCGAACGCGATCGAGCACGCCGAAGGACGCCCGGTCGAGATCACCGTCGCCGAGAGCGACACGGCCGTGGCCGTGGCCGTACGCGACCACGGCGTGGGCCTCAAACCCGGTCACGCCGACCGCGTCTTCGACCGGTTCTGGCGCGCCGACCCCTCCCGCAACCGCAAGACCGGCGGCACCGGGTTGGGCCTGGCCATCAGCCTGGAGGACGCGAAGCTGCACTCCGGCACGCTCAAGGCCACCGGCGCTCCCGGCGTCGGCACCTTGTTCGTGCTCACCCTCCCCCTGCAGTCCGGGAACCGGGTCATCAATTCGCCGATCCCGCTGCGACTCCAGCAGAGTAAGGAGGCCTTTCGTGCGACGCAGGACTAGCCTCGCCGCCACCGCGGCCGTGCTGAGCGTCTTCTGGGCGCTGACCGCGTGCGGCATACCGACGGACAAGGCCCCCGAGGTCATCGGCGACGCGCCCACCGACTTCGACTCGTCCTCCGGGGCCAACCCGGAGGTCTTCAGCCCCACCTCGATCGCCAAGGAGACCGTCGAGAACTTCTTCAAGGCGGCCGCGGGCGACCCGGCCAGCCGCGACGACCGGCTCAACAGCTTCACGGTGAGCGGCGACGCGAAGTTCTCCGAGCCGACCGAGGACATCCGCCTCGTCGCGGCCCTCAACGTGACCGTGAACGACTCGAGCGACTTCGACTCGGCGACGGTGACGGTGACCGGCTCGGTCGTGGGCAACTACCGCGAGGACGGCTACGTCCGCATGAACTCGACCCCGAGCGGCTACGAGGAGACCTTCACCCTCCAGCGCGGCGACGTCGACGAGGTCTGGAAGATGAGCGAGCAGCCGGTGCACGCCGCCCTCAGCTACGACTACTTCACCAACGCCTATGAGCAGGCGCCGATGTACTTCCAGGCCGGGCAGGCCGAGCTCCTCGTCCCCGACCTGCGCTGGATCTACCGCGAGCTCGACGCGGAGACCCGCCAGCGGATGCTCCTCTCGTGGCTGCTCGCGGGCTTCCGCGACTTCGCGAGCGGGTCGGCGCACAACGCGATCCCGCCCACCACCACGGGCAAGATCAGCGAGGACGACGGTTTCGTGGTCGACCTCTCGCCGAGCGAGGCCATCGAGGACGAAACCGCCTACGCCATCGCCGCGCAGATCGTCTGGAGCCTCGGAGTCAACGGCGAGTTCACGCTCAGGATCGACGGGGACGTCCGAGTCGAAGGTGATGCGGACGAATGGCGGAGCTGGAACGCCATCCCGCCGAGCCTGCCCGAGACCGCGTACTTCATCGCCGAGAACACGGTGTGGGAGTACTCGGCCACGTTCGGGGTCACCAAGCAGCCCACGGCCGAGCACTCGTGGGTCGGCTTCAGCGCCGAAGGACTCGAGCAGGTCGCGGTCGGCCCGCTCGACCGGATCGCCGCGGTCGTGGCCGGTCCGGAGGGCCTAGCGCTGCTGACCGGTTCGTCGGCTTCGTCGCTGAGGGAGGTCGCCGATCTCAGCGGGGCGCTCGCCGACCCGCAGTGGCTCGACCGGAGCACGTTGCTGGTCATCGACGACGGCGTCCCGACTCTGGTCCTGCCTGCGACGGGGGCGGTGCAGCCGCTCGGCGTCGGAGAGAACGTGACCGCGATGGCGCTCGCCGCCGATGGGCGCCGCCTGGCCTATGTCGAGGACGGCCACGCCTGGGTGGCGCCGTTGAGCGTCGACGCGGACGCGAACGTCACGGTGGGCGACCCGCGGAGGATCGGACTGGACATCGAGAACGTGGAGGACGTGGCCTGGAGCTCCGAGAACTACCTGTGGGTGGTGGGGGAGCGGGGCAGCGACCAGTTGTTCCGAGTCGCGATCGACAATTCGCGGACCGTGCCGCAGGACGGCACGGGCACTGGGCAGATGCCGCCGATCACGCAGATCGCGGCGAACCCGGCTGATCCGAAGCGACCGAACGCCGATCGCGGCGAGCCGGTGATCATCGTCGCGAACACGACCCTGTACCGCGTCTACGCGAGCGATGCGGCCCAGGTGACGAACGAGGGCGAGCTGGTGGGCGGCACTGCGCCGTTCACGGTGCTGTCGGACAGCTAGGGCGAGGCGAAAGGCCCGGAGCATCCTGCTCCGGGCCTTTGCAGTGCGGTATCCACGCGTCGACCGTGCGGTGCCGTCGGTTCACGGCTCGAGCCTTCGCAAGCTCAGGCGTCGACCGTGCGGTGCCGTCCGTTCACGGCTCGAGCCTTCGCAAGCTCAGGCGTCGACCGTGAAGCCAACCGACCGCACGTTGGTCGCGGCGACCTCGACGTAAGCGATCTTCTCGACTGGGATGAACACCTGCCGGCCCTTGTCGTCTTCGAGACGGAGGACGCCGCCGTTCGTCACGGCCTGCTCGATCGTCTCGGACAGGTCCTTCGGCGACAGCTTGCTCTCCAACACCAGTTCGCGTGGGGCGTACTGGACACCGATCTTGACCTCCACGGGTCCTCCTCAATCGAAATTCTGTGACGTCTCTACGGTTGCAAGACTACTCGTGGGCCCGCCCGGGACCGTCGCGGCGCAGTGCGCCGAGAGCGAACGGAGCGGCGCAAGGGACGTGTCAGGGCTCACGCGAAACGCTTGAAAACCGGTCCTGCCGTGCCGTTCTCTACCCGCGCTCGGCTTCGCCTTCACGCGGGCTGTGCCCCTCGCTACCCGCGCTCGGCTTCGCCTTCACGCGGGCTGTGCCCCTCGCTACCCGCGCTCGGCTTCGCCTTCACGCGGGCTGTGCCCCTCGCTACCCGCGCTCGGCTTCGCCTTCGCGCGGGAAGTGCGAAATGCCGCGCCAGGCCAGTGTGCTCATGAGCTGGATGGCCTCGTCCTTCGGGATGGCGCGGTCGGAGGCGATCCACTTGCGCGCCGAGATCTCCGCGATGCCCAGCAGGCCGGTCGCGAGCAGTTCGGCGCGGGCCTTGTCGACGTGCGTGTCGCTCATGATCGTCTCGGCCATGGCGGCCACGCAGTCGGCTTCCATCTTGAGGACCCGCTCCGCAACCTCGGGGTCGTTGCGCTGGTCGGATTCGAAGACGAGTCGGAACGCCTCGCCCTGCGCGTCCACGAACTCGAAATAGGCGCGCATGGCGCGGTTGACCCGCTCTTTGTTGTCCTCAGTGGATTCAAGGGCGTGGCGAACCTGGCCGACGAGTTCGGCCGCGCGCCCGTCGAGGAGCGCCAGGTACAGTTCGAGTTTCGACGTGAAGTGCTGGTACAGCACGGGTTTGGAGACCCCGGCGTTCTCGGCGATGTCGTCCATGGAGGTGCTGTGGTAGCCCTTGGACACGAAGACGTCCTGGGCGGCCCGCAGCAGTTGCGCCCGGCGTTCGCTCCTGGGCAGTCGGACCCGGCCCTCACCAGCGCTGTTCACCACGGCACCTCTCCTCGGCACATGTCGGCCATCCGTCAGCAGCCCGCTCTTGCGACCTGAACGAAGTTTACGGAAACCTGAATACAGTCTCCCAGCGTACGGGGGCGACAAACGCGGGTTCGAGTCACTGGGCACGCCACGGTACCTTGAGGGCGGGAATATGAAGGAGTTGTCTAGTGGTGTATGACCAGAACCGACCGGATGAGCCGCAGCGTCCGAGCGGGGAGGAACGACCCGCCCGCAGGCGCATCGGCAGGTCTTGGGGACCGCCCGCCGAGGAGGCTCCCGAGCCCGCCGAGGAGGCGCGCCAGGGGATGGGCCAGGCGCCGGAGCAGTACCGGTTCGACCCGGACCGGGGGCGCCGCCACCGCTACAGCGAGGACCCCACCGGGCAGGTGCCGAACGTGCCGGTGGAGATCGCCGAGACCGGCCCCATGGTCCCGGCCACCCGCCGCCCTTCTTCCGGCGAGCAGTTCGAGCCGATCCCGCCGGCCCCGCAGCATTCCCAAGCCCCCCAGAGCTTCCAAGGCGAGCAGCAGCAGTCGCCGTTCGCGCCGCCAGGTGTGAACCAGGAGTACAGCGCGCCGCCAGGTGTGAACCAGGAGTACAACGCGCAGCCAGGTGTGAACCAGGAGTACAACGCGCAGCCGGGCGCGAACCAGGAGTACAACGTGCAGCCGCAGGGCGGCAACCAGGAGTACGGTCAGCAGCCCGCTCAGGACCAGGGCGCGCAGCAGCAGGACTTCGGTGCCCCGCAGCAGCACCCGGGCTACAGCGCCCCGCCGATGCCCGGCGATTACGCGGCCCCGCAGCAGCATCCGAACCAGGGACCGCCGCAGCCGAACCAGGAGTTCGGCCCGCAGGGCGGCAACCAGGAGTACAGCGCGCCGCCCGGTGCCAACCAGCAGTACAGCCCGTCGCCCGCCGCGAACCCCGATTACGGGCCGCCGAGCGCGAACGGCGCCGCTCCCGCGAACCAGGAGTACAGCGCGCAGGAGCGGAACGCCGCGGCGCAGCAGTTCTACAGCGCCCCGCGCCAGGCCATGCCGAGCGAGCCGGTGAACCCGCAGTTCGGTCAGCCCGCGAACCAGGACTTCGGCGCGCAGCCGCCGCAGACCCCGAACCAGGACTTCGTCGCGCCTCCGGGCATGAACCAGGAGTACGCCCCGCCCGGCGCGAACCAGGGGTTCGCTCCGCCGAGCGCCAACGGCTCGGGCCCCGGTGCGACGCAGGAGCACAACGCGCCGGCCACCCCGCAGGAGCCCCCCGCGCAGGAGGCACCGGAGGACCGGACCCAGCCCTCGCCGGTCCAGATGCCCGCGCCGCAGCACACCGGCCCGATCGAGCTTCCGCACCAGGCCGCGCCGCCGACGCCGAGCGCGCCGACCCCGCGGCCGCACGCGATCCCGGGCCCGGAGCAGCAGACCGAGCAGTTCCCGATCGTGCAGCCGCAGTCGCCGGTCACCGAGGTCTCGCCCGCGGCGGTCCCCAGCCCGCCCGTCACCGAGCAGGCCCCGCTGCGCACGCCTCCGGCGAACCGTCCGCCGCTCGCCGAGCCCACTCCTCCCGCGACAGTAGAGAAAGACGTGAACGACCCCGAATCCGTGCGCCTCGTCGACGCCGTGCGCCAAGTCCCCGGCGTCCGCGACGCCTTCCACGTGACCGCCCCCGACGGCAACTCCAGTCTGCGCCTCGAACTCGAGGAGGGCGTCGACCCCGACGAGGTCCACGCGGTCGTCTCGGCCGTGGTCGCCGAGCAGCGCGCGGTCGAGCCCGGCCCGCAGTCCGCCGACGAGCAGGAGGTCCACGACCAGGTCGAGTCCCCGTCCGCCGAGGTCGAGCTCGCCAAGGTCGGCCCGGTCGAGCTGCGCCGCGTCGAGATCGAATCCGCCGGGCTCGAAGCCGAGGTCAGCGTGACCCTCGTGCTCGGCGACTCGGAGTCCACGGGCAAGGTCGCGGTGCCGCCGATCGACTGGCACATCCAGCACGCCGCCGCCGCGGCCACCGTCGAGGCCCTGCGCCCGCGCCTGGGCGCGAACGACGTGCGCGTCGAGGTGGAGCACGCCTCGATCGTCCCCACCGGGCCGGTGAAGACCGCGGTGGTCGTCATCCTGTGGCTCGACGGCCGCTCGGTGCGCCGCCTCTCAGGCGCGTCGGTGGTCACCGCCGAACGTTCCCGCGCGGTGGTTTCGGCTACATTGGGCGCGCTCGCCGGTGAAGTGACACACTAGATCCCATGAAACGGGCACGGCTGGCCGAGGCGGGCGGGGTTCGCAATCCGACCCGCCCCCACCCGCCGTTCCCGGGAATGGAGCACCAGCTCAGTCGTCGCCGCCTGTTCATCCGGCACACCCCGCCGACCGCGCCGGGCGCCGAGCCCGCCGTGTTCGTGCACGGGCTCGGCGGCTCCGCGCAGAACTGGACCGATCTGGCCGACGCGCTGTCAGACCGCCTCGCGGTCGACGCGATCGACCTGCCCGGGTTCGGGCATTCGGCTCCGGCCCCGCGCGTCACGGTCCCGCTCCTCGCGCAGGACGTGGCGGCCTGGATCGTCGAGTCCGGCCGCGCCCCGGTGCACCTCGCGGGCCATTCGCTCGGCGGGGCCATCGCGGTCTACCTCGCCGCGACCCGTCCGAACCTCGTGCGCACGCTGACGCTCATCTCGCCCGCGATGCCGTTCGCGAACCCGCGCCGCTCGCACCAGTCGCGATACGTGCCGATGCTCGCCGTCCCCCGCATGGCCTGGTTCGCCGACCGCGCCATGAGGACGCGCACGCCCGAGCAGGTCGTGGAGGACATCTTCCTCGGCACTTGGGCCGATCCCTCGGTGATCCACCCGCAGCGCCGACGGGAGGCGATCGCCGAGGCCCGCCGCCGCCTGGCAGTGCCTTGGAACTCGCGCGCGTACATCCAGACCTATCGGGGCCTGATGGCCTCGTTCTTCCAGGCGTTCGTGCCCGGCACGCATTCGCTGTGGCGGCTCGCCCGCACCATCGAGTGCCCGACCCTCGTCGTCTGGGGCAAACAGGACAAAGTCATCGATGTGCGCCAGGCCCCGCCCACGGCGCTCGCGATCCCCGATTCACGGCTGCTCATCCTCGACCGGACAGGGCACGTGGCGATGATGGAGCGCTGGCAGGCCGTCGCCCGTGCGATGGCCGCGATGTTCGACGAGTATCGAACCTCTTTGGAGCCCACTGATAGCGCTATGTCCGTATTGTGAACAAGAACCATGCCACAGGAGTCTCAGGTGTGGGCCCCTGGCCGCTCCGTCTGCCTTAGACTCGCGGGGTGGCAGAGGGACGGCTGGAACGCAAGCGCAGGCTCCGCAGGAGGCGCCGTTTCGTGTTCTTCGCGATCCTCATCGTCATGGCCGGCGCGGGCCTGTACTTCGCGTTCGGCATCGGCGGCAGCGAGAAGCCGCAGGCCCTCGACGACGAGGAGCGGATCGCTCCGAACAGCGTCGCCGACGCCGTCTCGCCCGATGCGGTTCCGCCCTCGCCGCCGCTGTACTTCTCCGGCACCGGCACTTGGACGTACGCGGTACCAGTGAACGACGCGGTCGTCGGCGACGCCGGGACCCTCCTCAAGTACGACGTGGCCGTGGAGAACGGCCTCGAACTCGACGCCGCCGAGGTCGGCGCGTTCGTGAACGCGACCCTCGCCGACGCCCGATCCTGGACCGCCGGCGGCGCCTGGCGCTTCCAGCAGGTGCCCCAAGGCGGCGGCGCGGACTTCACGGTCTACCTCGCCAGCCCCGAGCAGCGCGCCTACCTGTGCGGCTCCCAGAACACGACGGTCTCGTGCCGCAACGGCGACAACGTCGTCATCAACTCGGCCCGTTGGATCACCGGCGTCGACCACTGGGACGGCACCATCGACACCTACCGCCAGTACGCCGTGAACCACGAAGTGGGCCACCGGCTCGGCCACGGCCACGAGGTCTGCCCCGAAGAGGGCGAGCCCTCCCCGGTGATGGCCCAGCAGACCTACCAGCTCGCGGGCTGCATCGGCAACGCCTGGCCGTTCCCCGACGGCTCGACCTACGTCTCTGGCCCGGCGGGCGATTACAACGGCCCCGACCTCCCGCCGGACGACTTCGTCGACCAGTAGCGTTCCACTATCCGGGAGCTCGCGTCCCATTCGCGTGAAGAACCGCACACCCGGCTTCCCGGTGGAATATCCAGCCCTTGGACATGCATTATTGAACATATGAGTTTGCCGCCGCTGGTCGAACCAGCCTCTGAGCTGTCGGTCGACGAGGTGCGCCGCTATTCGCGCCACCTCATCATCCCCGACGTCGCCATGGACGGTCAGAAACGACTCAAGAACGCCAAGGTGCTCTGTGTGGGCGCGGGCGGCCTCGGGTCCCCCGCCCTGATGTACCTGGCCGCGGCCGGGGTCGGCACGATCGGCATCGCCGAGTTCGACACCGTCGACGAGTCGAACCTGCAGCGCCAGATCATCCACGGCCAGTCCGACATCGGCCGCCCCAAGGCCGAGTCCGCCGCCGCCTCGATCCGCGAGATCAACCCGTACGTCGACGTCGTCATCCACAACACGGTGCTCGACAACGACAACGTGTTCGAGATCTTCGGGCAGTACGACCTCATCGTCGACGGCACCGACAACTTCGCCACCCGCTACATGGTCAACGACGCGGCCGTGCTGCTCGGCAAGCCGTACGTGTGGGGCTCGATCTACCGCTTCGACGGCCAGGCCTCGGTCTTCTGGGCCGACCAGGGCCCGTGCTACCGCTGCCTCTACCCCGAGCCCCCGCCTCCCGGCATGGTCCCCAGCTGCGCCGAGGGCGGCGTGCTCGGCGTCCTCTGCGCCTCGATCGGCTCGATCCAGGTCACCGAGGCCATCAAGCTCCTCACCGGCATCGGCGACCCGCTCGTCGGCTCGCTCATGGTCTACGACGCGCTCGAGATGACCTACCGCAAGATCAAGGTCCGCAAGGACCCCAACTGCGCGGTCTGCGGCCCCAACGCCACCGTCACCGAGCTCATCGACTACGAGGACTTCTGCGGTTCCGTGACCGACGAAGCGGCGGAGGCCGTCATCGGTTCGACGATCACCGCCCGTGAACTCGAGACGTGGATCAAGGAAGGCCGCGACATCGACCTCATCGACGTGCGCGAGCCCGCCGAGTACGAGATCGTGCGCATCCCCGGCTCGCGGCTGATCCCCAAGGGCGACATCGTCTCCGGTGCCGCGCTCGCCGATCTGCCCACCGAGAGGCAGGCCGTGTTCTACTGCAAGGCGGGCGTCCGCTCCGCCGAGGCGCTGGCCGCGGCGAAGGCCGCCGGCCTGAAGAACGCGGTCCACGTCCAGGGCGGCGTGCTCGGCTGGATCAACCAGGTCGATCCCAGCCTGCCCACCTACTAAGGGGTACAACGACATCGAAGGGCGTGCGGCTCAGGCCGCACGCCCTTCGCCGTACCCTCCATAGTGCGATTTGGTTGCCTCGGCCGGATATGAGATTTCGAACCCCTGGTGTTCAATGAATTCCCATGATGGGGCATTGACTCTCGCTTGACCGGTTCCGTACCCTCGCAAGGATGATCCGCATTAGCGAAGCCGTCTCCCGTCGCCTCAACCCCACCCGCCGCAACCTCCTCCGGATCGGCGTGCCCGCCGCGGCCGTCCTCGTCGGGGGCGGCGCGATAGCCACGGTGGCCGCGAACGCCTCGGAAGGCGGACTCGACTCGTTCTTCGGCCCGTCCCGCGAAGAACTCGAAGCCGACCTCAAGAGCCGGATCGACGAGTACCTCGCGGGCACCGGCACCGCCGTCGAAGCCTCCGTCGCCATCGAGCGCGGCGACATGCACCTCGACTACAACCCCGAGCAGACGCACATCACCGCCTCCATCGTCAAAGTCGAGATCCTCGCGATGGTCCAGCAGTACTGGGGTTCGGTCGACGCGATCCCGGAGGACCAGCGAGAGCAGTTGCAGCTCATGATCACCGAGTCCGACAACGGCTCGACGACCACTCTCTACAACTACCTCGGCGGCGCCGCGGCCCTCGAGGCCGCGCATGAGCGCTACGGCCTCCAGAACACCACCGTCGACGCCCAGGGCCGCTGGGGCGTCGGCTGGTCCAGCGCCCCGGACCAGCTCATCCTCACCGACCTCAACCTCTTCGAGGGCGTCCTCACCGGCGAGCAGGTCGACCTCGGCCGCGAACTCATGGGCGCCGTCATCGAAGAGCAGGCCTGGGGCATCTCGGCCGCCGCCACGGAAGGCGAGACCGTCTGGCTCAAGAACGGCTGGGACGTCGAGTCGCAGCTCGACGGGCTCTGGGTCGTCAACTCGATCGGCGTCCTCGGCGGCGACGGCGACGACCCGGTCAAGCTCGCCGTCCTCACCAGCGGTGCCGTCGACGACGTCGAGGGCATCCCGATCGTGGAGGAGATCGCCAGGATCGCCCGCGACGTCATCGAGAGCGAATAGCGAGACGCTCAGCGGCGCAGACGAAGTCACCGGGCGCCCGGCCGGAGCCGGGCGCCCGCGGTGCGTCCGGGACCCTCCAGACGTGAACGAGGGCACCGCCCTTCGCAAGACCCGAGACTGTTTCATACTCTTGCTCAATGACGCAGCACACCCCCGAACGCCGTCCCCCCATGCCCTCCCGCCGCACCGTCCTGCGCGCCGGCATCCCCGCCGCCGTGGCCCTCGCCGGAGGAACCGCCCTCTACGGCGCCACTGCCGCCTCCGCCGCCGGACCGACGGACGCCGAGCTCTCGACCGAACTCACCAACCGCGTCAAGACCTACCTGGCCACCACGGGAACGCAGACCGTCGCCTCAGTCGCGGTCTCGCGCAGCACCACTCGCCTCGTCACCGCCAACAAGACCCTGATCCACGACACCGCCTCCATCGTCAAGATGGAGATCCTCCTGATGCTGCTGGAGAAGTACAGCTCCGTGAGCGCGATCCCCGCCGACATCCGGGAGCACGCGCGCCAGATGATCATCTGGTCCAACAACGACTCCGCCACCAAGGTGTACAACCACCTCGGCGGCTGCAACGCGCTCAAGGCCGCCCACACCCGCTACGGCCTGCAGTACACGAAGGCCTCCTCCGACTGCCGCTGGGGCCTGACCACCACCAACGTCACCGACCAGCTGAAGATCATGGGTCAGCTGCTCTACAAGGGGCGGCTCACCCAGTCCGAGGTGGACCATGCGCGCTGGCTCATGGGCGGCGTCGCCTCCGTGCAGCGGTGGGGCGTCAGCGCCGCGCTGAAGACCGGCGAGAAGGTCTGGATCAAGAACGGTTGGGACTCCCGCTCCTCGCTCGGCGGCCTGTGGGTCGTCAACTCGTGCGGGATCATCACCAAGCCGGGCGCCGTCTCGATCCGGATGGCGATCCTGACCAGCAAGGCCCCCAACGAGTCCAAAGGCATCGCCATCGTCAAGGAGATCGCCAAGATCTCCCGCTCGGTCATCGACAAGGCCGTGCTCTAGGCATGGAAAAGCGGCCCGGACCGTAAGGCCCGGGCCGCTCTGCATCGTCGAGCACCGGCTGTGTTGGCCGCTACCGTCCCTTCGCTTCGCTCAGTACCGGCTGGTTGGCCGCTACCGTCCCTTCGCTTCGCTCAGTACCGGCTGGTTGGCCGCTACCGTCCCTTCGCTTCGCTCAGTACCGGTAGTGATCCGGCTTGTAGGGCCCTTCGACCGGCACGCCGATGTAGTCGGCCTGCTTCTTCGACAGGGTCGTCAGCTTGACGCCGAGCGCGTCGAGGTGCAGGCGGGCGACCTCCTCGTCGAGGTGCTTCGGCAGCGTGTAGACCCCGATCGGGTACTGGTCGAGCTTGGTGTGCAGCTCCATCTGGGCGAGCACCTGGTTCGTGAAACTGTTGCTCATCACGAAGCTCGGGTGCCCGGTCGCGTTGCCCAGGTTGAGGAGCCGGCCCTCGCTGAGCACGATGATCGAGTGCCCGTCGGCGAACTGCCACTCGTGCACCTGCGGCTTGACCTCGAGCTTCTTGATCCCCGGCTCGGCGGCGAGGCCGGCCATGTCGATCTCGTTGTCGAAGTGCCCGATGTTGCCCACGATCGCCTGGTGCTTCATCCGGCGCATGTGGTCGATCGTGATGATGTCGCGGTTGCCGGTGGTGGTGATGAAGATGTCGGCGTACTCGACCGCGTCCTCGATCGTCAGCACCTCGTAGCCGTCCATCGCCGCCTGCAGCGCGCAGATCGGGTCGACCTCGGTGACGAGGACGCGCGCGCCCTGGCCGCGCAGCGACTCCGCCGAGCCCTTGCCGACGTCGCCGTAGCCGCAGACCAGCGCGACCTTGCCGCCGATGAGCACGTCGGTGGCGCGGTTGATGCCGTCGACCAGCGAATGCCGCACGCCGTACTTGTTGTCGAACTTCGACTTGGTCACTGAGTCGTTCACGTTGATCGCCGGGAACGGCAGGCGGCCCTCGCGCTCGAGCTCGTAGAGCCGGTGCACGCCGGTGGTGGTCTCCTCGGTCACGCCCTTGATCGCGGCGGACTTGCGGGAGAAGCGCGTCGGGTCCTCCTTGAGCGAGCGGGCGAGGAGCGCCAGCACGACGCCCTCTTCTTCGCTCTCGGCGCCGGCGAGATCCGGCACGGACCCGTCGCCCTCGTACTTGGCGCCGTTGACCACGAGCATCGTGGCGTCGCCGCCGTCGTCGAGGATCAGGTTCGGCTCCGCATCGCCCCAGTCCAGGGCGCGCTCGGTGCACCACCAGTACTCCTCGAGGGTCTCGCCCTTCCATGCGAACACCGGGACGCCCTGCGGCGCTTCCGGAGTGCCGTTCGGGCCGACCGCGATCGCGGCGGCGGCGTGGTCCTGAGTGGAGAAGATGTTGCACGAGGCCCAGCGGACCTCGGCGCCCAGCGCCGTGAGGGTCTCGATGAGCACCGCGGTCTGAATCGTCATGTGTAGGGACCCGGTGATGCGGGCACCCTCCAGCGGGCGGGACGCACCGTAACGTTCGCGCAGGGCCATCAGGCCGGGCATCTCGTGTTCGGCAAGGCGGATCTCGTGGCGGCCGTAGTCGGCCAGCTTGAGGTCGGCGACCTTGTAGTCGTCGGCACGCAGCGTGTTCGTCATGGCAGAAATGCTACGCGCCGCGCCTCGAAGACCTGAACAACGCCACTGCTGGGGCAGCCTGGAGCACTGAGGCGGACGCCACGGAAAAAAATTTTCCGGCAACGCGTGTTTCGGCTTGACACTGCCGGGGCTGTGGGTAATATTGCAGATACACAGCGTCACGGAGATGCGGAGGGCCCACAGGGTCCGGAACCATCACCGAGGCGCCGGGGAATACCAAACCGGGGGGAGTGCCGGGCGGTCTGGGGTGGCCGCCCGGCACATTTTTGCGCACTGAACGCGATGCGTTTTCACTAAATCACTTGCGCCCCATCCCGTGATGCGGGACGGTACTGGGGCCATGAGTGACATTGAGATTCTCCCGATCGATCCCCTCGACACCGACCTCGTCGGGGCGTGGATCGCCATGCAGAACGCCGTCATCGAGCACGACCGGCCCGGTGACGCCCCCTACAGCCCCGCTCACCAGCGGCTCCGTCTGCTCCTCTATCCGTCGGCCATCGATGTCGAGCGCTACGCGGCCCGCGTCGACGGTTTGATCGTCGGCGCCTTCGAACTCGTCCTCTTCCTCAAGGACAACCAGCACCTGGCGAGCTTCGAGCTCGAGGTCCACCCCGACCACCGCCGCCATGGCATCGGCTCCCGCCTGCTCGAGTTCCTGGAGCAGCGCGTCGCCGAACGCGGCCGCGACACGCTCCTGTCCGGCGTCGCCGAGACCGTCGAGGACGCGCCGACCGTCGACCACGCGGGCCGCGAGTTCGCCAAGGCCCGCGGCTACGCCGCCGTCGACAACGAGATCCACCGCCGCAACGACCTCTTCGCCGTGAACGACGACGACCTCGCGAAGCGCTACGACGACGCGTGGGCCAAGGCCGCCGGGTACGAGCTCGTGCAGTGGGTCAACCACGCCCCCGAGGACATCGTCGAGGGCATCGCCGCCATGCGCGCCCGCATGTACACCGACCCGCCCATGGGCGAGGAGCTGGACATCCGGCCGGCCGTCTTCGACGTCGAGCGGGTCCGCGACGAGGAGCGCGTGCGCGCCGACCGCGGCGAACTCCAGCTCGCCGCCGCCGTCAGGCACGTCGAGTCCGGCGAGGTCGCCGGGATGACCGACATCCTCGTGAGCCCCGGCAGCGAACTCCATGCGGGCCAGAACGACACGATCGTCGACCCGGCCCACCGAGGCAAGCGGCTCGGGACGATCCTCAAGATCGCCAACCAGCGCCTGCTGCGCGAGTACCGGCCGAGGCTCCGGTACGTGCACACCTGGAACGCCGAGGTCAACAGCCACATGATCGCCATCAACGAGGCCGTCGGCTACCGCCGCTTCTGCCGCGACATCGACGTGCAGAAGAAGCTCTCCTAACACGCAGGAGTCCCCACGTCGTTCAACGGCAGAGCGCAGATGGCAAACCGGCCCGGACGTTGCACGTCCGGGCCGGTCTCTCGCTTTGCGGGCGTCACGCGCTGGCGATGAACAGCTCGCCCTCGCCGCTCGCAGTGATCGGGCCGGCCGTGCCCGCCGAGAACGCCGCGCGGCCGGGGTGCAGCGCGACCTCGCCCTGATCGTCGGCGACGGTGACGTTCCCGCCGGTGCTCAGGCAGATGCGCGGGCCGTCGATGTCGATCCGGATCGGCTCGCCCGTGAGCTCGACGCGCCGCAGCGCGAAGTCCTCGATGGGGACCGGCCACGAGCGCACCGGCCCGGCGTCCTCGATGAGCGCACGCGGCTCGTCGATCGCGTTGAAGTCCAAGACCCGCAGCAGTTCCGGCACGTCGACGCGCTTGTTCGTCAGGCCGCCGCGGAGCACGTTGTCGCTCGCGGCCATGATCTCCACGCCGAAGCCCTTGAGATACGCGTGCAGGTTCCCCGCGGGCATGTACACGCCCTCACCGGGCTGCAGCGTGATGTGGTTGAGCAGCAGGCTCACCAGGACGCCCGGGTCGTCGGGGTAGGTGCGGGCCAGGTTCACCAGGTCCGCCGCGTCTGCGGTCCCGAGTTCGGACGCCGCCTTCGCGGCGGCGTCGATGATGCCGCGGCATTCCTCGCGGCCGAGGCCGAGCAGGTCCGGTACGGCCCGGCGCAGGCCCGCCTTCGGGTCGCGCAGCGTGGCGCACAGCGTCTCGAGCTCGGAGAGGCCGAGCGCTTCGATGTCGGCGGCGGCCGCGAGCGGGTCGCGGAAGCCGCACATCGCGCGGAACTCGGTGAGGGCCACCAGGAGTTCGGGCTTGTGGTTGTCGTCGACGTAGTTGCGGTAGGCCATGTCGATGCCGATGCGCATCTCGCGCTGGTGGCCCGAGTTGGCCTGGCGCAGGTTCGGGTGCGCCTGGAGCGACAGCGGCTTCCCGGCGGCGAGCAGCTTCAGCAGGAACGGCAGTTTCGGGCCGAAGCGGTCGAGGACGCGCCGGCCGAGCATCTCGGCGGGCGCCGAGGCGATGGCGTCGTCCAGGGGACGGCCGTCGTGGAGGGTCGAGGGGGCGCTGTGGTGGGCGCCGAGCCATTCCTCGGCTTCGGGGAGGTCGGCGGGGACCTCCCGGCCCTGCAACTGGGCGATGTCGACTTGCGATCCCCACGCGTAGTTGCGGATGACACCGTAGAGCCCCTGCACCGCCGCTCCTCACTGTTCGGGTTGAAGGCCTCAACTCTAACGGTTCGGCCCGCGCGGCTCGCGGCCCCGGCCCGTCTGCGTCCAGGACGCGGAAGGCCGCGGACGGCGATCCCGTCCGCGGCCTTGAAAGCGTTGCCGTCCTTGCGATTCGGTTAATCCGATCCGAGGGTGGCGTCCTTCATCTCGGAGACGGCCGGGACGCGCATCGGGTCGAGGCCGTGGAGGAGCGCCAGGTACACCGACGCGAAGTCGGGGACGGCGATGAGCGAGGCGAGCCGCTCGAGCGCGCAGCCGCCTTCGGCGGGGATCACGTCGCAGCGGACGCCGCGGCGGGAGGCCAGGTCGGCGATGGCGTCGGCGCGGCGCACGTCCGGTTTGGGGCCGGTGTCGTCGCCGTCGAGGCCGTCGTCGCGCATGAGCACGATCCGCAGCCGGGTCAGCTCGTCGTCGGTGGGGTCGGCGAAGATGTCGGTCTGGCCCTCCGCGAGCGAGCCGAAGACGCCGTCGAGGAGGCCGACGCGGCCGCGCCCGACCTCGCCGAGCTCACCGGAGACCACCGGGTAGCGGGAGTTCGCGGCCAGCATGTCGCCGAAGCGGCGGGCGGCCACGCCGGCGAGCGGGCTCGAGCCCCACACCACGGGAATCGACCCGGCCAGGTTCATGGCGAGTTCCTTCGCCGGGTTGACGTACGCGTCGGCGTCGGGGCGGCAGCGTTCGGCGTCCTCGTCGAGCCGCCGGGCGGTCTCGGCGATGTCGGCCTCCACCAGGTTCACGAGCCCGAGTTCCCTGGCGGCCATGAGGACCGGGACGGTGAGCGCCCACAGGCTCAGGCGTGCGGGGGCGCGTCGGGGGACGGCCACGAACGAGGCGCGGGCGCGTTCGGCGAGGGCCTGCAGCTCCGAGTCCGGGGCGCCGATGGCGACCAGGCGCGCGCCTCGCCGAGCGGCGGCCTCGGCGGCGGCGAGCGCCTCCGGGCTGCGTCCCGAGGCCGAGACGGCGATGACGACGTCGGCCGCGCCGACCCAGCCGGGGACGCCGGCGGAGCGGTGCCCGAGGATCGGGACGGGGCAGCGGGGCCCGGCCACGGTCGCGAGGATGTCGCCGGTGCGCGCGGCGGTGCCGACGCCCGCGACGACGACCGCCCGGGGGCGGCCCTCCTCGGCGAGCGCGGTGAGTCCGGCGTCGGCGGCGAGTGCCGCGGACTCGCGGAGCTGCGGTCCGGCCGAGGCGAGCGCCCACAGGGCGCCGCCGGGCCGGATCGACTCGCTCAGGTCGCCTTCGATGCGTCGCTCGTCGGGGAGCCGATCGCCGGTGATCCCGGCGAGGCCGTCGTCCTCAAGACCCATGCTGTACTCCTCTTTGGCCGATGCGGCCTCGACGGTTCACTTCATTGCCGGGCTGTTCAAATCTACGGCTCGCAGGCGTCGCCGAGGGGGCAAACCTACGGCTCGCGAGCGACGCCCGGAAGGCCTCTGGGCGGTTCGCCGGCGTTGCCGCGCTGCCGAATCGCGGCCCGCGGACGTCGCCGCGGTGCGGCTACTCCGGGCCGTCGAGGAGCATCACGGGGATGCCGTCCTCGACCCGGAAGACCTTGGCGCACTCCGAGCAGGTGAGCGCGTTCGCCTCCCGGTCGTACGAGAGCGGGGCGTGGTGGGGCTCAGGGCAGCGCAGCAGTTCGAGGAGCACTGGCTTGGGCGCGGTGGCGGGCATGGGCTAGTTCCTTACGGTGCGGAGGATGTCGTCCCGCAGCAGCTCCATGGACGCCTGGTCGGGGCCCTCGGCGTTGAGGCGCAGCAGCGGTTCGGTGTTGGACGGGCGCAGGTTGGCCCACGAGCCGTCTTCGAGCGTGATCGTGAGGCCGTCGAGGCGGTCGGTCGTGACCCCCTGGCGGGCAGCGTACTGCGCGGCGACCTCTTCGATCTTCGCGTGCGGGTCGTCGACCTTCGAGTTGATCTCGCCGGAGGGCACGTAGCGCACGAACGCCTCGGAGAGCTCCTTGGCGGTGCGCTCGCTCTCGCCGACCGCGGCCAATACGTGCATCGCGGCGAGCATTCCGGTGTCGGCGAACCAGAAGTCGCGGAAGTAGTAGTGCCCGGAGTGCTCGCCGCCGAAGACCGCGTCCTCCTCGGCCATGACGGCCTTGATGTAGGAGTGGCCGACGCGGGTGCGCAGCGGGCGGCCGCCGTGCTCGGCGATGATCTCGGGGACGGCCTTCGAGGTGATCAGGTTGTGGCACACCGCGGAACCCGGGTGCTTGGCGAGTTCGCGGGTGGCGATGAGCGCGGTGATCGCGGAGGGGGTGACGGGCTCGCCGTCGGCGTCCACGACGAAGCAGCGGTCCGCGTCGCCGTCGAAGGCCAGGCCGAGGTCGGCACCGACCTCCCTGACGCGGGCCTGGAGGTCGACGATGTTCGCCGGCTCCAGCGGGTTCGCCTCGTGGTTGGGGAAGGTGCCGTCGAGTTCGAAGTAGAGCTCGTCGATCTCCAGCGGCAGTCCGGGCAGGAGCTGGTCGCCGAGAACCGCGGGGACGGTGTGGCCGCCCATGCCGTTGCCCGCGTCGACCACGATCTTCAGCGGGCGGATCGCGGAGAGGTCCACGAGTTCGCGCATGTACGCGGCGTAGGAGGCGAGGAAGTCCTCGCTCGTGGACGTCCCCGGAGTGTCGGCTTCGGGTGCCGGTTCGCCGTCGAGGATCGCCTGGGCCTTGTCGCGGATGTCGGCCAGACCGGTGTCGAGGCCGATCGGGCGGGCCGCGGGCAGGCACATCTTCAGGCCGTTGTACTCGGCCGGGTTGTGGCTGGCGGTGAACATCGCGCCGGCGACGTTCCGCCGGCCGGCGATGAAGTAGAGCATGTCGGTCGAGCAGAGCCCGGCCTCGATGACGTTCGCGCCCGCCCGGGTCGCGCCGCGCGCGAAGGCGGCGGCGAAGCCGGGGCCCGAGTCGCGCATGTCGTGCCCGACCGCCCAGGTCTGCTCACCGGTGACGGCCACTGCCGCCGCGCCGATGGCCTCCATGACCTCGGGGGTGAGTTGCGAACCGACGAGTCCGCGCACGTCGTAGGCCTTCACGAAATCGCTGAGTTCAGGAGCCACTCAGTTGCCGCCTTTCCGGTGTTGCGGGTCCGGTCGGGGTCCGTCTGGCACTCTCGGCGACGCTCGCGAGCCGTGAATCAGCATCCTCGGCGACGCTTGCGAGCCGTACATTAGCACCGTTGCTAGAGGCCGCCCCGTGACGAGACTAGCGCTGTAGGTCCTCGTCGCCGGACACCACCCGGAGGTGACGCCGGGCACCGATCTGGGGCGCGGCGGGGCGGAGCCCTTGGCGCGGAGACGCATCGGACTCGTCGTAGCGGCCCCCCGCCATCGGGGGCGCCTCGGGCGGGTCGAGCTCGGGCCTTTCACCCACGGCGGCCTCCCGCACGGCGTTGGCCAAAGCGACCAGGTCGTCGTCGGTGGGCATGGGCACCGCGTAATCGCCTTGATGGCGGACCAGTTCCCAACCATGGGGCACGGTGAGGCGCCGGGCGTGCGCATCACACAGGTCATAGCTGTGGGGTTCCCGCGTCGTCGAGAGCGGGCCGACCACAGCCGTCGAATCCGAGTAGATATATGTCAAAGTGGCCACCGCAGGCTGGCGGCAGCCGTTCCGGGAGCAACGCCGATCCGACCTCACCCCACGAAACTACCACTCGCGGTGGCGAAGTCAGCGGCGCTGAACTGTGGTCCCATGCGGAATTGTCCGGATCGCGATCGTGGGGACCGAATTCGTCGGGCGCGAACGCTATGGTTTCCCCATGCGCAGAGATCGACACGGACGGGGGATGCGGGGGCCGCTGGCGCCTCGCGCCCTGCCTCTGCGGCGCACTCCCGTCGAGCAGTTCGACGCGCTGGTGATGGATTCGGTGGTCGAGATCGAGCGCCGTCTCGCGGAGTCCCTGGGCTCGAAGTTCACCGATCTTCGGCACATCGAGTTCGCCGTCGACGAAGTGCCGCCGGAATCCCAGAACTACGACGCCGACATCGTGGAGGACCGCGGAGTGCCGCTCTCGAAGCTGTACCCGGCCCAGCCGGGCACGGTCGCGGCCTCGCCGCGGATCGTCCTGTACCGCAGGCCGATCGAGCTGCGGGCCGAGGGCAAGGCGGAGATGGAGGGGCTGGTGCGGTCGGTGCTCGCCGAGCAACTCGCGTCCCTGCTGAACCTCCCGCCCGAGGACCTGGAGTACTGAGGCGGGGACGGCGCAGGGGCGGGATTTCGATATCCCGCCCCCGCCGCTCGCTCGCAGGGATGCACTCGTCTACGCGGCGACCGGAATGCGCTCCTGCACCACCGGCTCCTCCGCGAGTTCGCCGAGCGGAGCGGGCAGGCGGGCGCCGACCAGCTCCTCCAGCAGGCCCACTTGGCCGCCGATGCCGCCTCCGACCAGGACGGGTTCGACGTGGCGCTGCTCCGCCGCGAAGACGACCTCTGAAGTCAGCGCGGGGTTGATCATCGGGCTCGGGAAACACACCACCACCGGCAGGCGCTCCGTGCGCCGCCGTGCCGCCTCGCGCGCCTGGCGCTTGATCTTGCGGCGCTCCCGTTCGGAGAGCCCGCCCCAGATGCCGAAGCGCTCATCGTGGTCGAGTGCGTACTGCAGACAGTTCTCTTTGACCTCGCACCTCGCGCAGATGCGTTTCGCATCCCGCGTGGAGCCCCCTTTTTCGGGGAAGAACGCCTCCGGATCGGTCTGCGCGCACAATGCGCGAGCCTGCCACTCCGGAACGTTACCCAACAGGTCGGCCAAGTAGTCACGGCCGTCCATATACGTCCGCCTCCTCGTTCGCGCACCGGCAGAACCGGTGCTCCCCCCTTGCAATCACTTGCGCTGCACCGGGATGCGGATGGCGGGCTGGACGCGTCCCCTCCCCTGAAACGCGTACGGCCCTACTGCGGGCGAGCCGGTCGTCCGCTGATGCCTGTCCTACATGGTTGTGCCTCTAAAGAAGCCCGGTGCCCGCGGGCGGCCTGTAGATGGGGCCGCACCGCCATTACTCGTCGCTATGGACGATGAGTGCTCATCGCTATTCGGTCACGGTTCGATATCAGACGATAGCGCACAGTGAACTGAATGATGGAAGGACCCCTCAGACTCACGCTTGTGGGGGACTTAACTTGACAGGTTCGGGAGTGGAGGATCGCTCGCGAGTTCCGTTCCATCGCATGAAGACGAGGCCGATGCCGGCCAGTGTCAACCACACCGTGTCGAGCAGGAGTCGCTCCACGGCGGCGCGGGTGTCGATGAAGACCTGTCCTTCCTCAGCCAATTGCCTGGCATCGTCGAATCCGTACCGTGCTGCCGACAGCGCCAGCAGTACACCGATAACGAGGTAGGCGACACAAACGAGACGGGTAAGGCGGACTGTCACCCGTCCGGGTCGCGTGTCGGGTGCCAGGAACGCCGCAAGCGCAGGCAGGGCGACCGGGAGGATCGAGAAGAGCGTGCCCCGGGCCTCGTCGGTGAAGGCGATCCCCGCGGCGCGGCGGAGCGTGTCGTCGCGCGGGTCGAGACCGAATCCGAACAGCCACTGGGACAAGGCGACCGCGATGACCGTGATCGCGAGGGCGAGCAGCAGGCCCGCGAGGACCGACCGTTGACGAGACCCGAGCTTCATGGCCGCAATTACACCAGATCGGTTCGATCGGCCTGCTTGAGTTCCTCGACCAGGCCCTTGACCTCCTGGGCCCTGTCCCTGGGGCACACCAGGAGGGCGTCCGGAGTGTCGACGATGATGAGGTCGTCCACGCCGACGGTGGCCACGAGCCGTCCGGCGGCCGGGACGACCACGTTCCGCTTCGACTCGGTCAGCAGCGTCTCGCCGGAGCCGCGCGGCTCGACGATCACGTTGCCCACCTTGTCGTTGGCCTTGAGCACCTGGCCGAGGGTGTTGTAGTCGCCCACGTCGTGCCACTCGAAGTCGCCGGGGACGACCCCGACCTTGCCCGCGGCCGCGGCGGGCTCCATGACGGCGTAGTCGATCGAGATCTTCTCGAGGGTCGGCCACAGCTGCGCGAACAGGGCCTCGCGGCGGTTGGAGTCCCAGGCCGCGGCGAGGGTGCGCACCGCGTCGTGCAGGGCCGGGCGGTGGCGCTTGAGTTCGGCGAGATAGGCGTCGACGCGCCAGACGAACATGCCGGCGTTCCACAGGTAGTTCCCGGCCGAGACGTACTCGACCGCCGAGACCTGGTCGGGCTTCTCGACGAACGCGCCGAGCTGGTAGCCGGGGCCGACCGGCGGTCCGAGCCGCAGGTAGCCGAAGCCGGTGTCAGGGCCCGTGGGGGTGATGCCGATCGTCATGAGCAGGCCCGTAGAGGCCAGCTCCATGGCCTTCTGGACGGTCTTGGCGAAAGCCTCGCCGTCCAGCACCAGGTGGTCGGCGGCGAAGGAGCCCATGATCGCGGTCGGCTCGCGCTCGGCGATGACCGCCGCGGCGAGGCTGATCGCGGCCGCGGAGTCGCGGGGCGAGGGCTCGACGAGGATGTTGTCGCCGGGGATCTCGGGCAACTGGCGGGCCACGTCGACGGCATGCGCCGCGCCCGTGACGACATAGACGTGGTCGGGCTCGGACAGCAGCCGGACCCGTTCGACCGTGGACTGCAGCAATGAGGAATCCGTGCCGGTCAACGGCAGCAGGAACTTGGGTCGTTGCGCGCGAGACAGGGGCCAGAGCCGAGTTCCGGATCCGCCTGCGGGGACCACCGCGTGAAGCATGCCAATAGTCTTGCATGCCGCTCCCACGTGCCCGTTCACCACCTGCGGCGGGCCCGTCGGGGTGACGCGGCGGTTGCGCTGGCGTGAAGAACGGGGCAACTCAAGTGCATCTCGAGGACTGATACCGGTTTCTATCCAGAGCGATCCCCGGGGCAGACTGGAGCCGATCGTGAACTTGAGGAGTAACGCATGTCCATCCGCTTCGACGAAGCCGCCCGCACCTGGCACCTCTCCGGGCCCGACCTCTCCTACGTCGTCGGTCTGCAGGGCGGCCTGCCCCGGCAGCTGCACTGGGGCCCCGCGGTCCCTGACGAGGCCATCGCCTCGCTCGCGGTCGAGTGGCGCGAGGCGTACTCGTGGGACGACCGGGTCCACACCGGCGCCGAACTCCTCGGCGAACTCGGGCCCCAGTTCGCGACCCCGTCCCTCCAGCTGCGGCACCCGGACGGTGCCAAGGGCTTCGCCTGGAACTACGCCGACCACACCGTTGAAGAGAGCGCTGCCGACGGCGACCACTTGGCGATCCGCTTCACCGACCGGGACCTGGCCCTCACCCTGCATTACCGGCTGTGGGACACCGGCGTGCTCGACCGCTGGGCCTCGCTGGAGGCCGCGTCGCCGGTCGAATTGTCCCGCTTCGACTCCGCCGCGTGGACCCTCCCGCACTGGGGCGACTACCGGCTCTCGCACCTGAGCGGCGAATGGGCCGCCGAATGGCAGCTGCGGCGCGTCCCGCTCCCCGTGGGCGAGACCGCGATCGGCTCGCGCCGCGGCGGCACCAGCCACCAGGCCAACCCCTGGGTCGCCGTCGACGACGGCACCGCCACCGAGACCGCCGGCACCGTCTACTCCACGAACCTCGCGTGGTCGGGCTCGTGGCGGGTCCTGCTGCGCCGGTCCGCCCAAGGGCGCGTGTCCATCACCGGCGGCGCCGGACACGAAGGCCTGCGCTGGACCCTCCGCGAAGGCGAGACCTGGACGACCCCCGTCTACTCCGGGCTGTTCACCGCCGAAGGCTTCGGTGGGGCCTCCCGCGCCTGGCACGAGCACCTGCGCCGCCACGTCATGCCCACCCCCGAAGAAGACGCGCCGGTCCTGTTCAACTCCTGGGAGGCCGTGTTCTTCGACGTCGCCGAGGAGAAGCAGCTGCCGCTCGTGAAGCTCGCCGCGCGCATCGGCTGCGAGCAGTTCGTCGTCGACGACGGCTGGTTCGGCAAGCGCGTCAACGACAATGCCGGGCTCGGGGACTGGTGGCCCAACCCCGACCGGTTCCCCGAAGGCCTCGGGCCCCTGATCGACGCCGTGCACGAGACCGGCATGAAGTTCGGCATCTGGGTCGAACCCGAGATGGTCAACCCCGACTCCGACCTCTACCGCGCCCACCCCGACTGGGTCCTCCACCAGGCCGGGCGCGACCGCACCGAACGGCGCCAGCAGCTCGTCCTCGACTACGGCCGTCCCGAGGTCGCCGCGTGGGCCTTCGCCTGGCTCGACGAACTGCTGAGCGGCAACGACATCGACTACGTCAAATGGGACCACAACCGGCCCTGGACCGAGGTCGGCCGACCCGACTCGGCCGACCCCGACCGGGCCTGGTTCGAGCACGTCGAAGCCGTCTACTCGATCAAGGAACGTCTGCGCGCCAAGCACCCGAACGTGCGCATCGAGGGCTGCGCGGGCGGCGGCGGCCGCGTCGACCCCGGGATGCTCCGCTACGTCGACCAGGTGTGGACCTCGGACAACACCGACGCGGGCGACCGCGTCAACATCCAGTACGGCTTCGGCCAGGCCTACCCGGCGCGCGCCATGGACACGTGGATCACCGACGAGCCCAGCGGGTTCAATCAGCGCACCACTTCGCTGCGGTTCCGCTTCCATGTCGCCAGCGCGGGCGTGCTCGCGGTCGGCGGCAGCCTGACAGAGTGGTCGGAGGCCGAGCTGGAGGAGGCCGCTGAGCACGTGGCGCACTACAAGCGGCTGCGCCCGGTCGTGCAGCACGGCGTGCATTACCGGCTCGGCGACCCGGAGACCTCGCCGCTCACCGGCGTGCAGTACGTGCGCGGCGACCAGATCGCGGTGCTGGCGTTCAAGACCCCCTGGCACTGCAACCGACCGGTCGCGCCGCTGCGCCCCGAGGGGATCGCGGCGGACTCCCGCTGGTTGGACGAGGACACCGGCGATGTCCATTGGGGAGCGACACTGAATGTGCTCGGTCTTCCACTGCGTTGGGCGAACGCGGATTGGGACTCGGCCATTCTGCGGCTGCGCAGAGTCGAGTAGCGACTCCATCGAGTTATTGCCATTTGGACGCACACCGTAGGTGATTGTCCTAGTCCGATCGGTTGAAGTGAGCAGTATCTCGGGAATGGGCGAGCTGTGCACCCGGTGCCGATTTGCACCATTGACTTAGGCTCCACGCTGTTCCGCCCGAACAAACCGATCGATCGACATCAATAGGAGTTACCCCGTGGCTTACCAGCCCGCCCCGGCCCCCATGCAGCAGCCCGCCCCCGTCAAGCAGGGCAACGGCTTCGGCGTCACCGCGCTCGTCCTCGGCATCATCGCGATCGCCGGCTTCTGGATCCCGCTCCTCAACGTCGGGAGCATCATCATCGGCGTCATCGCGCTGATCTTCGCCATCATCGCCCTCGCCAAGGCCGGCTCGCGCGGCGGCAAGGGCAAGGGCACCGGCGGCACCGGCCTGGTCCTCGCCGTGCTCGCGATCGCCGGCTCGATCATCTGGAACATCATCGTCGTCGACATGCTCAAGGACGGGGCTGACTCGATCAAGGAGGAATCGATCCAGGAGTGCGTCGAGACCGGCGAAGGCCTCCTGACCGAAGCGGACTGCGAGGCCGAGTGGGATCGCATCCAAGGCGAGCTCACCGAGTAGCTTTGAAACAGTAAGGGCCGCAACGCACTCCTTGGTTCTAGGAGTCGTCGCGGCCCTTACTCGTCGTCTCAGAACAGCCGCGGCTGGCTCTCGTCGACCGCGCCGCGAAGGTCGTCGTAGTCGAGGACGACGCAGCGGATACCGCGGTCCTCGGCGAGGACCCTGGCCTGGGGCTTGATGGCCTGGGCGGCGAAGACGCCGTCGACCGGGGCGAGGAGCGGGTCGCGGTTCAGCAGCTCGAGGTACCTGGTCAACTGCTCGACGCCGTCGATCTCCCCTCGCCGCTTGATCTCGACCGCGACGTGCTTCCCGTCGGAGTCGCGGCACATGAGGTCCACCGGCCCGATCGCGGTCGGGTACTCGCGGCGCACCAGCGACCAGCCCTTCCCGAGCGGCGCGGTGTCGGCGGCGAGCAGCTCCTGCAGGTGTGCCTCGACGCCGTCCTTCTGCAGCCCGGGGTCGACGCCGAGTTCATGACTCGAATCGTGGAAGACCTCTTCGATGGTGATCTTCAACTGGTCGCCGGTCTTCTTCGAGGTCACGGTCCACTCAGTGGCCCCCTCGACGACCGTGCACGGCGGCGTCATCCAGTTGAGCGGCTTGTACGACCCACCGTCGGCGTGCACCAGCACGCTCCCGTCCGCTTTCCATATGATCAGCCGGGTCGCCATGGGCAAATGGGCCGAAAGCCGCCCCGTGTAATCAACCTGGCACCGTGCCACCAACAAACGCATGGCAAGCACCCTACCCGTGACGGCCCGACGCACAGGAATGACGGGGTTGGACCAGTTGGCTGCTGGTTTGCTACTGCCCCGGGTCGCTGCGGGTGCGATGAAAGCGCCGGTGTCGGACCCTCGCTTTATCTTTCACGCACCTGCCCAACGCGGTTGTGCGCGTCGGGCCTGCAAGGGATCGGAGCTGACATGGGTTCATCGAGTTGGGACTACACCGTGAAGTGGGAGGGTTCGATCGAGGCGACCTTCGCGAAACTGCGCCGTGACACCTTCGAGGCCGGTGGTTTCTACTGGCCTTGGGTTGAGGGTGACCCTGAGAACGCGAAGCCGCGTTCACTCGCTGAATGGGACGGCTCGAAGTACGGCAACGACTATCCAGGGGCGCACTCGATCGTGGATATCCGCGAGGTCGTCTCGGGTGTCGAACTCGACGACTTGCTGCCCCAGCAGAGTCTGGCCCTCACCTCGGACGAATTGGTCGCGCTGTTCGGATCGGCGACGCCCACTATTGAGGATTGGGAGCGCGCCGGTGGAGAGAAGGCTGAGGAACTCTGGGAGTACGAGGCCGACAGGGACAGCGCCCGGCACCTCGTGCTCTGGGGAGAAGGCGGGCCCGAACAGGTCGTCTTCTGGGGGCACTCGGGGGACTGACGTCGTGCCTCGCCCAATACTACTGAGCGATCGAGCTCCAGGATCCCGCCAGCTGCTCGTCAGCGGGGGTCGGCGAGGTGGAGGTTGAAGCCGGTGGTTCCCGGGGTTTCCAAGCCGGGTGCGAGTTCTGAGGCGTCGGAGTGGGTGAGGCCGGTGTAGTCGCCGCCGGCTTCGGAGCGGTAGGGAATGGGGTCGGTCGTGAAGGCGGTGGCGAGGCGCCGGCGGAAGCGGTCGGTGATCTGGAGGTAGCGGTCTTCGCTGAGGTGGACGGCGCTGTGTTCGACGAAGGGCGGCAGGACGTCGAAGCCGGTGAAGTGGAGGAGGCCGTGGTTGAGCGGGAAGAGCAGGTCGTCGATGGGGCCGTTGACGCCTCGGGGCGTGTAGTGGCCGGCGCGGCTGCCGGTGAGGGTGGCGAGCATGGCGCGCTTGCCGGCGAGGGGTCCGTCGCCGTAGCGGGGGATCGTTGCGCCGTAAGCGAAGTTGTAGGTGAAGACGCGGTCGATCCATCCCTTGAGGATCGCGGGAACGGTGAACCACCAGAGCGGGAAGAGCAGGATGACGAGATCGGCGTCGAGCAGTTTCTGCTGTTCGGTGCGGATGTCGGAGGAGAGGCGGCCGGTTTCGTAGGCGGTGCCGGAGGCGTGCATGAAGTCCGGTCCGGTGACGCCGTCGAAGTCCGTGAAGTCGGCGGCCGACTGCCATTTCATGGCGTAGAGGTCGGAGACGACGACGTCGTGCCCGTCGGCGCGGAGGGAGCTCACGGCGAGGTCTTTCAGCGTGGCGGTCAACGAGTTCGCGTCGGGGTGCGCGTGGACGATCAGTGCTTTCATGCCGCCAAGCCTGGCCCGGATCGTTCGCGCGCACCAGAGTCCGGCTCGACCCCGGACGGGCGTTCCCCGGTCCGGTGGGGCCACCCTGACCGGGCTGCGGCCCCGCACGTCAGGAGGGTTTCCTCAGGAGGGCGGCGGATCGTTCGGGCGGTGAGCGGTTTGAGGGAATTGCAGGGCCGCAAGAGGATGCGGAACCTGTGACCGGCCCCACCCATTGAATCGGTTCGATTCGGCCCAATAGACTCACTCGCATGCCTCCCTCATCCCGAGCAGTCGCAGTGGGGGTCGACCTCGGGTCCTCGACCACGACCGTGTCGACCCGTCGCATCGATCAGAAGGCCGAGCCCGGGGAGGCGGCCTCGAGCGCGGCCCGCTTCGGGGCCGCCCGGGCAGATGACGCGGCCGTGCCCGGCCTTCCCGGCGATGAACCCGCGCTCATCGTGCTCGCCGTGCCCGCCACCTGGACTTCGACCCGCCGTCGGGCGCACGCCGAGGCGGCGGCGAACGCCGGGTTCGAACCGGCCTTCCTCGTCTCCGAGCCCGAAGCCGCCGCCCGGCAGTACGCCGAAGTCCAAGGGGGCGAGGCAGAGTCGCAAGCTCCCCTCGTGGTCTGCAACATCGGCGCGGGCTCGTGTCACATCGGCGTCGTGAGCCGCGAAAGCGACCACTACACGGTCGAAGCCGCCAAGAGCGCCGACGACATCGGCGGGCGCGAGTTCGACCGGCTCCTGCTCGAGCACCTCGCGGGTCGGCACCGCCCGGCCGACCCCGAGTTCTGGGCGCGCGCGGGGGATCCGGCCGAGACCGCGCTGCGCGCCGAGGTGCTCGACGAGGTCCGGCGCGCCCGGGAGTACCTGACCGACCACCCCTCCGTGGCCCTCTCGCTGCCCGGCCTCGCCCGTGACCTGCGTCTGACCAGGGAGGACGCCGATCAGTGCCTCACTCCCGCGATCTTGCGGACCGTCGGCCTCGTCGAGGAGGCGATGCGGGACTCAGGCGTCGAGACCGATCAGCTCGCAGGCGTGCTGCTGGTCGGCGGGGTGAGCCGGATGCCGCTGGTGGCCGCGGTCCTCGGCCATCATCTCGGTGTCGAGCCGCTGCGCCCCGACCTGCCGGATCTGGTGATCGCCGAGGGCGCGGCACTGGCCGGACTCGCCAGGATGCGAAGCGACGGCGGCGAACCGACCGAGGTTCCCGTGGGATTCACCCGGTTGCGCACGAGCCCGGACGTGATGGTGACGGTCATGGTGGTCGTCTTCGCGGTCGCCTCGCTCGTCGGTGTCGCGCTCCTCAACCGCGGCGGGCACGATGCCGACGAGATCGACGGCGGCCTCGGCCTCGCCCCCACGAGCGAGGTCGTGGGCGAGACGACCGTCGCCGAGGCCGAGCCCGCCCCGTCGGAAGCCGGGGACTCCGCCGAGCCGGCCGAGACCGAGCGGGAAGCGTCCACAGAGGCGGCTGTCGAGTCGACGGGCGGCGTCTCGCCCTCGCCTTCGAACTCCACGCCGGCCTCCAGCGCGACGCCGCTGGCCCCGCCCGCGTCCGATCAGGCGGAAACCGCCGCCGAAGTGCCCGATGTGGTCGGCTCGACGGTGGCCGACGCGAGGCGGATCCTCGCCGAGGCCGGTTTCACCAATATTGCGGCCCAAGGCGACCGACGCGACACCGAGAGCCCTTCATACGGCGATTGCGAGGTCACCGCCCAGTCGCCCAGCGGCGGGTCGCGGGCCGAGCAGGATACGACGGTCACCCTGCAGTACGTGTACGTCGGCACCGACTCCTGCTGAACGGCGAAGCGGCCCCCGCCCGGCTGGGAGGGGACCGCGGCGTCGGCGACGATCAGGAGCGGACGAAGTCCAGGAGCGCTTCGTTGACCTGCTCGGCATGAGTCCACAGGAGACCGTGTGGGGCGCCTGCGATCTCGACGTACTCGGCCTCGGGGAACGCCTTGTGGAAGCGGCGGCCCGTGGCGTCGATGGGGAGGATGTTGTCCTTGTCCCCGTGGAGGATCAGTGAGGGCTTGGCGGCGGCGCGGACGGCCGCGACGTCCTCTCGGAAGTCCTCGATCCAGGCGGGCACGACCGCGTAGGCGGCGACGGGCGCCGAGGTCGTGGCGGTGTTCCAGTTGGCGGTGACGACCTCCTGGCTGATGCGGGAGCCGAGGTTCTCGTCGAGGTTGTAGAAGTCGTTGTAGAACTGGGTGAACCACGCGTACCGGTCGGCCTTGGCGGTGGCGGCGATGCCGTCGAAGACCTCCTGCGGGACGCCCTCCGGGTTGTCCTCGCGCTGGACCAGGAACGGTTCGAGCGAGGCGAGGAAGGCGAGCTTGGCGACCCGGTCGTGGCCGTGGTTCTTGACGTAGCGGGCGAGTTCGCCGGTGCCCATCGAGAAGCCGACGAGGATGACGTCGCGCAGGTCGAGGGTCTCGAGGACCTGGTTCAGGTCCGCGGCGAAGGTGTCGTAGTCGTATCCGGCGCCGACCTTGCTCGACTGGCCGAAGCCGCGGCGGTCGTAGGTGATGACGCGGTACCCGGCCGCGAGGAGCTCGCGGGTCTGCCGCTCCCAGCTGTGCCCGTTGAGCGGGTAGCCGTGGATGAGGACGATCGGCTGCCCGCTGCCCTGGTCCTCGTAGTAGAGCTCGATGGGAGTGCTGTTCTCGGTCCCGACGGTGATGGTGCCCATGGCTGCGATCCTTTCGGTGCGGAGAACGATCGTTCTCCGCTGTTGTGGACTACGATAGAGAACGGTCGTTCTCAATGCAAGGAGTTCTTCTATGATCGACGACACAGTTGCTCGGACGCAGGTGGTGGAAGCCGCTGACCAGCTCTTCTACGCGCACGGTGTGCAAGCGGTGGGCATGGACGCGGTGCGCACCGCTGCCGGCGTCTCGCTCAAACGCATCTACTCCCTGTTCCCCTCCAAGGACGCGCTCGTCGCGGCCGTGCTCGAGCGCCGCCGCGCCCAGTGGAACGCCGGGATCGCCGCAAGCGCTGCCCGCGCCGCCACCGTGCGGGAGAAGATCCTGGCCGTCTTCGACTTCCTCGACGCCTGGTTCCGCGAAGCCGACTTCAACGGCTGCGCGTTCATCAACGCCTACGGCGAGCTCCACGACGGCAACCCCGACGTGACCCGCACCGTCCGCGAGCAGAAGGCCGCGTTCCAGCGGTACGTCGCCGACCTCGTGCGCGACGCCGGCGCGCCCGAACCGCTCGCCGCCCAGATCGCGATCCTCGCCGAAGGCGCCCAGACGACCGCCGCGATCGCGGGCACCCCCGAGGCCGCCGGCCAAGCCCGCGCCGCCGCCGAGGTGCTGATCGACGCCGCCCTGGCCTGACCGCCGAGCCGATGTGCGAGGCGGTGTCGTACTCGGTTCCTATGCTCTTCAACGTGACTGAAATTGATCCCTCGATCTCCGCGCCCGTCGACGAGGACCGCATCGACTTCCCCGACGAGTGGCACGAGTTCGCCATGGACCGGCGTGGACGCGGCACGCCGCGGCCGGTGACCATTGATCCCAATGCGCCGCAACGGGTGAAGGCGCTCTTCGCCGAACACGCCGAACTCCTGGACCGCCTCATCGACGGCCTCGACGTCCCCGCCTACGCGCCGCTGATCCGGGCCGGGATCGCCGGCGAGGCCGACCCGCTCGGCGCCGCCCTGGCCCTCGCGATGCTCGCCCAGGTGGCCCCGGGCTCCAGCAGGGAGGTCGAGAACCTCGGCAGGGACGCCTGGATCGGCACGCACGGCCTCACCTTCGCGTGCCGCGCCGCGGTCGAGATGCTCGGATACGAGGTGTACTACTGGAAGCGCAGCGGCGAGTACGGGCACGTGAGCATCGTGGCGCCCCACGCGCACCGGGTCGCGCTCATCAGTGAGCACCTGCACCGGATCGGACGACTGCGGTCCCTCCTTGCGGCCCTTCCTGAAGACGAGTACACGACCGTCCGTGACCCGGTCGCGGCGCACCGCACCTCCGACGCGAAGAAGTTCGGAGCAGCGATGCTCATGCCCGACCAGGAGGACTGGGCCCACGAAGCCCTCGATTTCCACAATGGATGGCGCGGGCGGCGGTACGGGAGCAAGGAACTGATCTGGACCATCGCCTCGACGCCCGAGCACGTCGAGCGTGCGGGCATCACCTCGATCGGCGTGTACGGGGATGTTGCCGAGCGGATCGCCCTGGTCGTCAATGCCCTCGGTGCCGACGCGTTCCCCGTCTTCGTGAACACCCTCGAAGGCGAGGACCGTCCGAGCACCGAAGTGCGCCAGCGCCTCTTCGACGCCATCAGCCGCCTGCCCTCCGAAGCGGCACTCGCCTACCTCCTCGGCGACCTGACGAACCCGCATGCCATGGCCGCAGCTGCGCAGGCCGCCCGCCGCTTCCCGGTCCGCACCCTGCGCACGATCCTCTCGCTCGCGCCGAACGCCCACGCCGCCGGCAGGGTCCGCCTCTCGGGGTTCGCTCGCGCGAACGGCCTCCTCGACGCCGCCGAAACCCTGAACGAGGCCGAGCGGGACCGCCTTACGGAGCTGCTGGGCCGCCGCCACCCCGTCGCCGAGACCCTCCCGGAGGTCTTCACCACGCCCCCTTGGGCTCCGTACGCGAAGCCCGCCTCCAAGCGGGCCGCCCTTGCTCTCACGCCCCCGGACGTCGACCAGATCCGCTGGGCCCCAGGTGAACAGGAGGAGTGGCGCGTACTCTCCGGCTACGCGGCCGACTACTGGTCCGACCCCTCCCGCTGGGGGCGGAGGACCGCCGAGGACCCGAGCGACTGGGCGTTCAACCACTTCATCGCCTACGCCTCCGACGACCGCACCCGGCCGCTGCTCCCGAAATGGGACGGCACTTCGGGATCCCTCACCATCGCAACCCTCAAACCGATCCTGGCCCGCTACGGCGACGAGGTCAAAGCGCATGTGATGGCGCTGCTCAAGCGCAAGACCTCGTTCCGCGATGCACTGCAGCCCCTCGTGAACCTCGACGCCGCACGGTTGGCCGCGGGCTGGCTCTCCCGCTCCCGCAACGAACGCGCCGCCGCCCAGTCCTGGTTCGACCGGCACTCCGGCGACGCCGCCGCGTTCCTGGTCCCCGACGCCGTGGGCAAGGACGCGAAGCTCCGCAAGGCCGCCATGGACGCACTGCGGTACCTCGACCGCTCCGTTGTGGACGAACATGCGGCGACGTACGGCGAAGAGGCCGCCGCGGCCGTCGCCGCGCTGCTCGACGCCGACCCGTTCGACCCCCAGCTGCCGCGCATCCCCAAGCCCGGCGCGTGGGCCGACCCGGCGATGCTCCCGCAGGTGCTGCTCGGGGACCGCGCGGAGGCCTTGCCGGACGCGGCCGTGCGCACGCTGATGACGGCACTGGCGATGGACGAGTCGGAGCGCCCGTACCCGGGCGTCGACGTGCTGGCCGGCGAGTGCGCCCCGGAGTCGCTCGCGGCGTTCTCCTGGGGCCTGTTCGAGCTGTGGCTCTCGGCGGGGTCCCCGTCGAAGGACGCGTGGGCGATGGACCAGTTGCAGCGCTTCGCCGACGACTACGCGGTGCGGCGCCTCACCGAGCGCATCCGCGAATGGCCGGGCCAGGGCCAGAACCGCAAGGCGGTGCGCGGCCTGGAGGTGCTGGGCGGGGTCGGCTCGGAGTCCGCTCTGCGGGCCGTGCACGGCATCGCGCAGAAGGCGAAGTTCAAGGCGCTCAAGAAGACCGCGAACGAGCAGATCGAGGTGATCGCCGAGCGGCTGGAGCTGACGCTCGACCAGCTGGGGGACCGGCTCGTGCCGGACTTCGGGCTGGCCGAGGAGTCGCTGGTGCTCGACTACGGGCCCCGCTCGTTCACGATCGAGTTCGACGAGGCATTGAAGCCGTACGTGCTCGACGAGCAGCGGAAGCGCAAGGCGAGCGCGCCGAAGCCGAACGCCAAGGACGACCCGGAGCTCGCGCAGCCGGCGTACGAGCGGTTCACGACGCTGCGCCGCGACCTCAAGGCCACGGCCGCCGAGCAGGTCAAGCGCCTCGAAGCGGCCATGGGCAGGCGCACGTGGTCGCGGGAGGAGTTCCAGGAGTTCCTGATCGACCACCCGCTCATGTGGCACCTCTCGAGCCGCCTGGTGTGGGAGGCCGGGGGCACGGCGTTCAGGCTCGCCGAGGACCGGACCCTCGCCGACGTCGAGGACGAGCCGTTCGAGCTGCCCGAGGACGCGGCGGTGCGACTGGCGCACCCGCTCACCCTCGGGGACGAGGTCGAGGCGTGGGCCTCGGTGTTCGCCGACTACGAGATCCTGCAGCCGTTCGACCAGTTGGCGCGGCCCGTGTTCGAACGGTCCGAAGAGGACCGCAAGAGCGGCCATGTGGCGCGGTTCGAGGGCGTGAAGGCCGGCGGCGGGCCGCTCATCGGGCTGCTCAACCGGGGCTGGAAGTTCGGCGGGCCGCAGGCCCGCGGCGGCGGCTACGGCCTGTACCGCGAGTTCCCCGAGGGGGGTTACGTGTTCCTCGACTCGACCCCCGGCGTCCACCCCGGCTACGGGTTCGACAACAGCGTCGAGCAGACCCTCGAGAACGTCGAACTGGTGCTGCCCGAAGGGGACGCGGTCAGCCCGGTGGCGGTCTCCGAGATCCTGCTCGTGGTGTCGCGGCTCAGCCGGTCCGCTTAGCGGGAGGTGTTCCCCGGGGCCCGCCCCGGGGAACACCCCGGCTCAGATTCGGGCCTGGGGGACCAGCGACTCGAGCTCGTCCCAGAGGGATTGGGGGATCTCGACGTCGAGGAGCGCGATGGTCTCGGCGGCCCGCTCGGGTCGGGAGATGCCGACCACTGTGGAGTCGACGAGCGGTGAGCGGGTCGAGAACTGGAGGGCGGCGGCGATGAGCGGCACCCCGGCGCGCTCGCACGCCTCGCTCATGGCGAACGCGGCGGCGGCGATGGCCTCGTCGCGTTCCCCGTAGCAGTACTTCGGCTGCTGCGCAGGGCCTTTGGCGAGCATCCCGCCGCCGTAGGGGGCGGCGTTGAGGACGCCGAGGCCGCCCGCGCGGGCCTTGGTGAACAGCTCCTCGGCCTCGCGGTTGAGCAGCGTGTACCGGTTGTGGTTGAGCACGAGGTCGAATTCGCCGGTGTCGAGGTAGCGCTGGCTGAGCTGCACGTCGCCGGAGGCGACGGCGAGGTGGTCGGCGACGCCGGATTCGCGGATCTCGATGAGCGCTTCGAGGGCGCCGCCGGGCGCGAAGCCGTCCTGCTTCATGAACTCGGGGTCGTGCAGGGCGAGGATCGGCAGGTGGTCGACGCCGAGGCGTTCGAGGCTCTCTTCGAGGGACCTGCGCACGCGGTCGCCGGAGTAGTCGCCGGTCTCGGGGTCGGCATCGACTTTGGTCTGGAGGACGAAGCCTTCGGGGAGGCCGCCGCGGCGGCGGATGGCCTCGCCGATGCGGCGCTCGGACAGGCCGTCCTTGCCGTAGTTGTTGCCGGTGTCGAGGTAGTTGACCTCGCTGTCGAAGACGGCGAGGATCGTCTGGACGGCCCGCTCGTCGTCCACTTCGTACCCGTACACCGAGTCGAACCCGGCGAGCGTGCTGGTGCCTATGCACAGGGGCGTGACTTCGAGTCCGGTCGGGCCGAGAGTGTTGCGCTGCATGTTCATCCGTTCGTCTTGAAATCGGTGCTATCGAGGCGGGCGGGGTCGAGGGCGTGTTCGATGACCATGACGCCCGCGCCGATCGCGCCGCTGCTCTCGCCGGTGCGGGCGGCCGCGATGCGCAGGTGCCTGGTGGCCAAGGGCAGCGATCGCTGGTAGATGACCTCGCGGACGCCCGCGATGAGGTGGTCCCCGGCGAGCGAGAGGGAGCCGCCGATGACGATGATCGACGGGTTGAAGAAGTTGACGGCTCCGGCGAGGACTTCGCCGATGTCGCGTCCGGCCTGGCGGACGAGGCGGAGGGCGGGGACGGAGCCGGAGCGGGCGAGGTCGACGACGTCGAGGGAGCCGCCCGCGCGGATGCCCTGCTCGGTGAGGTTCTTGGCGATGGCCGCACCGGAGGCGACGGCTTCGAGGCAGCCGGTGTTGCCGCAGCGGCAGTGGACGTCGCCGGCGCCGGCGACGCGGTTGTGCCCCCAGTGGCCCGCCGCGCCTTGGGCTCCCCGGTAGACCTGGCCACTGGCGATGATGCCGCAGCCGATGCCGGTGGCGGCCTTGATGAACAGCAGGTGCTCGTATTCGGGCCAGGCGGTGAAGTGCTCGCCGAGGGCCATGATGTTGACGTCGTTGTCGACCATGACGGGCACCGGGATGCGTTCGCGCACGTACGCGGGGACCTCGAAGCCGTCCCAGCCGGGCATGATCGGCGGGCTGACGGCGCGGCCGGTGTCGTGCTCGACGGGCCCGGGGAGGCCGATGCCGACACCGAGGAGATCGCTCGCTGGGCGGCCGACTTCGGCGAGGAGCGCGAGGCCGTGTTCGACGGTCCAGTCGAGAACCGGCTTGGGGCCCAACGCGATGTCGAGGTCGGCGTTGGTGACGGCGAGGACGTTCCCGGCGAGGTCGGTGACGGCGAGCCGGGCGTGGGTGGCGCCGAGGTCGGCGCCGAGGACGATGCGCGCGGCGGGGTTGAACGCGAACGTGGCGGGCGGTCTGCCGCCGGTGGAGGCGGTCTCGCCGGTGGGGGCGATGAGCCCGGCGGCGAGCAGCGCGTCGATGCGGCCGGTGACGGTGGAGCGGGCGAGACCGGTGAGCGCCGCGAGTTCGGAGCGGGTCCGCGGGGCGCCGTCGCGCAGGAGCTGGAGCAGCGCTCCGGCGCCGACCGAGGCCCCTGGGGCCGGACGGCGGGGCACGGGCGAACCATCTGTCACACGACTAGTGAACCACACGGGTTTGGACGCAGGCATGACGTAACTGTTTCATAACGCCGACAACTTTTGCTTGTGCTCTGTCATAAGTCTGCCCTACGGTCGTCATATGGCTCACGTCACGATCACCCGGCAGGACTACCGTGCGGCAGTAATCGGCACCGGCTTCATGGGGCGCGTCCACGCCCGCGCGATCGCCGTCGCCGGGGGATCGGTCGCGGGGATAGCGGGGTCCACTCCGGACCGGGCCCGCGAAGCCGCCGCGGACCTCCGCGCCGAAGCCGTGTTCGACGACCTCGACGCGGCCCTCGACGCCGCCGATGTCGTCCACGTCTGCGTCCCCAACCACCTCCACGCCCCGATCGCCTTGGCCGCCATAGCCGCCGGGAAGCACGTCGTCTGCGAGAAGCCCCTCGCCACCGACGCCGCGACCGCCCGCGCCATGACCGAGGCCGCCGCCGAAGCCGGAGTCGTCGCCACCGTCCCGTTCGTCTACCGCTTCCACCCGATGGTCCGCGAGGCCCGCGCCCGAGTCGCCAATGGACAGATCGGCCGGCTCACCCTCGCCCACGGCTCCTACCTCCAGGACTGGCTCCTGCGCCCCGGCGACGACAACTGGCGGGTCGACGCCGACAAGGGCGGCGCGCTCCGCGCCTTCGGCGACATCGGCTCGCACTGGTGCGACCTCCTCGAATTCGTCACCGGCGACCGCATCACCGCCGTCAACGCCCAGCTCGCCACCGCCAACCCCCGGCGATCCGGACGCGACGTATCCACAGAGGACATCGTCACGCTGCAGTTCGCAACGGACGGCGGGATGATCGGCTCCACCGTCATCAGCCAGGTCTCCGCCGGGCGCAAGAACCGGCTCCTCCTCGAGATCTCCGGCACCGAATCCACCCTCGCCTTCGACCAGGAACGCCCCGAGACCCTCTGGATCGGCGGCCGCGACCAGAACGCCGTCCTCATGCGCGACCCCGACCACCTCAGCCCCGACGCCGCCCGCCTCGCCCGCGTCCCCGCCGGACACGCCCAGGGCTACCAGGACTGCTTCGACGCGTTCGTCGCCGACACCCGCGCCGCCATCGACGGCGAGGACCCCGACGGCCTCCCCACCTTCGACGACGGCCTCCGCGCCGCCGACCTCGCCGAAGCCGTCCTCGCCTCCGGCCGCATCCGCGACTGGGCGGAGGTCCCGCGATGACCGCACTGCTCAACATGCGCGGCATCGACAAGGCCTTCCTCGGCGTCCCCGTCCTCTCCGCAGTGGACCTCACCGTGAGCAGGGGCGAGGTCCACGCCCTGGTGGGGGAGAACGGCGCCGGCAAGTCCACGCTCATGAAGATCCTCGCCGGCGTCCACACCGCCGACGCCGGCACCATCGAGCTGGACGGCCGCGCCGTCTCCTTCACCCACCCCGCCGCCGCCCAGCGCGCGGGCATCGCCTCGGTCTTCCAGGAGTTCAACCTCCTCCCCGAGCTCACCGTCGCCGAGAACGTCCACCTCGGACACGAACCGCGCCGCCGCGGCGCCATCGACCGCCGCGCCATGCACGAGACCACCGCCGCGGCCCTCGCCGACCTCGGCGTCGCCGACCTCTCCCCGGCGGCCAAGGTCGGCTCGCTCTCGGTCGCGCACCAGCAGATCACCGAGATCGCGAAGGCCCTCTCCCACGGCGCGGACCTCATCTGCATGGACGAGCCGACCGCCGCGCTGGCGGACGCGGAGGTCGCGCTGCTGTACCGGCTCGTGCAGCGGCTGCGCGAGCGGGGCGTCGCCGTTCTCTATGTCTCCCACCGGCTCCGGGAGATCTTCGACCTGTGCGACCGGATCACGATCCTCAAGGACGGCCGCCTGGTCGAGAGCGTCGCCACCGCCGACATCACCCCCGACGAACTCGTGACGCGCATGGTCGGTCGACGCATCGAGGCGCAGTTCCCGCCCCGCGCGGCGGGCACCGAGCCCGGCGAGGTCCGGCTGCGGATCGACGGCTGCGGGAACGACTATGTGGACGGCATCGACCTGGAAGTGCGCGCGGGCGAGATCGTCGGCCTGGCCGGACTGCAGGGCTCGGGCCGCACCGAGATCGCCGAGGCGGTCTTCGGCATCACCCCGTTCACTCGCGGCACGGTCGCGGTCGACGGCAGGCCGGTGCGGATCACCCGTCCCCGCAAGGCGATCGCGGCCGGGATCGCGCTGGTCACCGAGGACCGCAAGGCCCAGGGCCTCGCGCTGCGCCAGTCGGTGAAGGCCAACGCGCGCATGGTGCTCGACGCGAACGCCCGGGTCCACTCGCGGCGGCGGCTGGCCCGCATCGACGGGATCCTCTCGAGCCTCGACCTCGTGGCGCGCGGCGGCGACCAGGAGGTGCAGTACCTCTCGGGCGGCAACCAGCAGAAGGTGGTGGTCGCGAAGTGGCTCGCCGCCGAACCGGGCGTGATCGTGCTCGACGAGCCGACGCGCGGGATCGACGTGGGCGCCAAGCACAAGCTGTACGCGGTGATCCGCTCCCTCGCGGCCGAAGGGCTCGCGGTGCTGCTCATCGCCTCCGAGCTCATCGAGGTGATCGGCCTGGCCGACCGGATCGCGGTCCTCCACGACGGCCGCATCGCCGGGGAGCTGCCCGGCGGCGCGAGCGAGCAGGAGGTCATGGCGTACGCGACCGGTCGGCGCCGTCCGCAGAGCGAAGGGACGCAAGCCGAATGACCGCCTTCACCCCTCGCCCCCGCATCGGCGCCACCGTCGCGATCTACCTGGCCCTCGCGGGCGTGCTCGCGGTCGGCGGGGCCGCCGTCGCGGCCGACGGCGGGAACCTCTTCGCGACCGCGCACCTCGTCGACATGCTCACGCGCACCAGCCTCACCGGGTTCCTCGCGATCGGCATGACCCTGGTGATCCTCTGCCGGTCCCTGGACCTCTCGGTCGGCTACACCGCGGCCCTCTCCAGCCTCGTCGCGGCGACCACGATGGACGGTCAGAGCGGGAACGTGCCGCTCGCGGTCGCCCTGGTCCTGCTCGTGTCCGGGCTCATCGGCGCGGCGAACGGCGCGATCGTCGCGTTCCTCAAAGTGAACCCGTTCATCGCGACCCTCGGCACGGGGCTGATCCTCAAGGGCTACCTGGACACCGAGTACAAGGGCCCGGCCGGGGACGTGCCGTTCGCGTTCCAGCAGGCCCTCGGCTACACCAGGTTCGCGTTCATCCCCGTCTCCACGGTCGTCATGCTCGCCGTCGCCGCCGCGGCGGTCTGGTTCCTCAGGTCGACCCGCACCGGACACCACATGTACGCCGTCGGCGGCGACGTCGAGGTGGCGCGCATGTCCGGCATCCGCACCACCCGCGTGCTGCTCACCGCCCACGTCCTGTGCGGCATGAGCGCGGGCCTCGCCGGGCTGCTGCTCGCGGCCCGGTTCGGCACCGGCTCGGCCGAGGCCTACACGAACCTCTACGAGCTGGACGCGATCGCCGCCGTCGTGCTCGGCGGCACGCTGCTCCTCGGCGGCAAGGGCGGCGTCGCGGGAACCGTTGCAGGCGTGGCGATCCTGGCCGTGCTCGACACCGTGTTCAACGTGATGCAGATCGACCCGTTCGCGAAGGACGTGCTGCGCGGCGTCGTCATCATCGCCGCCGTCGCCCTCTACGCCCGCCGCCAGCTCGACCGCACCGCCCGCAGACCCCGCTTCGCCGCGGCCGCAGGGAGGGCGTCATGACCCACGTCAAACGGCTCGGCGCCGCCCTCCAAGGCGCGGGCACCGTGTTCCTCCTGCTCGCGCTCGTCTTCGCGCTCATCCTCGCGATCAACCCCGGGTTCTTCGCGGCCCCCTCGCTCATGGCCTTCCTCAAACAGGCCGCGCCGCTGGTCATCCTCGCGGCCGGGCAGTACTTCGTGATCGTCTCGGGGAACTTCGACCTCTCCGTCGGCGCGCTCGTCGGCGCCCAAGTGGTGATCGCCGCGCGCCTCATCGACGGCGAAGAATCCCGCACGGTCCCCGTCATGCTCGTCATGCTCGCCTTCGGCATCGGTGTGGGCCTGATCAACGGCCTCATCACCACCGTCCTGAAAGTCCAGTCGTTCATCACCACCCTCGGCATGCTCCTGGTCCTGTACGGCGCGATCCGGCTCTGGACCGGCGGCGCACCGACCGGCGCGCTCTCCGACGCGTTCCGCACGCCCGGGCGGCTCGGCATCCAGACGCCGCTCTTCCAGATCCCGTGGGCCCTGCTCATCATGATCGGTGTCGGCGCGGGCGCGATCGCATTGATGCGCACCAGATTCGGCCGGATCCTCATGGCCTCGGGCGACAACGAGCTCGCCGCGAACCGCTCCGGCGCCCGCGTCGACACCGTCCGCACCGCCGCGTTCGTCCTCTCCGGTGTCTCCGCCACGATCGCCGGCATCCTCATCGGAGGGTTCGCCGGCGTCAGCGCCCAAGTCGGCGAAGGCCTCGAGTTCACCGTCATCACCGCCGTCGTCCTCGGCGGCGTCGCACTCGGCGGCGGCCGCGGCACAGCGCTCGCCGCCATGGCCGGGGCACTCGCGATCGAAGCCCTGTTCACGCTGTTCAACCAGATGGCGCTGCCCGCGACGCTCCGGCCCGCCGTGCAGGGCGTCATCATCATCGCCGCCGTCGCCTACGCGGCCCGGCGGCGCATCCGACCCGCCCTGCAATCCACCGCCACACCCTCATGAAAAGAAGGCACCATGCAGACCACACGCCTCGCCCTCGCCGCGGCGGCCGCCCTCGGGCTGCTGCTCGCGACCGGATGCACCACCGATACGCCGACCGAACCCGCCGAGGAGGACGCCAGCACCGCCGAATCCGGCGATGAGTGGTTCGTCCAGGCCGAATACGACGAGCAGCTCGCCCAGCGCGACATCGAACCCGAAGGCGACCCCGACACGCCCTGGCTGCAGGCGATCGAACCCGAATGGGTCGACACGAGCCAGTTCGCGCGCGAAGGCGGCGACGCCACCGTGTGCTTCTCCAACGCCTCGGTCTCCAACCCGTGGCGCGTCACCGGCTGGATCACCATGCAGGAGCAGGTGAAGGTCCTCCAAGAGGCCGGGGAGATCGGCGAGTTCCGCACCTCCGACGCCGGTGACGACGACGACCGGCAGATCTCCGACATCCAGGCGTTCGTCGACTCCGGCGAATGCGACGCGCTCATCATCTCGCCCTCCACCACCGCGACCCTCACACCCGCGGTCGAGACCGCCTGCGCCTCGGGCATTCCCGTGATCGTGTTCGACCGCGGCGTCAACACCGACTGCGCGACCACCTTCATCCACCCGATCGGCGGCTACGCGTACGGCGCCGACGCCGCCGAGTTCCTCGTCGACAACCTCGAACCCGGCTCCACGGTGCTCGCGCTGCGCATCCTCCCCGGCGTCGACGTCCTCGAACACCGCTGGGCCGCCGCGCAGGAGATCTTCGGCGACGCCGACCTCGAAATCCTCGGCAACGAGTTCACCGGCGGCGACGCCGCCGAGATCAAGAACATCGTCACCCAGTACCTGCAGCGCGGCGACGTCGACGGCATCTGGATGGACGCCGGCGACGGCGCCGTCGCCGCGATCGAGGCGTTCGAGGACGCCGGGAAGCCCTACCCGGTGATGGCCGGCGAGGACGAACTCTCGTTCCTGCGCAAATGGCAGGAGACCGGCATGACCGCGATCGCCCCCGTCTACTCCAACTTCCAGTGGCGCACCCCGGTTCTGGCGGCGACCATGATCCTCAAGGGCGAGCAGGTACCGTCGGAATGGGTACTGCCGCAGGAGCCGATCACGGAGGCCGACTTGGACGACTACCTCGAACGCAACGCCGACATGCCCTCGCTGCACTACGCCAAGTTCGGCGGCGAGGACCTGCCCGGCTTCCCCGACGCCTGGCGCGACCGTTGACCCGCACCATCGGCGTCAACACCTGGGTCTGGGCCTCGCCGCTCGACGACGAGGTCCTGGCCCGGCTCGCAGTGCGCGTGCGCGACTGGGGATTCGACGCCATCGAACTCCCCGTCGAGCACCCCGGCGACTGGGACCCGAAGCGCGCCGACGAGATCCTGAAGAGACTCGGCCTCGACGCCACCGTGGTGCTCGTGATGGGCGAGGGACGCGAACTCGTCGACGCCCCGCGCGCCGTCGTCGCCCAGACCCAGGACTACCTGCGCCGCGTCGTCGACGCCGCCGTAGCGGTGGGCTCCAAGGTCATCGCCGGACCCGCCTACGCCTCCGTCGGCCGCACCTGGCGCGTCCAAGACCGGCCCGCGGCCTACCGCGAACTGCGCGAACACCTCGCCCCGGTCGCCGACTACGCCGCCGAACGCGGCGTCACCGTCGCCGTGGAACCGTTGAACCGCTACGAGACCAGCCTCATCAACACCGTCGACCAGGCACTGGAGGCACTGGACGGACTGCCCGGCACCGCGCTGGCACTCGACGTCTACCACATGAACATCGAGGAGACCCATCTCCCGGCCGCGATCGTGCGGGCCGGGGACCGGATCGGGCACGTCCAGGTCAGCGCCAACGACCGGGGCTCGCCCGGCCGCGACCACCTCGACTGGCGTTCGATCCTGCACGCCCTCGACCTGGCCGGGTACACCGGGCCCCTTGTCATCGAGTCGTTCACCGCGCACAATGCGACTATCGCGACGGCCGCTTCCATATGGCGGCCGCTCGCGCCGACCCAAGACGCCCTCGCCGTCGACGGACTGACCTATCTGAGGAGTCTCACGGATGCCTAGACCCATCACACTGTTCACCGGCCAGTGGGCCGACCTGCCGTTCGAGGAGGTGTGCCGGCTCGCCGCGGGCTGGGGCTACGACGGGCTCGAAGTCGCCTGCTGGGGCGACCACCTCGACGTGGTGCGGGCCGCCGAGGACGACGACTACGTCGCCGAGCGCAAGGCGATCCTCGAATCGCATGGCCTGGGACTGTGGACGATCTCGAACCACCTGGTGGGCCAAGCGGTCTGCGACGACCCGATCGACGACCGCCACAAGGCGATCGTGCCCTCCCGCGTGTGGGGCGACGGCGAGCCCGAGGGCGTGCGCGGGCGCGCCGCCGAGGAGATGAAGGCGACCGCGCGGGCCGCCGCGAAGCTCGGCGTCGACACGGTCGTGGGCTTCACCGGCTCGGCCGTGTGGAAGTACGTCGCGATGTTCCCGCCGGTATCGGAGGCGGTGATCGAGGCGGGCTATGACGACTTCGCGGCCCGCTGGAACCCGATCCTCGACGTGTTCGACGAGGTCGGGGTGCGGTTCGCGCACGAGGTGCACCCCTCGGAGATCGCCTACGACTACTGGTCGACGCACCGCACCCTCGAAGCGGTCGGGCACCGCAGCGCGTTCGGGCTCAACTGGGACCCGAGCCACATGGTGTGGCAGGACATCGATCCGGCGGCGTTCTTGTGGGACTTCCGGGAGCGGATCTACCACGTGGACTGCAAGGACACCCGCAAGCGTTTCGACGGCCGGGGCGGCCGCCTTTCCTCGCACCTGCCGTGGGGCGACCCGCGGCGCGGCTGGGACTTCGTGTCCACGGGGCACGGCGACGTGCCCTGGGAGGACTGCTTCCGGGTGCTCAACGCGATCGGCTACGCGGGCCCGATCTCGATCGAGTGGGAGGACGCGGGCATGGACCGTCTCCGCGGCGCCCCCGAAGCCCTTGCGTACGTGCGGGACTTGAACTTCGACCGCCCCGCCGCGTCCTTCGACGCCGCGTTCAGCTCCGACTAAGGCGCGGGCGTGATGCTGTCGTGAGGGCTGGTTGCCGGTCGCGGTCAGAGCGGTCAGCGACGGAGCGGTGAGGATCGCGTCGGGGGCGTGATGCCGCCGTGCGGGCTGGTTGCCGATCGCGGTCAATGCGATCAGCGACTGAAGTGGCGGGATTCGGGTGCGTTGCCGTCGCTGAGGCCGGACTCGGGGTCCTGGCAGGAGTCGGGGCCCTCGCCGCGATAGCGGCTCGGGCCGGATGCGGGACCCGGGCGGGACTTGGGGTCCTGGCCGCGCTAGGGCCCCGGCGGCGGTTCGCGGCGCACTGGGGACCCCGCCGCGCTTGAGGACCCGCCCGGACTCGAGCCTGCCCCTGCTGTTGCTGCTGTTGCTGCTGTTGCTGGAGCGGCGCGCTCGTGTCGCTCACGACGCCGGTGGCGGCGGTGCCGCTGGTGGCGGTGGCGGCCGGGTGGCGCCGTGGGCTTGGTGTCCGGGGCCGGGCGACGTTTCGATCCGGCTTCAAACCGGCGGCGATGGTGTGGTGGGCGGTGGCCCGGGGGTGTGTCGCCGGGGCGGGGCCGGTGGTCGCTTCCGGTCGGGCCGGGTGGGTCCGTCCGGATGCCGCAGCGGCGGGGCGGTCGGCGGCACGGGAGCGGTCAGCCGCCGAGTTCGGCTCGGTTGCGCTCTTGTCCATGTCCGTGTTCGTGTGCATGGTCGTGGTCCTCATGCGCCTGTGTCGCCTCCTTCCCGCTGCTCCGCTTGCTTCCCTCGCTGGCCCTGCTGGTCCTGCTGGTCCTGCTGGTCTTGCTTCGGCTTCCGGTTCCGGCCCTTCGGCTTTCGCCTGGCCGCGCGCCGTCCCTGCCAGGGGCGGATGTGGTTGCCTGCCGTCCCTGAGGGAGTGGTGCGGCCTCCCGGTGATGGTCCGGGTGGTTGCCGGTGGCGGGTTCGCCTCCCGAGGATCGTTTGCCGTTCCTCGGGGTCCGTCCTGCAGTCGCGCGGGCTTGCGGGCGCGGCGCTGCCGGGACGGGGTGGTGCTCGCCATGGACGTGCTTGCGGTGTCGCCGTGCCGAGTCCTCTATTCGCTCGGTGTGGCCTCACCGTTGACGCTGGCGGGTCGTGCTCGGATCGCGTATGCCGTCGTGTACGGCATCGCCTGCTGGTTGGGGTGATCCCAACTAGGATCGTCCACCCAGTCACGGCCCATCGGGGGCGCGGACAGCTGCGGGCGATGGCACGGGGGTGAGATCGGACGCCTCCAGCGGAGGAGCACCCTGGCTTACCGGGTCGTCGCCTCGAAACAAGTCGGTTTGTCGGATCGGCCAGAGGCTTGTCATAGTCTGCTTACACCTACCCCGACACCTGTACCAGTTTCCTGTCCCTGTACGTACCTCAATTGTCCCCCATGCAGCCCCCGACTGTCATCACCCACAGGTGGAGAACATCCTCATGTTCCCCACCCCCACGCCCAGCCTGATCGACTGCGTCCCAACCGAATCCGACCCGAGGCGCGCCACCCCGCCCGCCCCGCCACTTACCCCTCCGTCGCTGCCCGCCTTAAGTGCAACCCACCCCGACCTGGTGCCGCTCGCGCGGCCCGGGGTTCTTGCCCTGCTAGGCGAAGGCGAAGATCGGCGGGAACGCCAGTACGACGATCCACGCCCATGCGGCGTACACCGGCATGTAGTCGGTCTGCCAGCGCTCGAGCCGTGCGAACGGCTTGCGGCCCTTCACGATCCCCCAGTACAGCCAGGCCGACCAGGCGAGGTTCACGAACAGGACCAGATTCTCGCCGAGTGCCGCGCTCTTGTTCGGCGTGAAGCCCCACTCGGTGATGCGGCCGGTGATCGCGATGAGCACGAGCACGTCGATGAGCAGGGCGCTCACGACCAGCGCGAGCTGCATCCAGTCGAAGAACCCGGCGGGTGCGCCGGGGTCGCGGGCCGAGATCGAGTACAGGACCAGGCCGAGGACCACGACCAGGAGCAGGTCGAACAGGATGAGCATGTCGCGCTCGACGTCGATCGCATTGGTGGTCAACGCGATCGCCACGAGCACTGCCACGAGCGTCACCGCGAACAGCGGCGTGAACACGCGGGTGAGGACCGGCGCCATGTTCTCGATGACGCTCTGCTTCGCCTCGACCAGCCACGCGGCCACGACCACGGCGGCTGCGCCACCGCAGGGGACGAGCCATTCGCTGATGAACGTCTCCGCGTCGATCCCTATGGCGCTGAAGGTGCCCACGGTGATGCCGGTGAGCACCCCGCCGCCGAGGCAGATGAGCACGAAGTAGATGAACCACTCGCCGGTGAAGCGGATGAAGTCCATGCGCTTCTGGCCCGAGCGCCATTCGCCTGCGGCGTAGGCGATGCCGACGACCAGCCACAGCGCGAGCGGAAGGTGAATGCCAGTGAGCACGATGGACTGCGAGTCGCCCTCGAGCGGGTACGCGTTCGCGGCGACGGCCCCGAGCGCGAACAGGCCGAGCAGCGCGAGCGCAGTGCCCCGGCGGACCCTGCGGCGCCACGCGAAGTACACCGCGAGCGGCGCGAGAACGAGCAGGCCCAGGTTGCGCCCGTAGAACTCGGCGCTGCCGTCGAATCCGTAGCCGAAGAGCGCGGGGAGTTTCACCGCGAGCACGGCGAGGGCGGCGCAGGCGATCATGACGAGCAGACCGCGGCGGCGCGCGGCCTCGGCAGGCGCGTCGTCGGTGAGCACGAGCTGTTTCCACAGCCGGTCGGAGTGCTCGCGGGCGAATTCGCGGGAGAGCTCGTCCATGCGGCCCATGCGTTTCACGGCGATGAGGAAGGCCTCGTCGGTGCGCAGGCCGGTCTCGGTGAGGTCGGCGACGCGCTCGCGGAGGTGGTCTTCGAGTTCGTCGACGTCGGCGCCGCTGAGGGCGCGGCGGCGGAGCATGTAGGTCCGCCATTCGGCGATCTGCGTTTCGAGCTCGGTGTCGTTGCCGGTCATGTCACCCCTCCAATACGGGCGACGCGGTCGGTCCGATCGACCGCGTGGCCTTCCAGATGTCTTGCAGCGCTTCGGTGACGGCGTCCCATTGCTTGCGCTGCTCGGCCAGTTCTCTGCGGCCGGAGGGGGTGATGGCGTAGTACTTTCGGCGGCGCCCGCCTTCGGGGGTGCGCCAGTTGGCCTCGACGTGGCCGAGTCTTTCGAGGCGGTGGAGGAGCGGGTAGAGCAGGCCTTCGGTCCATTCGAGGCGGCCGCCGGAGCGCTCGGCGATCTCCTTGAGGATCGCGTAGCCGTAGCTCTCCTCTTCGGCGAGGATGCCGAGGACCAGCGGTGTCGCCGAGGCGGCGACGAGGTCTTTGGCGATGTGCATGAGGAGGCGCCTCCTAAACCCTAGTAGTTCTATGCCTTGAGGTGCTATGCATCGTAGCGCTAGGGTTCTTGGCACGTCAACCGCGGATACGCGAAACGCCGCCGCACGTGGGGTGCGGCGGCGTTCTCGGGTCCTGGTCAGGCCTCCGGCCGACCGATCTGCAGCTTCTCGAAATCGAGCACGAGATCGGCGCGGTGCCGGGCGGCGCGAATGCGTTCGGCGTTGCGCTCGTCGACCTCGGCCACCCATGAGCGGGCCCGCTCCGGCGACTTCCCGAACCGTTCGTGGCGCGCGACCAGCCGGGCCAAGCGCAGCGGCTCCGGAGTCTCGCAGTACCAGACCTCGCTGAGCGCAGCGCGGACGGCGGGCCAGGGCCCGGTCTCATCGAGCAGGTAGTTCCCCTCGGTCACCACGATCTCGGCCGTGGGCGGCACCGCGATCGCCCCTGCGACGGGCTCGCCGATCCGCCGATCGAACTCCGGCGCGTACACGGTCGTTTCCCGTTCCGCCGCAATGCGTTCCAGCAGCGCCCGGTACCCGTGGCCGTCGAACGTGTCGATCGCGCCCTTGCGGTCGCGGCGGCCGAGGCGCACGAGTTCGGCGTTCGCGAGGTGGAAGCCGTCCATCGGCACCTGCACCGCGCGCCGCCGCTCGGGGTCGAGCGTGCGCGCGAGCCACGCGGCGGCGGTCGACTTGCCCGCGCCCGGGCAGCCCGCGATCCCGATGAGCACGCGCCCGTCGCCCGCGCGGAGGTCCTGCACGCGGTCCAACAGGAGCTGAGGGTCGTCTGCGATGTCCACGCGCCCGAACCTATCCGACCGCCCTACGCCCGCACCCGCAGGCTCAACCCCGCGTTCACCAGGGCCGTCACCCCCTGGGTCGCGATGGTCCACCCGTACGCCTCCTGTACGCCGACCTCCGGCGCGAGGTGCAGGAACACGGCCCCGAAGACCGCCACTCCCGAGGCGAGCGATACCTGCTGGAACGTGGCCATCACGCCGCTGCCGACCCCGGCCCGCTCCGGCGGGACCTCGGCGAGCACCACCCGGAACAGCACCGGCAGCTGCAGGCCCTGCCCGAAGCCGACGGCGACCAGCGCCGGGGCCATCGCGAGCGCCGCCGTGCCCGACCACGTCGACGCGACCGTCCACACCAGAGCGACCAGCCCTGCGATCTGCACGGCCACGCCCCACGTCACCGCCCGCCCGCCGAGCCGCGGCGCCAGTCGCGGTCCGATCGCCGACCCCGCGAAGAACGCCAGCGCGTACGGCACCAGAGCGAACCCGGCCGCGACCGGCCCGTAGCCGAGCCCCTGCTGGATCGCGACGGCCGAAGCGAACAGGAACCCGCCGAACCCGCCCATCGACAGCATCATCACCGGCAGCCCCCGCCGCATCCCCGGCAGCGCAAGCAGACTCGGCGGCAGCAGCGGCACCGCCCCCGCCCGCTCCTTGCGCCGCTGCACGATCAAGAACACGGCCGCGGCGAACGGGAACGCCCCCAAGCAGATCCACGACCAAGCGGGCCAGCCCGCCGCGCGTCCCTCGGTGAGAGGTACGAGCAGCAGCACCATGGCCGCGCCCAGCAGGACCGCGCCGAGCGGGTCGAGCGGCGCCGACTTCGGCGCGCGCGACTCCGGGACGGTGCGCAGCAGCAGGACCGCCGCGATCGCCACGGCCGGGACGTTGATGAAGAACACTGAGCGCCAACCGGTTCCGGCGATGTCCGCGCCGACCATGAACCCGCCGAGGATCTGCCCGAACGCGAACGCGAGGCCCACGACGGCCCCGAACATGCCCATGGCGCGGGCCCGCCCGGCCCCGGAGGTCGTGGCCTGGATGGTCGCCATCGCCTGCGGCAGGCACAGTGCCGCCGCCGCGCCCTGCAGCATCCGCGCCGCGACGAGCGCACCGCCTGCGGGGGCGAGCCCGCACAGCAGCGAGGTGAAGCCGAACCCGATGAGGCCCAGCACCATCAGGCGCCTGCGGCCGAAGGCGTCGCCGAGTCTCCCGCCGAGGACCAGCAGCGAGGCGTAGGCCGTGGCGTAACCGGCGACGACGAGTTCGAGTGCCGCGGGTCCGGCGCCGAGGTCGGCGCCGATGGTCGGCAGCGCCACGTTCACGATGAACGCATCCATAGAGGACATTGAGGCGATGAGGAGGATGGTGAAGAGACCGGCCCCGGAGAGGCCGGCGTCCCGCGAGTGGGCATCGAGCGGCGCCGGAGGCGGCGCGCTGTCGGTCTGTGTCATGCACCGACCTTGGCGCCGCGCCCAACCCGGTACCTGATCGTCGTTATCCAGGGACTGGAACCACCTGGATCGCGAACCCGGACCGAGGCATCCTGGTGGGATGGGAACCATGACCGCGACCACTACGGCAGCGGACGCCGCCGACGCGACCCCGGCCCCCGCCGAACCCCCGCAGCTGGCCGAACGCCGCCGCGAACTCGCCGATTTCGTTCGCTCCCGCCGCGAGCGCCTCGCCCCCGAGGCCGTCGGCCTCCCGCCCGGCCGCAGGCGCCGCACCCCCGGTCTACGCCGTGAGGAGGTAGCGCAGCTCGCGTCCGTCGGCGTCTCCTGGTACACCTGGCTCGAGCAGGCCCGCGACATCACGGTCTCGCCGCAGGTCCTCGACGCGATCGCCCGCGCCCTCCGCCTCGACGCCCCCGAACGGTCCCACCTGTTCGGTCTCGCCGGAGTCGTCGACCCCGCCCCGCGACCCACTGTTGTCGAAGTGCCGCAGTCGCTTCGGGCGGTGCTGCGGCAGGTCGAGCCGTTCCCCGCGTCGATCCAGAACTGCCGCTACGACCTCCTGCACTACAACCGCACGTTCAGCCGCCTGTTCACCGACCTGGACGCGCTGCCGCCGCGCGACCGCAACTGCATGTGGCTCGCCTTCATGGACCCCGGCTGGAAGCGCGCGCTGGTGGAGCGGCGCGAGACCCTCGAGCTCATGGTCGCGAACTTTCGGAGGTTCGGCACCGCACACTACGAGGAGGTGCACTGGCGCGAGCTGGTCGACAGGCTGCTCGCGGCCTCGCCGGAGTTCCGCGAGATCTGGGATCGGCGCAACGTCGCCGACAAGGTCCAGGAGATCAAGATCTTCCGCAACCGTGACGTCGGCCTCGTGCGCCTCCACGCCGACCGGCTCTGGACCCAGCCCGGGTGGGGCATGCGCCTGACCGTCTTCAGCCCGGCCGACGACGAGACAGCCGAGAAGCTCGAACGCCTCCGGCGTCTCGCGGGCTAGGCCGACGCTTACGGCATCGGCACGAACGGCTCCGTCAGGTGCGAGGACGCGACGTGGAGCACGGCACCGTCTTCGGTCCGCAGGAGCCGCTCCCTTGAGCGCCTTGCCGTCTCGCGGTCGATCTCGTACACGTACGCGAGTTCGGGGTAAAGGAGCTGGATGGCGTTCACCAGCAGGTCACCGGTGATGAGCGCCGATTCGCGGCCGTCCGCCACGACCACGCTCTGATGCCCCGGCGTGTGCCCCGGCGTCGCCACCACCCGGCCCGCCCGGAGCGGCGCGTCGCCGTCAAGGAGCCGCAGCTGCTCCGAGGCCCGGAGCGGGTCGATCAGCGTCTCCCGGAGCTTCGGGTTGAGCATGTCGACCGCGTCGAACTCGGCCCGCTGGATCAGGTACTCGGCGTTGGGGAAGAACGGGCTGAGGTCGGTGCTCGGGCCGTCCCCGCCCGTGGTGACGGCCTCCTCGGTCACGACGGCCCAGCCGATGTGGTCGGTGTGGAGATGCGTGAGCACCACAGTGTCCACTTCGGCCGGATCGATGCCGGCCGCCGCCAGGGACTCGGGGAGCCTGCCGGGCAGGGGCGCCCACGTGGCGGGGGCGTCGGCCGGGCCGATCCCGGTGTCCACCAGCGTGAGGCCCTTCGGGCCGCGGATCGCGAAGGCCCGGAAGTTGAGCGACCAGCGGCCCTCGGCGTCGACCGCGCCGGGGTCGAAACGGTCGACAGCCGCCCAATGCGCGGCGGTCGCGTCAGGGAACGCCTCCTCGCGAGAGGAGAAGGGGAAGGGGCCCACGCCGTCGGCGAGGGCGATGATCTCGGCCGAACCGATCCGGATCATTGGAGGCGGGGTTACGGACATGCCGCGATCCTGCCACGTGAGGGGAGCGGGTGCTGCAGCGCTACCGGCCCGCGCTCGGTTTCGCGACGTACCGGTGGAACAAACCCTCCCCGAAACAGATCGCGGCGGCGATGAGCACGAGTGCGGCGAGGAGCGCGAACATCTGGGGTTGACCGCCGGTCCAGTCGACGAGGACCGCACCGAGCCAGGGGCTGAGGGCGATCGCGATGGTGGCGGGGGCGGTGAGGATGCCGTGGAGTGTGGCGTAGCCGCTGGGCCCCCAGCGGTCGGTGATGGCGGTGGCGTCGAGCAGGGTGAAGGCGCCGCGGGCGGCGCCGAGGAGAATGACGGCGGTGAACACCAGGCCGAGGGGCCCGGCGATGAGGGCGGTGGCCAGAGTGGCCGCGGCGCCGATGGCGAGGATGAGGACGGCGCGGATCGTCGGGCCGGTGCGGATCGCGATGGGTGCGTAGGCGATGCGGCCGAGGAGCTGGCCCGCGCCGCAGATGCCGAGGGCCCAGGCGGCGGTGGCGGTGTCCATGCCGCGTCCGGTCATGAGCGGGACCAGGTACAGGTTCGAGGTGCTCATCGCGAACGCGGCCAAGGCGATCGCGACGGCGAGGGCGATGAACGTCGGCGAGGCGATGATCTGCCTCCGGTCCGGTACGGGCGCGATCCCCTCGCCGTTCGCGTCCGGAAGAGGAGCGGGCCAGGGCGGGTCGAGGGCGATGGCGTGGGCCGGGATCGTGACGGCCGCCAGGATCGCGGCGAGGGCGAGATAGGTGTCGCGCCAGTCGAGGTGGCTCGCGAGGTAGGCGGTGAGGGGCGCGTAGACGGTGCTGGCGAGGCCTCCGGCGAGGGTGAGGATGGTCAGGGCCCGAACGCGCTTGGGGCCGTACCAGGTGGTGATGGCGGCGAACGCGGGCTTGTAGAGGACGGCGGCCTGGGCGATGCCGGCGAGTGTCCAAGCGGCGGTGAACGTCCACAGGTTCGGCGCGGCCGCGACGCCGGCGAGCGCGACCGCGGCGAGTGTCGAACCCGCGGTCATGACGAGGCGCGGCCCGCGGTGGTCGAGGAGGTGCCCGACCGCGATCCCCGCCAGGGCGGAGGCGGCGAGCCCGGCGGAGAAGGCGCCCATGACGGCGGCGGTCGACCACCCGGTGTCGGCGGTGATGTCGCCGAGCAGGACTGGGAGGGCGTAGAAGAGGACGCCCCAGCTGGTGATCTGGGTGGCGCATAGGGCGATGAGGACGCGGCGCGGCACGGGTGGGTGCGCGCCGGCGGTCTCGAGGGGTGCGGTGCGGGTGGCCATGGGGTCAGGTCTATCCGATTTCCTTGCGCGCGTTCAACACGAGGGCGGACAGCGGCCGGGCGATGCGGGCCGCGTCGCGGCCGACGCCTCGGATGCTGGCCGAGGAGAGGCTGCGCTGCCATTCGAGTCCGACGAACGCCAGGCCCGGCGGGTCGGCGGCGAGTCCGCCGTTGTGGCGGGGGTGGCCTTGGGCGTCAAGGACGTCGAGCCCGGCGAGGTAGTCGAGGGCGGGCCGGTATCCGGTGGCGAGGATGACGGTGTCGACGTGCTCGCCGGCGCCGTCACTCCAGTTGACGTGGTCGGCTCCTAGGGCAGTGAACATGGGCCGGTGGTCGGGCCGTCCGGCGGCGATGGCGGTGCGGTAGCGGCCGGTGTCCAGGACGGGGACGGTCGGCGGGTGGGTCAGGAGGCGGCCGATGGGGGCGGTGTCGAGTCCGGTGACGGTGTACCAGAAGTGCAGGTCCCGTCCGAGTGGTCGTTGCGGTGCGAAGCGGAGCTTCCCGCGGGTGGTGACGGTGACGCGGGCGAACTCGGCGAGTTCGGCGGCGATCTGTACGGCGGAGTTGCCGCCGCCGACGACCAGGACCCGCTGGCCGGCGAAGGGCTCGGGTCGCTGATAGTCGGCGGCATGGAGGACCGTTCCGGTGAATCCGTCGAGGCCGGGGAGGGCGGGCCGGTGGGGGTTGGTGAAGCCCCCGGTCGCGGCGACGACGGCGCGGGCGTGGAGCCGGCGGCCGTCGGCCAAGTGCGCGGTGAAGATCCCGTGATGGTGCTCGACCGCCCGGACGTGGTGGCCGGTGCGAATGTCGGCGTCGAGCCGTTCGGCATACGCGGCAAGGTAGTCGGTGACTTCGTCGCGGTGCGGGTAGCGGTCGGGATCGCCGGGGAAGGGCATCCCGGGCAGGGCGGAGTGGCGGGCCGGGGAGAACAGGGTCAGCGACCGGTAGTACTTCGGCCACGCACCGGTCGGGGCGCCGCCCGCTTCGAGGACGACTGGGCTGATGCCGCGCTTTCGGAGGGCGTGCGCGGCGGCGAGGCCGGACTGGCCGGCGCCGATGACGAGGGTGTCGATGAGGTCCATGACCGCATCATATCGTCATTCCATGATTTCATGAAATGACGATATGTGTCTAGGATGGGACCATGGCGACTGCGACTCCCGATCCCGCTCCGCCCGTCCCCGACGAGACGACGGCACGGTTCCTGAAGGCCCTGGCGAGCGAGGCCCGCCAGCGGTTGATGCTCCTGTTCGCAGGCGGTGCCGAGCTGAGCGTGGGGGAGGTGGCCGATCAGTTGGAGATCGGACAGTCCACCGCCTCCCAGCAGCTCGCGCAGCTGAAAGACGGCGGGCTGCTCACCAGCCGCCGGGAGGCCAAGACCGTCTACTACCGCGCGGACAAGGTCCGGATCGGTGCCGCGCTCGATCGACTCCGCGGCTTCCTCGACGGTTGCTGCTGACGCCGCGAGCGCATCGCCGAACCGCCCGCCACCAGGCGGGTTGCCCTGGAGTCCACTCCAGGTCCTACACTTCGGGCCGTACCGGCCCGAGGCGCGCGACCCGCGCGCGGAGGACGCAACCAAGAGGGGGAACGCGATGACACGCGTGGCAGTCACCGGCGGCAGCGGCAAACTCGGACGCGCCTGCGTCCGCGACCTGATCGAGCACGGCTACGAGGTCGTCAACTTCGACCGCGCCCCCTCGCCCGACAACCTGGCGCCTTTCCTCCAGATCGACCTCACCGACCACGGCCAGGTCGCCTCCGCCCTCACCGGCGTCGACGACCGCTACGACCGCCTCGACGCCGTCGTCCACCTCGCCGCCATCCCCGCCCCCGGCCTGCGCCCCAACTCGGCGATCTTCCACAACAACATGCTCAGCACCTACAACGTCTTCGCCGCCGCCAAGACCGCCGGCATCGACAACATCGTCTGGGCCTCGAGCGAAACCGTCCTCGGCCTCCCCTTCGAGACCCCGCCGCCCTACCTCCCGGTCGACGAGGAGTACGCCCCCCGCCCCGAATCCACCTACTCCCTCGTCAAGACCCTCGAAGAGACCATGGTCGACCAGCTCTGCCGCTGGAACCCCGGCCTCAAGGCCACCGGCCTGCGCTTCTCGAACGTCATGTACGTCGAGGACTACGCGGCCTTCCCGGCCTTCAACGACGACCCGACCCTCCGCAACTGGAACCTCTGGTCCTATATCGACGCCAGGGACGGCGCGCTGGCGATCCGCCTCGGCCTCGAACGCGAAGGCACCGGCAAGGAGGTCTTCGTGATCGCCTCGCCCGACACCGTGATGACCACGCCCACACCGGAACTCGTGCAGACCCACTACCCGGACCTCGAACTCAAGCGCCCGGTCGAAGGCCACGAGACGCTCCTGTCGATCGACAAGGCCCGCAGGATTCTCGGCTACGACCCGAAGCACACCTGGCGCGACCACGTGTGAGCGCGACGGAAGGGCGGGGCCGAAGCCCCGCCCTTCCGCCTCCGCGGGCGCGCGCTCAGCCCGCGATCAGCTCCTGCGCCTTGACCGTGTAGTCCCGGATCTGGTCCTGCCAGGTGTACGTGTCCACCTCGATCGCCGTATAGTGCTCGGCCACAACGGTGTCGTAAGTGGACGCCGCGGTCTCGCGGTAGCCCGTCCCGTCGCCGCAGTCGGCGAACGCCACCGCCATCTCGATCTCATACGCGCGCTTCCCCTCGAAGTCGGCGGGCACGTCCGCGGGCAGGTCGGGAGCGGGCGGGTTCGTGTCCGCGACCGCCTCCTCGCCCGGCGGCACCCCCTCGTCGAACGGCTCGCCCGTGTACAGCATCGCGGAGTAGTCGCTCATCACGAGCCGCCCGGTGTCGTTGAACTCCCAACCGGCGTAGCCGGCCTCGGTGATGCAGTCGAGGAAGACGCCGTGCTCCTCGGACATGCGGTTCGCGTACTCCGCTTCCATCGCCTCGAAGTCGACGACCGGCTGCTCCGGCCGCCACTGCCACATGAGGTAGCCGCCGTCGAGATCGAGTTCGACCTGCTTCGGTTCCCCGTAGAGCGCCTCGATCATCTCCAACTGGCAGCCGCCGGGCTTCGGTCCGCTCGGCATCGCGCCCTCGTCGAATTCGAGCGAACCGTCCTCTGAGGAGCCACCTTCGCCGGCCGGCTCTCCGGTGCCCTCGAGTGCCGCAGTGGCCTCCTCGCCCTGGTAGGCGACGCTCCACGCGCGGCGCTCGTCATCGGGCAGCGACTCGAACGCCGAGTTGTCGAACACGGGCTCGTCCGCGAACGGATCGGGGAACGCCGCCTCGTAGTAGTCCTGCGTCTCCTCGGAGTCGAACATCTCCTCGGTGTGGGCCCACCAGCCGAAACCCCACTCCGCGGCGATCGACGCCTCGGGAAGGAACTCCTGCGTCGGGTAGTAGTCGACGAGCGAGGTGAGCTCGTACGGCTCGTGCTGCCCCAGCTCCCGCTGGTCGTGCACGTCGAAGCCCTGCTCCTCAAGGCATTCGGCGATCACCCGGTCCTCGGCCGCGTCCAGCTCCTTCGAGAGCCGCACGTTCTCGTTGGCCATTTCGAGCAGCCCGGCCGCATCCACCGTGCCGCCGTCCGCCGCGTCCTCGGCGTCGTCGGAGCCGCCGCCCGATTCGGAGCAGGCCGCGGTCGCTGCGAGCGCCGCGACGACGATCAGCCCCGCCAGGCGCCAACGGACAGTGTGGTCTCGCCGGTCGAATTCACGCATACGCCGGAGACGCCGCGAACCGCTGCGGGAGTTGCAAACGCCTCCAGGACTACTGGAGACGTTTGCGCCATTCGAGATCGGTGATCCGCAACCGCGTGGCCTCCGACCCGTCCCAGGTGGTCTGGAACCCGTGCGCCTGGAGGACCTTCACCACCTCGTGCCCGACGGCGACGGTCTCCTCCGTCAGGTTCGACCGAGAACCGTAGGCGAGGTACAGGACGCCGTCGCCCGCGGTCTCGGTGTCCTGCATGTGGAAGAACACGTAGCCGCGATCGTCCGGGTCGGCCTCGTCCCAGATCTCGGCCGTCCCGCAAGTCTGGCAGCACGTGAAATGCTCCCGGGCGACGATGCCGCCCTCATCGAGTTCCCTGAAGGCCTCGGTCAGTCGGTCGCAGTCCGTGATGTCCCATTCCGCTTGCGCCGCAACGCGCTCGCGCCACATCGGCGTGAGGATCTCCCGGGCCTGGGCCTTGGTGATCGGCGGTTCCGCCTCGGACATCTCCACCAGATTGCGCACCATGTCGTCGAACGACAGGTACCCCTCCTCGAGGTACCGGGCCGCCAGCACCGTCGTCTCCGCGGCCGCCTCAGGGGCGGGCGCGGGCACCGGCTGCGGGTGCCACCACTCCGCGGGCTCCCACGAATGCGCGCCTTCCCATCCGGGTTCGTTCCGCGCCCAGGCCACGAACAGGTCGGCGGCGACATCCGCGTCGAGCACCGCCTCCATCCAACCGTCGTCGCCCTTCCGGAACGACACCCGGAGGCCGCCGGTCCCGGCGTCGGCCGCGGTCTGGACGGCGTCATGGGGGAGGTACGGCACGCGGTCCACGACGATCCATTCGGCGCCGCCGTCCGCCACACTGAGCACGCGTGCCCTCAGTTCGCTGGCGGTGAGGCGCTCGAACGGCGGGCGCCGGTCGTCGTATCCGCGGATCGCCAGCGGCGCTTCAGGAGTGCTCATTGAGGATGATGTCCTTCAGTTCGATCAACGTCTCGATGCGGTGACTGGCCCGCGAGAAGTCATGTCCCTTGGTGAAGTCGTTGTGAACGATGACGCAGTCGATGCCGGCCGCCACGGCCGACTGCAGGCCTCGGGAGGAATCCTCGACGACCAGTGTCGCTTCCTTGGCGGCGCCGAGGCGCCGCAGGCCGGTCAGGTACGGCTCGGGGTGCGGTTTGGAGAGCGCGTAGTCCTCGCGGACGAGCACGAACTCCATGAACTGCCTGATCTGGCGATGTTCGTGGATCAGCTCGAAATCGACGCGCTTGGCAGTCGTCACGATCGCCATCCGGACGTGCTTCGACAGTTCGGCGAGCGCTTCGACGACGCCTTCGATCTCGATGGCCTCGGTCCGCAGGTACTCCTGGTAGTACTCGTCGCGAACCCGCCGCTGCCTGTCGATGGTCCGCTCGTCGATGCCCGCGGCCCTCGCCTGCGCCCATGTGCCCGCACTCCGGGTCATGTCCCGCAGGTACCGCTCCTTGTCCAGGGTGAATCCGACGTCCGCCAGTGCGCGCTCCCCGGCCTTGTAGTACCAGGCTTCGGTGTCCACCAGAACGCCGTCATGATCGAAGAGCACGCACTGTTTCATCGCGCCGGTCCTCTCGTCAGACCTCGTACCAGATGTGGAAGTCGTCGTACTTGTGGACGCCCGGTGCGCCGTCGACCTCGCGCACGGCCTCCTGCAACGCCCGCAGCTGCGCCACCCGCATCGGCAGTGCCGCCTCGTCCGGCTGATACGTCCAGCCGCGCGGATAGTCGACCCCCGGCTGCACCGACATCTCGACATGGCAGCCGAGCACGTGCGACACCGGATGCGCCTCGCACCACGCCACCAACCGGTCCACAGTGGCCGCGAACGCGTCCCAGTCCTGCACGTACAACCGGCCCGGATAGAACGTGTCCCCGGTGAGCAGCAGATGAGTCCACCGGTCGTAGAATACGGCCGCCGACGAGTGGTGTCCCGGCCCGGGCACGACATCGACCACTCGGCCGCCCAGATCGAGCTCGCGCGGCGTCGCAGGCCAGTCCTCGAAACCGTAGAACGCCCGCACCGCATCGAGACCGGTGCCGACCACGGTGGTGTGCGGGCGGTCGGCGAACTGGGCGTCGGCCGCCTTGTGGTCGCCGTGACCGTGCGTGTGGGCGACGATCAGCCGGTACCCCTCGCGCGGATGACGCCCCAGCCAATCCTCGATGTGCGCGTCCACGACCGCGCGCAGCGGGAAGTACTCGGGCTCCGGAGTCGCCCCGGTGTCGATCAGCAGCGCCGCGTCATTGCCGAACAGCAGGAACATGAACGGCGCCTCGTAGTTCACGGACTTGTTCTGGCGCATGATGATCGTGTGCTCATCGGCGGCATGCGACTGGATCTCCGGAGCCGGATCGTGCTTCGGCGACGGCCAGCCCGCGTGCCAGTCCACTTCCAGATCGGGCACGCACCCGCCCGGACGGAACCGCACCGGACGGCCCGACGGGCCCGAACCACCGGCAGCGGCCGGACGCTGATCGAAAGCCATGGCACCCACGGTAAGGGTGCCCAAAGCACCGGCTGTCAACAGGCTGCGGCGTGTCGCGGTCATGTCTACTCCTGACGTGAAGGGAACGGAACCCCAGTCTCGCCACCCCCGGCGGCGCGCACCTCATGACAGCGAATGAACTGCGCCCCAACCTCTCCCGACCAAAGTCGCACCCGCGAACCCCACTCCGGGCGGACTACCCTTCCGAGCGATTCGATACAGTGACCGCCACGGACCCCGCCGCACCCACCCCAGGAAGGCGGTCGCCCACATGCGCCGTTCCGCAGTCACCCTCCTCGCCGGTGCCCTCGCGCTCACCGGCTGCTCCGACCGGCCCACCGAGGTCACCGAAGCCGACATCACCGCCATCGAGGCGAGCATCGTGAACGGCTCCGCGCTGGCCTGGGAGCTGACGCAGGCCGAGACCCGGGTCGCGAGCATGTGCATGCAGGACGAGGGCTTCACCGTCCACGACACGACCCGCCTGCACGGCAGCATGTTCCCGAACCGCTTCGAGGGCTTCGACTCCCCGTACGCGCGCATCCCCACGGTCGAGCAGGCTGAGAAGTTCGGCTTCGGCACCTGGGTCTTCGCCTCCGATTCCGATGAGGCCCTTGCCATGCGCGAGGACATGGACTACCTCGCCTTCACCGCCGAGGACCAGGGCTGGCATTCCGACGCCGAGGACGCGTCCCACGCGGAGTGGGACGCGATGGACGAGGAGTACAAGCAGGACTGGATGGAAGCCTTCGTCGGTCCCGAACGCGCCGCCTACGACGCGGCCATGAACGCGGCGTTCGAGGGCGCCGACACCCCGGAAGAGGCGGACGCGGTGGACGTCGATGATCTGGGCCCCCAGCCGCCCTTCGGCGGCTGCGAACTGAAGACCATCGAGATCGTCTACGGTGAACCGTTCCACCGGGAGATCGACGGCGAGGACTACTGGAGCCGACCCGACCTGGAAAGCCCGCTCACCTGGATCGGCGACGGCGAACTGTACGCCCAACTCTCCTCCGACTACGCCGACCAGGAGGAGGACTTCCTGCTCTGCGTCGACGAACGCGGTTACGGCGAATGGGAGTTCGACGACTTCGGGGGGCTGCCCACTTGGTGGTATCTCGAACAGCTCAACGGTGGCGGCACCTATTACGAGGGCATGGAGGAAGAGGTGCCGCCGCTGACCGAGGAAGCCGAGGACACCGACGACCCCATCGCGTACGAGTTCGCGATGGCCCTCGACTTCGCCGAATGCGCCGAGACTTCCGGCCTGCGCGACGGCACTGACGAAGCCTGGGCCCGCATGAGCGTCGAGAAGGTCATCGACCGTGAGTCCGAGGTCTACGCCTGGGAGCAGCAGATCAAGGAATACCTCGCCAACGCCCAGGACTACATTGCCGGGAACTAGGCCGCCCGAGCGCACCTGGCCACGGCTGACGCCGGGAGTCGAAAGCCATCGTGAGCAAAACCTGCTGTGCTTCATCCACATCGGGCGGCATCAGCAGGATATTGCGTTGAGGCCCTAGGATCCGCAGCATGGCCGAAACCAATGATCGCTCCTTGGACGACATCGAGAGCGCCTGGGCCCTGGTCGAAGCGGCCCTGCGTCGTGTCCTGCCCGATTCCCTGCCGCTGCTCGCGGGGCCGGCCGAGGCGTCAGAGATCGATGCGATCGAGGCGGAGTTGGGGGTGACCCTGCCGCCGGATTTCCGGGCCAGTCTCCGTATCCACAACGGATCGAATTACGGGAACCCCGCACCGGTGCCGCTCGAATACCTGTTCGACACTGGTGAAATCGTCGAGATGACGCGGGCATGGCACTCCGAAGCAGACCCGGACATCGACAATCCTCCCGTCATGGCCTGCCTGATCGATGCGGGCATGATCCACGTGAGCGGGCCGGTGCGACCGACCTCGAGCCTCAGGAACAGGGTGGTCGTGGGCACGATGAACGGCGACGTCAACTGGTTCATCGACCTTGACCCGCCGGAGGGCGGCACCCCCGGGCAAGTGGTCCGGCTCGACCTCGAATGCTGCCAGTGGGACGTCCTGGCCCCGTCGTGGACGGCACTGCTGGTCCGCTACGCCGAGGACCTGGAACGGTTCGCGGATGATCCCGAGAGTTCCACGCTCGAAATCGATGAGGACAGCGGCCCAATGAGCGAATGGGGCGTCGATCCCGTCGACAAGCCGCCGCGTCCGGCGTGGCTGCGGGACGTGGAGGCGCGCCGACCGAGTACCTGGAACTGGTGACCGCGGGCGGTGAATCCGCCACCGCAAGGTGAGATCGAGCGGGGCCCGCGTACGAACACCGTTCCCGGCTGCGAGCACCGGAAGGGGCCGGGCCACCTGGCGGATTCTAGGGGTGGTTGCAACACTGCTGGTTATTCGCTGGTGTGGATGAGTTTAGCGAGGCGCTCGGCTGGGGTTTCCCAGGCGAGCGTTTTGCGTGGGCGTCCGTTGAGTTCGGCGGCGACG
>NZ_JAERMK010000016.1:0-22811 GCF_016918015.1 Glycomyces sp. YM15
GGCTGCTGAGGTTTGCTTCATCACTGGGGATTGCTCCATTCGTGTTTGTCCGTGAGCCTTAAGCATAACCACGAATGAAGGCAATTGCATTCAATTCTGAGAGTTGTAGTCGAGACGTTGTCAAGTCGAGTCGAATGAATGACCTAGTCACACGGCATTTGAATTACGACAACGGCTCGGCAACAAGGAACAACAACCCGGCAACTTTGAATGCAATAACCTTCAATCCGGATTAGGATTGCAGTACACGGACAAGCAACGAACGGAGCGAATCCCATGTACCGCAACACCACCCGACCGGCTGCCGAGCGCAGCGCGAACGCCTTCCTCAAAGCTGCCGAAGCCCGCGAAGCCGAACAGGTCGCCACCGCCGCGCTGGCCGCCACCACGCGCACCGCACAGCAGACGATCCTCGGTTTCGTCGTCACCTCTCCGGCCGTCACCGGATACTCGGCGCGCAACCTCCACTTCATCTACCACCAGTTCACCCGGCGCGGCATCGAACCGACCGCGCTCGACACGTGGGCCGGATGGGTCCAGCGCGGCCGCGTCGTGATGCACGACGAGAAAGCCGCGAAGGTGTTCGTGCCGAAAACGATCAGAGGCCAGCGGACCTTCCGCCCGGTCGGGTCGGTGTTCGACATGTCGCAGACGCGCCAGCTCGACGCCGCCGAGTGGGAAGACATGCTGGCCTCCAAGCGCCTTGACCGCGTCGACCTTCCCGACCCGCGCACCCTCGGCGCGGCCTGCCTGGGCGAATTCTGCGACGCCATGAAAGCCCAAGCCCGCGACCGGTTCGGCATCGAGATCACCGGATGCGCCGCCGAACTGTTCGCCACCGTGACCGCGCTCGCCAACGCGGCCGCGAGCACGACGGCGGCCGCCTCGCGGCTCACCTCCAGCGCCGCCAGTGCTGAAACGCCCGTCGACCGGTTCTAACTCGCACGCGGCCCGGCCGGACCGGCCGGGCCGCCCCGCCCTGAACGCAAGGAGTCCTCATGCGCCGCGACAAGACCGTTATCCGCCGCCCCCGCAAGACTGCTGGCCGCTGGGTCGCGCACTGCGAACTGTGCGACCACCTCATGTACGGCAACGACTTCGAAGCCGTCCGGTTCAATGTCGAGCTGCACCGTGTCGCCTCCCACTGGATGCGGCCGCTGCCGCGCCGGTGCCCCGGCGCGTCGCTCTGGCTCGAAGCGCCCTCGTCCCTCCTGCGCTCGCTGATCGACAACCCGGACCCGGTGACCACCGACCGCGCTGGCGGTCCGCTGTTCGACCGCATCGCGGCCGCCGGGTACTGACCATGCACCCAGGGCCGCCCGAACCGGGCGGCCCTGGGGCGAACCCGTCTGCCGGCATACGCCGGCAGACGGGGTTCGCCGGTGCCGCCCATGCCACCCCGGGAGCCGCTCCAACACGCTATAGTGAAGGTATATGCATTCAACTTGAGGAGTGGGACCCTGATATGGACACCGAACCGAAAGAACAGCGTGGCGTCGTCAACCTCCCGCCGGCGCTTATGCGCGCCTACAGCGAAGCGGCCGCCAGCACAGGCCAGCGTCCCGCAGCGCTGGCGGTTGGGTTCATCGAATGGTGGATGGGTTCGGGACCGGCACCGACCCGCCCGGACTGGGAAGCGGCCATTACGGACTGGAGCGACCGGACGTCGCTGTCGTTTCCGATGCCGCCGGGGGAGTGGGCCCGGTTTGGCGAACTGGCCGAACGCAACGGCTACACCCGGGCCGAGCTCGTGATCCGGTTCATTCGATGGTTTGTCGGTTTGGATCGCCTGCCGTTTCCTGCTGCACCACAAGTCGGCAACAACCGCCAAGAATGAAGGTAATTGCATTCAATTCCGGGTATGCTTGACCTACACGGACAAGCACACGAACGGAGCACACCCCATGACCCTCAACAAGAACGCGTTCGCCGCCCTTATCGTTAGCGCCGGACTCGCCCTCACCACCGACACCGTCAGCGGCACCCCCGCCGTCACCGGCACCGCGCTCGCCTGCGGCCAATTCCGCGCCATGTTCGCCAGCGCCGCAGCAGCAGGCGACCGCGCCGGAGCCGCCCTCGGCCGCACCATGACCGGCACCGCCGCGACCGTCCTCACCTTCCCCGGATGCACCTGGGCGTAACCCGCCCCCCGGTCCGGCCAGCCCCGCGCTGGCCGGACCCGCCGCCTCCGCACACCCCACGGGAAGGACCACCCGACATGGCACGCACACCCGCCGCACCCCGCTACACGCTCACGCACTACCCGCACCCGCTCACCGGTACCAAGAATGGTGCCGACATCTGGGGCCCCGACGCGGGCACGTGGACCATCACCGGCATCGACCCCACCACCGCCCGGTACACCGCTGAATTCGCCGCCTGCCGCTGCGACGGTGCGAAATGCCGCGGCTGGCACGCCGCCCGGATCCGCAAAGTCGCCGCCAAAGTCGACCGCCGCTACACCGAGGCGCGCGGCCCCGCCACCGTGTGGGCCGGGCAGATCCTGCCCGCCGTCGCGAAGTGGACCCCCGCCGGGCCCGTTTGGGCGCATGACGCGGCGCTGCCCCTGCCACACCCCGACCGGCTCAATGACACCAGCATCGACGGTCGCATCGAAACGGTCCTGTGGCTCACCGACCCCGGCACCGACCCCGCCCAACGGGATGCCGTCGCCAACGTCTGGCGGATCGACGACGTGCACGCCGCACTCGACCGCGCCGCAGCCGACCTCCTCGAGCGTAAGAGGAAAGCCGCCGAAGCGCTCCGGTACGCCCGCACACAAGTGGACCCCAGCGCAGCCGAAGCGACCGCAGCCGAAAACGACCTGGACAGCCTGCGTGCCGAACTTGACCGGAAGTACCCACAAGGCACGCGTCCCAGCAAAGTCGACAGCGACCGCAGGAAAGCAGCGGCCCGCCGATTTGACGTCGCAACGTCTAACGCCAGCTATTGCATCCGGTCCGTAGCCTCCCGCGAGACCGAACTTGCCGAAGCCCGCGAACGCCTCGCGGCCTTCACCGTGCGCCGCCGGGAGAATGCTGCCCGCGTGCTCGCCACCGCCGCGTAACCACCGCCCGCGCTGGCGACCTGGAACGCCCCAGGTCGCCAGCCCAACCAGGAAGCACACGCCATGCCGATCGAACCCGTCGACGCCACACACCTTGCCGAAAGCGCCGCCGCACACATCATCCGCTCCCATCCTGGCCGCGAACCCGACACGCTCGCCGCCCAGATTGTCGCCGCCGTTGCGCCGTTCCTCACGGCCCGCGCGCTCACCACCGCCGACACGTCCGCGAACAACCTGGACACCGACTACCGCACCGGAATCGAATGGGCGCTCGACGACGCTGCCGAAGCCGCCGCCGTCGCCGCCGGGGACTTGCAGTACGCGCTCGACAACGAAGGCGCGCACTACCCCTGCTCGTGAACCCCTGACCGCTCACTGCTCGCGCTGGCGGCCCGCACCCGGGCCGCCAGTGGCCCCCAGCGTGCCCCGCAACCACTTCCGGCCGAACCCGAAGGATCCGCCATGCACCGCACCGACCGATTCCGCATCGCAGGCATGTACGCCCTCGACCTCGCGACACTCACCGCTGAACCGCACGAACACCCCGCACCGTACGACACCCGATACCGACACGGGCTCAACGGGTCCGTCGACGCGGTCTGGTTCCGCCGCAAGAACGGTGCGACCCGCGCTTGCAAGGGAACGCTGCGCCTGTGGGCGCACGGACTGACGGCGCCCGTCGACACGAGCGACCCCCTAGCGGTCTTGACGGCCGACCTCGACGGCCGCGGCGGCGGCGTGTGCACCGGCCGCTGGGACGGCCGCGCCTACTGGGGCGCTGGCGAACCGGAGGTCATGGCCGCACACCTGGCCGTGCTCAAACCCATGCTTGCCGCGTACCCCGCTATCCCGGACGGCTACGACGGCTGGTGGCACTTCTGATACGAGGCCGGGCTCGAGTGCCAACTCGGGCTCGGTTCCCGTGTTGGCGGCCGCGGCCGTGCGCCGGCATCCGAGATTGCCGGCAGGCCCGACAACGCTACTCACAGTGCCCAGGATGTCGCTTGTGGACTTGCAATGCCTACCGTCAAAATGCCATACCGGTGTTCCATAGAATGACTGAATTCGCAGGTCATGACAGCACCACAAGGACACCACAACCCCGCAACAACGCGTTGCATCACTTGGGAACTGATCGAAACGCGAATAAAATTGTCCTACACGGACAACCGCGAACGGAGCAACCATGGCCGCAAACCCCGAAATCGAGCAGCTCGCCAACGCCGTTACCGCGCTCGCCGCAGCTCGCAAACGCATCCCGCTTTCCACGCTCCTGCGCGAGACCGCGTTGAACATCCTCATTCTCTCCCGCATCGCCTCCAACCGGATCCCCGACCGGGTCCGCAGAGAAGAGATGGAATCCGCCGCTGACCACCTGGTGACACAACTGCGGTACGCCGCATGGAACTCGCCCGTCCCCGTGGGGGACGGGAACCCACCCGGGTCGGCGCCGCAAGCGTGAATGCCCCGGACCGTGGTGGCGCTCAAACCGCGCCACCGCCGACCGGTCAACGGCCGCCCGCGCTGGCCCTCACGCCGCCGGGCCGAATCAGGAAGAATGAACGCATGCCCCACCGCACCCCGCCACCGTCGAACGACGCCCGCGCGGCCACCGACCCCGAATGGGTTTGCGAAGATCCAGGAGGCGTTTGGGGTGTCGTCCGTGTCGACAACGCCGCCGGGTACCGGCGGACGCCATGCGACACGTGCCCGTGGCGCAAAGACGCCCCGCTCGGCGTCTTCCCTGACTCGGTGTTCGAGTCGTCCCGGCACACGAGCGTCCACCAGGACTGGGATGGCGTCATCCCTAACCGGTTCGGTTGCCATTCGACAGCACCCGGAACGGGCGCCAAAGCGTCGCTGACGTGCGCTGGCTTCCTGGCTGTCGCTGGGCATGAGAACATCGGTGTGCGCCTCTCGGTCCTGAACGGCTCGATCGCTCCCGAAGCGCTCCAGCCCGGCGACGACTGGCCGGAGCTGTACAGCTCCTACGACGAGATGGCCGAAGCGAACCGCGCCGCGAACGCCATGAAGCGGGGCGACCGGTGAACGACAAACGCGAGCTGCCCCGCCAGAAGCGGCCCTGCAACGAATGCCCGTGGCAGACAACGGCCGAGCTCGGCAAGTTCCCTCCCGAACGGTTTGAAGCGCTCCGGAACACGAGCGAGCAGCCAGAGAACTGGGACGGTACTCCGCAACCGCTCTTTGCGTGCCACAAAATTCCGGCGAAACCTGATCAAGCCGCTGTCGCCTGCGCTGGCTGGCTCGCGACCTGCGGCGGCCAGAACTTCAGTGTCCGCCTGGCCGTCGCGTTCGGGCAGCTTCCCGCCGAAGCGCTCGAGCCCGGCGAGGACTGGCCGGAGTTGTACGAGTCCTACGACACCATGGCTGTTGCCAACCTCGACCCCGACACACAGAGAGCGGATCGCTCATGACCGAAGTCAACCTGGGGAAATGGCCGCGCATCGTCGTCACCGGTAACTCCGTCACACCCGAACAGGCCGACGAGATCATCGTGCGAACCACGGCACTATTCCCGTTGTTCTCCAACGACAAAGCATGGCTGCGTCAGGTCCGGGCCATGTTCGGCATCGACCCCGGCAACGAGTACGAGTCCGGGCGAGCTGCGGCCCGCCGCCTTCGCACCATCAATCTGCACTACCTCGACAATCATCAGATCATGTCCACCTGGTGGGGCGGCCCGTACGGCTGGATCGACTGGGACGGGACCGTGGGCTGCGCAACCTGGAACGTCGGCAAGTGGCCGTCCGCGGACGAACTGACCGAGGACTGGGCAGCGATCGCCGCTGCGTTCCCGTACCTGGACATGGAAGCGTGGGCGTTCGACCCTGAACCCGAGCACGCCGAACCGCTCTCCTGCCACTGGCGCATCCGCGCGGGCACCGCGACCGAGCTGCCGCCGGTTTTCCCGCCGGTCGACACTGGGGAGGCAGCTGAAAACGCACGGTTCGAGCAGACGCTCGCGGCCGCGCCTCGATGCGGGGCCTGCGGCCGATGCAACCATGACAGTCCCTGCGAGCGCGGCGTCGCCGTCGACCGGCTTCAGGCCGCGATCAATCGGATCATGTGGTGAGCACAGTCGACCTGATGAAGTTTCCGCTCCTGGTAGTCACCGGAACTACGGTCACCCCCGAGCAATCCGACGAAATCATCATCCGCACTGCCCGGCTCGACGCGATTCGGGACGGTGGCCTGGACTGGCAGGTAGGAGTTCACGACGCGTTCGACGTTGTGAGCAGCCTCAGTGAGGCCGCCGCGCGAACGGGGAACCTCGGCGTGCGGTGGACGTCGAACCTGCGCATCACCGCCTCACGGTCCGGGTCGTACGGGTGGTGCGACTGGAACGGCCGTATTTTCTGCAGCAACTACTTTCTTGGCCCATGGCCGGACCTCGATGAGGTCGACGCTGAGTGGCGCTGCATCGCTGACGCGTTCCCGTTCCTCGACATGGAGATGTGGCTCGTTGGCGACGAAGGCCGCGGCGCTGCCGCGGGGCACTGGACGCTCCGGTCTGGCGCGGTAACCGAGCTGCCGTTGACGGCAGTACCGCCGGCGGTCGCCGACCGCGAGTATGAAGAGGTGGCCCCGGGCTACCAGGACGGCCGCGGCGTCACTGTTGAACGCCTCCAAGGCGCGGTCGCGCGCGCCGTTGCCAGCCAGGCAGGAGCGACCCCGTGAAGAGTTGGTTGCCGCCTCAGGTGACCGCGGCGGACCTGTAAATCGGCTGCACAACAACATGATCGCAGTCCATTCCAGCACGACAACAACGCCGGTCGCGACCTCTCAAAACCACTAGAATTGGGGGAGCGCACACCCCCAACGAACGGAGCGTTCTCCATGTCCGCCAACAGCAACCCTGTGTCGGTAGCTATCAAGATCGGCCGCGGCGAAGTCGACAGTGACTCCGTTGAACGCCATTCGGACCGCTGGGGTGCCATCAACCTCACCGGTGAGGAAGGAATGGCCCGCCGTGCCGAACGTGGCCACATCGACGTGTCCGACCGGATCGAATTCACTGACCTTCCGATCGGAACAGTCGGCGACCTGGTGGCGATCGTGATTGACGACCGGAACAAGCCCCGGCCGAACAAGCACCCGTGGGGACCGGCGGTGTGGAAGCCGCGCGAGTGGAAAGCAAAAGACGGCGAGGAGGTCATTCTCGGTTCCGGGGCGCTGTTCGTCGAGGCTCCGTTCGACGGTGCGCCTTTCACGGAGATCGGTGTGCAGCCGCTCGACGGCCGAACCGACCACTGGATGAGTTTGTCAGCTGTAGATGGCTCTCTCGTTGACCTCGAATTTCGCCCCTACTGACACGGGACCGCTATGTTGCACCTCGACCAGCCTGCCGACGTCGACGCGGTCTTCGTATCGTTCGGCGAAGTTGAACGTCCCTACCTGCTCTATACGCCGGGCACGTCCAGACCTCGTGTCATGCTCGGCACCCTTCCGGAAAGTCAGGCAGACGCCGGACAAGAAATCGCTCACTGGATCGGCGCGACAGCCTTCGAGCGGCTTGCGCTTCCTGGTACCACCACCATTGCGCTCGCGGGCGCTGACGCGATCGGTGGTACGCACACCGGTGCCGTCAACGAACTCGTAGGACTGTTCACCGGATGGCCCGTCACCGGGCCCGCCGCCTTCTTGCACGCTCACCCCGAGGCCTACGTGCCGCTGGAACCGGTCGAGCTGAGTGACCTCACCGGATGGATTCGTGACCCGCATCGGCACGGCCGAGTCTGGCCCGGTCCGCGGCCCACCGGAGACCTTCGGTGACCGCAATGCCATCCCAGGTCCAGACCGCAGCTGACCAGGCACACGCCAACCTCGTCGCCCGCGGATACACGACCGTGGACCACACAGGGCCGCTGAACGTCGGCACCCGCATTCGCCACATCGGGCACCAGTGGCCTGCGGCCCTTCGCAACGGGACCGGCGTGGTGCACGCGCTGGCGAAGGGCGGCCCCGACGACATTGAACTCGTCGTCGTATGGGACAAGCCAGGACCCACCGGCAGTTACGTTGCAGACCTAGCCGACTACCACGTGGTCGCCATCCAACCTCGGAGCGTCGAATCATGACCTCACCTGTCCGCCCAAGTGTTGCAAGCGCCGAAGCGCGAGTCCGCGGCTACCTGGCCGCGTTCCCGGACATGTACAACCTCGGCGCGGAGGTCACCTACACGATCGATGAAGCCGCCGGACCGTACAAGCTGTCACGCCCGGACATCGAGGTGCTGCTTGAGGAGCTGCAACGGTTCCGAGCTGAACGAATCGCCCAGGCCGGAGGGCTCGACGCTGATGAGTGACGGTCCCCGCGACTACCCGACGACTGCGCCCGCTCGGTACCGCAACGGCAGCATCGTCGTCGACGCGATCCGCATCGACAGCTCTCGCCTCGAATCGTGCGAGCAGTTCGTCGGCGGCGCCTGCACTATCCGTCCTGGCGGCGGCCTCGTGTTCGCCACGACTGCTGGGCCGTTGCGAGCCCGTGTCGGTGACTGGCTCGTCCGCAACGCGCAAGGCGATTACTACACCAGCGGTGGCGACGCGTTCACGGTCGCGTTCACTCTGCATGACCGTCAACACCACTCGTGAGCCCCGCGCTCAGACGCTATTGAACACCGCCTGAATGGCACTGCTCGCCAATAGCCAGACTTACCAGTGAAAGCCCGGATGTAACCCCGAGAGGGGAACCACATCCGGGCTTTTCACCTTTCCGGAGATCATGCAAATATGAGACAATGGACTATCAAGAACCCCGTTCACCTGGAGAAACCCTGTGTCATCATCCCGCTCGAACCTTCCCGCTGCTGTCATTGTCGACATTGACGGCACGCTCGCCATCCACGTGGACCGTGGCCCGTACGACGAAACGCGCGTCCTCACCGACGCACCCAACGCGCTCGTGATCTCAAACGTGCGCGCCGCCGCCGAACAGGGATTCCGCATCATCATCACCTCGGGCAGGACCGAAGGCTGCCGGGCCGATACCGAGACGTGGCTGAAGCAGCACCTCGGCGTCGAATACGACGCGCTCCACATGCGGGCCGTTGGCGACAACCAGAACGACGGTGACCTCAAAGCAGGCTTCTACCGCGAACGCATCGAGCCGTTCTACTACGTCCAAGGCGTCTTCGACGACCGCAACCGTGTCGTCGCGCGCTGGCGCGAACTCGGACTTCTCGTATTCCAAGTCGCGTTCCTCGACCGCTGACCCGAACCCGAGAGAAAGCAGACCTCGTGACCTACGCTCTCCCCGCGCACCTCGCGTCCCTGGTCGACGCCCCCATTCGCATGGAAGTACTCATCGGGCCGCCCGGCTGCGGCAAGAGCACCTGGTGCACCCAGAACCGGCCCGGCGACGCCATCCACAACCTCGACACGTACCGGGCGTGGCTGACCGGCTCCGCGGACGACCAGTCGATGAACCGTGAAGCGGTCGACTGGCAGGAACGCGACATGCATGCGCGCCTTCGTGAAGGGCAGCTTGTGGTTGTCGACGCGACGAGCACCGTCCCGCGGTTCCGTGCCGCTGACCTCGACGCTGCCGCACGGTACGGGTACCGCGCTCGAGCGGTCGTGTTCCGCACGCCGCTTCGCACGTGCTTGGAACGCAACGGTGCCCGGGAGCGCGTCGTCCCCGAGCACGTCATCGAACGGAAGTGGGCTGAGGTCGCGGCGCTCACCGCCGTGGACTTGTACGCCGAAGGGTTCGCCGATGTCGTCGAGGTGGCCGCATGAGCGGCAAGACGGCGACGTACGTGACTGTGCCCGATGCGGTCGTGGCCGCGTGGAATGAGCGGTACCCGATCGGCACGCCCGTGCACTACTGGCGCGGCGTCCGGCACGGTAAACCGCGAACGGGAGCGACTCGCACCGCCGCGCAGGCACTCGGCGGGCATACGCCGGTCGTGTGGATCGCCGGCACCTCAGGCGCAATCGGGCTCACGCACGTCCAGCCGTTGACACCAACAGACGACGACGCCGAGACGTTCCACCGGCCCGAGTGGACGCCGACTCGGGAGACGCGACGCAGCAGAACAACACCAGCGCAAACAGGTCTGTGGTGAGCCGGTATGAGCAGCCGCCGCTGATCGCGCCACCGTCAGCCGTTCGCACCGTCGACCTGTACGCGGGCCCCGGCGGCTGGGACGAAGGCGCACGTCTTCTCGGCCTCGACCTCAGCATTGAAGGGATCGAGATCGGCCGAGACGCGTGCGCGACCGCTCGCGCCGCCGGGCATGTCCGCCGGCAAGCGGACGTTCGCGCCGTCGCACCAGCCGACTACCTCCACTGCGCAGGGTTCCTTGCGAGTGCACCGTGCCCGTCGTTCAGCTCGGCGGGGAAACGTTCAGGGCTCGGCGGCGACTACCAGGCGGTCTTGGACAGCTGGACGAGCTTGGGCTGGGGCCACACGGCAGCACAAGCTATGGAATGCGTTGCGGCCGTTGAGGATCCACGTACGGCGCTCATGGCCACCGCTGGCATCTGGGCGTTGACGCTCATGGCCGAAGGCCGGTGCGAGTTCATGGCCATGGAGCAAGTCCCTTCGCTCGAGTTCGCGTTTGAGGACCTGGCCGCCGAGCTGTACTCGATCGGCTGCGAGACCGTGAACGTCGGCGTCCTCGACGCCGCCGATTTCGGGCTGCCGTCGCGCAGGAAACGCGCGTTCTTGATCGCTTCAAAGCACGGCCAGGCCTCCACTGCCCGCCGTTTCGCACCCCAGTACATACCCGAGGGTCCTGGCGCCCTTCCCATGCCGCCCAAGAGGGAGCGGCGGTCGATGGCGTCCGCACTTAACTGGAGCCCAGGGCACCGCGTAGTAACGCGCGGGAACAGGAAGCCCACAGGCGGCGGGACGTTCCGAGCTGATTCGGTCGCCTGGTGTCTCACGGGCAAGGCCCGCGGCTGGTACCGCGAAGATGACAAGCTCCAGCTCACCGCAGCCGAAGCCGGATACCTGAACGGGTTCTCGAAAACCTACCCATGGTGCGGATCTCGAAGCTCTCAGTTTCAACAGTCCGCTGACGTTGTCGCCCCGCCCATGGCCGCTCACGTGCTCAGTGCCGCAATCGGGTTCGACGCTGGCGACGCCATCGACGCGTACGTGAACGACCTCTACACCCAAACTTTGCCGGTGCTCGCGGCGTGAACCGGCCAGCGTCTCGACCGCTTCTGACCCGCACGAGAGGAACCGCATGAACACCGACGACGACCTCAAAGCCGCACTTGACCACTACACGGACCTGGTTCGCCGCACCGCGAGCATGGCCGCCCGCGATCGGCACTACCGCATGTGCACCCACGACCTGGAAGCCAGCGAAGCTGCTGAGGAGTCCGTGGGGGACCTGTTCAGCGGCGCAGAACGCGAAGCTGCCCAGGAGCTGCTGGGCCGCGTTTTCTTCCACATCACCGAGATCGAGACCTTGCACGCCCGGCAGATGAAACGCATCCGGCTCAAGCGGGACGCGACCTTTGACGCCCAGGTCGCCGAGCACCAGGACGCGTTTAGGTCACTCACCGACCGGATGTTCGCCTTGCGTCGGTGAGCGCCTGCCGGCAGGGAGGTTGTCCTCGCCGCGGGCACGCGGACAAGGAACGCCGCTGTCAGCCTGAGACCATGTGGACATGACCCTTCCTCTCGCCGTCGCCGCCGGAGCCCCGACCGCATCAGCACTGCTGCTCACGGCGATCATCTCGGCTTCCACCGCCGCGGTCGTTGCCCTCGGCATCGAGTGGTTCGCCAAGCCGAGCCTCGAAGCCCGCAAGGAACGCATTCTCGAGCAGCACAAGAACATGCGTGCCCTGCTGAACATGGCTCTCGATGACAACATGCGTCTCGAATGGCATGAGCTTTTCGACCGCGATGTGGATTCGTCCGTCGACCGGAACGAGGTGATCCGCCTGGTCGCAGTGACCCGGCCGCCGCGAACGAAGCAGAACCGCCGTGCCTACAAGATCATCTCCGAGATCATGACGGGCAACATGGACCAGTGGCGGGCAAATGACCTCTGGGGATACCTGGACAGCGCCCTGGCGGTCATCACCACGCCGTGGTGGAACGTACGCCGCCGCCGCTACTTCATTGCGCAACTCGACAAGAGCGATGCCAGCGTTGCCCGTTGGAAAGCAGACGAGCGCAAACGACGCAAGGCCGCTGAAGAGCGTGGCACCGCCAGCGCGGATGAGGTTCCCGCGGCGGACTGAATGTCGTCGTTGTCGGCCCGGGTCGATACGATCGAACCGATGCCGTCCCATGGGGCAGGCAGCGCTTTGCTCTCCACGGATGTGGAGGTTGCCCCGGCCAATCCCGGCCGGGTAGCCCGCATACCCGAGGAGAGACACCCGATGCCGTTCCCGCGTTTCCCTGACCTGCCTGCCTCATACACGTTCCACGAGACCGATTCCGGTTGGTGGCAGGCGTTCCACGACAGCCAGCCGACCGGCCGCACGTACGTGAGCGAAGCGGCCGCCCGCGGGCAAGCCCGGTTCTGGCTCGAAGCTGAAACGGCCGCGCAAGTCGTCCTCGACCTTGCCGCCATCGTCACCGAGGAGCACAGCGGCGCCGTCTACACGCTCACCCGCGGAACGACGCTCCTGAGCCGCGGCCATTACGAAGCGGCCTGCACCGAACTGGACATCGAACCGGTCCCCGACATCGACCTTGACTCGTACGGTGACACGTACGGCGACCCGTTCATGCAGACCAACGACGCGAAAGCGTCGCTGGCGATGTGCTTGCGGCAAGCGCGAACCCGGGGGCTGCGGCACGACATCGAGGTGGCCGAGCAAGCCGCCGGCGCGCTCCTGGTCGACGCTGGACTCGCAATCCCCGCGTACACGCGCGAGCAGTACGAGACCGCGTGCCGCCTCGTCGGCGCTGCCGTCGTCTACAGCGACGCTGACTGCGTGACCGTCGCGAAAGTGTCAGTGCACCAGTTTGCCGAACGCGGCCTTGCCCGTCCGCCCGCAGGCGACGTGTCCGTGCACCTCGCATGCTTCCGCGCCGTAGGCATCGGCAAGGAGGACCACCCCTCGAAGCGGACCGCACCGGAGTACTGCGACGAGTGCGGAACCGAGACCGGCCCTAACTCCATGTGGGCCAGCTACGGCATCGCATGCAGCGTCGACTGCTACGACCTGCTGTCCGAAAGGCCCCCTTCCCCGCGCTAACGCAACCGAACGTGCTCCGGCGACACGCCGAGCGCGCTAGTGACGGCTCCGCGTCGTACTTCAGGTGCAAGCTCACGACATGACCCGACACCACCCCAACGCCGCATCCGAAGGCTCGCACGGCGACGCGCCCAAAGACATCGGACGGGTCGCCTATGTCGACGAGTCGGAAATCCGGATCGGAGCGCGGAGGGTCTATTTGCTTGCGGCGACTCTCGTTGCCTCATGCCAGCGGGGTGAAGCTCGAGCAGTCATGGTCAGTGCCCGCGGCCAGGCGACGGGGAAACTGCACTGGCATGAGCTCGGGCATGCCTCGCGTGAACGCCACATCAAAACCGTTGGAGCGTTGAGCCTGAACCATGTCGTCGTTGCCCGCAACGGGGAAGCGCATGAGACGAGTGAACGGGCCCGGCATAAAACGCTCGTGTGGCTGCTCGGGGAGCTTGCTGAGCGGCGCATTCACCACATTGTGGCCGAGGCCCGGCAGCGGAAGCAGAACGACCGCGACCTAGCGCTCTTCCGAGGGCTTCGAGACGCGCACCAGATCGACCACCGTATGCGACTAGATCACGTGCCCGGTCGTGACGATCCGCTGCTGTGGATTCCCGACATGGTCGCCGGCGCTCACACTGTGGCACTGCGCGGCGATGACCAGTACACGACGGCGCTGGCCGGTCAGGTGGACCTGCTGGAAGGCCGGGATTGACCTGGAGAAACAACGCGGGCCCTGGACACCGTGACGCCACGGCGACTCCAACAGGGCCCACTTCCGTCTCGCGCGCACGCGAGCGGCTGATGGCTCGACCATACCACGGGCGGTGCAGTTTGCTGCTGCGATGACCGCAATGGTCTTCCTTGTGTAGTTCTCCAGGCTGCGGCCCGTCGATGCCGGGGCGCACCGGTCAGCAAACCCCGGCGTGACAGTTCCGCGAACGGCACTCGCCATGCCATGATGGGAAGCAGTCAGCACCCCGCGGACGCCACCTCCACCGGGCGAAAGGCGAGAACCGCAATGACCGACCTCAACAACGTCACCACAGTCACGTTCACTGGTCTCGACCGAGACATGGTGAGCGCTGCCGCTGCCGCTGCAGGCCTCGACTTCGAAACGTGGGTGACCCGCCAAGCCCGGCGTGAAGCGCTCGCCGCGGCAACTCGCGAATGGGCCGACCGACCCGTTGACCCCGACATGCAGGCATGGTTCGCAGCGACAACCGCTTCAACGACTGAACTGTGGCAACGCACGGCCGAAAGGACCGACGCCCCTCATGGGTGGGAAGAACGAGAATCCCCGCAAAGGTGAAGTGCGCCTACACCAGCCAACCGGCCAGCCGATCTGCGTCGTGAGCGCCGACGGCCACAATTTTGCGCCCCGCACAGGAATGATCATGGTCGCCCCGATCCACGCCACGGCAGGGCCGGCACCAGTGACCGTCCCGCTCACCCAGTCCGACCCAGTTGCGGGTTTCGTCCACGTTGACGGCATGGACCAGGTCGAAGTTGACGAGCTTGGCGAACCGATAGGAATGCTCGTCGGCGCGAGCGTCGAGAGAGTTGAACGAGCGATCACGATCTTTTTCGACCTGCCGTTCTAGCTCCGTGGCCCCTTGCCCTGGTGCGTGTCCGGACGAAGGAACAACAGCCTTCACCGAGCGCGCATCTACGATGGAACTGCCAGCGCTGCACGGGCGTTGGCATTCGAGCGGAAGGCGCAAGCGTGGAGCAACTGCAGCGGGAACGACTGGTTGACCTGGCAGTCCAGGACGGTATCGAACGTCTTGTCGTCGGTGCGATCATCGCTGACGTTGACGACCGGGTGCTGTTGCTGCGTCGGGCCGCGACCGACACGTTCCCAGGCTTGTGGGAGTTGCCTTCCGGTGGTGTCGACGCCGGCGAGGGCCTGGCGGCCGCGTACGAGCGTGAAGTGTTCGAGGAGACCGGACTCGTGGCCGAGATCGGTTGGTACGTCGGCAGTTTCGACTACACGACGGGCTCAGGTTTGCGGGCGCGCCAGTTCGTATTCCACTGCGAGAAAGCGACCGGGCACGTGCAACTCAACGCCGCCGAGCATGATGGCTTCCGGCGGGTCGGCCTTGATGCGCTTCCGGACGTCAGCCGCGAGGTCGCAGTGATGCTCGGGAAGTGGTCGAGGACCGAGGCCCAGTTCGGGCGCACCGGCCGGTACGACCCGCCGTCGATCGAATAGACACCCGAGGGCACACTGTCGCGAGCCAACCGAGTGCCGCTCGCGCGATGCGATCCGTGCGACATCGAACGCGTGTGGCATCTCCAGTCGGTCCAATCCTCGATACATTGTCCGGGCCCGACTCCCACCACGACCGTGAGGTCCCGTCTGTCATGACTGACGTTCTCGGCGAAGGCCTGCTCGAAATTCCCTACCCGGAGAAGATCCTCGCGTTCGACACGTACCGTTTCGACGACGTAATCGCACTGAACCCCAGCGAACGCTACGACCGCCGCGACCTCCAATTCCCCGCTGACGCTGCAGGCCGCACCGGGACGCTCGTTGCCGTCGTGACCCAGCCGCCCCGGACCAGCTTCGGGCACGTCGACAAGACCGCCCGCGCTGGTGTTGCTGCACCGAAGCAAGGCAGTGAGGTCGTTCTCGGATCCGGCACCGTGCGCCTGGACGCGAGGACTGCTGGCGGTCAGCCGCAGGGTGAACGGACCGCCATCGGGCTTGACGTGCCCCTGGAAGCACACGAAGTCCAGTCGCTCCTGGGCGTGTGGGTCAAGCTCGAGCTCCGCTGAGTCTGCCTGCCGACGCTCGCGGCCGCGCCTAGTCTGGCCGCCTCGGGCGGTTAGATGGAGCGCTATGAGCGAGTGCCGGCGTGGTGAACATCTATCCACTGAGGACTGGTATTCGGGGTCGCTGCTGGGCCGCTTCAGCTCGTGAAATACCTGGTCAGGGCGCCACCACAATTGAGCAACAACAACCGTTGAACGCTGCAACGGGCACTCTGGCTAGATAGAATTGGTACCGGAACCCAAAGTGCCGCAAGAGGAAGCAGGCCCGGGTGTTGTACCACTAAGGAGCCGACGTGACCCCCGAACCGTTGCCGCACGACGCTCCGGCCCGCATCAGCGGGGAAAGGTTGACCGGTGCCGAGTACATGGACCTGCTCGAACAGCGTCGTGCCGCGTGGGAAGCCGCGCACCCGGTTCGCGTCGAGGCGGCTATCGAGCGGATCAAGCGGGACTTTCCTGGAGCGAACCCGCAGATCAAGCCCAATTGGACTGGGCCGGTGGCGTTGCTGGAATGGTTCGTCGAACCGGGTGACGAAGACCTGGTTGACCTCCCCGAGTGCAAAGCCGCACCGAAACGCCAGCCGAAGCCGCGCGTGTACCGGTCCGCAGCGTCCCTCCGGGAAGAACGGGACCGGCTCGTCTCGCGACGTGACGCGATTGTCGGCGTCGACGATGACGGGGACATGGCGATCGTGAACCTGTCGCCCAGCTCCCGGTCGAAGGCGGCCCGCACTGCCGGTAGACGCCGGTTCGCCAAGCTCGACCGTGACCTCGAGCGTTACGCGAGCCTGAACCGCCGCATCCAGGCACTGCACTCCCGGATCGTGAACGCCGAAGCGCGTGAAGCGCGAGCTGCATCGAAGGAGCACGAGTGACCACTGATCTGACCAGTGCCAGCATCCGCATCTACGGCGCCTCCGACAACCTCATCGAGGCACGCGGAGCCGTCGACGACGAGTTCAACCCGTCGATGGACAAGCCCGCGCTCATCCGCGTTACGGCGACCACTGACGCCGGGCAACTCGTGGAAGTGGTGCTCACCGCCGAGTTCGACCCGGACGGCACCGGCGAGTGGCGCATCACTGAAATCGACGGATACGGGCTCGTAACCATCACGCGCGCTCGCGGCGACGGCGAGCCCGACGATGCCGATGGCTGCCCCGGGCATTCCGACAAGGCCACGGTCCGCGGCGGGTACCGGGTCGAAGTTGAAGGCCTCACGTGGGCGTACGACCCGAACGTACTGTCGTGGGACTGGAAGGCCCAACCCGACCTTGACGCTCTCGCCGAACTGCTCAAACCCCATGGTGTGACGCTCACGAAGATCGACACGGGCAGCGACGAAGTAGCGATCCGCATCAGCGCCACCGAAGCGACCCGATGAACGGTCCCGATGCCGCGCTTCCGTCCGGTTGCCAGCACTGCGGTGTTGACGAACGTCAGCACCTGCAGCGGTGGAAGCTGCCGGTCGGCTGGCATGTGTGGACTGCCCCGACGCAGCAGCAGCGGAAAGCGCGCATGCTGGCGCGAGCGGCGGCCAGCGCGGGGCTCGTCCGGGACGGAAGGACCAGTCCCTGACGCGCCCCGTCGACCCGCGGTCTACCACTTACGCGCGCTGGGCTTCCTCGAGTTCCTTCCGCGTCAGGACCGTGCCAGGCTCCCACGGACGTTTGCACAACTCGACCAGGCCTGCCGGCGGGACCGCGAGGCCGACCGCGACATCGATGTTGATGTCCTCAAGAAGCGCATGAAGTACCTGCGCGAGCACGCGCGGACCGGTGCCGCTGTAACCCCAGTTGACGTCGACCGCGCTCGTTTCCGGGCACAGGTAGGTCGTGCCGTCCTCAGTGCGGATCCACACGCGGTCAGGCTGGAGCTCGACGCTCGCGAGCGGGGATGCCGTGGCGAGCCGGGACGGGACCGCAGCAATATAGGTGTCGTCGCCGTCGAACGCGACGACCGCTTCCGTCACCGGGTCGATGAGCGCCGCGTGCCCCGGGGCGCCGTCAAGAAGCGCGAACTTCGCAGTCCGCTGCGTCGGCCGCAAGCGGGCGATCCATTCGCCGGCCCCGCCATCATCCGTGTGGACTCTCGCGATCGTGGACGCAGGCAGGACCGTTTTCGACTGCTTCCCGAACGCCGAGAAGGTCGCGACGGCCGCATGCGCGTCATCGTCGGCGAGGTCGAGCACACTGAGCCACCCGGCGCGGACCACGGCGGGATCCAGCGGCTCGTCAGGCACCGCGACCGCGGCGGGAACAGCAGCGAACCGGATATCGGTGTCATCCCGATGCTCGCGGTGGAACTCGATGTCCTGCGTTGCGACTTTCGCTGCATCCGCAAGCTGCGACTGCGCGAACGACATGAGCGCCTGTTGCAGCGCCGTATCAAGGGCGTGCCGCGCCGCGAGACGAAGGATCGGTCCGAGGTCGACTTCTGGGGCAGCGGCGACTGTCCGCTCCGGTTCCGCTGGCGACCACCCGGCCATGCCGGGCATGGTGCGCAAGTACGTCGCCCAGTACGGTGCCAGTTGACCGAGCGCGCCGTTCAGGTCCGCCCACGACATTTCGTAATGGAACGGATGCTTGCCCGGGTCGCCTCCTTGACGGTCGTGCACGAACACGGACGGTCCACCGTCGATACCGCGGTCGTTCCCCACAAGTACAACGATGCGGCACCAGTCGAGTTCCGCTAGCCACGTCTGCCACTGGCGCCGGTGCAGGGTGAAGTTCTGAATGACGTTCGGGAAGATGACGGCAATCGGTCCGTGCGCAGCTTCCCACGTTTGCGCGATGCCGGAGTCAACCTCGACGGTCTTCAGGAACGGCTGCGGTTCGGTCGCTGGTGCGGCCTTGTCGAGACGGATCGGTTTGAGAGCAGGCTTGCGGAACGGCACAGGAACTCCTTGCGGGGGTTGGGGAGTGCTTCCGCCTCAGGGTAGATGACAGAGCGGACACGTGTCATCACACAAACTGGTCCAGTTCAGGGACGACAGGTTGCTACAGCTGCACGCCACGACAAGTTCAACGCACTCAGGAGCTCGCGCACGTGCTCAGGAGCCAGCAGCGCCGGTGCCGACTCGAACTGGGACGCAGTGACAATGATCGGCCCGACCAGGGGACGCACCGACACATCGTTGAGCTCGAACGCATCAAACCGGTCGAGCAGCAACATCCCAAGCGCGTTGATCGACGTAAGCGCGTCCGTCTGCGGCTGCGGACCAACCCACGCAAGCAGACCACCGGAAAGCCGCAGCGGGCCCGCATCCAGGAATTCGCCGCGCTCCAGAGCACCCATCAGCGACGCAAGCACCACATATTCGGGTGTGACCAGCTCACGCCCGCGAGGAATCCAGTTCGCCAACGGAAACTGGACGTTCAGGTACCCGCGTTCGCCGCAGTCGGCCGGAAGCCACAGGTACGAGTGCGGCCTGCGCCGAGGGAACTCCTGAAGGACCTGGCTGAAACGCCACCGGTCGCCCTCCTTGTCGAAGTACGACAGGTCCGGCTTTTGGCCGGGGTCGGGCGTCAGCCCAGGTTCAGGAAGCAGCGGGGTGAAGTCGAGCGTGAACTCGTCAATGCCGAGCATGGGGAACGTCCTTCCGATAAACGGAGCCCTGGCGGGCGACCTCGCGTCGGCAAGGACAAGCAGCCGCGATGCGACTGAGGTTTCATTGTACGCCGGTGCGACCCTCGGAGAATGCCAGATCACATGGCTCTGACCAGTACCAACGCAACTTTGTCGTCAATGGACGATGGCGTGGGTACGCTCGCTCGATGATCAAGGAAATTTGTGCGGCACTGCAGGCCTTCGAGTTCGACTTCGTTGCGGACCCCGAGCAGCGCCCCAACGGACCCACTGAAGACGACATTCCCCAGATGCTTGGAGTGCTCGCGGCAGTCGTCGACCTGCAGGTGCTGCGCAACAACTTGACGAATCCCCAGCGGCTCATCGAGTTCAACTGCGGATACAGCATCGTGATACCCAATTCTGACGAGTACCACGACACCCTGGTCCGACGCGGCGCTTTCGCTTCCCTCCTAGCCGAACTGGGACCCTTTCCCGGCGCGCACACCGCAGGCGTCTTGAAGGAATGACCCAGGCGCCGCTGCAATGGGCTGGTTCCTTCAAGAGCTCCAGGACGCTGATACTGGGAGGGATGCGGAGGGGCAGTGGTTCATGAGGTCCCGCAATGCCATGACGGCCTGTTGGGGCACCACGCCATTCCCGAGGAGGCGCAGTTCGGCAGTGCGCGGAAGGCCGCGGCCGGTCACCCAGCCGCTGGCGATCCCTTGCATCCATTCGACGAACCGCGTCGACGACCTCAGACCCCGGTCGGTTCGGATCGTCGGATGCGGCGCGGCCCGGCCGGTCACGAGCTCCCAGCGGGCGATCGCGGGGCCGTACACGCCCCAGTCGACGCCGTTTCCGTCGACGGGGCTACCTGGGGGAGCAGCACCGCTGACAGGCACGGGCGGAAGCCAGCACCCGGCCGGCGCCCCGCCGTTCCCGTGTCCGATGCTCGCGGGGTCGGCAGCAGCCGCAGCGAGCACACTTCCGCTTGCAGACTCCGGCCGTGCTTGCCCGCGAGCTGGCTCGGCGTGCGCTTGTACTGCCGGTCCTCGGCCGCGCTCGCTCGAGGCGTCGGCAGCAGGGCTAGGCAGTTCGCTCGGCCACCCGAGCAAGAACCACCGGTCCCTCCGGTGTGGGGCACCGGCCCACGACGCCCGGTAGCAGCCCCAGACTGCATCGAACCCCAACGCGGCCAGCGACGCGAGAATGCCGTCCATGCCGCGGTTGACGATGGCCGCCACGTTCTCCAGGACCACGATGCGCGGTCGAAGGTGGCGAACGGCTTCGGCGACATGCGGCCAGATCCAACGCTCATCAGCTGTTCCTTTCCGTTTCCCGGCGTTCGACACCGGCTGGCAGGGAATCCCGGCCGCGAGCACGTCAACGGCCGGTACGGTCGACCATTCGACGCTGGTGAGGTCGCCGAGATTGGGGACGCCCGGCCAGTGCGCGTCGACGACGGCGGCCGCATGCGAGTCGTTCTCGGCGAACCACGTCATGGACGTACCGAAGACGTGCTCGACGGCGACGTCCAGGCCGCCGTACCCGGTGCAGAGCGAACCGAGCCGCAGCGGCGCCGCGGCCTTCGAGGTCTCGTATGCAGTTGTGGGGGAGGGCATCAGGGCGCGGCGACTCCCGCTGGAACGGACACATCCCGCGCCCCCAAAAGCGCGAGAAGGTCTAGCGCGAGCGCTCGGTACGCGAGCGCAGCCTGCTGCGGCACGACGGAGTTCCCGATCAAGCGGTGCTGCTGCAGCCACGTCAACCCGGGCACGTCCGTAACCCAACCCGCCGGCAAGCCCATCGCCCATTCCAGGAACTCGGTCCGCGGCTCGGTCCGGCCGGGCCCGCGGCCCCAACCAGACCGCCACTGCACCGGATGCGGGCACGGCCTGCCGGTCACGGTTTCCCAGCGGGTCACCGCACGCGCATAGCCGCCCCAGTCCCATCGGGCTGCCGGACCGTCATCGCGCCGAGGAAGTTCGACAGGTGCCGCCACGGGCCGCGGATCCACCCTTCGACTTGACCGTGCATGAGCCGGATCGCCGGTGTTGCGACCGGCGTCGGCATGAGCGGCGGCGAGCAGACTGGACTGTTCGGGTCGCACTGCGGCGATGAACACGCGTTCACGCAGGTGCGGCGCTCCGGCGTCGCTTGCTGCCACTGTCCGCCAGGCCCCCACGTACCCGCGGTCGGAAAGACAGTCGATGACCGCGGCGAACGCGTCCGCGTGTTTGAGAAGGCCCGGGACGTTCTCGAAGAGGACGAGGCCGGGCCCGGTCGCGTCGATGGCGTCGGTGAGGTGGTCGATGAGCCACCGGTCGTCGCCGGTCCCTGCGCGTTTCCCGAGGGTCGAGAACGGCTGGCAGGGGAACCCGGCGGTGAGGACGTCAACGCGGGAGACCGCGGCCCAGTCGAGCGTGGTGATGTCGCCGAGGTTCGGGACCCGGGGGTGCCGGTAGGCGGCGAGTGTGGAGGCGTGCCGGTCGTTGTCAGCGCACCAGGCGAGGTCGGCGCCGAACACGTCACGGGCGGCGCGGTCGAGCCCGCCGGCGCCGGTGAAGAGCGAACCGAGTCGGGGTCGGGGACGGACGTGTTCGGCCACAAGAGATGCCTCCGTATGCAGTTGTGTTGCGGCCCAACCTACCCACGGGACCACAATGGCGCAACAAAGTTGCGTTCGTACAGGTCAACGCGGGTGTCACCGGATAGGTTTGCAGTGCACGCCGAACCTGCCTCACCTTTGGAGTACCGCACTCATGGCTCACGCCACGTCACCTGATTCCGGCACCACGACCGAACCGGACGCGTTCGATGCGCTCCAAGCGGCTCTTGACGATGTGGCCGACGCTGTCACGCACGTCGCCGTGCAACGCAACAAGATCACAGCGAAGAAGGTCATCCAGGAGACATGCACGAACGTTACGCTCCTCGCTCGGATCCCTGCGGTCGCGTACGGCACCGCTGATGACCGCGCCCGAGTTGACGCTGCCGTTGCCGAGCTCGTGGCCGCGCTTCGTGCGCTCCCGGCACCGCGTCGAGTTCGGTAGACTTCCGGAGTTGACTCCTGACATGCCGCACGGCCGATTGCACCGGTTGTGCTGCAACCGCTTTAGTGGTGGTGGCCGCCGCGCCGTGCGCGGCGGCCCCACAGTTGGCACGGGGAGGGGACCCGGGTACACAACGCTCGCGTAGATAGTTCCCCAAAA
>NZ_JAERMK010000016.1:22821-142439 GCF_016918015.1 Glycomyces sp. YM15
CCGGGGGTTTCGCTGGGTTTGGCGTCCATGGTTTTGGGGGGGGGGGCCGCCCGGGGGGGGGGGGCCCGCCACACTGTTGCCTCGGGTAGGGAACCGGTGACGACTCGGCTCGCTTCGATCTTGCCACAATCGGGCAACAACCACTGTTTTTGCAGGTCAAGTGCCATACTGCACGACAACATTGGGGTATGGAACCTGCAGCGTTCAAGCGAGCCACTGCGCATCTTCGCCCCCCGATCTGGGTGATGCACCTTCCTGTCGACGGTGCATGGACCCTGGCTGGCACGTACCGGCACGACACCGGGTTCGGCCTGGCTGTGACGATCGAACGGGTGCTCGGCGACGCACCATTCCTCAGTGTTGCCTTGACGTGCCAGCGTCTTGACCAGCCCCACAGCCCTGTCATGCCCCTCGCGGAAGCCACTCTCCCCGACCCGGGGGATCTCGTCAGCATGCGTGCCGCGCTGGCCCACTGCGACTCGGTCCTCATCCCATGGGAGGTGGAGACGATCTTCAACTTCGACCCCGACCAGTACCGCCAGTTTGAGGCCGATCATGCCGTCGCGTACGCCGCCGAAGCAGCCGTCCAAGATGCGGACTTCCCTGACGAGGACGACGGCTGGGAGGATGACTGGGACTGCGACGTTGACTGGTTCGCAGCCGAGTTCGAACGTGACGACGTGGACTTGTGGGAAGGCCAGACAGCAGCTGACCTGACCAAGGAAGATCCCGGCCGCGACCAGGTGGACGTGTTCGACGCGCTCACCGCTGCCATCACAGCCGTAGCGGACCACGAGAGCGCGGCCCCGGTCGTGTGCCGCGAGGTCCGGCACGCCCTCGTGAGGCTTGCTGTCGTCGTTGGCGACACCGTAGCCACACCCGCGGAACGAGCCGACCTTGACCGTGAGGTCATGGCGCTGGCCGATCGGCTCGTCCACATCGAACAGCGGGCGACGATAGACTGAACCTGTCGCCCCTAGCTAACCGCGACATGGCGGCGCTCTGCTGGTACCAGGGCCCGCATCGGCCGTTCACGGCAGGCAGGAACACCGAAGCCGCCGCACTCGATGAGTGCGGCGGCTTCACGTTCGGCATTACCGGCGTTGACGTGTCGCGTTCTCCAGGATCCGCGCATGCTTCTGGTAGTCAGGGTGTCGGAGCTTCGCAATCCGGTCCCTGCTCGCAGTTCGGATGACGATCCCTTCCGCTTGGCCTTTCCCGGTGCCGTCCAACCGGACCTGGGTTTCGGTGAGGACCGAAGTCAGCCACGCGTGCGCGCCCTCGATGTCGGTGGGAATGTCGTCCCCGTTCACGACGCCGAGCTCAGGGACACGCTCGAGCGGCAGGTCCATCTTCAGGTCCAGCGGCGCGAACTGCTGTCCTCCAGCGTCCCGCCACGCGGCCGCGGCCGCGGCGGTCTGCGTGAGGATGGCCGGGTCGATGAGCGCGACGTCGAAGATCCGCGCCCCGACCGTGTGCTTGTCCGTCGAGTAGTTCTGCCAGCCTGCTGCAGTGGCTGCACCGTACACTTCCGCCCAGATGACCAGCGCGTCCTTCCCGTCCCAGGCCGCAGCGGCCTGCTCGGCAGCGGGAACCAACGCCCGCGCCATGGCGAGGTTCACCGGGCCTTGGTTCGGGACGCGGTCACCGCGCGCGGTGATGAGGTCTTCCCGCGAGCCGATGAACCAGTCGCCGCCGGGCAGGATGATGATCCGACCGTTCGTCCCATCCACCTTCTCAGTAAGGATGACGTCCCGACCGCGAAAGTCAACGCATGGTGTTGCTTCCAGCTTGCCGCGATGTTCAGGCTGCGGCTGGTGGTAGGCGAGAATCGACGGGTACTTCGTTGCTGAATTGAGGGTACGGAAGTCCATTAGCGACCTTTCGCGTAGGGGTGTTCACTTGCTTGTGCTGCAAGTATATCTGCCTTCTGCCTGCTTGCAACCTTTCATTGTTGCGTTGCGACACAGTTGTTGCCGCGTTGTGGTACGGCCCAGACAACATTAAGAATGCAAGTAGGGAAACGTCATTGACCGTTTCCGCAACGCCTCAATTGGAAGGCCACATTCGACATGGCGAAGCAGCGCATCATCCACCTCATTGACGACCTGGACGGCACGACCGCCGACGAAACGCTTCGGTTCGCGGTTGACGAGCAGGTGTACGAGATCGACCTGTCCACGGCGCACGCGAACGAGCTGCGGCGAGTGCTCTCCAGGTACCAGGTGAAAGGCCGCAAGCTCGGCCGGGCCCGCCTCCTGGCCCCCGGCGAACGGCCCAAGCGCCGCCGGGTCACCAACGGGGAGCCCGCCCGTGTCCGCGAGTGGGCGAAACGGAACGGGTACGGCGTCCAGCCGTACGGGCGCGTCCCGAAACCGATCCTTGAGCTGTACCGAGCTGACACCGCCGGGGCTGCTGCCTGACCCGGTCGCACCGTATCGGGGCCCGGACAGGTGAAAACCCGCTGACGCCTTGGCGTCAGCGGGTCCTGGGTCCCTACCCCACGATAGGTCACACGTTCCGCGGCCGCGGAGCCGATCCAGCACCACGCCAGTCGCGGCGTGCCCACCGTCGTAGCGCACACGGATCGCTCTACGGTGAAGCCATGAGCGACACCATCATCCGTCTGGCCTCGCGCGATTCGCCTATGGCGCTCGCCCAAGTCGAACGCGTCCGGGTTCTCCTCGAGGACCATCACCCGGGGATCACCGTCGAAGCGGTCACGACCACGACCGAAGGCGACAGGTGGACTGGCGCGCTCGCCGACCACGGCGGGAAGGCCCTGTTCTGCAAAGAAGTCGACCAGCTCGTCATCGGCGGCCGCGCAGACGTGGCCGTTCACTGCCTCAAGGACGTGCCGGGCGATTCGCCAATGCCCGAGGGCACCATGTTCGCGGCGTTCCGCGAACGGGACAGCCCCGCCGATTGCCTCGTCCACCCTGGAGGCCTCACGTTCAACCAGCTGCCCGCCGGCGCCCGCGTCGGTACGTCTTCGCCGCGCCGGACTGCGCAACTGCGAAGGCTCCGCGATGACCTCGACTACGTGCCCATCCGCGGCAACGCCGGGACCAGGCTTGCGAAGTTGCACGCTGGCGACGTTGACGCGCTCATCATGGCTGAAGCCGGTCTCGTCCGCGTCGGACAGATCGCCGCGGCCACGGACACGTTCAGCACTGACGACCTCCTGCCTGCGATCGGCGGCGGCATCATCGCGCTCCAATGCCGCGTAGACGACGCACCCACACGGGCGCTTCTGGCCCCGCTCGACCATCCCGCGACCCGCATTGAAGCGACGTGCGAACGGGCGCTCCTGCGAACGCTCCGCGGGAACTGCCGAACTGCCGTTGCCGCGCACGCGATGTTCAACGGCCAAGACGTGTACGTGCACGCCCGCGTGTACTCGCCGGACGGCCGCCGTGCCCTTGATGCATCCGGGACCGCAGGCAGCGGCGACGCCGCGAAGCTCGGCGACGCAGTCGCGCAGCGGCTCCTCGACGAAGGCGCGCGAGACCTCATCGACGCAGCGACACCGTGAACGATGGCTTATCTGTGACGCCACGCCTACGATGACGGCATGAGTGGCAACGAGCCCGCACCGGAAGCACACGTCACCCTGCCGTTGACGGCGGCCGAAATTGCCCGGATCAACGCGGCCGCCCAGCGCGCAGGGCTGACCCCAGAGGTTTGGATGGCGCGTGTGCTCCGCAGGGAATCCCGGCGTGCCCAGATCGCCGCCTATGAAGGCCCAGACCCGGACACGCAGGCGTGGATGGCCGCTGTCGACCGTGAGACCGAAGCGATGCTCACAGAGGCCGCTATGCGCGACGAGCGCTGATCACTGCGGCAGCACCCACTCGAGAAGGTCCTTGCCCGTGACACCATCTGCAACCAGAAGTATCAAGACCACCGTGACCCCAGCGAGCAGCATCAGCGTCCGAACCGTCTTGTCCGTGAGTTCAACAGTGGTCGAGAGCCAACTCGACCATGACCGACGTTGAGGCGCGGCTTGGACCTGGTCTACCAGGTGCCGCGTTCGAACCTCGCAGCTTTCCAGGAACTCCCGCCCTGAAGCTCCCGCGAGCAGCAGCGTCATCCGTCGCAGCGTCACGTCGAGCTCGTCGGGAACGTGACCGCTGACCGACGCGAAGGTCGATAGGTGACCCCGAATCTGGGCGGCGCTCAAATGCAGGAGGTGCGCGACAGGGTGGCGTACATCAAGGCCCTGCTTGCGTTGCAGACGATGCGCGTACCGCTCCGTTTCGGCAACGATCCGAACCAGCGCTGCACGCGATTGGGCCGCGCGGCGCTGGCGCGCCGGTGGCTGCACGTACGCGGCAGCGAGGCTGAGGGCGCGCAATCGTCTTCTGAACTGCTGGTCTATTACCCAGCCGAGCACCATCACCACACCGAGCGCGACGGCGTACCCCAGCCCGGGGAACTGATTGGAGCGAGGCGGCAGCACCATGGGCAGCGCCGTCAACAACACCGTTGCCACCAGTGCAGACTTCAACAGGAACTGCTGCAGACCGAGGTGGTAGACGTTGACCGCAGCCGCGAACCGGTCATCACGCGTCACCCCAGCCCGGACGTCGGGAATCGACAGCGGCCAACGGACATGAAGCGAATGCGGTGCCCCGGTGAGCTTGACAGCGTGCACCAACCCGATCCTTGCGCGAAGTGCCACCACCGCAGCAAGCAAGGCGAACACAACGATCCCTTCGTGCGCGAGACGTTCAGTGTCGCTGAACAAGGGGCGCCCATCGGCGATGACCTCGAACCGAAAACCCATCAGGACCACCGCGGCCCCAGCCAGACAGCAGCTGAGCACGAGACCGATGACCGCACTGCCGACTTTGCCAGCTGTGGACCACCATGTGCCACCGGCACGCGAGGAAGGATTGGTCCTCGCGATCCGTCGTCCTCGCCGCGCGACCATAAACGCCCGACGAAGCCCTCGCCTGGCGATCAGCCCTGCAGATCTCGCGGGAATCTCCGAAAGCACCATCCCGAACGTCACACCCGCGGTGGTGAGCAGGAGCGCGAAAGCACCGAAGAACACCACCGCTTGCAGCGCGGGGAACACGAACGTGGAGGCGGCGGCCATGAGACCTGCTTTCGCGGGAGCGAGCCGCCGCAGCGGGGACCGCACCTGAAGGGGGATGAGAAGGGGACCTCCGCATTATCCCTGCCTCCCAACAGACCTGCGTCCCCGCGTTCGCTGGTGCAGCCTCGACGCTTGCACTCCGGTTTGGCTGCGCCGCACACGCGACCGTGGTTCAGTAGCTGGCGAGGAGCACACCGGTCGCGTCGTCGCTCGCTTTCCCGCGGCCGCCGGTCGCGCCGGCGGCACGGTCGGCTTCATGGACGACGCGAATGAGTTCCGGCACGCCGCGGGCCGCCCCTGCCTCGAGCAGACCCGCCCACGTCCACCCGTACCGTTCGACGAGCCGCGTGAGCCCGTCCGAGAGCAGCGCGATCGTCCCAGGCCGGTCGACGGGAATCTGCCCCGACAGTCCCTCCGCCGCCGCTTGCGGGTCAGTGGACGCAACCCAGAATCCGCCCTTCGCATCCGGGTTGTTCCTCACCCGCGCGATGTAGTCGAGCGGGTAGCGGCGAACACCGTTGATGAGGACCGGTGCCGGCGGGTTCGGCAGCCGGTCCACGCGGTCGTCGCAGACCGCGACCGGCGCATCCCCGTCGACCTGCCACACAACCGTGCAGTCCCCGAGCACCAGATACTCGCCGATGCCGCGCTGAACGCGGACGATCGCGACCTGCGCTGCCGGGCTCGTACGGTTCTCCAAGTCGCACGTGTCCCGGTGCGACTCGGCCACGTCGTGGATCGCCGCGGCAAGAATGGACTCCAAGCTCGTGGAGCCGCCAGGGAGGCGTGCGGCGAGGCCGTGCACGAGGCCTTTCACGAACCAGGGCACGTCGTGCACGCACCCGTCGTCGGGCGTGCGGGTGACGCCGTCGATGACGAGCGCCCAGCCGGGCCCGGTCGCGTACGCGTCCTCGTTCGGAACTGAGGGGGATCCGGGCAGCGTTGCTGCGGAGACGTTGTGAAGCATCCGGTAAGCGTATCGGCTTTCGACTGCCCGCTCAGCAGTCAAAACTCCTCATCGAGTCTCTTTAGGACACTAGTTCGATTGCGGCGCAATAGAATCGATTGCTGGATGCTCAAGAACCAGTCGACTCTGCACGCGCCGCCAGCGACGACCTACCGTTTTCGTGTCAGTAGGCGGGGACGTCAGTACCAGGCCGATACGACGTCTCGCCGCATACCTTGATGCCGCCGTCGACCGAGTATTCGCGTCGAGCAACGAGAACCGCTGCGGTCTCAGCGAGTTCGAACCGGTCGCGGTCGACATCGTCGGCCAGACGGGCACAGTGGACCACCTTGCTGTGGACTGTGACACCGGTACGGTCGCTGTACATCTCCTGCCAAGGTCCGTGCAGCGCCCCCGCGAAATCCAGCTCGGGAACCACTGCCGCCAGGTCCGGGGCGAACCAGATGAAGTCGTGCTGAAGACACACACCACCTGATTCGATCCAGTGGAAGCGGCGAATCACGTCAGCGCCATCGAGACGTGCGCAGACCCAAGCGGGGATGTCGCTGGTGCGCACCGGCTGGCCGTCATGCACAATCCGACTCGAGCTGGCCGGACCCGTGTGGCCGTACTGCGAGGCGATGAGGTCGGCAACTTCAACACCGACGCCCTGCACGCCTCTCAACAGTCCCTCACGCTTGAGGACGGCCCACGCCCTGTCGACCGTAGCCGTCGAGACGCCCGACTCCTTAGCGGTGACTCGAACCGACGGGAGTCTCGTTCCAGGTAGTGCCGTCCCCTGAATGATGAGCGACCGCGTGTAGTTGGCGAGTTGGATGTAGGGCGCCAGTGCGCCTTGCTGGCGGAACTCGGCGAACATGGAACCTCCTGCGCAGTCAGCCCAGATGGTACGGAAGACACACCAGCTTGTCGACAGGCGTCAATCGTCCTCTTGCGGTCAAGTCGAAGGTCGGTGCTGGGGTGTGGGGGCGCTGAAGTCGATGTGGGCGCGGAAACGGTTGTCGGCGTCGACGCCAGCGCCGGCTCCGCCTGGCAGCGGGTAGCAGGCGCCGCCCACGCCTTCCGATCGACGTGCCGTGGCGGCGGCGTGCCGCGCCCACCTCGATCACGACCTTGCGGTGGCCTTCGCCCGCTCCACGTCCACGACAGTGGTGAGCCGCTGATGCAGGTGCTGCAACCCCTTCACGGTGACGCGCACCTGGGGGGCATCCACCTGCCATTCCTCAGTTTTCGGGTTCCAGTGCGACTGGGCGCGTTCGGCCAGACGGCCAGTGTCGATTGCCGACTGGTAGACATGCCAGCACCCGTCGCCTTTGTGACGGTAGATCAGACCTTCCGTGTTGAGGAACTGGAACAAGCGGATCTTCCCGATGGTGACGCGGGAGTCCCGCGACAGGAGCTTCGCGGCGTCTTCCACCGAGTAGTCGCCGGTCGCGGACGCGAGGACACGCCACGCGGCCGCGTCGGGTTCCAGGACGGCCACTTGCGCTTCGGCAGCGTCGGCCCGGTCCGCTTCACGAATGACCAGTTCCGCGATCTCCCTTGGCGTGAGGGCCGCCCGCGGCGGGGCACCCACTTCGGCTTCCCTGGTCTTGACCGCGAAGTACGTTTGCGCGGCGGCCACTTCGGGCTTGTTCGGGTCGCCGTTCATCGCCACGAGGTAGGCGGCGTACCGCGTCAACCGGAAGTTGCCCCGCACGCGATTCGGCGTGTTTCCACTGGTCGTCACGTCTTCGGTGATCCCCGCAAACGCAGCCTCCGCGTCGTGGCCGGAGTTGCGGGCGGCCTTCTTCGCCCGTTCGGTGATCTTCTTGAAGTCCTCCCACCGCTGATAGTCCAGCAGCGGCATGAGGTCACGCCCGGACCAGTACTCGCCGTACTCGTCCGTGCGACGGATCTGATCGAATGGGGAAGTGTTCGCGTCGATAGGCTCGGGAAGCATCGCGTCTCACTTTCGCTCACAGTGCTGCCCACTGTCATGTCCGGACAGCAATCAAGGGGATTGACCTGGTGTTTCACCGGTTCTGCTTGCCCAAATGTATCGTCCTGATGTGACTGTGCTGCAGCGATTGCTACTGCGCTGCAACAACAATCGAGCAACGACCTTGGAGGGCTTACGTGCGAATTGCCGCTCTCACCACTGACCTGACCGGACCGGTGCGCGACCTCATGACCACCGGTGAACCGTGGGTTCGACCCCGTGACCCTTCCGACTACTGGCTGGCCGCGGCGCTGTTCGCCGACACGTGCCCTGTCGCTCTCGCCGACAACGGGACCGTCATCGGCGCCGCCATCGGATTCCGGTCCCAGACTCACCCGGTCGACGTGTACGTCCAGGACGTCATCGTGCACCCGGACCACCGCCGGCAAGGCATCGCGGCCGAGCTCATCGGACATGTCCGAACCGTTGCGAGCGCAGCGGGAAGCAAGCGGATCTACTTGACGTCCGAACCGGCGAACTCGGCCGCGCACGCCTCGTGGCTGGCGCTCGGGTTCACGAACCGCCGCGGCGACTACCGCGACCAGCAGACCGGCGTGGAGGTCGTCGCCGATTTCAAAGGGCCCGGGAAAGACCGCGCGGTGTACGACCTCAACCTTGCGTGAACTGCTCGGATTGACCCGGAGCGCGGTAGTGAAAAGCGGGTCTCCGGCACGAACGGAGACCCGCCAGCCGCGTTTCCCTGAGATCAACAGGGACCCGCGCTGCGAGCCTTCGACGCCATCGGAGGCCCGCTACCGAGTTGTGCCGCTCATCAGGACTGCGTTCGGTATGCCAGCCAGTCTGCCCGCCGAAACGGCAGACCCGAAACCATGTCTCGAACCTGGACGGAACCAGTCCCCGCACGCCGCCGAGGCACGCTACTGACCTGCGTTGACATTGCGGCTCAAGCGGCACAGCGCGAAATAAAAAGGGTGCGGTCCTTGCCGAGTGCTGTTCGACCTCGGCCTGTTGAAGGGGATCAACCGGTGAAGTCAGACCAGCTGGCAAACCAAAGGAACTGAAACAGTCTCACGAACCCGTTTCAGCAACTACGGTCAGGCAGATGCCCCCGTTCAAAGACGACCTCGACGGCCGCGAAGCCGACCTTGGGATCACGTTCGGTATCGACGGTGTCCTCTACCGCATCCGGCTCTCCGTCGAACACGCCGCCGACCTGTACGAGCTCCTTGGGCCGCTGCGCGAGCGCGCCCAGTTCGTCGGCCTCGTGCAGCTGCTCGAACCGGAAGTGCCGCTGCCGGCGGTGTCATTTCCTTCAGGCAAGGACCGCGCCGCCGCTGCGCGCGCTTGGGCCGCAGCTCGCGACATTGACGTGGCAGCCAGCGGACGAGTACCGCACGCGCTCGACGGGGCGTTCGGCCTGGAACGCGCCCTTGAAGAACGCGACAACGCTGACTGCGACTCGTTCTGAACCCGATCAGGTCCGATCAGTGGCGCAGGTAGCGTGCGAACACCACCTCGCCGATAGCGCGCGTCTCCGCGAGCCGGAACGGACTGTCAGGGCCCTGCGGGAACGGCGCGTCGTTGACGAACCGGGGCGCGCCAGGGTGACCGACGAGGAAGGGTGCAAGCGCAACGTGGACCTCATCCACCATGTCCCGAAACATGAACATCGTGTGCATCCTCGAGCCGCCCTCGACGAGGAGCCGCTCGATACCGCGCTCGGCAAGGTCATCAAGGACGTCCCACGGCAGGACATGCCCGCCCGCGTCAACCACGGTCGCGACGGTCCCGTGCGAAGCCTGCAGCGGCCCGGCCGAGCCGCCTGCCGCGTATACGATCTTGTCGACCGCTCCTTCGGTAAAGAACCTGGCGTCGTCAGCGATCTTCCCCGAGTACGTCATGGTCACCTTCACCGGCGAGAACGGCTTGCCGGCCGCGACCCGCGCGGCACGGCGGGCTTCTGAACGCACGAGCAGGCGCGGGTCGTCACGGCGGATTGTTTCCGCTCCAACGAGGATCGCGTCAACGCTGGCGCGAACCTCGTCGACGCGGTCGAAGTCTTCCTCGTTGGAGAGGATCAGGCGTTCACCAGTGTCGTCGTCGATGTAGCCGTCAAGGCTCATTGCTACGGAAGCGATCACGTACGGGCGAGATTTGGACACGGTGCAGCTCCTCGAGTATGGGACCCTAAGATCACTGAGCGTATCGGTCACGCCAGACACCGCAACCGTCATGGAGCACGCATGGACACGGCCCGCAGGACCGCTCGAGTGTTCCTCTTCAACAGCGAGAACCGCCTGGTCCTCATCAAACGGACTCGGCCCGGCCGAGACCCGTACTGGGTGCTGCCCGGCGGCGGGATCGAACCTGGCGAAACTCCGGAAGATGCGGTGCACCGTGAAGCGTTCGAAGAACTCGGTGCTCACATCACCGCCGTGCACGACGCGGTGACGCTGCACAGCACCCCAACGCAGATACTGTTCATCGCGAAACTGGTCGACATGGACGTGAACGCCCGCACCGGAACCGAGTTCACCAAACCGGACCGCGGCACCTACGACATCGAACTGGTCCCTCCGGAAGCACTGTCGAGCATCAACTTGCAGCCGCCTGAAGCGCTCGCGTTTCTCCGCGAGAACCCCGCAGTGTTCTCCCGAACATGACTTGACCCGCGACCTGTGGCGCCCCAGGACGTGCGTGTTGTTCAAAGCATGAAGCGCTTCTTGACGTCGCGGAGGCGGCCGTTCGCTGCGTCACGGTCGAACACGTCCGGTCGGAACTGTGCAGGGTCATCCAGACCAAGCCATTCCATCCAGTCATGATGATCTTCGTGACCAGGGTCCGCGACCACGGGCTTGACCATGTTCCACCGGTAAGCTCCACCTGCGTCCTCAGGAGGACAAGCGCCGGCACCGTCGGCGCAGTTCGGATAGAACAGTCCCTCCTTCGCGCGGCTCACTGAGCCCCGGGTGACCCGGTGCCGCCAGTTGTCGCCGAAGTCGTACGTGTACAGCAGTGTTCGTCCACCGTCGAGCAGGTCGGCAACCGTTGCGGTGGTCTCGTCTCGACCGTTGAACTCCGGGTCAGCTTCCCCGTACTCGATGCCGTCCTCGGTCTCGAACACGTGCAGGTGGCAGTCGTCCCAGCCCATCGCAGCTTGGATCACCTCGTGGAGCACTTCCAAGTCGATGCGCGGGTCGAGTTCCACCAAACGCCACACGACCGGGTTGTCCACTTCGACCATTTCGATCCTGAGCCGCCACACAGGCTGTCGTGCGAACAGCACCTGCGTCTCCTTCCGGCCGCGGTAGCGGTAGAGCTTGGTTCGGGTTTGGTTACGCGAGCGGCCCGAACCGGCGGAAGTCCTCGACCTGCATTTCCTGCCACGCATCGTCGCGGACGTGCAGCTCCTTAAGGATCTTCTGTCCCACCGCCGGTGACGGTGCCTCGTCGACCAGCTGCCGGTAGAACCGCACGCGCACCGCCTCCAGCAGCAACAACTGCTGCCGTGCACGGTCGATCGCCTGCCCCAGCGCGATTTCGACGTCCAGGTCCGGCTTCTCGGTCGGGCCGTCGCCAGCGAAGCCGCGTTCACGCACCGCATCGACGTAGATCCGCGTCAACGCTGCCGCAGCGCGGCTCTTGACCGGGCTGCCATTCGTAGCCGTGGTCGAGCAGGTTCCGCAACTGCGGCAGCAGGCCGCTCGCCTCCGGGCCGATGCCGGCGGCGACATCGGCAGCTTCAGTGAGCCAGAAGGTGATGGTGCTGTCCAAGAGGTACTGGACATGCGGCAGCACTATGCTGGCGTCTCGCGTGAGAGCCCACAGCGCTGCGACTGCCGCAGGCCGAGTGTGTGCATCGTCGGAGCCGATGAGCGCGCGGACGTGCGGAAGCGCCGCAGCCGCGTCGGATCCGAGCGCGGCAAGCGCCTGCAATGCAGCGGTGGTGGCCAAGCCGGGGCCTGTGGAACCGGGCGCGGGAAGCTGTTCAATGAGCACGGGAACGGCCGCAGGGTCGCCCAACGTGCGAAGCGCAGCCACGGCCGCGTTCCGAGTCATGTCATGCCCGTCGCCGCGCGGGAGGCCGCGGAGGTAGCCGGCGAGCAGGGGAACGAACTCGCCTGCGGCGCCCGGGAGATCCCCGACGACTTGCACAGCCCGCCACACGTCCATGCCCGAGTCGAACGCGTCCACGAGGGACGGCACTGCTCGCTCGTCACCGAGGCGAGCGAGCGCGCGTACCGTCTCCTGATGGCATTCGCGAACCACCGGGTCGGATGCCGCCCAGGCGGCAGGCCCGTACTCGGTGCGGTGGCGTGCGGCGGCGGCCGCGAGCGCCGGCCGGGCCGCTTCCGCGATCGGGGCCGCTGCACCGAGGGCACGGGCGGCTTCAGCGGCGGTCCGGTCGTCACCGTCAAGGAGTGACGCCAGAGCGGCGATGATCGGACCATGGTCGCCTCGCCACTCGCTCATGAACCCCTGCGCCTGTTTCACGCCGTCGAGACGCAGCGCGGGATCAGGGTGTGCAAGTGCGGCAGCGAGCAGCTGTGCACGCAGTTCAGTGCGGCCCGCGAGCCCGTCATGGAACACCTCGAGCAGGTCGGAGACCACCGTCCGTTCCAGCGCGGCCCGGTCCATGTCCTCGAATGCCGCGCGGATCTGCGGCGGCACGTCACCGGCTATCGGCTTCGGGGCTGCAGGCTCGGGCAGGCCTGCCACGGGGAAGTCGCCGAGCAGGCGGACCGCCGCGGCCACATGCGCAGCGGTGGCGTCATCCGGAGCACACTTGACCCGGTAGGCGAGCGCCCCGAACCGGACCTCCGGCACCAGTCGCGGATCTTCAGCGACGGTGTCCAGCCACGCGGTCGCGGCCGCCGCCGTCTCTGGTGCGGATTCGACCAGGGCCGCCATTGCAGCCGCAAGCGCCAACTGGACATTCGGGTGCGGCTCGGCAGCGAACCGGCCCTTGATGAAAGCGGCCGCATCGTCTGGGGCGAGACCGCAGTGCACGACCGATTCGGCCGAGGCTGCACGCACGCGAGGGTCCGCGTCGGCCGTGAACTCTCGGAAACGGTCCGCGTTCACTGCGAAACAGTCAACGATCGCATCAGCGACACCGTCGCTTTCATACCCGGCGCCGAGCCAATACGACGCTTCCTTCCCGATGCTCGCCACGAGCGACACCACGCTGCCCCGGTCGGGCGTACGAGCGTCGGCTGCGATGTCGATCAGGAACGGCAGTGCCGCAGCCGTCGACGAGTAGATCGAACCCTGATGATGGACCTTGACCCAGAAGTCACTGAGCGCCTGGCGTCGCCGCTCCGGGTCCGGGGACCGCAGCAGCACCAGCAGCGCCGGTACTTCGCCCGCAGGGCCGTACGCGTGATCCAGAGCGGCCCAGTTGATAGCGTCAAGTCCAGAGAACATGCACGCATTCTCGCAGCTTGCTGTGACACTTCGACGTACATGGCACTGGGGCCTCACGGCAGCGGCCGTCAGCGCTTCAACAGCTCGACCCGTTCCTGCAACATCGCGAGGTCACTGGTGAGATGGTCAGCGCGTTCGCGCATGGCCACCAGATCCACACAGATCGCTGCCGCTTCGTGTGCGTGGCCTTCAGCGCCGAGCGCAGCGACCGCTGCAGTGAGCTGACCGAGGACGTCAGCGCCCGCGCCGATGCTTCCTGCGAGATCCGAAGCGTTGCTGGTGCTACGAGTGATGGCGTCGGCAGCGTCGTTGACGGACGGCATGGAACCTCCAGTGTGCGGGCAGGACGACAGGATATGGCGTACCGAGAGGACCGTGAATCGGGAACGTTCGCTGAACTCAGCTCACAGGCGGGCCCTCATCGAGCCCGAACCAGGAGCGAACCGGCGCGACACCATCAACCTTGACGTCAGGCCGTGCCCTCGACCTCCAAACCGCCGCGGACATTCGGTACCGGTGCACCACATGGGCTTTGCCGTCCTCCTTTGCGACGATATCGACCCCGTCCGGTTCGTACCCGAGCTTTTCGGAGACGCGGTTCGACGCGACGTTATGGTCGTACGTGAACGTGCGCGCCCAAGCACCGTCAAGATGGTCGAACACCAAGGCGAGTGCCGCTTCGCGCATTTCCGTACCCAGCCCTTGCCCGTGCCGGTCAAGGCGAAGCCAGGACCCGGTCGTGACCTGCCGAGTGATCGCGTAATGCTCGGCGTGGACCGCTTGCACACCGATGGGCTCGCCGTCGACGAACGCAGCAAGCTCGAGTCGCCACTTCGTGGGTTTCCAGGCGCCGAGCGCGCTCAGATTCCATTGGATGAGGCTCATGGCGCGCTCCTGGGGAGGCAGCAGCGCCCACGATCTCTCACCGGGTCCAGCGAGGAAGGGCCGCTCATCCGGGCGGTGAATCCCGGATGCGGCGGCCGCCGCGACCGCGGGCAGCTCGTCAGGGTGCGGTAGGCGCAGTTCCAGGCGAGTCGAACGGATCAGCAAGCGAAACAGCGGGATGGTGTCGGCGAGCATCAGCACTCCATTGAAAATCGGACGGAAGGCAGCAGGTCGTTGCGTGATCAGTGCGCAGCATCGAGGAAGTACGACAGGGCATCGTCCAAGCCCGTGACGACTACGGGCGGCCGCGTTCGGGAACGCCACTGGTCGACGGAGATCCTGAAACGCTGCGCGGTGTGCGCTTGGCGGTTCTCGCGGGCAGCGATTTCGGTGCCGTCACGGTGATACCCGACCTTCTCGGACACGCGGCACGCGGCCCGGTTCGTGTCGAAGCTCCGGGTCAACGCAGTACGGGCCCCGAGTGCGAAGGCGAACACGAGCATCGCCTCCCGCATTTCAGTGCCGAGTCCTTGACCGTGGCGGGCCAGCGTCAACCAGGACGACGACGCTACTTCGCGAGTGACCGCGAAATGCTTCGCGTACACCACTTGGACGCCAACAGGATCGTCGTCGACGAACACACCGAGCGGCAAGACCCAAGCGTCACTCGACCACGCACCGATCGCCGCGAACTGCTGCATGACGACCGCCCGCGCACGCTCGGGTGGTGGCAGCAGTACCCAGGACTGTTGTCCAGGTCGGGCGAGATAGGGCCGCTCGTCGGGCGCATGGATGCCGGCCGCGGCGGCGGCGCCCAGGCGCGGCAGCTCCTCAGGCGTTGCCAGGCGAAGCTCCAGGCGCTCGGAGCGGATTCGGATCCCGTACAAGGGAACAGCGTCAGCGAGCATGGCCCCAGCATCAATGCGGGTGTGGGTCCGACGCAACCGCAAAACCACAACGATCCAACTTGTGGGGCATCAGGACGCTCGAACCCAACTCACTGATCCCGGTGGCGTCTCGGGTGCTTCGATGAGTTCCTCAAGTACTCCCTCAACGGCACTCCAAGGGATTCTGGCGCTCTCCGGTACCGGTTCCCTTGTCTCAAGGGCGGTGTACCAGGCGACGAGATGACGAAGCGTGTCATCGTCACGAACCGGTGGTGGGGATACTGCCAACCAGGTGCGCGCGCGGTTGACATATTGCATTGCGAGGAAGTCTCCCTCCGCGGAGATATCCACGTGCAGGGCCCCATCGGATTCGACTTCGACTCGGAGTCGTCCGTGGCGTTGCGTATCTCGTTTGAACTGGCGAAACGCTTCGATGGTCTCGTGATGGCTGTGGCACAGCTTTACGACGTTCTCGTCGCCAGCGGTGTAGGTCAGACGCATCCAAGGTGGTGGAGTCCAGCCGTCAGCGGTCCATCCAGTGGACTCCCAGCCAGCGCCAGTCGGGTCAAAGTCGTCCTCGGGGTCAGCTTCAGGAACGTCATGAAGGCCCCACACCAGGATGCCCTCGTCCGCGCCAGGAAGCCAGATTTCAACAATGTCGGGAACCTGGTTCGCGCCGTCAAGACGCGGTGGTTGCAGGCCAAGATGCTCAGCAGCGAACTGGCCAAGTTCGCGCGACCCCATGCCTTCGCTGTCCTGGTGCCTCAATGCAGCTAGGAGCTCAGGATCGTCGGTGACAGGGAAGACTTCACCTCCGTTGACGATCACTTCAGAGCCTCCCCTGTTCCTGGATACTTGATCTTCTCACGCATGCCGTTCTCGTGGACAATCCAAACGACCATGTGCGAGCCTTTCGGTAGCAGGTGCCGGAGATTTTCATGGCATCGCCACTGGTCCCGGGAGGCTTTGCCGCACGGGACGATATTGATGTAGATCACTGCCGTATTGAGCTTGTACTGGCGCATGATCGCAGCGGCATGCCCTTCGATGTGCCACCGGGTTCTCATCCGTTCGTCTGAGGCCCACGGCTCCTTGAGATCTTTCATCTTGTCGGCTGGGCCGTTGCCGGCTTTGACGGTGCCGGTGATTGCCCGTCCATCGGAGTCGTAGATGCGGCCTCGTGCCGAAATCTGGCCGTTCTCGTTCAAGGGCCAGCCGACGCGCTGGGTCTCCTCGACACAGGTGTCGTTTGGCCGTTCAGGATGGAAATCTGGGACGGGAGGGTTGTTGGCCCATGGTCGTTTGGGTGGGGTTGCCGTCAGCGATGGACCGGTCGGGTTCTGGCTACTGCCGCTGCCGCTGCCGCTGGAGCCGGCCAGTAAGCCTTTCAGCGCTTCGACACGAGCAAGAAGCTGGTCAAGCACATCCGCGAGCGCCACGGCGCGCCCCGTTGCCGCCTCAAGGTCATCGCCAATTGCGCTCGCGACTTCGGCCTTGGGCTCCAGGCTTGCGGCAGCGATCGCCGCCGTGAGCTTGTCGTGCTCCTCCTTCGTCCTGGCGATGCCGGCCGCAAGCTGACGGGCCTCATCAGATCTCGCAGCGACGGCACTGGCAACCTCGTCGATATTGGACACGCGCCCTCCCGAGGGGTTGGGAGAGGCCAGGATAGGGATCCAGGGCCTTCAACGCAACCCTCACGGAGGGATCGAGGCGCTGGTGCTCGACCGCGGCCGAGTGGTTGGGGCGCTTCGTCTGTCCGGGAGCTCGCGCAAGGCGAACTCGAGGACCGAGCCCTCGATGCCCTCGTTGGTACGCTCACGCGCATGGCCGACTTGCATTGGCACTACGCCCAACTTGAACTAGTGCCCGAAGACCTGATGGCACGGTCGCAGCTGTCACTTCCGGTGAGCACCCGCAAAGGAGCGCACCGGCAAGTTGAGGGTCTCCTCGACCGGTTCGGGAAGCAGGTGCCGCGAGCCAAGCAGCTCGCCGAAACGTGGCGTCGCGGAGCCAAGGACGACTGGGTGGCGTACGGGCTCTTCCAATGGACAATCTATGAGTGCACGGGGACGACATGCCGAGACTCTGCGCAGGGGTTTCTCGAGGATTGGGCCGAGACGACAAGGGACGCAGGCTTGAGTTGGGTGCAGACGCCGAAGCTGCCGGACAACTGGCCCGAGGCGCACAGGGAGGGTTAGGCCGGGAGCAACGCGGTTGGGGTCGAGCCCTAGTTCACGAACCCGAACCTGCCCGAGGCCACCGTTCGGCAAGCGCTGGAATCGCTGCGACTTTCTCCGCTGGCAGCACGTCCCAGTCGATCCCTCCGGGCCGCTGCGCGCGCTGGCATTCGATGACCTGGCTCGGTGTCACGATGAGGTCCAGGCGGAAGTCGTGAGGCTCCTCAGGGAAGTCGTCAATGCTGAGCACCTGGACGTCGTGGACGGTGGCGGCGAGGACCGTGGCGTCGTCGACGAGTCCCGCTTCGACGAGGAGACCCATTTCGATGTCGGCGTAGCCGGCGCCTTTCCCGAGCCGCGCACCTGCGTGGTTCACGGCGGTGCATCCGGAGACGACGAGGTCGATGTGTCCCATCGCTTCCAGGTCCACCAGCGGAGCGTGAGCGGCGACGACGGCACTCGTTGCGGCCTCTTCGGACGTGTGACTGTCCAGGATCGGGTTGACGTGGAAGAACGGCTTCGCCTCAGTGAGCGCAGGGACGGCCATGTAGAGCTGTTTGCCGTCCCGGAGCGCCTGGGCGCGCACAGGCGCCTGCGCCTTGTCGGGGTTGCACTTGATGACGCGAGCGGCCTGCCATTGTGGTGTGGCGGCCATACGTTCAGCGGCGGCCGCAGCGCCGTCGAAGTTCGGGATGCGCCCGTGCGGGTCGCCCACGACGGAACCAGTCCGGGCAAGCAGATCCCAGACGCGTTCGCGGACCTCCTGCTTACGTTCGCGAACGCTCATGGTGTCTCGCGTACGAGCCGAGCGAGCTGTGCCCAGTCGCCGCGACCGAGCCACAGCACCGGACCACTCGAGCCTTCTTTCGTATCCCGAACGCCGACGCGTGCGGCGTCGGCGGCCACGGCGACACAATCGCCGCCATTGCCGCCGCTCCGTGACGCCTTCCGCCAGGTGAGTCCGTCGCCGAAGTCGATGCGGGACGTCGAGCGCTCGCGAGTCCCGCTGGCGCGCGCCACCATCAGCGGCCCAAGTGCCGGGTCAGGAGCGACCAGTCGCGGCGGCCGACCCAGAGCGCCGCGCCGGCGGGACCTTCTTTCGAGTCGCGGACGCCGACACGGGTGGCGTCAACAGCGACGAACACGCATTGGCCGTCAGTATCGCTGTAGGAGGCCTTCCGCCAGGTGCGTCCGTCTCCGAAGTTCGTTCTCGTTGCCATGATCTTGAGCCCCTTCACTGTCGGGTATGGCCTGCTGCGCCAGTGTGTAGCGCGGAGCGTCTTCCGTCAACCTCAACGGGCGCAGTCCGAGAACACGACGAAGGGGCGTGCCGAGCACACGCCCCTCCTGTTGTCCTGGGTGTCGTTCTGGGATCTTTGGTGACCTACTCGTCACACCGATCCGCTATGGTCGTTCAAGGTTGTCTTGCTTGCCGAAGCGAACCGTACGTGTCGAGCGGAGCGGTTCTACTCCCACCAAATGGAGCTAGCGCGAGGCGGCCTTGGCCAGGGAGGCCCACGTGTTCTGGTCGAACCAGATCACTGGGCCTTCCGGCCCCAGTTTGGAGTCTCTGACTCCAACCTGGTCGCCGTCGAAGGCTACGTACAGGCACGCGCCGCCGTTTTCATTACTCTTGCTGGACTTGCGCCAGACGAACTGGTCGCCGAAGTCGCAGATCGTGGTCATGGGTACAGGCTGTCCTTCACTCGTTGCATCAGCTGGATCGACTTGTCGTCGTTCAGCGCGGTCTTCATGAGCTGTCGATGCGCCAGGTCGTACCGTTCGACCTCCGCGGGATGATCGTAGTAGTAGGTACCTCCGTGGTGTTCGACGTAGATCACCCCAAACTGCGGCGCAATGGCAAACCGCATCTGGATGAAGCTGGTTCCCATGGCCGGGTGGGCACCGATCGAGTTCGGAATGACCTGGATCGTGACGTTTTCAGTGTCGGCAATGCTGATGAGATGGTCAATCTGAGCGGACATGACCTTGGGCCCGCCGACCGCTCGACTGAAGACGCTCTCGTGGATGATTGCCCAGAACTTCAGCGGGTTTTCGCCCTCCAGCAGGGCCTTGCGGGCCATCCTGGTCTCCAAATGCTCTTCAAGTTGGGAGCCGTGCTGCCCCACCTGAAGAACGGCGCGGGCGTACTCGCGGGTCTGCAGAAGCCCAGGGATGACGCTCAGTGAGAGCTCGGTGATCTGTGACGCTGCGCGCTCGAGGATCGCGTAGGACTGGAACCAGTTCGGTAGGCCTTTGACGGAGACTGCCTCGCTCGTTCGCTTGCGTGAGCCTTTGGCGATTTCCACCAACGCTTCGAGCTCACCTCCGCTGACACCGAGGAACGAGAAGACACGACGAGCAGTGCTTGCGCTCATCGACGAGTAGCAGGTCTCGTATCTCGAAGTTGAACCGCGGCTCATCTCGCACGCTTGGTCGACGTCGACCTGGTCGATGCCGGCGGCTTCACGGTGGCGCACCAGTTCGGCCGCGGCGATGCGGCGCAGCACTGTCGGCGAAGTCATTGTCATGCCCTGAGTCTGTACCATGCCGGGCTCCTCGAGGCTTGCGCCCTGTCATCCGATAGTAGGAAGCCTCAAGTTTAGCCGTCCTAAAATCAGATGTCTTATGTTAAGATTGATCCATGGCGCTCCTCACTGGAGTGGCGTCGTTCGTCTCAGGGGAGGTGTGGGCATGGACCAGTCGTCACTAGACAGTCGAAGCCCCCTTCGCTCTGCGGCGCAACAGGCTTGCGCGTTCATCGGGTCGGCTGGCGCTGACCGCGGACGTGCCGACCGGTCACTGTCGACGCTCGCACTTGAGGGGTGCGCGAGCGTCGACAGTGACCACACGCCGGTGGCCCAGCCTCGACACCTGGCGCCCCCGGGAACGGCTGGGGCTCGACTCCCGTTGAGCCCCAGCCACACCTTGACTTTGATCCGCTGCTCTTTCGCGTCTGCGCTCCTGAGGGGTGGGTGCAGGCGTGAGCACGCAGCACACGGCGGACCGGGTGCTCCTGTCGGTCGCACGAGGCCCGCCGCGGGCCGGGCCGGTAGGGGGATCTACCGTCCCGGCCCCGAACTTGAACGTTGCCCCTCTGCGGCCGTCCGTCAATACCGAGCCTTGACGGACGGCCCAGCACAGGACGGAACCGCCCGAGGCGCACCGGCCTGAGCGGCGCGGTCCTTGGGAGGGGGCCGCGCCGCACCAAAACTCGCACAACGAAGCACTCAACAGGAGCACGAACCTGTTGAGTGCTTTGCGTTTACCAACCCGGAGGTGGGGATGGGCGTGGCAGAAGCAGTACCGGATCTGCGCGACGACGTGTTCTATCTGGACGACGTCCTCGTTCGCATGGAAGCTGAACCCTGGTCAGGGCAAGTGATCCTGCATGTTGACGACGGTGCGGAATGGCTGCGCATCGGATGGGTGGTCAGCGCCGACTCGATCCACCCGACCGTGCACGTCGTTCCCGACATGGAAGCGTGGGCGTCCCGCGGCGGGAACCGCGCCCGGATCGCTGCGTGCGCGGCCGACTATCTCAACGTCGTGCGGCAGCGGTTATGACGTCCCCGTTCGAGCTCCGTGTCCTCCGGTACGGCGCGCAACACTGCGGCACGTTCGACCTCGCAGGTTTGGCGTTCACCGTCCACCGCGACCGTGAACGCCAGCTGTGGGTGAGCGTTGCCGCCGCTGGCGACCCGGCAGTGCACCATCTCGGCCTCATCACCGGCATTCCCGCCGGCGCCCCCGAACCCGCATTCGAGCGCGTCGCTATCGGCGACCGCGTCCTTTTCGACCCCGCTTGGACACTCGCTCATCTTGTGTTCGCCCAAGCACTCCAGATTGGATCCTCCACCTCATGACCCCGTACACCACCCACGACCAAACGCAGCTCCTGGCCGTCATCACCCCGGCTGAACCTGCGTTCGCTGAACAGCCGCAGCGCGCCAACGTGCCCGCCGAACAGGGCCTCATCGGCGCGTTCGACTACGGGTACCACCGGTACCTCGTGTACCGGCAAGGGGACCGCGGCGTGTGGGTGTACATGCATCCGTGGCGGCGCGACTACGCCCGCCAGGCGGTCGGGGCCGTCCTCGGCCTGGTGACCCCTGAGCAGCATGCCGTGTTCAGTGACGTGCACGCTGAGGGCTACCACGTATTCGACCCGAACTCGCATGTCGCGGTGACTGTTGAGGAAGTCGCGGCCGCGTTCTGGAGCGAAGCGCGGTGAACGAGCAGCCCCAACCGGCGAACAATGCTGCGCCGGGCACGGACACTGACCACTTCGAGAACGGTGTCCGCTGCGGCTTCTGCGGTCGTGCGTGGCCGTGCCCTGGGTACCAGTCGGATTACCAGGCGAGCATGCGAGCGCGGAACGCCGTCCAAGATCAGCAGTGGGCGCAGCCGACCGTGACGCCGGTCGCGCCGGTGCCTCGGCAGCGGCGGCCGTAGTGGGCGGCCAGATCCGCTGGCGCCGGTACCGGTACCTGACCGGGGACCCGGAAACCACCGTCTATGACCTGTCCGGGCGACGCAAGCCTCTATTTCCCGGCACTGACCCGCTCGTGTGGCACGTGGAGCCATGGCGGCACTTCGAGATCGAACCGGTCGCCAGCGAAGCGGCCGCGCTCACGTGGCTGCGTCACCACATGACCGAAGCCGCGAACGAGCTCCGGTCGCACGGCCAGCGCCTCCCCGCCATCGAAGACGACATGGCCGCCGCGGCTCGCGCGTTGAACGACCGCGACCACGGGTTCGCGTACGACTGGCGGATCTGGCTTCCCGGCGACGCCGGCCTCGTCGTCGCCGTCCACACCCGATACGACTAGCGACCGCGAGGGAGCCTTCATGAACACCGTGACGACGAGCCCGAGACGCCGCCTGCACCTGCCGCGGCTGTGACACTGACCTGCGCGTGCGACTGCTCACGGAACCACGCCGGGTCGGCGCTCTGCACGGGGGCCGCCTCAGACGGTCGCCTCTGCGCCGCCTGTGCCGCCCACCTCCCGCTGCCACGGTTCATCTGACGTCGCGCGACCCGGAGGCGGAACGGAGCAGCCGGCGCATTGCCTCTCGCGCGCTTCGCCATGGACTCAATCGTGCGACGGTGGAAGCCCGGATGCGCGGCCCTGCGAGCGCGCTGCCGACTCGATCCATTCGTTGATCTGTTCGTGCAGAATCCGCATTTCCTGCTGGCGCGGTGTCGGCATGTCGAAGCCCGTGAACGGATCCGTGCCCGGGTGGTAGTAGAGCTCCTTGAATGCCGTATGCAGTGTGTACTGGTTCAGCCTGCGAGCGAAATCGGTGCCGCGAGAAACCCGCACATCTTGATCGGTACCGCCCACCCGACCGATCGACAGGCCAGCCCTCGCGCTTAGAGGAACGTACAGTTCTGGGGCGGTGGCAATCCCGACACCGCGAATGCCCGCTGTCGCTGCGTCATCGCGAATCAGTGTGACTGGCGTGTCCGACGTTCCGATTGCATTTGAGGGGAAATCGATCAGGACCCACGGGCGGCGATCGAATACGGCTTGTGTTGCCGGTTCGAGTACGTCTTCGATCGACGCGAGATGAACGTGGTGGTCGACGGGTTGAGTGTCAGCGGTCGCAAGCATTTCTGCTCGTGTTCGTTCGACCTGATCATCGGGAGTGTCCTCCGGCAATCCAAGGTTCTCGCGAAGTTGGTCGGTCGTGGCCATGCCTACTTCGAGTTTAGCCAAAGATCGATGCATTTCCGCGACTGAGCGGCGTTTGTTCTTTCCTCGCAGGAACTGCAGCCCAATCCAAGCGGACATCGCGAGCCGGTGCTCTCGTGTAGGCGGCCACTCTCCGTCGCGCAGGATGGCAGCGAACGCTTTCCCTGCCTCGGTTTCGAAGTTGCGCAGCCACGATTCAAAGGCATCCGGCTCGACGCCGTCTCTGTAAACAGTGTAGAAGTCCTCATGCACTGTGAGGTTCCCGGCCGTTTTGAGATGCGCTGTCCCATCGAGGGGGCGGCACATGAGTCCCCCTCGTGGGTCCGCGAATCGCTTCAGGTAGAACTTGGAGACCACATGGTGGCGGCGCGCCGGATTCTGCTGTTCGGACATGGCTCAGCATAGCGGCCGTCTCTGTTTGCAGATCACGTGTTCGCGCAGGTCAGCACTCAGGAAATTGTCGTACTCGCATGACAACATGAGAGCATGACAACGATCCCTGCGGTGCCTGCCGACACCATCGACACTGAAACCGACTACCTCGCTGCGGTCGCCGCGGCCCGCACCGCCGCGGACGCCTACTACGGCTCCGGCGAGTCCGGAATGGACGACGACGCCTACGACAGGCTCCTGCGCGGCATCACCGCGTGGGAAGCCGAGAACCCCGATGCGGTAGCCGACGACTCGCCCACCCGCGAAGTCGCCGCAGGCGTCACGACCGGCGACGTGCCGCACGCGGTGCGGATGCTGTCGCTCGGCAACGTGTTCTCACCCGAGCAGCTAACCGACTGGGCGGCGTCGCTCCAGCGCCGCATCGGCGGCCGTGACGTTGCCGGGTGGGTCGTCGAACCGAAACTCGACGGTGTCGCACTCGCGGCCCGGTACCGCGACGGCCGCCTGGTGCAGCTCGTGACTCGCGGGGACGGGTCCACAGGCGAGGACGTGTCGCACGCCATCGGCCACATCATCGGACTGCCGCTCGAACTCGCCGAGCCGGTCACCGTTGAAATCCGCGGCGAAGTGCTCATGACCTCGGCGCAGTTCACGGCCGCGAACGCTGCCCGCGTCGCCCACGGCGGCCAGCCGTTCGCGAACCGCCGCAACGCCTCCTCGGGTTCGCTGCGCGCTAAAGACCGGGCCTACCAGGTGGAGCAGACGTTCATCGCGTACGACGCCCTCACCGACCCCGCGCACACCAGCAACCCAGAGCTGGCGGACCTCACACACATCGACCTCATCAACTGGCTTCACACGATCGGCATCGGCACCACCGTCGGCAGCCGCATCACCGCGCTCGCGTGCCACACCCTTGATGAGGTCCAAGCGCGCATCGACCGCATTGGTGCGATCCGCCCCGACCTCGACATCGAACTCGACGGCGCGGTCATCAAAGCGAATACCCCCGCTGACCGCGCCGACGCTGGGACCGGGTCCCGCAGGCCGCACTGGGCGACGGCGTACAAGTTCCCGGCGGACAAGAAGATCACGGTCCTGCGAGGCATCGAATGGAACGTCGGCCGGACTGGCGTCATCGCCCCGCGCGGCATCCTTGAACCTGTCGAAGTCGGCGGCACCACGATCACGTACGCGACGCTTCACAACCCGGACGACATCCTCCGCAAAGACCTCCACCTCGGGGATCGTGTCTACGTCCTGCGCGCCGGTGAAGTCATTCCGCGCGTTGAAGGTGCGATCGTCTCCCAGCGGACCGGCGACGAACAGCCGATCGTCTTCCCGGACGACTGCCCGCGGTGCGGTGCGGCGATCGACAAGTCCGAAGTGCGGTGGCGGTGCGTCCGAGGCCGCGCGTGCGGGCAGGTGGCAGGCCTCAAGTACGCCGTGTCCCGCGACTGCCTCGACGTTGACGGCCTCGGCGAAGCCGTCATCGTCCAACTCGTCGAACGGGGCCTGGTCAGCGAGGTTGCCGACCTGTTCACGGTGACGCGCGACCAACTCATGTCGTTGGACCGTATGGGCGACAAGAGCGCCGACAACCTCATGGCCGCAATCGAAGCCGCGAAGGCGCAGCCGCTCAACCGCGTGTTCTGCGCGCTCGGCATCCGCAAAACCGGTCGAAGCCTTTCGCTGCGGATCGCCGCGCACTTCGGAAGCATGGAGGCCATCCAGGCTGCGGACGCCGCCGCGTTCGAAGCGGTCGAAGGCATCGGAGCCGACAAAGCGGCCGTGATCGTCGAAGGCGTCGCCGAACTCTCCGACGTGATTAAGAAGCTTCAGGCCGCGGGCGTGAACATGACCCAGCCCGGGTTCGTCGCACCCGGCACGGCGGCCGAGGACGCGGGCGAGGCGGCGGAAGGCGGGCTCCCGCTCGCGGGCATGGCCGTCGTCGTGACCGGCGGCATGAGCGGCCCGCTCGCGGACTACTCCCGGACCCAGATGACTGAGCTGGTCACCCGCGCTGGAGGGAAGTACTCCGGCAGTGTCTCCGCGAAGACCAGTCTCGTTGTAGCGGGAGAGAAGGCAGGCAGCAAGCTCACGAAGGCAGAAAACCTCGGTGTAACGGTCATGGACCCGGGTTCGTTCGCGGAACTTGTTGCCGCGTACCTCGACTGACGTTCCAGCAGCACGAATGACGGCCGGGCCCGCAGGTTCCTCCTGCGGGCCCGGCCGTCCGCGTTCAAATGCGGTGTTCCAAAGCTGCGACTACCAAGGACTATCGGTTTCTTCGCGCCTCGAAGGCCAGGTCCGATCCACGACGTCTTGAAGCTCAAGCACTGACTTGACGCCGAGACCCCTCAGCATTCGGTCGCCGCCACCAGAAACGTCGAGATAGTTCACCATCTCGGGCTCCAGGCCCTCGTCGATCAGCAGCTGCTCGACTTGCCTGATGAACTGGTGCTCGTTGTACCGCTGCACCTGATCGAACGGCCCCAGTTCATCGGTGATCCCCTCCGGTTCGAACACAGCTTCAACGCCGAAACCCTTCAGCATTCGCGCTGCGCCGAACACGACATCGGCGCGGTTGACCACTGCCGCGTGAAGGCCAGCGTCGGAGAGCAGCTGCCTGACGTGCTCAATGAACTGGTCACGGTTGTACTCCTGCCAGGTCACTACTGCCACCTCTCCCCAGTAATCCGCTCGTACGCTTCGATGTAGCGGTTCCTGGTCGCTTCAACGATCGACTCGGGCACTTCGGGCGCCGGCGGCGTCTGGTCCCAGCCGGTCGACGTCGACCAGTCACGAACGAACTGCTTGTCGAACGAGAACTGGCTACGGCCAGGCTCCCACTGGTCCAAGGGCCAGAACCGGGACGAGTCGGACGTGAGTACTTCATCCCCGAGTGTGATCGCTCCTGAAGCGTCCCTGCCGAACTCGAGCTTCGTGTCCGCGATGATGACGCCCCTCTCGGCTGCGATCGCCGCACCGCGCCGGTAGATGTCGAGCGTGAGCTCGCGAAGCTGGTCGGCGGTGTCCTTGCCGATCTCGCGGGAGACGTCGTCGAAACTGATGAACTCGTCGTGGCCTTCAGTGGCCTTGGTCGTCGGAGTGAACACCGGCTCAGGCAGCTTCGAGCCTTCCTTGAGCCCTGCGGGGAGGCCGACGCCGGAGATCGCGCCGTCACGCTGGTACTCACGCAGGCCGAGCCCGGCGAGGTAGCCGCGGGCGATGCATTCGACCGGAAGCATGTCGAGCTTCTTGCAGCGAATTGCCCGGCCGGCGAACTCGGCGGGCACGTCGTCAGCAGAGATGACGTGGTTGGGGACGACATCGGCAAGCTGGTCGAACCACCACAGGCTCAACGCCGTCAGCAGTTTCCCCTTGTCGGGAATGGGTGTTGGCAGGACCACGTCGTAGACCGATACTTTGTCGGAAGCGACCAGGATGATGTCGCCGCGGTCTTCGTACAGGTCGCGGATTTTGCCGGAGTGCAACAGTCGCATCGGTTCAGCTTTCGGTCGCAGGTTGAATGTCGTAGCTGTAGGTGGACCAGCGAAGTGCAGCCGAAACCGATTCGCCGTACTCGATGACGTCGCCGTCGGCGTCGAACATCCAGTTCCGGCCGCGCTGTACCGGTGCGCCAGGGTCGACGCCGAGAAGTTCAGCGTCGCGTTCGGTAGCGGCGTCAGCGGTGTGCTGCTCACGCCCGGCGGTGATCCGCCGGCCGGTGGTCCGTTCGATATAGGCCGGGGTGCCTTCAGGAAGCCGCTCGGTTTCAAGAAGTGCCGGGCAGGCGGTGGCGAGCTCCCCTGCAAACCAGCTTGTCGAGACCGACACGGGCTGCTCGGTGTCCTTATTGAGCGTGACACGCAGTCGGCGAATGACGGCCGCACCAGGTTCGACCCCGAGCCCCGAAGCGATTGGCTCTGCGGCCGTGGTCAGTTCCGCTTCTACGATGCGTGCATACTCGCTCTTGGGGTAGATCCGGCCAGTTGCCCGTGTGGTGCGGAGCCGGTCTTGCGCCGTGCGGTGTGGCTTGTGAGGCCGGGCAAAGGTGCCCTTTCCGTGCTCAGATTCGGTAAGTCCTTCACGATGCAGAGCCGCGAGCGCTTTTTGGACGGTGCTGGTGTGGGTGCCCCAATCTGCCGCAAGTTCTCGGACCGAGGGCAGGCGGGCCCCGTCGGCGATCGTGCCGTCGACGATTTGACCGCGAAGATGTTCGTAGATCTGCTGGTACGCCGGCTTGGCGCGTTCAAGGTTAGGTGCCATCGGAGCCTCCTGAACGGGGTGTACTGCTACACCATACGAAACTTCTGTCACGAGCGCAATGACCTGCGCTGATACCACGAAAGCGTGATTGACAGGTGTACTAGCACACCATATAGTGTGTGTAGCGCCACACCCCTTGATGCCCTTACCGGTCTCACATCTCAGGTACGGCGTGCGAACTGAAAACGGTCCCACCACATCGAGGACTTGGAGGTTCCCATGACACCTACACCTATGGTGTCCACCTGGGCCGACCTGGCCGCCGAAGGCCTGGTCAACATCGCCCCCAGCGCGATCATCCATCCCACTGCCGTTGCCATCCCAACCGACCGAACCGGCCACCAACGACGCATCATCATCGGACCCAACGCCGTCATCGGCGCATTCGCGATCCTTCACGGAGGCACCGAGATCGCCGCCGACGCAGAAATCGGCGACCACTGCAACATCGGCCTGCCCGAAACTGGGTACGCCCTGCGTGAGCACCACGCAGGAGAAGGCGCCTGCACGCTCATCGCCACCGGCGCTGTCCTTCGCTCGGGCGTCATCGCTTACGCCGGCACCAAAGTCGGTCCTGGTTCGGCCGTCGGGCACCACACGCTCCTACGCACTGCCGTGGTCGTCGGCAAGGACGCCCAGCTGGGCCACTCGATGACCGTCGAGCGCGGCACGCGCATCGGCGACGGGGTCCGCTGCTCGCCCCTAACCCACCTGACCGCGAACATGCGCATCGGCAACCGGGCATTCATCGGAGCACGGGTTGCCACCATCAACGACAAGCACCTCATCTGGCGCGACCCTGAGCATGAAGCGCCGCTGGAACCGCCGCGTGTGGAGGCGGGCGCGAAGGTCGGCACCGGCGTCGTCCTCATGGCCGGCGTCGTCGTCGGCGCCGGTGCCTTGGTCGGAGCCGGATCGGTTGTCACCCGCTCGGTCGAACCCGGCGCCGTCGTCTACGGCAGCCCCGCCAAAGTTCACGGGAAAAATGAGGTGCTGCGGTGAACGGCCCGCTCGACTGGCTCGGTGACCTGCGCCCGAGCCTGCGCGCAAGCAAAGAGGCATGGGCCGCCTGGCGGCGGCTCGACGCCGATCTTGAAACTCTGGCCGCCGCAGACCCGGGCCGGGGTGACCAGCGGGCGCGCTCATCCTGGCTCGCCCTCATCCGGCGGGACCTCGCCGCCCACGTCCCTCCAGAGGGCACCGGGGCCGCGCTGTGGCAGGCTGGGGCGCAGTTCATCTCCGGTTACCGCGACCTCGACCTGCGCGAGGCCACGGGCGCCGGGCACGGCCAGATGATCCTCGACCACGCGGTCCCGGCCCTTGCAGATATGTGGCGGGCGCGTCTGGCCGGCGGTGACCTCGTCGGCATCGCTGCAACCGAAGCACATGGCGGCTCGCGAATCCAGGAGATCACCACTCGCGCCGCCGAGACCACAGACGGGGCCTGGAAAATCACGGGTGAGAAATGCTGGGTTTCCCGGCTGGAGGAATCGAGCGCGTTCGTCGTGTTCGTTCGCGACCCCGCCGGCCAGATCGCCGCGGTCGTCGTTGACGCTGACGCACCCGGCCTCCACCGGCAGGTCATCGACCCCGCTGGACTTGGCGGTTGGACTTGGGGCCTGGTCGCCTTCGACAATGTGACCGTCGACCCCGAGCAGCACCTGCTCGGCGGTCCGGGGCAGGGCCTGGCGATCTTCCAGTCCCACTTCGCGCGTTTCCGGCCGCTGGTGACCGCGTGCGCGCTCGGCTGCGCGGCAGGCGTGCTTGACCAGGTCCGCTCGATGCTCGTTGCTAAGCGCGCCACCGGGATCCTGCCGCGCATCCGCGATAATGCGCTGATCGAGCTCGGCGCCGCTTGGGCGGACATCACTGCGTCGGCACTGCTGGCCTTCCATGGACTTGCGGAGGCAGGCGCCGCAAGCGACCTGGCGGCTCGGCTGGGCAAGGCGCACGGCGTCGACGCCGCCTGTCGGGCGGTGAACCGGCTCGCACCCCTCGTCGGCGCCGCCGGGTTCCAGCGACACCACCCGATTGCTAAGGCCCGCTTTGACCTCGCGGCTTTGCAGTACGCGGACGGCATCCATGACTCGCTGTACCGCTCGGGCGGGTCGGAGCTGCTTCGCACGGTGGGTTCCCCGGCGGCCGCATGGGGACGTGCGGCCTGAGGGAACATTGGGACGGCTATTCGGTGGGTTTCGACCCGACCGGATAGCCGTTCTCCATGTAGAGGGTCTCGCCGGTCGCGATCGCCGTCAGCGAAGCCTCGATCCGGCGGGCCACGAGCGAGCGCATCCGCTCGTGGACCTCTTCGACCGTGCACCACGACCAGGACTCGATCTCGGTGGCGTCCAGGATGATCGCGTCGGTCTGCTCAGGAGTGAGACGGCCGCCGTCGAACACGAAGATGATCCCTTCGGTGCGGCTGGTCGCCGGAACGTAGTCGATGCAGACCAGGCGGCCGGGCTCGACAACGAGTCCCAGTTCTTCCTTGACCTCGCGTGCGGCGGTGTCCCGCGGAGACTCGTCCAGCTCACCGGCTCCGCCCGGCACCTCGGCGACCTCTTTGTACGTCGGCTGGCACAGCAGCACACGACCGTCTTCGTCGGTGAACACCATCGACGCGGCGGTGCGTTTGGTCGGGATAGTCCTGGTGTGCTCGGAGGAACCGATGTCCTTGCCCTGCTCGAGCTCCGGAGAATCATTCACCCTGCGAACCTAGCAGCCGATTACACCCTGAACCGTCTACCGACCCGCAACGATGTGCTGAGAAGTTCGCCGTCTCTGAGAAGCTACGAGACAAGCGGAGTGCGCATAACCACCCGTGTGTAGGCGAAGGTGCTACGGAGACTCCGAGTAGTTGCAAGGCTGTGGCGTGATAGGTCGCTTGAACTGCGGGTATCGACTCGATCCTGATGCGTTCGTTTGTTGCGTGGAGCCCCACGTAGTCGACGCCGAAACCAGCAGTTGCGGGGATCCCAAGCCCCGCCAGGTAATTGCCGATGTTCGAAGGACCTGCAACCTTCGGCACGGGGTGCAACCCGAACAACCGAGCGGATGGAAGCAACGCGGCTGGCAGTGGCGATTCAGGGGGCAGCGCGTACGGCTGCCACGAGGACACGACCTCGGTGACCGTCGCTGCTGTGTCAGGCCAGCGTGCGTCAATGTGCGAGATGATTTCGTTTGCGACGGCATCCGCGAGGCCGCCGTCGAACGCAGGCGTGGTTCGCACGTCAACGTTTAGCGTGCACCGGTCAGGGTTCACGGAGAAGCCCTCGCCGCCGGTGACAGCCGTGACCGTGATCTTCCCCGGGAGGGGGAAATTTGAGCTGCGGTCGGCCGCTGGCAAGTTCACCTTGCTGAGTTCAGTGATGATCTCGGCAGCTTTCACGATCGCGTTCGGGCTCGACTTGCTCGACCCTGAATGTGCTGACTGCCCGAACACGTCGAGTTTGAGCCGGTGAAGGCCTCTGCCGCCGGTGACAAGGTGGTCGACACCCGGGTAGGCGATCATCACGGCCGCGACGTTGCGCTCCTTGGCGAAAAACACTTTCGCGCCGCCGAACACGCCTGTGTGCTCGTCCAAATCGAGCAGCACCACGAGGCGGCCGTGCAACTGGCCGGCGGCCGCGGCAAGTCGTACCGCAAGATGGCAGAGGATAGCCACTGCTGCTTTCGAGTCGGCACTGCCGCGCCCGTACAGCCAGCCGTCTTCGACGACGGCGGACGTCGGTCCGTGCGTCCAAGCGTCCTCGTCACCGAACCCTGCCGTATCCAGGCACGCGTCGAACACCCATGTGGGGCCGGGCCCCGCTCCTTCGACCGTGAGAGCCAAGCCGACCACCGCGCCGCTCTCGTTGTGCAGCACTTCCGGTGCAACGCCGCGTGGAGTCGACCACGCTGCAAGAAGGTCTATCGCTGGCTGGTAGGAGTCGATGCCGCCGCGTGTGGGCACTTGCACGAGTGAACGGGTCAGTTCTAGGACTGAGTCCGCATCCTCATGCGCAGCAACAAGCAGGTGTTCAGGATTGAGCGATACGGCAGGATCCGTGTTCATGCAGAACCTCCAGTTCCGGTGCATTCATAGTCTCCGCAAGCACGTCGGCACCGTCAAGCTGGCAATGCCCGGCGGCGCATGCAACGTCGGCGAACCGTGGGCAGCGACGGTGGCCCGTGAATCGCGTGAGGAGATCGGCCTCGCACTCAACCCGGCCGCGCTGCGCCTGGCGGACGTGTTCGACAACCGCGCCGTCACCGCCCGTCGGAATCGAGCAGTTTTGGACTACGTCCGCTCGTAGCCCACAACGTAGCGTTGAAGCTGAGTCACAAGCTGACCACACCGGGTGCGTTGCTGCCATTCCAGGTCAGCGGGCCCTCGTACGCTCCAAGGTTGAGCACACACCTTGACGCGGAGGCGGCATCATGCCAACAGACATACCAATTGGCAAGATGCCGAACTGGTGTTCCCGCGGCGCTGAGGGTGGTTGCGGACGCCGTAGATGCCAGCAGCCCGGTTGGACCGGGCCGCTGGCGTGAGGTCTCCGTGTCTTACGGTCCGGCAGTCGGGAACTCCGCTGCCAGCGCCGCCTGAGCAACCCGCACATGCTCCGGTCCTGCAGGCCCGTCGAACGGCGGGAGAACGGCCAGGCCGACGCCGTCCACATGCATGAACCGAACTTCTGCCTGGTCGGCGAACGTCACGTACCCGGATGGTGCAGTGTCGCTGCCGAGGTTCGCGATGTACACGATGACAGGTTCCATGGTCGGCCTCCTCGATCGATGGGGGAGCAGTGGTGGCGGAGTGTCGGCCGGACCGCTGGGGAGCGGCCCGGCCGGTCCGCCTACTGGTGGGTCTTGATGAAGTCAGCGATGCGGACCATGTGGTCTTGGGACAGGCCACGCTCGGAGTCGGGCCGGATCGCCAGGTAGTTCGGGCCCTCGAAGTTCACGGCGACATGGTCGTCGGTGTGGATGACGGGTCGCCCGGTGTCGAGGGCGACTTGCAGCGACGCGAGTTTGAGCAGCATCGCGGGCTCGCCGTTGCAGTACCAGTTCCACGCTTCGACGGTGCGGGCCTTCGCCGGGTCGGGGGAGTAGCCGGGCAGGTCGAACACGTCAAGCATCCGGTCGACGCGTCCGCACCACGTGGTCGACCAGATGACGTCTACGGCCTGTTCGCGGACGAGGTCTTGAATCCAGTGGATGAGCGACGGTGCGAACTTCACGGAAAAGCCTGCACTGGTGCGGGTGCGGGGCAATTCGGGCCAGTCCGGGTCGGCGTCGAACGCGCGCAGGACACCGTCAATGTCAAGGAGCCACAAGGGACGATTTGAATCGGTCAGTGCGCGGAGGTATTCGTTTGCGAGTTCGTCAGTGATGCTGAGACCGGTCACGGGGATCTCCTTGGGGTGAGCGTTGTTTCCTTTCCGCAATTCTATCGCCGATATCGAGTGTTTCCCCAGGTCAAGACCGCTTTGTGGTGAGGTTGTTGCTGCCTTGTAGTCAGTGATGGAATATCTCTTTGCGACGTTCGATGGCGATCGTTCACGACTGCGCAGGAGAAAAGAAGTTGCCCGGCCGGTGCTTGGTGGGCGACACGGCCGGGCCTTCACCCGCGGCATATACCCGAACGCGGGCGCACCCGCCGCGCTCGGGGGAGCTGGCGGGAGACGAGGGGCGGGCCGCCGCCGCTCGGAGGCGGCGGCCCAAACCAGGAGGAAAGTCAGGTACCAATGTCAATCGGTGTTACGGCGAGGAAGTCAAGCAGCACCCGTTTGAACTCGAGCTCGTCAATGTCGATCCACGACGTGACCCGCAGCCCGCCTACGCCGCGCTCGGCAACGGGAACGGGCGGGTCCACGTCGACGCGTTTGCAGTACAGGACCAAGCCCCACAGCGACTTCATGGATTCGACCTCGATCACCCAGTCGCCGAACTCGAACGTGCCTAGAACCGTCACGGGGTCAACGCGCCTGCCCGGTCCAGTGCGCAGCGATCGTTTCCGCAGCCCATGCTTCGGCGCGGTCCATCCACGCCCCCGCGCCGCCCTTTTCGCTGTCGCCATCGTCGTGTCGGTGCTTTTTGTGCCACTGGTCCCATTCGAACGCCGTGATGTGCCCTGCCGAGTGACTGAGGGCCGCAGCAACATCGGGGCCGCGCTCGGAACTGCGGTGCCGGCGGATGACCGCTGTTTCCGGGCCGGTGGCATGCAGCGTCAGCAGGACGGCGCTGGATGGGCGGAGCGTCCCAAGGTGTCGTTCCGGTTGCCCTGCCTCCAACGATTCGAGTACAGGGTTCAGGGACGCGAACTTGCCGATAGTGTCGGCGTCCATTACCGCTGCCCCCGGTACACCGCTGCGGCGGTCGCCGCTTGCTCCTGCAGAAATGACTCCGGCCGGTCGAGGTCACCCGTCCACGACACGGTGAACGCTTCGTTGGCTTCCGCAATCGTTGCAGCGCACACACACCCGCGAGGAATGGCGAGCAGGCGCCCGTCCCCTGCATGAACGTCGACCCACAGTTCAAAGTTGAGGCCGCCGGCGCTCCACTCGTCGATGTGTCGCATTCGGTCCGGAATCCGCGTCAAGTCTTGCCCTGCCGCAGGTTCACCTTCTACTCTGATGTCAGCCACTGGAGGCTTCCTCTCTCGTGGTCAGGGCCGCCAGGCTGGTTGGACAGCCAGGTGGCCCATATCGTTTCGAATCAGCAGGCCGTCCGCGCCGTCGATGGGCGCCAACCTGCATGAGGCCATCTCTGTAGTGTGGAACAGGAGCCTGCGGATATACCAGGCCTGCAGCGATTCCATTCGATTCCATGCGGAGGAACGGCAATGACGGTCAGCGAGAACGGACGCGTTCTCGGACGTACCATCCGAACGTTGCGTGAGCGAGCTGGCCGGTTCTCGCGGACCGAGTTCGCGCGCGCTTGCCACACTTCCGAATCGCACCTGAGGAACATCGAGAACGGCCACAAGGTGCCCTCGAAGGCGCTGCTGGCAGCCATTGAAAACGAGTTGGGCACCTCCGGTGTCCTGGCTCAACTCGCCGAGAGCACGCACCTTCCGACCCAGCGGCGGTCGCTCCTGCGAACCCTGAACCTCGCGGGCGCCGTGTTCCCCGACATTGATGAAGCCACGCCCGCGGCACGCATCGACCCTGCCGTCATGCGGTCGATGACGACTACGCTTCGCGACCTGGACAACCGGCACGGCGGCGGCCACGCCCACCATTCGATCGCCGCGTACTTCGACAACCTCGCGAACCCGACGCTCACCGGGGCCCGCTCCGACGCGGAACGCCAGCTTCTTGCGCCCGTCGTCGCCGAACTTGCGTTGGTCGCCGGATGGTCCGCGTTCGATGCTGGCATCGCATCGGCGGCCCGCCGCTACTTCGACCAGGCCCGCACCATCGCGCATACGGCGAGCTTGAAAGCCCTGGAGTGCGAAATCGTCATCGCGATCTCGAACCGGGCCGCTATCGCCGGTGACGCGAACGAAGCCGTGAACGCCGCCGAAGGTGCGGTCCGTGCGGCTGCGGCGATCGGCGACTGGTCCTTGACCGGTGAAGCGCGCATGGCGCTCGCCCACGGCATCGCACTCACTGGCGACGCCAAAGCCACCTCCCGCGCCATCAACGCAGCGGCTACCAATTTCGACCGGGCCGACCGCGTCGACGCCCCCGCGTGGATCGCCCACGTCGGTGAAGGCTGGTTCGACGGACGCATAGCCCAATGCCTGCGCCTGACCGCCGACCATCGCAGTGCCGCGGCCGCCGCTGAACGCACCGCCGCGCTCGCGAAACCGGGGCCTCGAGGCAACTCGCTCAATCTCGCCCACTGCGCGCTCGTCATGTTCGCCGCAAGCCGCCCCGAAGAAGCCGCCCGCTACGCTATGCAGGCACTGCAAGCAGGCCGGACCGTTCACTCGGCTCGACTCGACAGCTACCGGTGGCAGATCGCCGCGGCCGCGCGCCCGTTCACCGGTGTCGAAGCGGTCGCCGAACTGGAATCGGTCCTGGCTGAACACTGAGGAGAACATGGTGCGCATCGGCATCACCGGACACATGAACCTGTCACCGGACACTGCAGACCTCATCAGGGACACATTCTTGGCCGCGCTCACCGAATCTGAGCGCACGGGAGGCGAACTGGTCGGCGTCTCCTGCCTTGCCGAAGGCGCCGACGCCATCTTCGCCCAAGCCGTCCTGGACACCGGCAGCATCCTTGAAGCGCTCCTGCCTGCCCCCGACTACCGCGACACCCGCGTCAGCGAATCGCACCTGCCGACGTTCGACGCGCTCGTCCAGCAGGCCCACACCGTCCGCTACGCCGCCGATGTCTCCTCGATGGACGCGTACGAAGCAGCGAACGCCGCCATGCTCGACTCCATCGACGTCCTGTGGGCCGTGTGGGACGGACAGCCGTCCCCAGCGTGGAAACACGGCGGCACGGCTGACGCGGTAGCGGCCGCTGAAGCTCGCGGTGTTCCCGTCCGCCGGTTCTGGCCGGCAGGCGCCGAACGCTCCTGACCGTTCAAAGCGACCACCGTGATCGAGGCCGAACTCAAAGCCCGCGTTGACAAACCCGCCCGCGTCCGCGCCGCACTCGCGGCACTCGCCGACGCCGAGAACGCCACCTACCGCGACACGTACTTCGACTGGCCCAGCCACCAGCTCGACGCCGAAGGCACCGAAGTGCGCCTCCGCACGATCGAGACGGCCGCCGGCGCCCGCCATCTCCTCACGTACAAGCAGCCTGCCGTGGACGCCTCCGGATCCAAACCCGAACACGAGACCACGGTCGCCGCCCCGGAACCGGTCGCAGCCATGCTGACAGGCCTGGGCATGGTCATCCTTGTGGCGTTGACGAAGCACTGTGTGAACTACCGGTTCGACCGCGCTGGCCGATCGATGCTGGCCACGCTCGTGACTGTCCCCGAACTCGACGGGTATTTCCTCGAAGTTGAGACAGTGTGCGAACCGGACGCCGTTGACGCTGCGCTCGCGGAGATCCGTGCGGTGCTTGAGGAGTTCGGACTTGCCGATCGTCTCGACACCAGTACCTACACAGGGTCGGTCAAAGCCGCCCGTGCAGGTGAGGGCACTGGAAAGGGAGCCTCGTCGGCGGCTGGAAGCTGAAGCTTCGCATGCAGTGCCGGGGAGTCTCATTGATGGTCTCCGTCGCGTGGCCGGGCCGGGGTGTCGGTCTCCTTCATGGTGGTTGACGGGACAGGACGACTGAACTACACAATGGGACGCAAAGGGACGTCTTCAATGCCAGAAGTCGTCCCCAGCTGAGGAAGAGGCCCCATGCCCAACGAACGGTTGAAAGATGCGCTGCAGGCGGCGGGAATGACTCCCGAATCTCTAGCTGCCGCAATCGAAGTCGATGACAAGACCGTGCGGCGCTGGATCACGAGCAGTCGGACGCCGTACCCGCGCCACCGTTCAACGGTCGCAGCGATCCTCGATGAGACTGAGGAATACCTGTGGCCGAGTATCGACACCGCCGAGCGTCAGGCTCGGGTGTCGCAGTCCGAAATCGTCGCCACCTACCCGCGCCGCTATCAAGTACCGCCTGACCTGTGGCAGCGACTGTTCGACAACGCCACTGAACGCATCAGCATCCTCGTATACGCCGGGCTGTTCCTACCCGAGCATGACTTGCACCTGATCGCGGGCCTCAAACGGAAAGCCGCAGCCGGTACGAAGATCACGATCCTGCTCGGCGACCCCGACTGCGAAGCGGTGGCGGTCCGCGGCCGGGAGGAAGGCATTGGGGACGCGCTTGCAGCGAAGATCCGGAACGTGCTCGCTTTCTATCAGGAACTGCAAGGGACCGAGGGTGTCTTCGTCGGCTTCCACACCGCGACGCTGTACAACTCGATCTATCAGTTCGACGGCGAGATGCTGGTCAACACCCACCTGTATGGCTTCCCTGCTGCACACGCCCCGATCCTCCACCTGCGCAGGCTTGCCGGTGGTGCACTGTTCTCCTCCTACGCTGACAGTTTCGACCGGGTCTGGAGCGCCGCCCGTGACGTCTGGACCGGCGACCATGGCAAGGTGAGGCCATGAGCCGAATCGACCACATCAACAACCCGAACGCGCCCGCGCCCAACAGCGTCGTGCCCTCGACAGTCGCGTTCGTGACCGACAGCGAGGGGCGGGTGCTGCTCATCCAACGGTCGGACAACGGAGACTGGGCCCTACCCGGCGGCGGCCACGACCTGGGTGAGCGCATAGCGGACACCGCGGTCCGCGAAACGAAGGAGGAGACGGGCCTCGACATCGAAATCACCGGTGTCATCGGCCTCTACACCGACCCCGGGCACCTCATCGAATACAGCGACGGTGAAGTGCGGCAGCAGTTCTCGATAGCGTTCCGCGGCAAACCGGTCGGAGGCTCGCTCGCCACCAGCGCCGAATCAGTCAAAGTCGCCTGGGTGGGCGCTGGCGAACTCGATGCCCTGCCGATTAACCCGTCGATGCGACTGCGGATCGAACACGGCTTCGCCGATCGACCCGACCCGTATATCGGCTAGCGCTCCTGCAGCCTGGCCTCAACACGTTCGGCAACGTCGAAGAACTCGCCCGCGCTAGCGCTGATGAACTCGTAGACGACCGAACCGGGCACATAGCGCTCCTGGACTTCAGCAACGCGTTCCTCGACAGTGACGTCCTGCCCGTCAGGCCCGGTGGTCAGGTCGCAATACCAGAGCAAGTCCGCCACAGGGCCGACCTCTCGAACGAACTCACTGGACAGCTCCTTGTCCAGGCCGCGGAGCTCCGCTTCCGCGAGCGCGTTCGTGTGGTGCGCAACCAAGGCGGCGACGCGGTCGTCGAAACGTTCCGCTCGAAGCCAGCGCGCGCCATCAAGCGGATGGAAGCCGCTGGAGGCGACCTTCGGGGCGTAGCCGACGTCGTGCAGGACCGCGGACGCGACAAGGACCGATTGGTCACGTGGATCAGGCAGTGTGGCGGCCAACGCGTCGGCTTTGGCGGCCACCGCCTCGACATGCCGCCATCGGCGAGGCAGCGTCGTTCCCAGGTTCAGCTTCGCGAGCGAGCTTGCGCATCTGACCAAGTTCGTTTGCACTCGCCGATCCTAGACCGCGTGAGACTCCCGTTGAGGGGCTCTGAACCTCGACTTACACGGCAGGTGGCCTCCCTCCAAAGCCACCAGTACTTGGGGCTACTTCGCTCCCGAAGCGAGACTGGCCGCGTCGGCAGCGGTCGCCAGCAGAACCCGTTCGATCGCTACAGGGATGGCGTGCATTGCCGCCCGCGGATCCTCGAACGGCTCCCCGCCGTCCTGCATCCACGCCCACGTGTCCCTGACTGTGTCAGCGAGCGGCCGCGGTGCGAATCCAGCCGCGAGCGCCCGTGACGGGTCGACCTGCCATGTTCCCGTGGCGGTTCGCCACAGTGGCGGCTGCGTCCACTCCCGAAGGTCGGCAGCCTGCAACTGGGCATCAGTGACCCACACCGGTGCGCCGGCAGCGCCAGTTGCCGCGAGGCACGCGTCGATGAGGCCGCCGAACGTGTCGCGGTCGAGCGGCGCCGCGAGGTTGAAGACGCCCGTGCTGGCGGCGGCCGCGTGGTCGAGGACGAACGCGGCAACGTCGCGAACGTCAACAGGCTGGATCCGCGTGCCCGGATCGCCGGGGGCAACGAAACGGCCCCCAGCGGCGATGCGCTCCAGCCACCACGTGAGCCGCCCCGAGTACTCCCACGGGCCGAGAATTACGCCGGGGCGGATAATGAGCGCCTGGCCGTCCGTCTCCCGCTCCACGGCGGCCTCCGCACCGGCCTTGTATATGCCGTACACGCCCGCTCCCCAGTCCCACGACGCCACGTCCACGTCCGGGTCGCCAGCGCGCCGCGGCGAGCCTTCATCGACCGGCTGGGCGGGCCAGTCCTGGTAGGCCGACACCGTGGACACGAACACGTACCGGCCCGCAAGCGGGGCCAGGACGCGGGCGGCGTCGCGAACCTCCGCGGGGATCACGCCAGGAACGTCAACAACGACATCCCACGGGCCGTGCCCGGCCAGTCGGGCAAGGTCGGCCACGTTTCGACGGTCGCCCTGCACCGCTTCGCACCGTTCCGGTGCAGGCCCGGAGGATCCGCGGTTGAACACGGTGACCGACCAGCCGCGTCCGGCGGCATCGTCGACCACGGCACGGCCGAGAAACCTGGTGCCGCCCAAAACGAGTATGCGCATACACCGATACTGCACTGATATACGCAACGGCACCAGACACGAAGCTGCCATCATGTCAGGACCAGAGGAACCGGCACCCGGCAAGAGCGCCTACGCTCGAACTCTGAGCACCCCAAGGAGTCGCATGCCAGAGGAATTCACCGTCCGACCAGTCGCCCACGTCATCGGCGGCAGAGAGCAACCCACGGACGACTACTGGGGCGGCACGAAGTCGATCATCCGCATTGACGACCCGCGGTTCGACGAAGAGTCCACTCGGGGTTTGGAAGAGTTCACCCACCTTGAAGTCGTGTTCTACTTCCACTTGACCGACCCCGCAGACCTGCACTTCGGCGCTCGCGCCGCCCGCGACAACCCCGAATGGCCGAAAGTCGGCGTGTTCGGTCACCGGAACATGCGGCGCGTCAACTGGCTCGGCGTCAGCCGCTGCAAACTCCTCAAAGTCGACAGACTTGACCTGCACGTGGAAGACCTCGACGCTGTAGACGGCACCCCCATCTTGGACATTAAGCCCTGGTTTGCCGAGATGGGTCCGCAAGGCGAGACGGGACAGCCTTCGTGGGTTACTGCGATGCTCGTGGACTACTTCGCTCCCAAGCAGACCTGACCACCGACCTCAACTCGGGAGCACCTTGTGACGATCGTGATTGACATCCGCTCCGGTGAAGTCCTCGAGGAGCTGCAGCAGGCGGTAGCGGACCGCGGCATCCGCAACGCGGCCATAACCCTAGTGGGCGGCGTTGACGCGTTTACGATTTCGACCATGCCAGCGCACAACGCCCTCCAGGACGACATCACCACGTACGACCAGCGCGGCGAACTCACCGGCACTGGCGAGGTCGTCGACGGCCGAGTCCATGTGCACGTCGTGTGCGGGATCGAAGGCGACGTGGCGAAAGAGGGCCACCTGCACGCTGCGACCGTGGCCACGTTCTTCGTGCGCGCCTACGTCAACGAGATCACTGAATGAGCACGGTCTACCTGATCGTCTGCGGCGCAGGCCCAGCAGCGCGCGCCCACGAGTTCACTGAGCACACCGCGGCACGGGGATGGGAATGCCACGTGATCGCCACCGACATGGGCGCCCGCTTCATCGACCGCGAACGCCTCGAGACCGCCACCGGCCACCGGGTAATCACGACCCACCGGGAACCGGGAACACCCCGCCGGGACCGGCCCGCAGCGGACGCGGTCGTGATTGCCCCAGCGACCGCGAACACCATCTGCAAACTCGCCGCCGGGATCACCGACACGTACGCTCTCGATGTCGCCTCCGAATGCATCGGTCTCAGCGTGCCCACCGTCATCGCCCCGTTCGCGAATACCGCCCTGACCGGGAGAGCGCCTTACCAGCGCGCCGTCCAAGCGCTGGCCGCTGAGGGCGTCACGATCCTGGACGTGCCCAGCCACCGCCCGCATGAGGGCGCTCGGCACCTCGACCGTTTCCCATGGGCGCAAGCGTTCGACGCCGCGCTCGCCTCTGTTCGGAGTGGATGACCCCGGAACGAGCTGCCTGTGCGGGGGATGGCGCCCCTATGCCTCGCATGCGTACGCTGACTGCTCAAGGTGTTGCGCGCGTGGGAGTCCACCGTGAACGGGTGAGGTGGTGTGATGATCGAGTTCGGGAACGGTGAGATTGGATGCGACCATGACGCGTTCCGTAAACGCTTCAACACGTCCGACTGGAAGTCGATTACGCCCGCGACAGGCGACGAGGGCCTGCGCGCCGACATGTACAGCGACCCCGACGCCGGTCCAGGGCACGTGCGAGCCATTGTCGCCGAAGCGACCAAGATCGGCGACGTCTGGCAGATGCGGCTCTGCGCGACCGTGGTCGACAATGACGGTCAGGCGCACACAGGAACCCTCGGGAAGCACTATAAGGAACTGACCTCAGCGGCCTCGGCGAAGATGCAGGCGACACGGAACGCGCACGGGTTCGCGCGGGGCAACCGCGTGGAGTTCGAACCTGACGTTCACAGCGGGCCGTGGCAGCCCGGCGACTGGGTGATCGACGCGGCCGGTGCTGTATGGGTTCGCGCCTCAGAAACGGATGCGGCCGCGGGCATGGCCTGGGCGAAACCGCCAGCGGCGGCGAGACGCCAGCGCGCGAGCACGACCGTCGTTGCCGTTCCCGCGGGCCGCGTGGACGATGCGCGGGTGACCCTTCCGGTGCACCTGCTCATTCGGAACGGGTACCCAGTGCAGGCCTGACGGCGCCGCCCGGCACCAACGCGCACCACCGGGCCCCGGTCACCTGGGCAACTCGGTACGGTCTCATCTGGACGCCCGAGGTGAGCGAGTGTCGGCCCCAGCGCTTACCGTTACCGGATGCGTCACGAAGTCGAATGCAAGTACCGCCTGGGCGACCCCGCCGAACTCGTCATCGCCCGCCTCGCCGGCCACGGGGCCATCTGGTCCGATTCGAAGCTCCAGGATGACCAGGCGTACGCCGAAGTTGGCTGGAGGCACGGCATGGCGAAAGTCGGATACACGTTCGCGCGCCTCCGCACCGAGAACGGGACGCGGACGTGGTTCACGGTCAAGGAGCCCCGGGTCAACAGCATGGCCAGCCTTGAGCAGGAAACCGAAGTGCTCGACCGTGACGCCATGCACGAAGCGCTCCTCATCATGGGTTACCGGCCGACCGTCCGCATCCGCAAGACCCGCCGGGCCGCCACCGTCGACGGGATCGTGATCTGCCTCGACGACGTGGAAGGCCTCGGAATGTTCCTTGAAGCGGAAGTCATGATCGGTGAGGATGCCGACGCGATCGCCACGCAAGCACTGCTGCATGAGCGGGTGACCGCGTTCGGATTCGACCTCGAGCGCGTCGAGGACACGTACGACACGCTGCTGGCGAACGCCAGTGGTGCCGCGTCTGCGATCGCGGCGTGATGATGGACGTTGACTGTGGGCGTTGACCTCTCCGCTCTTCGGACGAACCGACACGGTAAACCTGGTGACAGTCTTGCGATCATGAACGCATGGCTTTGAACGATGAGACGTGCGCTGCGCCCGGGTGTTCGAATCTGAGCTCCCGACACGGCGAGCATGTGCTTCCGAACTGGCTCATGCGTGCCTTCACTAGCCACGTGTGGCCGCGAGGGCCGTATTCAGCCGGGAATTCCAGGTCGGGCCTGGAGCTCGAGTCGACCCAGCCCGCGTACGCGAAGCTGCCCTGCTGCAAGGTGCACAATGCACAGCTTGACACCGTGTTCGAAACGCATGGTCACAAAGCTGCGAAACGCCTGTTCGGCATCGAATCGCTACGAAACGACAAGGGCCGCACCGACTACGCGTTGCTGCCCCTGGAGCAGCAACCACCGCTTGATCAAGCCGAGGCGGACCGGTTCGCGCGGTGGCTCGCGAAGACCATGGTGTTGCTCAACCACCCGCGGACCGTGGAGGCAATGAACAGCCAGCCGGTGTGGGCTGACCGTGACCGTGCCGCATTTCCGACTTCGGTGTTCACCGACATCTTCAACGGGACGGTGCCCGAAGGGTTGCACCTGTGGATCACCGTCTCCGAACTGGGAGCGGGCGAGACCGAGTATGTAGACGTTGGCGCTCGCGTGCAGTTGGACCGTTCACTTCGACATCCAGTCGCAGGGGCGTCGCGCGGACTTGCCCTGCGGCCCGGTGCCGCGGGACTGTTCCTGAACGTCCAGGTCGTGTGGGCGCCGGGGCTCATCGTGGTCCACCCTGATGAGGAGACCGGAGCGGCAGTCCGCGTTTGGCCGTGTCCGCCGGCGCCGCTTCGGATCGCGGACCTGCCGGTCTTGGACGAGTGGACGGCGAGCCGGTTCCGGTCGACGTTCTACATCGGTGGGGTTGGGTTCGCGCACGAAGCAGGGCGCACACCGGTGATCGCTGAAGGCGTGTCCACGCTCGCGGTCACCGACACTGCTCGCGGACATGACCTGCACTGGTGGGATTTCATGAACGCGGATGCCCGGATTGACGCCGTCGTATTGCACCTGCGGCGCACTGGTGTGCTTCAAGGCGAAATCACGAGGAATGGAAGCCTCACCGACTAATTGAGACTGTCACATCGTGGCAAGTTCGCACGTAGTTCCTCTTCGAGTAGATCACACCACGATACGACTACAACTCGCAAATGATCTGGGAAAATGATGAGCATTTCGCATAGAATTGAGACACCTCAAACGATTCAATGCGAAGGACGCCCCAGTCATGCTCGCTCTTTCTACTGTCCTTGATGGACTCAACGATGCGATTCGAGACGGTCTCGTTACCGCTCGGTGGCACCCCACGCTGCCGTTGACCGTGTACAACTACACGAACGCCTGCCAGTACGCGTGGGCGTGGACTCCGATCACGACCGCTGCCCGTGGCCTGGTCATTGACGACCACGGGCAAGTCGTTGCTCGCCCGTGGGCGAAGATCTTCAACGCACATGAGCACGACCGCGGCCATGCTTTCGCCCCGCCGCTGCCGGACGAGCCGTTCGAGGTGTACGAAAAAGTCGATGGGTCCCTCGCCATCATCTTCTGGTACCAGGGCGCATGGCGGGTCGCCACGCGGAGCACGTTTGAGTCCGCGCAAGCGCAATGGGCGCAGGCGTGGCTTGACAAGTCCGACACCAGCCGCCTGATCCCTGGCGTCGTGTACCTCGCCGAGGCCGTGTACCCGCTCAACCGGATCGTGGTCGATTACGGCCCGCGTGAAGACCTCGTGCTGCTCGGCGCGACTCGTTCGGACGGGTCGGAGTTGCGACTTGCGGAAGCTGCCGAACACTGGCAGGGGATCGGGTCAGTCGTTACGGCGTTCCCGCCGGTGACGTTCCTGGAGTTGTCCCGGCGAGCCGCCGCCGGTCTTGACCTGACTGGTAAGCCCGTGACCGGCATCGAGTCGGAAGGCTGGGTCATCCGCTACGAGTCCGGTCTGCGCGTCAAGGTCAAGAACGAAGACTATGTGCGGCTTGCCGCCGTCGTCGGCGAGATCGGCACTGAGGACGTGTGGCGGTGGACAGCAATCGCTAAGTTCGGCCCGCACTTCCCCGTGAAGGTGCTCGCCAGGATGCTTTCCTGCCCGTGGTCGGACATTCTCGACCTCGACGGTGACTTCGAAGCCCCCTCACGAGCGGTCATCGAGCAGATCCCCGACGAGTACTACCAGCAGTACCGCGACGCTGTCACCCGGTTCGAACAAGAGGCCAGCGCTGTGGTGGAGACCTTGCGGAGCGAGTTTGACCGGCTGCGGCATTTGACCGACCGGACCGTGTTCTCGGCTGAGGTGCGGAAGATACCGGACCCTACTGTCCAGCAAGGCCTGTTCCTGCTCTTTGACGGCCGCGACCGGTCAGTGGAACTGCATGCGTGGAAAGCCGTACGGCCCAAACCTGAGCGGCTGTTCCGCACGTTCAGCTCCTAGCCCCTGCGCCTTTGCGGCCCTGCCCGTTTCGACGGGCGGGGCCGCGCCCATGACCAACTCCCGATATGAGAAGACCGCTGCCAACCATGACTCGCACACCAGCTTCTGCCGCTCGAGCGGTTCGTCTCGGACACTGCGCCGGAACACTGCTCAGCCCCGCGCTCGCTGCGGCCGCCGCCACCGAAACCGCCGCTGCCCTCTGGCCAGCGCTTCACCTCACGCTCGGCCTGGCCCAATGGGCGCTCATCGCCGCTGGGCTCATCACGTACGCGACCGTCGGCCGCGCCCACGCGACCGGTGGTCCCTGTCGGCGCTGCACCCGGCGCCCCGCGGCCGGCACGCGCTGGCACCGGTTCGCGGGCACCCTCGTACAGGCGCTCCTCCGCAGCATTGCGCGCGTGCACCAGCGCACACGCATCCCCGTGAACTTGTGGACCGTCACGGCCGCGACCGGCGCGTCAGCGCTCGCGCTTATTGCGGTACTCACCTGGATCGTGCCCGGATTCGAGTTCGCGATTGTGCTCGCATTGTTGGGAGCCACCATCACGGCGCTCCGCAGTAACGATCCCGCCGCCGCTGTTCCCGAAGACGCAAGCGACGCAATGGCAACAGGTCGGCTCTGAATCCGCGGACGCGCTCGGTAAGGTCGTGGACATGAACGTGCACTTCACTCACCCGTCCGTTCCACCGCTGCATCGCAAGCTCAACCGCGAGGTGAGCCACCGCCTTGCAGTGATCCTGTTTACGGACGGAGACGGGCACGGTTTCGGAGTCGTCGAGGGAAACACCGGCAACTGTCTCGCGTGGGACGGCCTCTACCGGAACGAGGACGTGCCCTCCACGACACCGCTCGACGAGCTCGACTGGGAAACGTGGGACGACATGAGTTCCAAGCTCGTGTTCAAGACGCAGCGTCCCTGGCTTGCCGGCCCGCTCGGCTTTTGGCTGATGCCGTCCTACAGCGTCGCGAAAGAAGCCGCGGAGCTTGTGAGCAGCTGGGCCGATGACCGCATTGGCGAGGGGCGCCACCATGCGAGTTCGACGCTGCGCTGCTACCTCCCGCTGACCGACGAAGCCGCATACGAGGCGCATCTTGCAGCCGAGGACGAGCGACACCAACGGATCCGTTCGCATCTGGCTGGCGGTCCGAGCGAAACCTGACCGCACGCCCGCCGGTAGCGCGCCGAACTAGGACGCCAGCGAACGCAGCGGGCCTTGCACACCACGAGGTGTGCAGGGCCCGCTCTCGTCTGCGTCTAGCTGTCGCTAGAACGGCCAGGTGGCGTTCCGCCCGGACTCAAGCAGGCCGATCAAGCGGAAAGCCGCGTCCGAGAAACCGCCGAACTCGTGCCGGTTTCCAGACCCGGTCGGCATGGCCGCGTTCGCGTACCCGACCAAGTTCCACCCGTAGACGGGGATGTTCGCCGGGACTGCCGAGTTCACGTCCCGCCCGTAGTACCCGGACATCGTCTGCATGTCCGACAGCAGCACCACGCGGTCATGCCCCTTGAACGAGCGACGCATCGACTCGCCAATCTCGGTGCCGTGCCCGACTTCACCGACGCGCTTGCAGAACCGCTGCACCTCCTGCAGGACCGACCCTCCCTTGGGAATGTCATGCCGGAACGTGCCGGAAGCGAACCCGACAAGGTCAACGTTCGCGCCCCGATAGGCAAGCGCGACACCGAACAGTGCCGCGGCCTGCACCGCCGACACCTGCGACCGCGCCGACAGCTTCGCCCCCATGGACGCGGACGTGTCCACCAGGACCAAGGTCCGGCCGGGCAGCGCGGGGATGTTCTCGCACGCCGTGTCCAAAGCCCGCTCGAGCGCATGCCCCCACCGGAGCGACGGCGCAGCCAGGTACGCGGACAGGAACCGGAACGGCAACTGCCGCGACCGGCGAACCTGGTCAGGGTCGGCGATCCGCGCGGCCAGCGTCGCCGCCGCAGCGTCGGACACACCGGCTTCGTCCATGGCCCGAAGGTTCCGGATCGCGGCCATGTAACCCATGGACGGCATCAGGGCCTCCCACAGTCGGGCCTTGTCCACGCTGTCACCGGCGAGCGACAGCGCGTCCTCCCACGTGAACCCGGCGGCCTTCAACCGGTCCGCGTCCAGCAGGACACGCAGGTTGTCGGCAGCGTCGGCGCGCAGCTGCCGGTTCGCAGCGATCATCTCCAGCGACTGGGGCAGCGGCACGTCATTGTCGAACCGGCGGTTCTGCAGGAACGCGAACAGGTCGTCCTGGCGGGTGTCACCGGGGACCGCATGCACCCGGTTGAGGACGTCAGCGAACCGGAGGCCCTTCGATGCCGTGTCGTACTTCAGTGCCGCGTACTCGGTGTACAGCCGCCGGGTCGCGTCCGCGATGCCGCGCTTGACGGCTTTCGGCTCGTTCCGGCCGAACCGGGAGTGCCAGTACGCCAGGAACTCGCCGGGCTCGTCCGCGCGCTGCAAGACCGAAGCGACGATCTGCCGCGGCGTCGACGGCACTACCGTCGCGCTGAACTCGTCGTCCAGGTTGAGACGCACCTCCTGGTACGCGGCAGGGTTCGCGATGAGGGCCTTGACGGCCTCGGCTGCGCCAACGAGAGACGCCGACCGCATGTTCGCGCCGTTGCGCAGCCACGCGAGGAACCGCACAGTCCACTCACGGTCGACTAGAACGACGTCGCGGATCAGTTCAGCGAAGCGGGAGTCGCGGTCGCCCGCAGGCTCATAGAAGGTGGCTTCGCCGACCATGTTCGAGACCGCAAGCAAGAAAAGTTCCGACTTAGCGTCCCGCGCGAAGCCGGGACCGCCTTCGAACGTGGTCGTGGACGGGGTCGTCTCGGTCCGGACCGGGGAGGTCACCGCGGCGCGCGTGGTCGGCTTGTTGAACTTTGCCATAGGAAAAGGGGGTCCTTCCGCATAGCGGGAGGACCCCCTTGTTGCCATAGTGGATGCCCGAGAATAAGTCGGCGCGGGGAAACGTAGCGCTCTAGGCCACTGAGCTACCCGCCCTTGCGGGCGGGCCGGGATTCGAACCCGGGTCACTCTCTTAGCAGGAGAAGTAACCCGCGCCTGCGCACCGGGCATCCACTATGCAAAGGTCAGTCCTCCCGAGAATTAGGCGGCCACGGGTGTATCGCGTCAATACCAGAAATTGATGAAGTATCCGTAACCTTCGCACCGGGAGGCGCGTCTCCAAGTTTAACGCACTGTACCTGTTGCAGGCCAAGGGATATTCGCGAATGTAGTCGCGACTACACTTTGCACAGTGTTGCACTGCAACGACAGTGCAGGACGGAGCATCAACCGAGCGCGTCACTGCGTATGCCGCATCGCCCGGTTGAAAACCCTAGGCAGCATCCCAGTGGCGACGGTGCGCTGCCACTGCCCAAGCCGACACGCGCTCCACATCGGCAGAGGGACGCAACGGCGTCCGACTGGCGTCCAGTGCCGCGGCGGCTCGCGCGCGAAGGTCAGCGACCTCAGCGAACACGTCCTCGAGGCTGACGCCGCCGGTCTTGATCGCCAGCGCCCGCTCTCGGTCAGGGGACCGCATCGGGAGGGTCAACGTGCCGTCTTCGGCAAGTTCGACTGCTTCGGCGCCGAGCCGGTAGGCGTGACTGGCGGCTTTCACGTCGAAGCCCCACTTCTCGATCAGTTCGGTCCGGACGGGGATGCGGTGCTTGCGGCCTTCACCTTTGAGCTGGTCCACTTGACTGTCGAGGAACCCGAGGAAACGACGGACGGCCTGCTGGGACACGACCGCGGGCGCGAGCGCTCGGAGTTCCCCGCCGAGCTCCGTCGACGCATACACCGACGATTCGGGTGCGTACAGGGGCACGAGCAGGTTCGGGTTGCCGGCGACGACCAAGGTGAGGAATTTCCGCAGACTGTAGATCGTGCCTTCGGAGTCGTCGGCTTGCGACCGGTGGCCTTCCGGCTGGTCGCGCCACACGTACTGTTCGATCGCGCCGGCGAGGCCGATGACATGCTCGGCCGGTTCGATGAACACGCCGATCTCATCCCGGTCGCTCACCCCGGGGATCGCAAGGCCGTGAACGCCGGACCCGTCGAGGGTCCGCAGGATCGTGTTCGCGCGGGCGATCGCGCCGCGGTCAGTGTCGGTGGTCAAGGTGGTGATCCGTTCTGATGGGGCAGAGAGTTGACGGTAGTCGCGGGGGGAGCAGGCATCGCGACCAAGTTTCGGCCGTTCGGCTGCCGCCCTTGTCGTCTCGGGGGAGTACGCGTGGCGCATTCGCCCGGAGAATGGTCGGATGGATATCGAGGCGTTCATTCGCGCGGAGATCGACGCTAATGAAGCGTGGGCGCTGGCATGCTCGGTCCCACCGGTTGAAGGGCAGGACTTGGTCAGCGGCGGTGTGCACTGGCAGTGGGTTCGCGGTCCTGAGGAAACGCCGATCCCCGTGCCGCGGATGCCGCCCGACGACACCGAGTTGCCACTTGCCGAGTACGGCACCTTGGTCTGGCTTGCAACGAAGGAAACCTGGCCAGTAGAGGACCCTGAAGGAGAAACCGTGGAAGTGACAGGCGGCTACTCGGCCGGCATCCACGACTTGGACCTCGCCGCGGCCGCGAGCATCGCCCGCTACGACCCCGCACGTGTCCTCGCCGGCGTCGCGACCAAGCGCGCCCTGCTCGAGCTGGTGCTTGCCGACCAGAACGCGAACGGTGGGAAGAACTCGGACGCCTGGAACCAGGTGATGCGCCTCCTGGCGTTGGAGTACCGGGACCGTCCGGAATACCGGAAGGCGTGGGCGCCGCGGTAGCGCTTCGCTGCCGTGAGCGCGCGTATCTGATCGCCGCTTCGTGGTCGGTGGGGCGGGGTACGGTCGCGGTGTTGCGCCGGACGGAGATCGCAAGGGACTCGCGGCCATGGAGGGCGGGTATGGAAGGTCCCCGGCAGCCAGCTCGGAACTGGAATGAAGTCCGTGTCCCCGCCCTCCACCTTTCATCGCATCGGGCGGCGCCAGGTGTGCTTCCATGAGAGCTTGAGCTTCAAGCTGGTTGCATCGACGGGGTCTTTATGCAGGTCGTTGCCCGCTTCGACAGTCATTGCGGCCTTTCAAGTAGCTTTCAAGCTGTTCCTGTGCGGCCCGGTCACGGCTCCGGGTTGATGATCGCGAGCGTGCCGTCGTCGAACAGTTCACTGTCGACCATGACGTGCTGGTAGCTGCCGTTCGTGGCCACGAGCGTCCACCGGTGGTCTTCGGCGGTTTCCGGCTCGATGAGCGCACGCTGCTGCAGGCGCGTTGCCAGCGCGATGGCGATTTGCAACGTGGCCAGGCCGCCAGTGTGGGCGGCGAACGCGTCGAAGCCTACGAACTCGGCAGACACCCCTTCCATCGGTGAGGCGGCGACTTGCGCGATCCCTGGGCTGGTTGCCGGTGACGTGAACTGGCGGCCGTTCCAGGTTTCGATCTGCTCGAGCGGTACCGCGAACGCTTCCGCGGCAGCTTGCGCGAGCGTGGACAGGTCTACTGGGTCGATGAACATGACGGTGCAGGTCGACATCGGTCCTCCTTACTGGTGCTTGCGTTCGATGGCGGCCAGGTAGCCGTCCACGGTTGCGTCCGACAGTTCGAGCGCGTCGCAGATGCGCGTGATGCCGATGCCTCGCTCATGCCGGAGCCACCATGCGGCGGCGGGCCGTTCGTGATCCGGTATCGGCACCGACAGGTCCCCGTTGAGACGCCGGTCGAGCGCGACCGTGTCGACTGGCCCTGCCGGGGTGACCGCAGTGAGGCTCATGCACGCTCCCGCGCCGCGGTACGTTCGATGACGAGGGTCGCGCGGAATGAAGTCAGGTTCATGTGGTCTCCGGAATGAAGGAAGGCACCTCGGTGGGGCACATGCCCAGCAGCGTCGCGAACGCGAGCGCTTTCGCTGGGGTTGGTTCGTGCAGGGTCACGCGGTCGTAGCCGTGGTGCAGTGTGAGCGTCCACTTGCCAGGCTGGGACCGGTCGAGTTCGACGGTGTAGTGCCCGGTCCCCGTAGCTGCCCAGTAGTACCAAGTGCTGTAGCCGACGCTGTCGCTGTCGCGGTAGTACCCGGCTGCGCGGGCGGCGGCGCGAAGGCCCGCCCACGTGGGCGGTTCCGAGCGATCCTCAGTGCTGGTCAGTTCGCGTTCTCCCGGTGCAGGGCTCGGGCGTGGTCGTATCCGACCCAGTTGTCGACCCCCGCAGCTTCCAGCGCGCCGAGGAACGCCGTGTCGGCTTCCAGTTCGGTGATGCGGGAACGGAGCCGGTTGCATTCGTCGAGGAGCGCCGGGATGTCGTCGCGGGCGTGGGCGATGAACTCCGCGTCGCGTTTGAAGAAGCCGTGGTGTGCGCTTCGGGCGGGGCCGGTGATGTCATGGTCAACGTAGCGGCCGTGACCGCCGGAGACGACGGTCCACGGCCCGGGGGAGGCGTTCTCCGAGCGCGCGCGCATGGCGGCGAGGTCGGTCAGGGGGATTGCTGTGGTGGTCATCGGGTTCCTCTGCTTTCGTTGGTTTACGGGGTGCCGTTGGCATGTCCGTGGCATTCGCGAATGGAATCTCGCAGACGGTCGCGGTCGTCTTCAAGGTCGACGTATTCGAGTTCGAGCTGGTGCGTGCGTTCACGGGCCGCCTTGAGTTGTGCCGTGAGGTCAGTGATAGTCGTCGCCGCGTTCACGCAGTGGGTGAGGGCCGCATCTGCGCCGGGGTGGTCGCCGAACGCGGCGATGACCGTGCCGTCAGCGGCGACGATCAGGCGGACGGTCGCGCCGGTGCTGGTGCGGGCCACGACGGGTTGCCACGTGTCCGGTGTGGTGCCGGCGGGGCCGCCGGAAGCGGTCGTCTCGCGTGTGGTGTGCAACGGGGTGGTCCCGATCGTTAGAATCCATTGTGGTGCTTCAAGTTTACCCAGTTAGAGGTCCATTCGCGTTGCTCTCTCAGTGTTGTAGTGCGATCGTGGTCAGGTCGTTGTTGCGCCCGTCGACGCGAGACCGTCGCCCTGGTCATCCTCAGGGGCGTAAGCGTCAACATGGTCGTGTTCGCACGCTTCGATAGAGGCCCACAAGCGGGCGTTGTCGACGTGGAGGCTGTCGCGTTCGTTCATGACCTGATGCCAGTGGTTCTGGGACCGGATGTCGCTGCCCCGCATCCACGCAAGGAGCCGCGGAGCGTCAGTGAACGCGGTGAACATGCTGTCCATGCCAGGCAGGTCGGTGAAGCTCGCGACGACGCGGCCGGTGTGGTCGGTCAGGAGCCGGATCGTGGTGCCGTCCGTGTGCTCGTGCACGATGGGGATGAGGCCGGTGCCCTCGTAGACCAGGTCGCGGATAGCTTCAGCGTTGGCCTCGCAGGCGTCAGTGTCGTAGCCGTTCTCGATCATGCGGCTCTCACCATCTCGGACGCGGCGCTCGCGGCCGGGGAGTCGGATGAGGCTTCGTTGCGGGTGCGCCACACGGCCCGCCTGGCTGCCGTGATCGCCTCGTCGAAGCCGTACTCGGTGAGCATTCGCCATCCGATCGCGGTCACGGCCGCGTGCTCGCCGTCGACTTCAATCCAGCCGCGGTCGATCATGGCCCACGTCGTGTTCGATGCCGTCCATGTCGAGCCGTACCCGACGCGGAGACCGCGGCCGCGGCGGACGTCGATCCGCGGCAGGTACGCGATGCGTCGCAACGCCGCCCACGTGCCCGCGGTCGGAGCGGAACGGACCCACCGCGGCCAGTACCGGATCAACGCTCCGCCGTTCCCGTACGTCCAGAACGTCCGCCACTGGTCGATCGCGACCGTGCCACCGGCCTTGTCGACCGCCGCGAGCGCCGCCGCAACCTCAACCGTTGCCAGCGGCCGTTCGACGGAACCAGTGCTTGACGAGTGCGCTGTCCAGGTCGTACGTACGCACTGGCCGATCATGCTGCTGCTGTTAGCCACGGTCGCCGTCCAGGCCGTACCGGCCAGGGGCACACCCATGTCCGCCTCTGGCGAGCACCTGCTCGTCGGGGTCGAACTTGTTGGCGAAACCGCGCAGGACCCTCTCGGCATATCCACCGTCCAGTACAGCGCCAACGGCTTTGCGTCTCACAGCGTCGTGTTCCAGGACCGAAGCGGCAGCGCGAAGCACGATCGCGGCAATGTGCGGCGCGGCAGCGGCGACGCCAGCGCGGGCGAGCACGCCGTCAGCGAGACATTCGCTCGCGCCTGCTTGCTCGATCGCTTCCTCAATCGCGCGGTGCGCGGCGTCTTCAGCCCAGGTGAGCTGTCGCGGTTCGGCCCGGATCGCGTCGTGCGCGATCCGGACGGGAGAGTCCGCAGTCGTGTACGGAAGACTTTCCACCTGGTTCCTTTCGTCGTGTTTCCTTGCGCTGCTTCAATTCTAGTCGACCTCGACGTGCGTTTTTGCTGCTCAGGCGGGTTGTAGTCGCTTCGATGTTGGATCGTTGTCGACGCGCGCGAACAGGTCCTGAGGGGTTAAGCGCTCGCGGCCGCGAGCCGGTGGGCCAGCATCAGGTACCCGATCGCGGTCACGGTCCCGCGGCCGCCGGTCACGGTGACCCAGCCGCGGTCAATGAGCATCGCCGAACCCACTGCGTCGATTAGCCTGCCGGTCAAGCGGAGCCGGATCTGCCCGAGCCGGTCAAACTCTCCTGTGAAAGCGGGTGCGTCCGCGACACGTGCGAGCAGTTCCCACTGCCACGGCAGCGGACGAACACCGACGTGCGCAGGCGTGAACGTGACCCGTTCGGCCGGGTCGCTGCGGTCGATGACGATCCTGCGGTCGGCGTCGACGGTGATGGCTGCGCCGACATGTTCGGCTTCGGTGATCTCGTGGCACGCGAGCGCAGTGTTGATCTCAGCCCGCCCGGTCCGGTTCGAAAGGCGGACCCACGTGGTTGTGCTGTTGACGTCGTCAGGGTCGTGGCGCATGCGGTGGTGTCTCCAAGTGAGGTTCTCGGTCGGACGCGGGACGGCCAGGTGGCCGCCCCGCGTGGCCTATTCGGCGGGTTGGGTGTGGCGTCGTGTCTGCAGAAGCCGCGCGGTGTCGATGACGGCCTGGCCGAGCGGCGCGGGGTCGCTGCTGCGTTTGCGTGTCGCGCGGTGCGCGGCCGCGGCAGCCGCGGCACGATGGTCACGCTCCCGATCAGGTTCCACAGCTGCCGGGGCCGCAGCCGCTTTCCGGCGTTCAGCGAGAGCAGCGTCAATGAGCGCTCGCCCACGGCGGATGCGATCGACAGCTGTCGCTGCACCGAGCTCCGGCCGCGGAACGCTTGCAGTGGTGACAGGCCCGCGCAGCAGCGCACGCACGCGTTCGCCGTAGTCGGGTGCGTCAGCGGGAACAGCTCGCAACGCCGCCTGCAACGCCGCCCCGGCGCCGGGGCGTTCACGCATGAGCCGCCTGCGGTCCTTGACGCGGGCGATCACATGGCCGACGTTCATGCGATTTCCGGGCTCCTTCGCCACTTGCTCCATGACGGCCCAGCGCGCTTCGGCCAGCGTGACGCGCTCCCGCTGCAGGGCGGCGAGCCACAACGCGATGTCGTCTTTCGCGACAGTGCGCGCGTCAATGCCGGCGATGACCGCGAGCAGGTCGCCGACTTCATCGGGGGCGATCACGCGGGCCTGCCTTCGGAGTCGATGACGTGCCCGCCGCCCGGCCACGCCGGTGGGTCGATCCCGGCGGGGCCCGCATCCATGTCCGCTTTGAACGCCGCTACGGCCTCGTCGATTTCGCGGCGTCGACGAACCGCGAGCGGTTCGGTGCGCTGCAGCAGGGCGTGCTGCGAGGCGCGGTCGACCGGTTCAGGTGCGTTTTCCCAGCAGCGGTTGTGCAGCCACGTCTTCGCAAGCTTGGTGTACTTCGCGTCTTCGCCTTCGCGTTCAGCGCGGTACCGTGCCGCGCCGGCAATGATGACTTCCGGGTCGACGCCTTCAGCGACGCGCTGCGTCCACTTGTCCCACGCCGCCTGCTTGTCACGGCGGCGCGGGTACGCCGCCCAGAATGCGAGGAACGGCGCATCGTACGGAACAGGTGCTGCGCCTCCCCGGCGGTCGTCCTCACCGTCTGACTGCTCGTCTGGATCAGCGAACTCGTCGACCAGGGCGCTGTTCGGCTCCAGGGGGGTCACGTCCTTGAGCCCGCGAATGAGGTTCTTGCCGAACGCGACCGTCCGCGAATTCCACGTCACTCGCTGGCGCAACTGTGCAACCAGCGCATCCACCGTCCAGCCGCGGTCGAGGAGAGCGCCGGTCAAGGTCCGAATGTCGGCGACCTCTTCGGGTTTCGTGAGCCTCGCCCGCTGCGGCGCGCCGTACACGCCTCGGACGACGGCGCGGATCGTCGCCACCCGGTCCGCTTCAGACGTAGCGGGGTCTGCGTTCGCGGCGGCGGAGCCGTCGTCGACACACACACCTGGTTCTACTTGCTCTGGTTGTAGTTCCCCTAGTTCTACTTCGTCCCCCGTGGACGGGGGGAGGGCTTCCCCAGCTCGGCGGGGGAGGGGTACCCCCGTGGAGCGGGGGAGGGTCTGTTCTCCTCCCTGTTCGGACCCTTCCCCCGTGGAGAGGGGGAGGGTGCCGGAACCCTGTCGCTTCGCGCGTTGCCGCTGCCGCCGGGCCTCATCCCACTCGCTGATGTACAGGAAGCCTCTGTAGTCGTCAGGGACTGTCGTCTCGATCTCGTACACGTTCGTCAGGTTCGCCCCGTCCGCGCCCCAGCGGCGCTTCGGCTCCGACACTGCGCCCATGGCGATGAGCGCATTCAAGTGCGGGTCGACCGATTCGGGCTTCTTCAAGCCGATGAACTCGGCCATGGCGGCTTTCGACGGCCAGACCGTGTACCGCTGGTTCGCCTCGTCCACGTGCGCACGCAGGTACAGGTACAACTCGGTCGACTTGGCAGTCTTCAACGGGTGCATGGCAATCCAAGCCATGGTGATGACGAACTGAGGACGGCCGGGTTTGATCCGCCCTCGGTACTCGACCACTGGTGCAAGGTCGGTCATCACCGTGACCCGCCTTCCGAATGGCGACCGAGCATCGGCGCCGACACCTCGTTGTCTTCCCAGATGCGGGCCTTTCGTGGAGCTGGCTCGACCCGAACGGTGGCCCATTCGGTGATGACCCCCCGCCGGTTGAACTTCGGTGCTTCGTCCCTGATCGCGAGTGCTTCGGCGATTGCGGCCGCTCTACGGCCGATGAACTGCGCTTCAGCACAGTGGTCGAACTCATCCCACCAGCGGCTACGTGCCTGGTGTGCCTTCATCCGCTGCTGAAGGTCCTTGGTCATGCCGACGTACAGCAGATCTCCTGCGGCATCGAAGCATCGGTAGACGGTGTGCAGTCGGCCTTCCGGTTCCCAGGGGTCGATGGGCTCGGGGACGGGTGGTTCACCGTTCGGCGTCAGAATGTACTCGACCTGATGGTTGCCGCCGTTCTCGTCGCTGTACGCAACGCGGAGAAGGAAACGGCGCTCTTGAAGCTTCCGGAGAGCCTTGCTCGCGCGAGTTTGTCCCATGTCAGGAATGTGGTTTCGCAGCTCGCTGACGGTGACAGTGCGACCAGCCGCATGAGCCTCCATGATTTGCAGTGCCACTGCAATCTCCTCCGCGGTGAGGCGGGCTTGCGTGAACGCTCGCGGCACGTGGATCTCGTTTGACTCGTTCACGACTGGCCTCCGTTCGCGGCTTCGGTCAGCTCGTCGACCTCGTCAATGAGCGCGGTGACGGCGTACTGGAGGGCGAGCACGCCCGGAAGCGCGGCGAGCGCATGATCGGGGCGCTCCGCGAGGTACACGCGGGCTTCTTCGCGCAGGTATGCTCGTTCGTCCTCAAGGTCCATGATCTGGTTGAACAGGCCCTCGGCCCACGCTTCGATCGCGCTGGCGTCCAAGGGCGGGGGAGTGGATTCCGTGCCGGTCACTGCCCACCGCCAACCGTGAAGTGCAACGACATATCTCTTACGCGAGGTATACGCTGGCGCGTCGGACGGGTCGCGGCCCGCGCCGCCCGGGGAAGGAGAAAGGAGGCCCCTTCGGGGCCGCAGCCATGAAAAAGCAGGTCACGGGCCATCATTGAGGGAACACCGCCTCGTGTCCGTCGACGGACACCCCAGCATCAGCGGCGATGATCGCGGGGATCATCTCGAGGTCGAACAGGAACTGCACCACCCGGCGCAGCTGCTCACGACTGCGGCGCGGGACGCGGAGGTCGCGCGCGAGCGCGCCCAACGTGACCGGTTCGCCAGCGCCGACGCGGCGCACGAGGGCCGCGTACACAACGAGCGCGAACCGGTTCCCGGTGGCCGCCAACGCCATCGTGACGGCACCGGGCACGGCGACGCAGTCGTCGTCAACGACAGCCGACAGGGCAACCGCTTTGCCCCAAGATTCCAAAAATGTCTGCATAGGTGGGTCTCCTATTGGGTAGGGGAGACCGGCGACGCGGCCCTTACGGGCTCCATCGACAGCGCACACACGTACCGGAGTGCGCTATCGTCAGTAGGGCGAACAGGCCGCTCGGTTGGCCTGTCGCCACGTCGCACGGGGAGCTTCCTTAGGCTCTTCTCCGTGTTCGGAAGGTCAAGCGTTGGCGCGCTTGACCTTCGTCATTTTCTCCCCAAAGTCTACAATCGAACGCCGACGCTGATCTCCGCAAAGACCTTGCGCGGCAACAACAATCAAGCAACACCAGGGCGTGCCGGACACCCCGATGCTCCCGGTCAAGGCACCGTGTGCACGCCGCCCGCTTCGAACGTCGCCGGCCAGCCGTACCGGCACACGTCGCTCACGCTGATCCCGAACCACCGTGCGGTTTCCGCCGCGGTCCAGTCCTCGTCGTACGTCCGCCGGATCAGCACCTCACGCCCGTGCAGGCGCGCTTTCGCCCACCGGCGACGGTCCGCAGCCCGCTGCATGAGGGCCGTTTCACCAAGGCCTTCCTCATCGCCGGGGACCGGCACGACCAGGGCCGTAGCGACCGCGAGCCCTTCCCGGGACGACGGCGCTGCAGTGAAATCCCACCGCGGTTCGCACTCGAGCTCGACGCCGTCACCGAGGCACGCGAACGCGAGCAGGTCACGAGCCCTCGTGGCCGCAAGCGACATCGGCAAGTCCGCGTCAACCGGGAACAGGAACCGGCGCAGCGCCGGCGCGGCCGTCACCGGCCCGCCCCGGCGGCCACCGGGGCCAAGTCGATCTGCAGGAACAGCGTGCTCGGATCCGCTGGCGTCGCCTCCACCGTGACGTCGACGACGTCGAGCGCGTCGGTGGGCGCGAGCAGCGGATGAAACGCGGCCCGGTGCTCGTCGCGATGCTCGATCGCCCAGTCGTGCACCGACGACGCGAGTGTCGACTTGCGGTAGGCGTTGCACGGGCATTCAGCGATCCACGACCCGCTGGCCTTGTACACCTTGATGTGTTCGGTTGTCATTCGTGCTCCGAAGCGAAAGTTGAGGGAAAGGAGAGGGCGCCTAGTACGGCGGTCACGCGCTCACAGGTAGTGCTGTTGGACCGCCGAGCCGCACGAACGGGCCCGTACCGGTTGGGTTGCTGCTCAGTGGGATGAGCGCCGGCAGGTAGTGGAAGACGGACCAGTGCCGTGTGGTCCACCCGATCGCTTCAGAGAAGGTGTCTTCGGCATGCAGGTGCTTGTGGACAGCGCAGTGGACGAACCACCGTCTGTCCCTTTTGCGGATCCGAATTGCAGATGCAGGTTTGTGGGTCATGGGTGTGCTCCGAAAGGGTTGGGGATGGGAACACCGGTAGGTAGGTAGGCGGTGCTGGACCGGGAGGATCAGTCCGCTCCGTACAAGGTTGAGCCCCGGGGCGGGCACGCGGCCCGCCCCGGAGTCAGTCAGCCGGAACCTTCGGCAGTGACGGCCTCAGCCTCCACGCTGGGCACGTCCACTGGCGTCAGGGCCGGTTCAGGAACCGCAGCTGGAGCCTTCCGCGACTTGCGCGCCCGCTTCGGCTGCTCGTCCGGCTCGACGTCAAGCATTTCCTCAGTCGAGTAGTGAATACCGCCGAGCGCGTCCGCAGCCGTCAACCGGCAGCATTCACTCGTCGCACGCGCCACAAGCATGTTCTGCGGCATGTTCTGCCAGTTCGACTTGCCTGTCAGGCGCAGCTGCGCGGCCCGTTCGAACGTCCACACGGACACTTCGGGGTCCAGGTCGAACTGGCCCTTCCGCCACCCGTGCACGACCGCGCGTTTCGGCGTTGCCTCCACCAAGTGGATGCGGTGTCCGGCCGCTTGCAGCAACGCGCGCATTGACTCGGCTTTGAGCGTCGGCGTTCCCTGGATCGGGACGATCGCCCTGATAGCCGCCATTGGCCGCATGCCCAGTTCAAGGCCCGTCAGGATCGCCGCCGTTACCTCGTACGGCATCTCCCGATACTGAGCGGGCACGAACGACGTGGCCGCAAGCTTGACCGACATGCGGTAAATCTCGGAGGCGTCCGAGACCCACTGCGCCATCGGCGACACTGCGGCAGCAGGGACCGCCGGGTTGGCCAAAGCCGCTGGCCGTTCCAGGACGGCAACCGCGGCCGCGGCGACGTTGGACTCATCAGGGTTGGACTCGTCGGTGGGATGCTCCACGGGAACCGGTTCGGGGACCAGCTCGACGGTGGTCGCCAGTTCGTCGCTCACGCTTCCACCTCCGCAGCGAAACCGGAGCGGACCGGCGCCCCGATCCAGTCGGCTTTCTGCACGGTCTTCATCTGGTGGTAGAGCCACACGAGGTGCTGCATCACCTGCCACACGATCGGGCCCGCGTTCAGGTCGTACACGTGCCAGCCGCCGTGGTCCTGCAAGTGAAGGACTTGGACCGCTTCGATGCCGAGGTCGGCAACGGACTGCTCGTCGCCGGCGGCGTCGACGTAAATCTCCGCGTTGCGGTACGCGTCGAGCTGCAGGGCGACTTCGACGTAGAGCGAACGGCCGGTCTTGAAGTCCAGCAGGGTGCGCACGCCGTCAATGTCGGCGATGAGGTCCACCGTTCCTGCGTACCGCCAGGTCCGGTTCGCCACCGACTGTTCGATAAGGACCGGGACGGGCTGGACCTCGCGGTGCCAGTCCAGGAACGCCCGCATGTATCCGGCGATGTCCGGCGCGGCGATACCGCCGGTGCCGTGGCGGAGGAACTTCTCGGCGGCATGGTGCACGCGGGTGCCGCGTGCGGCCGCGGCGCGCTTGTACTGCTCGGGAACGGCCGCGAGCTCGTCGGCGGTTGCGAACAGGGACGTGACGTCGCCGGTGTGCTCGTACGCTTCCCACGCGTCGAAGGCCGCTTCGGCGACTTTGGCCGCGGCCCAGTCGATCAGGCTCGGTTTGGCGAGTGTCTTGTCGAGGATCGTGGTCACGCCGGGCACTTGGCGGCCGTCGAGATAGTAGGCGTGCCAAGCCTTTCCAGTGGTGGACGTGTAGTCGTGTCGTTTCAGGCCCACGCGGGGCCTCCCGGTTGTACTGGGGGGACACCCTGCTGTCGCGAATGTGACAGCACGGTAACCCGCCGGGTTCGGCTAAGGTAAGGCTTCACGGCATCCTCTCGGTGAAGTCGAGTTGATTGCCGGGCGAGCCGCGGACTGCAATCCGCGGCGCGCCCGTACTCAAGGTAGGTATCTCCCTTGTGGTCCGGTCTGACCGGACCTGGTGGGCCACAAGGGAGATGCGTTCGAGTGATGCAACCGTACCGCTTGTCGGTGGTGCGTGCATGACCCGGAATGTCGTTAAGTATCAACCGAAAGTATGAATCGTTGCACCTCACTCGGTGTGCGATCGGTTTGAGGGTAGACCTCGGCCATGTAGGGGCGTAACGTTTCCTGAATCAGGAAGTGTTACGAGGATACAGAGGATACGAGATCGTGACGGACGGTGCAACCCAGTACGGGCACCAACCCACCGACCCGCGGTTCATCGAAGCATGCCCGACAATCAACAACTGGATCCGTGCCGTCGTCGTTTCTCACCGAGACCGGTTCGGACACTCGCTTGAGGATCTGTCGAAGCTGACCGGTGTCCCCCGTCCCATGATCTCCAACTGGCAGCGGACCGGTGGCCACCGGCCACGCAGCCAAAACCTCGTCCGGTTCTGCCTTGGGCTCGACCTCGACCCTGACCCCGTGTTGCGCCACTTCGGTTACATCGCCGCTCCCGGGGCGGTTCGCGCCCGCAAAGTCAAGGCAGCCATAGACGCGATCGAGGAGGTTCTCGCAGATCCGGACCTGCCGGCGGAGGAACGCCGAGAATACGAGCACCAGACACTCCTGTTGCTAGAGTTGGCTACCGGGATTAAACGAAACTCCCAATGAGACACTGCTCACGGGTGTAACCGTTCCCATGTGCCAAACGTGTCCCTATGGTGACAGTACATACCCCAAACCCACGTAGACCCTGGCTCATCATGACCATCGCCACCGGCGCGACCGTCATCTTCATCCTCTGCGCACTCCTGGCCCCGATGCAGAAGTTCGTCGCGATCTGGTGCACGCTTGCCGCCTGCTCCATCGTCACCATCATCTTCATGCTGTGCCTGCAGCTGTTCCTCTCCGAGGCCACCGCGCAAAACGCGGCCGTGCACGCCCGGCTCGACGAAGCCGACATGATCCACAGCGCCACGCAGTCACACGTGAACGACATCGGGAACGCGCTCGCGCAAATCCTGACGCGCCTTCCCGCAGGAACCATCGACGACGAAACGAGACGACGCCTCGACGAACTCGAAGCAGCCCAGTCGAGACTCCGCGGCGTTCTCGCCAAAACCGTCAGCGACGACCTGGCCCTCACCGCAACTGAGCCCGACGCTCTCACCTGAAGACGCACCGTCCCGCCGGCACCGGGACCTCGCGCACGCACGGCTCAGACTCGCTCGGGAACCGGTACACGCCGCGCCCACCCGCAATGCCCGCACACCAAAGCCGCCGCCCGGCCCTCCGCCTCCGGGATCAGCGCGATCGCAGGGACCCTCACCCGCTGATCCTCAACCCACGCCTCCGTCATCGACGCCTCGCAATGCGGGCACGCCGCACCCCAGATACGCCGCACCGTCTTCGACGGGTTCAGCAACTGCTCGATCCGGTCCGCCCACGCCCGAACGTCACCGACGAACCGAACAACGTCGTCTTCCCCGCGGCCGCTCACACGCTTCCCTGCCGCCTGCCACAGCGCCCGCACCTGCGCCACCCGGTCCAGCCCAGCGCACACGGCGCCCGCGTCCACATCGCATGAAGCCGCCCAGTCCCGCGCTGACTCGTCAACGGCCCGCCACAACTCGAACGCCCCCAGGTCGATCGGCGGCACCGAATGCGCGAACGACCGCAGCCCGTCCCCCGCCTCACCTGAGTTCGCGAGCGCGTCCGCCAGCTGCTCCAATTTCGCGGGCACGTGCGCGGCCTGGCCTCCGATCGTGACCGCAGCCGGGTCGCACAACGCCGCGACGGCCTCCGTGACCTCATTCGATCCCATAACGCCTCCTTGTAGACAGTGAGGCCACGGACCGTAACGCGCACAAGCGAAACCAGCAAGAAAGTTCATGACGAACTCTGCCGCACCGCAGGTCAAGGCGCCCAGTGCGACACACTGATCGGCCCTGGCACATCTACACGTCGGCGTATCACCTGAACGATCGGGCCTAGGGCGACGCTAAGTCGCCCGTAGGGCCGGTGAGGCCACCATCAATGCCTCGGTCCTCAGCGCTGTGCGCCAAGGCTGCAGCGGGTCTCAGCACATGGTGATTCTCAGGTAACGTCGAGTGCGGAAACCCTCAGCCGCGCAACACGACAGGACCCCCATTGCAACACGACGACCTCGAAACCCTCCGAATCCTCGATGACGCCACTCGCGCCGACATCCAACACATAGCCACCACTTGGAACCTCCACCCCGCCACCGTGATCCGTTCCATGATCCGGTCCGGGCTCGCCGTCGAGTCCCTGCCCTGCACCGCAGGACGCGAATCCGACCTCCTGTTCCACCTGACCGCCTACCTGGCAATGCACGGCTGGCAGCCCGGCCGCGTCCCCGACACCACCCAGGTCGCCGTCATCCTCTGGTACCACCCGACCGGACTTGCCGCCGCCGTCCCCGCCAGCGCCGACACCCCAGGCTTCTCCGACCTGTACCGGTCCGCTGCCGAACACATCGCCGAAGCAGAACAGCGACCCATCACCGCCCTCGCCGACGACCTCACGCCCGCACGCAGGACTTGAGGAGGCCCGCCCCGTAACCGTGTTGATACGCTCACAGCCGATCCGCGACGGAAAGGGCACCTCCGATGAGCGACACCACCACCGAGACGATCGACTGGGCATGGGCGGTCCTCGACCGCGTCATCACGCCGACGCAAACCGGTTTCAGGGAATCCCACACGGTCACGATCGCCACCGTTCCCGACCCGCGCAAGGCCGACTACCTCACCAGCCCCGAACATCTGATGAACGTCAGCGGCGACATCTACCCTGACTACCCAGTGCGCGAACACGGATGGGAAACCGTCAGCGACTTCGACTACCTTGCCACCACCGTGGTGAAGCCAGTCGACACGAACACCAGCTTCGGGATCCTCCCGCACTACCGCGCCGCCGCCCGCATCCGCCGCCAAGGCCTCGCCATCCCCAGCGGCGAAGCGGAAACCGTGCCGTACGGCAACGAACTTGCGGCGCTCTTCGCGCCCGGACACCTCCCGTCCTTCCTCGGCGGCGACAGCGAACACCCGCTCCTGGGGTCAGTCTCAGCGTCCCTGGACCTCCTCGGGGAAACCGCCGCGACCGGCATCCGGCATTGCGACCAGCCCTGGCACACCGGGCCCAACGCCGGCGACGACCCCGACTGCACCCACATGTTCATGGCCCGCACCACCGTCGACGCCTTCCACGGCTGGTTCCTTGAGGCCGTCCGCGAACACGGCTGGCCGATCATCGGCGTTGACCTGCTCCGGGTGTGCCACCTCGCCGCCGAGCAGGCCGCCGCCCACCCCGACGCGGCATTCCGAGCCGAATGCCTTGCCATCGCCCGACAGCGAGCCGCTGAGGGCACCATGGACCCCGACCACCTGGCGCTTCTTGAAGCGTCCGTTGTACCCGCGCCCTGATGCGCACCCGAAACGGCCGCCCCACGAGCCGCGAAAAACCCGTAAAATAGGTGCTGAACGCACACTGATCCCCGAGGAGCCTGCCGTGACTTTCCTGGACCGTTTCGATGCCTCGGCGGAGACCGCTGACGGCGGCGCGTACACGCTCCACCTCAACGGGAACGACATCGACGTGCGCCGCGGCGACGACTTCACGATCGACGGCACACGCATCGTCTGCGACGACAACGGACAGGTCACGATGACCAGCGGCGGCGGGAACCCGAAGTTCGAGAACAACTTTCAGCAAGCGCCCAAGCGCATCGTCAAAGCGGACGTCATCACCAACCTTCGCCTCGACTAGGTCATGTACACGTACCTGGTCGCGTTCGAAGGACGCAACGTCGCCACGGGAACCGCTCAGCTCATGAACTCGGTGACCACTGTTGGTGTTCCCGTGGACTCCCCCGAGCGGTACAAGGAACTCGTTCGCGCCATCCGCGTGGACCAAGCCAACCCTGATCTCGAGATTGTCATTCTCAACTTGCAGCTTCTCGGTGACCCAGCTGCGGAACAGATGCGGCTGCGGGTCGAGACCTTCGCCGCCCGGCACACCATGCCGTACACGGACGCGCTCGCGAAACTTGTTGCTCTCGGACTCAAGGCCGCCGACAACGCGAATGGTGAGGGCAGCGTCTAACTCCCCGCTTGACAGGCGCACCGGACCTGCTCCCCCGATCGGTCAGCATCCCCCAGCGAACCACGCTTCAACGAACGGAATCCCTGCCTGTGCGCATCACCGCTGCTACTGACCCCGGATCGGCTAAACCGAACGAGGACGCGTTCATCGCCAGCGAGCACGTCCTCGTTGTCGTCGACGGCGCCACGGCACGAACGGAAACTCGATGCCGCGAAGGCGTCAGCGTATACGCGTATCGGCTCGCAAGCGCGCTTGCGCACCACGCCGCTGACCGCAGCAAGTCCATGCAGGACGCGCTCGCGGCCGCGATCGGCGACGTGACCGCTATGCACGACCCCGCGTGCGACCTGACGTTCGACGGTACGCCGTGCGCGGTCCTCGCCGCAGCCCGCCCGAACGGTGACCTGCTCGAATGGATCGTGCTCGGGGATGTCACCCTCGCGATCGACCACGATAAGGGCCTGGACGTGCACCGGGTGACGCACCGGCACGTCGGTGAACGCTACCGGGACGAAGCCGACCGGTACCCGATCGGCGACCCCCGGAAAGCTGAAGTGCTCCTCCAGATGAAGCAGGAAGAGCACGCCTGGCGTAACCGCCCCGGCGGGTACTGGGTGGCCTCCACGGACCCGACCGTGGCCTACCAGGCCCTCACCGGCGCGGTCACGCTCGCGGACGTCACCTCAGTCGGGATCTTCTCCGATGGTGCTGCACGCCTGGCTGACCTGTTCGTCGAAACCGACTTCGATGGCCTGCTGGCCATGGCGGCAAAGTCCGGCCCGACCACGATCATCGACCGCGTCCGCGCGCTCGAACACGCCGACCCTCTCGGCGAGCGGTACCCGCGAAACAAACGCAGTGACGACGCCACCGCCATCTACGCAACCCTCAGCGCGCCGGGTGCCTCATGAGCACGCTCCGTTTCCGTCCCACAGGATGGGCCGCCGCATGCGTGAAGTGACCCTCGTCGTCCAGAACATCGGGCGTGGCGCCGGCGCCCTCGACGCGCACCCTGGCATGCCCCGAGAGATGATCGGCGCCCAGCGCTGGCCGATGCTTGTCGAGCGACTCAAAACCGTGACATGGACCGAACCGGACGGGACGGCCACTACGGTGACGCCGGCGCTCGTCGCGCTCAACGAATGCGAAGGATGGGACTGGGCCCGTCTCGAGACGGCCGCTGCCGACCTCGGACTTCAACCGCTCGGCATCTGCACCGAAGGCTCCGGGAACGCCCCCGCCATGCTGTACGACCCCGCCCAGTTCGGTGCCGACGCCGAATGGTTCACGAAACACTCGAACTCCTCCCATCACGGGCTCGGCCTTGCCGGCTTTGCAGTTCCCGGCCTCCCGGACGGGAAACGCCTCGGTGTGTGCGTCTCGCACCTGACGCCGTTCGACCCTGACGCCGCCAAAAGCGAAGCGCACCTGGTCGCCTGCCGCGCCTACCGGTACGGCGGATACGCAGTCGCCTTGGGGGACTTCAACTATCTGCCGCTCGTCGGCCGTCACAGTTACGACACGGGCCCGATGACCGCGTACAACTGGGCGAACCGGTTCCACTTTCCTCGAGCGTTCTACTGGCAGCCGACCGGACGCATCGGTAGGGCGATCCGCTCGATGCTGCTCAAAGTGCAACGACCGCGCCCGAACTTGAAGGTGGCCAAAGCGTTCCACGCGATGCGCCTAGGGGACGCCGCCGCACTCATGTACCAGCGCACCCGCAACAAGCAGTACCTGGCATGGACATGCCCGTCAATGCGCATCGACTGGATCTGCCTTTCCCCAGCACTCGCCGAAGCGCTCGTCGACTACCAGGTCATCACGAGCCCCGAATGGGCAAGTGACCACCATGCGGTCGCAGTCCGGCTCGACCTTGACCGGATCGACCACGCCAAAGCCAACTGGGACTACCACTAGACACAAGGGGATACCTCGTGGTGAAAGCTCCGACCGTACGGTTCGTCCTGCAGAACATCGCCCACGGCGGCTTCCGACTCACTGGGGGCGGCCAGGTGGAAGACGACCGCTGGCCTGAAGGGATCCTGCCGCGCCTCCAGTCCGCGGGACCGATTGACGTGCTCGCGTTGAACGAATGCCGCGGCTGGGAAACGGAGACGACCGCGCCCGATGGAACGGTCTACCGCCCCTACCTCGAACGCGCGCAGAAGGACCTCGGCCTCGAACTTGCCGGGATCACCCGCGTGCATACCTTGGAAGGTCAACCGTCCGTCATCCTGTACAACCCGGACACGATGGGCGACCTCGTCAACTTTGACGATCGGCACCGCGACCAGTTCTACCACGGGTACGGCATTGCCACGTGGAACACGCCCGGCCTCGAACAGCCGCTTTCCCTTGCCGTCTGCCACCTCGACCCGTACGACCGAGAACGGTCCAAGATCGAAGCGGCGAAACTCGCAACGCACGCCTACTACAACGGCCCGTACGCGTTCCTCGCCGGCGACTTCAACTCCAGCCCTATCACCGGACCTGACCCCGACATCGAGAAGATGCGGCCGTACAACCGCGCAAACCGGTGCGACTGGACGCTCGACGCTGCGACCGGGGAGCGGATCTGGACGCCGAACCGTGAAGTGGCACAACGGCTCCTGGACTACGAGTACTACGACACGGCCGTCCTTCATCACGAACGCACCGGCGACATGGCTGCGTTGGCGCGCACGGGGAAAACCGACCGTATCGACTGGGTCATGGCGTCCCGCGCACTGCGTGACACGGTCGTCGACTACCGCATGCTGACCGAACCGGCTGGGGCCAGCGACCACATGGGTCTCGCCGTCACGCTCGACCTCGCCAAATGCGCCCCTGCGACGTGGGCCTACGCATAATCGATCCGCACCTGACGGCCAACTCGCCGGAGCACCGCGCGCCCCGTTCGGGTCGCTGGATGCCGACCCGAACGTGTGGCGGGCCGAACATGTCCCAGCCGCGGCGGCAATCTGGGGCGACGCGCGACCGGTCCTGGCCGCCGCCGCGGCCAAGCCTGTGACCCACCGTCAGCCAGACCTGAGCGTAGGCAACTATTGCGACACAATGAGACCTATGAATCCCGACCACGACGTCCGCGCCAACTCGGTTTCCATGTACTTCATCAACATCGTTCTCGACGTTCTAAACACGGAACTCACCCAATCGAAACCCGGTGAAACAGTCCTGGGGAACTCCGGTTACAACCGGCTTCAGGTTGCCGCAGCCGCTGCTACCGCCGCGTTCCGCAAGGTCGGACACGAATCGCTGCACCAGCGAATCACCGACCTGACTGGCAGCAGCGACTGCTCAGCGGTTACTGAGGTCCGCGACGAACTCCTGGCCGTTATTACCGCAATACCACCGGCCGAATGAAGGAAACAATCGACCAATCCCCGTGGCACTAGCGAGCAGCCGTCACGGCGGGGGCAGAGCACCCCACCATGGCGGCGGCGCAAACTTCACGAACGGCCTACTGCTCGCGCTGGCCGATCAGCGCATCTTCAGGCTCAAACCGTTTCGCGGCCGCGGCCGCAACGTCTTCACGGTCAGCATCTGGAACGCCAGCAGCCCATGAACGCTCCAACGCACCCAGAACCTCCCCGAGCCGCGGGATCGGTTCAGTGTCCGTTCCCCGCACGCCGAACGAGGACCGGCAGTACCGCCACCACTGCTCCACCAAGTTCACCGCAGTTCGCGCCCGCACCGCTTTCGCTAGGGCAGATATGAGGCTGCTTGCAGGTCGAACATGGACGCGTATTTGCCGCCTCGTGCCATGAGCGTGCTGTGGTCCCCGGTCTCGATGATGCGGCCTTCCTCCAGGACGATGATCAGGTCCGCTGAACGCACCCCGGACAGGCGATGCGAGATGAGCACGGTGATCCCCTGCCCGGCCCGTTCCTGCAATGCGTTGAAGAGCTTTGCTTCGGCCAAAGCATCGAGCGCGGCTGAGGGCTCGTCGCAGATGAGGACGCCTTTCGCGTCCGGGTCGCGGAACAGGCCACGAGCTGCAGAGATCCGCTGCCATTGGCCGCCGGACAGCATCGTGCCGCCTTTGAACATTTTGGACAGGAGCGTGTCGTAGCCGTGGTCGAGTTTCATGATCATGTCGTGCGCGCCTGCGGTCTGCGCCGCTTCCGCGATCGCGTCCTGCTCCGCGTCGGCGTCGGGACGGCCGATCCGGATGTTCGTGCCCGCGCCGAGCGGCCAGTGGTAGATGATCTGGCCGATGACGGAGACGTGGCCGCGCCACCAGTCCGGGTCGACGAGCGCGAGGTCTTGGCCGTCCCACAAGATCTTGCCCGACGTGGGTGTGTACAGGCCTGAGAGAAGCTTCGCGAGCGTGGTCTTCCCGCTTCCATTCTCGCCGACGAGCGCGACCGTCTGCCCGCGTTCGATCTCGAGCGACACGCCTTCCAGGGACAGCGCGTCCGCGCCCGGGTAGGTGAACGACACGTTGTCGACCGTGATCCGCTCCGGTGACGGCAGCGGGCCCTCGACGGGCGCTGGCACGTGCCGGTGCGGTTGCGCGTCAATGCGTTCGTGCGTGGCTCTCTCGAACTCCTTGACCGCTTCGGCATACAGCGAATCCTCATACGTCGTGTTGATCGCGACCATCAGGCTCCGCATCGCGGCCCCACCAGACTGCAGCGCGACCACGGCGGCGGCCGCGGCCGCGAGCGGCACCATGCCAGTCCCGATCATGCCCAGCAGTGCCGCGTACACGCCGCCGAGCGCGACACCGGAAGCGGTACTTCCAGCGAGGCGCGTCCACGTCTGCTTCTGGATCACGGCGAAGTCCGCGGCCGTCTCGACAGCGACCATGACCCGGTACTGGGCTCGCAGCCACGGCCCGAGCTCCATGACGCGCACTTCGTCCGCCGTGTACTCCGACGCCATCAGCATCTCGTACACCCACATGCGTCGCCGCCGCGAAACCCGCGACCGGTTCGACGCGTACTGGAGCCGCGCGGACCGCACCGCGGCCCAACCAGAGGGGAGCGCCGCAAGGAACAGGAGCACGAGCAAGATCGGGTTCAGCACGACCAGGGCCACACCCACCGCTGTGACGGTGACGAGGGCGGTCACGAGGTCGACGGTGTCTTCGACCAGTTCGACGACCGCGCGCACGCCGCGCTGGCGGCACTGTTCGATGATGTCGGCGTACGCGTCCTCGTCCCATGCCGCGCGCGGCACTTGTGTGGACAGTTCGAAGAACCGCGCTTCGATCGCGTTCTGCACCAGGGGTGCGAGACGCTGCTGCGCCCACCCGGCCGCGAGACCGAGCACGGACCTGCCCGCGGTTGCCCCGGCGACCACGGCCACCGCAGGGAGCGCGGCAACGATGCGGTCCATGGTCGGTTCGGCCGCGAACAAGGTCGCGGTCACGTCCGCGACACCGAGCAGCGCCGTTGTCGTCAGCACGCCGGCGGCGAGGTTCAATCCGAGCGCGAGGACGGTGAGCCACCGGTTCGCGTCCCACGCGAGCGCGATCGCCTCAGCGGCAAGCGCAGGCAGTTTCCGCGCCATACGCCAAAACGAGGCCGATTCGGCTTCGGTGGCGTGAACATACCAGGCCGCATCTTCGAGCTCTGGAAGTTCTGCGGCTGCGGCTTCGGCCGCGGGTTTCGGTCGTCGCTGCCGTGGAATGAGTGCCCACCACCGTCGCATTCGGCCTCCTGTTGCGTCGTGTCCGGCAGGCATCATCCCAAGGGCCACCGACGAAACGGGCCCTCGAACGGTCCGTGCGGCCTGTCGGAAACGCGACACCGCGTCGCGGTAGGAGCTACGTGGTCAGACGCCGGACTGCTGGCGACGCCGCCCCGGCGGCCGTGTCGGCAAGGTCCCTGGCGAGGTCCTGGGACCACGGCCTGTAGGCAAGGAAGTCTGGGGACTCAGCGTCGATGAGCTCCAGGGTGGCGACCGCGCGGCCATGGTCACCGCACGCGGCTGCGGCCAGGGCAACATCCTTGTGGAAGTGCGCCCGCTGGTGCCCCGTGGTCAGCAGGGCCGCGTCGACGCGGCGGCTGCGGCCAGGGCAACATCCTTGTGGAAGTGCGCCCGCTGGTGCCCCGTGGTCAGCAGGGCCGCGTCGACGCGGCGGCTGCGGTCGAGCACAAGGTCGAACGCGCCCGCGATCATCGCTGTGGACATGGCGAACACGTTCACGTCGTTGACGGTGAACCGCGTCGGCCGAGCCGCCGTCTCAAGGCGCGCGCGTGCGACGGCGAGCAGTTCGTCTGCGTCGTCCAACGCACCGAACCCAGCGCAGGTGTATGCCGTACTTGAGGCTGTCTCCGCCCACGTTGACAGTGCCGTGGGTTCTGTGAGACCGGTGGCGTGCTCAAGCCGGTCCGCGGCCGCCATCATCAACCCCGTTGCCCCGCTGTCCCCAGAGCGACGCACCACGACCGCGGCGACACGTTCAGCTTCGCAGGCAGCGACCGCATCACCGGCCTCTTCCGCGTGGGCGCGAGCCTCAACCGCAAATCGAGCGGCCGTAGCCTCGTCTGAGGTGCGGTAGGCGACATGTCCGGCAACGGTCAGCAGACGCGAGAACAAGCCAGTAGCGACCGGTCGGTCCGCGCCTGCGGTGCCGTCCACTGCCGACTGTCCGGCGGCAAGCAGGCTCGGCAGGGACTCGGCGAGCGCTGCCAACTGGGAAGCGTCCAAATCCCGGCGTGCTCCTGCGACCACGGCCGCGAACGTTGCGGTGTCGACCGGCGCGGCCGCAGCCCAAGCGACCGAACCCATCGGCACGACGGCGGCGGCAGTCGAAACCGCACCTGCAGTAAGAACGAGTCGGCGCTTCATGCCTTGCACCATAAGGCCGTCAGAGGTTCCAGTCCACCACCACTCGCAGATCAGCCTTCGCCGAGACGCGGGCCTGGAGTGCCAACGCGTGTGGGGGGCGGGTCCATGTTCGAGCCCGCCCCCCACCGCTCCACGTCCCTATCGGCGCAGCTACCAGCCCTGCCCTGACTTCCTCCTGTAGACGACACCCTTCACAACGATCGTGCCCGAACCGGACACGCTCTTGTCGGCGTCACCGATCACGGTCGACACGGCAATGGAACCCGAGCCCGCCACACTCAGCCTCGCGTCCCCATCGATCGCGCCGCCGTGCCGGACCGAGCCGGAACCTGCCACGCTCGCGGACAAGCGCGTACTCGACCCGCCGCGGACGTCCACTGATCCCGACCCGGCGATCCTGGCACGCACCTGGCCCGCAACCGACCCGATGACGTACCCGCCCGAACCGTTGATCTCCAGATCCGCGTCACCGTTCACGTGAGCGATCGTCGCCGTCGCCGATCCGTTGATCTCGCCCGACAGGTGCCCGATCTGCGAAGCGACCAGGCTTGCCTGAAACGTCGGGCTGAAGTCGACGGCGCCGCGCAACGTGTCGGTGATGCCGACAGCGCCCACGAGGTCGCGAACCATGAGGTTCACGTCCTGCGGGACCATGATGACGAGCCTCATGCCGCGCTCCAGGTCGACTTCGCGTCCGTCGATGATGAACGTGCTCCCTCCGCCTCCGACGACGCGGCCGTTGATGATCGTGGTCGACGAGAACGAGCCTCCACCCACGAAGACGTTCCCGCCGTGCGAGTTGAACCCGCCGCCGCCCGAGCCGGGCTTGAACGGCAGGTCTCCGTCCAAGAGGAGGCGACCGCCGTCCACGCGGCCGCGCAACGCGCCGAACATGGCGGTGTCGCCGTCGGCGAGGCTGACCGTGATCTGGCCGTTCCGCGAGGGGACCAGGGCGACCTGCGCGAGCATGCGTCCGAGGACGATTGTGCGGACTCCGCTCGTGTCGTATCGCTGCTCGCGCTGGCCTCCCGGCACAGCAGGAAGGTTGCGAGGGTCGGCGAGCGCAGCGGAAGCAGAGAGGTACTGATCGATGCTCATGACGGGGTGACCTCCGGGTCAAAGTGGATGATGCAATCGCGGCCCGGAAACGTTGCGATTGAACAGGTTTCGGGCCGACACCTCCCTATATTTTAGTGGATTTTGACTGATTGCGTTCTGGCGAAATTGCTGCCTGTATGCCTTGCAACGCGTGCGGCGGTCACCGCTGTTTGCGTGTTGAGCCCGTCAATGCGATGCCGATCGCGAGCACTCCAAGAGCTTCCTTTTCCGGCGGGTACAGTTCGCGAAGTCCGGCGATCTGGTCCGCGGCCGGCAGGCGCGGATTGACCGCCGACGCGTCCTCAGCCTCGTACAGGGCATCGAACGACGCATATCGCGCCAGGCGCGTCACGGTCACCGCCACGGTCTCGCCAGTGCTCATGCACGTGAACTCGATGCGGTCCCCGACCTTGACCTGGAGGCGTTTCGGGTCGGCCACGCGAATTTCGGTCCGCTTCAAGCCCGCCTGGACCGTTTGGAAATACTGCTCATCGAGACGCATCGGGTGGGAGCGCGAGGTCATGTCCATGGCTGTCATGATTCACTGTTCCGTCGACGACCGTGCACGGTCGGGTGTGTCGTCAGCCCGATTCAGCGGCGAACCCGCTGATAATCGACGCTATGCAGAAACGTATGCGACTTCCGGGTGCGGAGCCCGACGCGTCCCTCGACACGGCTGCCGTCGACCAGGCGCTGCGAGAGCGACCGGGCTGGATCCTGGACGAACGCACGCGCTCCTGGACGTACACGCCTTCGACGCCCCCGGCACGCGCCGGCGTCACCGTCCCTGACAGTTGCTTCCTCCGGCCGACTGAGCTCGACTTGGAACTCGAAGCGCCTACGGCATTCCCGCCTTCAGTGGTGCACCAATTTGACGCTGGTGACCCGCCAGTCCTAGCCCGGGACGTCACCGGTTTGGACGACACGCACCTTGCCGAGCGCGGACTGGTTGAAGCGATCGACTTGCCGACTGACGTCGCCGCAGTCGTCGCGCTGTTGCCGCACATCGAGTCGTGGCGGTGGCCGGACGCCCTGCCAACGGACGGATTCGGCCCGCCCGTCATGCGTTTCACGCCGTTCCCTGCGGAGGTCGATGAGCTGCGAGCGGTCATGGCCGAGCGGCCCGCATGGGTCGTGGAAGACGCGCCGTACGAAGGTGATCCGCTTGTGCAGATGCCGCCTCGTTTCACACACACCTCCGCGGAGGGGCACGTCGTCGAAATCCGGCCGCTGCAGAACCGGCCCGGGTTCAGCGTCCGCAGCGAAGGCTCGCCGGCAATGACGGCCTTGGAGTATGAGACCGGAACTGACATGCTTCGACTCGCTGCGGTCATCGAAAAGCACGGTCTGAGCTTCCGCAACGTCATGCCACCGGCAAGGCGCCGCAAGCAGTCCATGCTCAAACTCCTCGAGCGGAAAGACACGAAACGACGCATGACGGTCCTCGCAAAGGAATAGCGCCGGTCCGTCAGACTCGTCCCGCGAGCGCCTGCGTGATCATGCCGAACGTTGCCCAGTCGACCAGCCGCTGGTCGCGAATCTCGGCGTACGTGGCAAGTTCAATCCAGGTCTGCTCCGAACCGAGACCATCGCCGCCCGGGATGTCCTGGCGTGCCCGCAGCCACTCAAGTTCGGCACCGGTGATTTCCGCAGCGAACAGGTGCGCGCGGTGCGTGGTGACCGTTGCGGCAACCTGCCGGGCCCCGAGGGGACGCAACCGGTCGGCGTCCAGGACCAGGCCGGTTTCTTCCCGAACTTCGTCGACGGCCCAACCGGTCGGATCCTGCGTGCTGCCGCCGCCGGGAAGTTCGTGTACGAAACCGTCCGGTGTGGCCGCCGGGGATCGGAACTCCCGCACGAGGACCACGACCGTGTCGTCCAAGTCGCGGCCGGGGCAGTACAGGGCCACCTGTGCCGTGTCCGGACGCGAGAGCACGACCTCGTTGTCTTTCACGCGGTCCTCGGCCGCCACATGCACCGCGACGTGCGCGGCCCAGTAGAAGACGGTGTCGCGGGCCGGGCCGACCCGGAACGTCCATTCGACGTGGGCGCTGACGAGGCGGTTGCCCGCGGCCCGCTGCGCGCGGTGCCAGGCCTGGAAGCTGTCGGTCGCCCACACCTGGAGCGGCACAGTGCGTTCGCCTTCGGTGCGGTGCGCGCCGGTTCCCACCTGCGCCAGTGCGGCCCGGACCGTGTCCGCGAGCGTGTCGCGGACCGGCACGCCGTTTACCTCTGCCAGGTGCCGGAGGTATTCGTTCTTCGGCGCGGTCGGCGGCGCCCCGAACACCACTTTTCCGGAGGCGACCCACGCTCCGTACTCGATGTTCGTCGTCAGCGCTGGCATCGTGGCCATGTCCCTGGGCACCCAGAACACGATGGCGTCAGCGGCGTTCATCCACTGGTCCTCCCAGTCGGCTTGGCCCGTGTAATCGGCGAGGACGCCTTCGCGCAGTTCCGGGGTGAAGACGACCAGGCGGCCGTCATGCCGCCACTGGTCTTGGAAGAGCGCGGCAGCGTCGCGGTTCCAGGCGGGAACGTCAGCAGACCGGGGGAGGGGACCGGCGAGGAACACGGCGGCGTGCCACGACTCGGGCGGTGTCTCGTTCGCGTGGACGATGACGACTTCACTGGCCATGGACACTCGCAATGCTCGATACAGGCTTGGGGACCATCTGAGTCTACGAAGTCGCAAAGTCGCCACAGCCCCACACATAGCCGCCCGGGGACGGTTGCAGCCGGAGTCATCAATCACAGAAGTCCAATGTGCGCGCTTCGGGAGATGACAAGTGCGGGAGCGAACGTTACGATCCAACTCGCACACGAACGTGCGCACCCTCGCTCCCATGGAAGGTCCCCGCAATGGCGAAGAAGATCGAAACGTACCTGATCGACGACATCGACGGCACCCCTGCCGACGGGACGGTTCAGTTCGGTATCGACGGCGAGTTGTACAGCATTGACCTGTCCAGCAAGCACTCCCTTGAGCTGTACAAAAGCATTGAGAAGTTCCGCGACAACGGGACCCGGCTGGGCCGCATTCACCTCAAGTCGCGCACGTCGGACACGTCAGTGAAGCGGGTGCCTGTGGGCGTGAACCGTGACCGGAATGCTGCGATCCGCGCGTGGGCTGAGCAGCAAGGCATTACCGTGAGCACTCGCGGTCGCATTCAGGAAGCAGTGGTTGCCAAGTACGACGCTGCTCACGCCGCCTGAGCTCGCGGAAGCCGCCCAAGCTAGTGCCTTAGGTTGAAGAGCCAGTGTCTATTCGTCAGGGCTGCCGTATCGGTAGAGGAGCGCTGCGGCCGCGACGCCACCGATGACGGTCAACGGACCGAACACGAGCCCAATGAGCTTCGTCGCTCCCGATGCGGCCCAGCTCGTCCCGCCGGACATTTCGGCGTTCACCACGCCAACGGTGAACACGCCACCCAATATGATGAGCAGCGTGACTTTGAACGGCACCCGCTCGAGGTATCGAATGACGAAACGACGCACGTTAGCGGGTGCTGCCGCCTGCGAGCGCGGTTTCGTGCGCGGCATGGATGACGCCTGCAGTTGTCGGTGGGAAGTCGTAAGTGGCCTTATACAGGACCGGGAAACGGTCGGCGGGATCGCGTCGCAAGCGCGCTTCGATGAAGAGGAACAGCTCGGGGTCACCTGCGGCAGCTTCGAGGAGCTCTTGCTCAGTGTGCTGCAGAAACTTCCACGTCTCCATGATTTCCTGCGAGAAACGTTGGCTGACCTCGGTAGGGAGCACGTTGAGACGGTCGAGGAACGTGAGCAGGTCCGTACCGGTCAAGGCTTGCGTGCCGCTGTCCTTCAAGTTCACGATCGGTGATCCTTCAAAGGCTGGGTTGACGGTGCGGCACGAGCGTACGCGGCAGTGCCGACATTCGGTCTGGTTCGGCGTGGCGGTGGTGCGCTTCCTTGATGGAGCCCACCGGGCTTGTTCTCGACGTTGCCTCCCAGGTCAAGGCACCGGCCCCGGGTGGCTTCCATGATCGGCCCAGACGCGAAGGCGTTACCGCTGGTCAGTGCATCATCATGGTGCCCGCTGGCTGCTGTGCGCCGGGCACGACCTGAGCCAGCGAGGCAACAGTATCGTGCGGTGCGGCTCTTGCAGCCGGTGTTCAGTCCCTGTGGGCTTGCACCCAGCGGCGCATTTCGGCGCCGGTCACGGTCTTCCCGGAAGGCAGTACCACCGTGGCAGTGTCGCCGAAGGACGCACCAGCAAGCATGCGGATGAGGGCAGCGTCGTCTGCGGTGACCTCGTGAGCGTGCAGCGGCGACGGTTCACCGACTGGTGTCCGCTCGCCTTCACCGTCGTGGCCACCGACGCCGTATTCGTCTCGGAGCCTGCGCGCTGCGCCACGTTCCACTTCCTCGTACAACGCTGGGTTCACTTCCCGGAAACTCTTGAGCGCTTCGGGGATCGCCGGCCACTCACGGAGGGCCGCTTCCGCAGCTTCGTACCGGACGCGGGCGTTCTTGACAGCAGAGCGGCCCTGCCAACCCCACAAGCCCCGAGCTGCGCGTTCCGCACGGCCAAGATCCACCGCGGCGAACAAATACTCGTTTGCTTTGCCGCCGAACAGACCAGCAGCTTCGAGACCATGCTCGTCAGCGACCATTTCAATCCAGCGGACCGTGGCGTCGTTTGCGCTCTCCCCGTCGACGGTGACTAGGTCGCTCGGGCGTCCGGTCCGGGCCGCCTCGTGGTAGGCGCGAGCCCACGCGTGGACGAGGCCTTCAGGTGTCTGGCGGTCGCTACGAGATTCCACGGACGGTCGCTCCTTCTTTGGGGTTTCGCACGAGGTCAGGACTGGCCGAGCTGGCTCTTGCGATGCATGAGCCACATGGTCTCGTAGGCGATCGACTCGATTGCGTCCCGGTCGTCAGATTCGACTGCGCGCTGATGGCGTTCCTGAACTGCCTGAGCGTCTCGGCGGAGCACGGCACCGTCAACGTCTCGTTGCATTCGTTCGTGTTCGACGCGCTCCTGTTCGCTCATTGGCGCGTCGTCAAGGGCTGCGAGGAGCTGCTGCGCCAGGTCGAGTTCGTCAACGGGTTCAGGTACGGCCACGAGCGGAGCCCTTCTTCCATCGGTGACGGGTGTGCAAGGGTTCTATCTACCTGCAATTTTACTCGAAGCTGCGGTTTGGTGTAGCGGCCGCAACGGCGGGGCCGCGCCCACTGGGTCCGACCACTCCGGCGGCGTCCACCAGCGCCGTCATGCGCGCGGCAATCGAGAGCTCTGCGCCGCTCGAGCCGCGGGTCGTCGCCAGGTGCAGCCGTAATTGGGCCTGAAGAGGGTGCCCCCAGCACCCACACAGTACGTGTTGCGTTGAAGCACACCCGCATCGAAGCCGCTAACCTGCTTGAAACGACCAGGAGGAGGCCGTATGCAAGCACCGGTTCACGCGAGTGCGCCCGCGAGCGACCCGGCAGGGTACCCGTGGCTGCCGCTCAATACGTCTGCCATCGTCACCGCCGATGCGGTCGAACCGGTGCTCGTGGACGGCTCCCACTGGACGACCATCAACGCACACCTGTCAGCCGCAGGCTCCGCTCCGATGTCCGAACGTCATGCAGTTTTGGCGATCGGATCGAACCGATCCCTAGTGGCCCTGCGCCGTAAGTACGCCCGCGTGCCAGGCTGGGTCCTGCCGACGCTGCGAGTGACCGTCCCCGGGCTTGACGTCGGCCATGCCGCGTGCGTGTCCAGGCCCGGTTGGATCCCCTGGGCGCCCAGAGTCGGTACCTTCGGTGTCCGCTGCTCGTACGAGGTGGCGTTCCTCGACGGCGACACGCTCGCGGTCCTCGACGCGACCGAGCCCAACTACCACCGCGCCGCGCTGCCGCCTGAACATGACGTGCGCCTGGAGAACGGCGAAGTACTCGTCGGCGTTGACCTGTACTGCTCCCGGCACGGCCTCATCGGCGGCGCGGACGGCATCGCGGTTCCGGCCGGCCGACAGGTGCAAGCACTCGAGCTCGTCGCGGCCGCGCTCGGCCGAGCCGTCACCCACGCTGACCTTGCCGCTGACGACGGCCTGCGCGAAGAAGCCCGGGAGGCGTTCGCGGCCACGGCAGTCAGCGACGGTCTCGCAGCCGCGGCTGTCAAGGCCGCATGACCGCGTTCAAGGTGATCGCCACCGACCTTGACCGGACACTGCTCGGGGCTGGCGGTTCGATCACCCCGAGGGCCTTGGCGGCGCTGGCCGCCGCACGGGCCCACGGCATGGCCACGGTCGCTGTCACCGCGCGCCCGCACCGGGCGTTCGAAGTGTGGACTTGGGCCGCTGACGTGTTCGACGCGGTCATCTGCGCGGGCGGGACGACCGTTTGGGATCCCGCCACCGGAGCTGTCGCCGTCCAACACACCGTGGACCGCGCCGCGGCCGCGAAGGCAGCAGCCCGGCTGCAAGCCGCCATGCCGCGCTTCCGATTCGCGGTCGAGACCGGGCATGACATCGTCACCGAACCCGGGTACACGAAACAGGACTCGGTTCTCGACCGGCGCCGCACTTGCAGTTCGCTCGAGGACGTCTTCGCCGCTGACGGGCCGTTCTTGAAACTGCTCGCGCATGTGCCCGGCGGCCGCGTCGACGAGCTCGTGGAAGCAGCAGCCGCACTCGAACTTGAGGGCGTGCGTCTGTGGGAGGCCGGCAGCCGCGACCAGATTGAACTCGGCCCGCTCGGCGTTGACAAGGGCACGAGCCTCGCGGCATGGGCCCGCCGTCGAGGTTTCGCAGCGGAGCACGTGGTCGCGTTCGGTGACGCACCCACGGACGTGCCGATGCTTGCGTGGGCGGGCCGCTCGTACGCGGTTGAGAATGCGCATCCGGCCGCAGCCGCCGCAGCGACCGACCAGTGCGCAGCCAACGCTGAAGACGGCGTTACCAGGATCATCGAAACGCTCGTCGAAACAGTCACCTTGCGACAGTGAGTGGTGCGCCCTTGAAGGCGCTCGATTCGGAGGTTCGTCCGCTCCGATAGCATGAACATCAAAGCATCTGACCAGATCGGGTGGAACTTGTGGCATCGAAGAAGCCGGTCGTGGCCGTGATCGTTGACGACGTGAAGCATCGCATCCAGAACGGTGACCTGTCGCCAGGTGAGCAGCTTCCCACCACAGACAAGCTCACCACGCACTATGAGACCACCGCACGGTCCGTGCATTCTGCGATCGCGCTACTGAAAGCGTCGGGGCATGTCGTTGCACACCGCGGCAAAGGCGTCTTCGTTGCAGACAACTTGCACTTGGATGCCAGCGCTGAAGTGCGCGCGCTTCAGGAGGCACGCGCGCTTGTAGAAGCGTGGGCTGACGTGTACTGGCGTGCTGGTCGGGACGGCACCTCCGCCATCAATGCCGTGCTAGCGGGCGAGCGCGTCGACGAGGCTCGCGAACGTTGGCGTGCCATCGTTGCGGATGCGACTAGTCCAGGCCACGCAGTCGTGTTCACCACTGCGGAGATGGAGTTTTTGGCCGCGAACGAAGAGGTCGGTAGGTGCGAGGCTGCGGCAGACGAAGAGCGAACGTTCGAGACCGGAATGGAACTCGGCAGGTCAGGACATCGACGGTTTGTCGCGACCGGTGAATTCCTGCGAGTAGCGCTGACTCCCGGTTTCGGCGGCAGCCGGCCCGCCTACTGATTGAGTTCTTGCGCCGCGACCACAGCGCCAGTGCGCATCGACGCCAACCCCGAATGGACGACAGTGCCCCAGTCAGATCCAGTGCTCACCCTCCGCACCGGCCACGCCAACCGGGTCCACAACGGCCGTGCCACCACGATCGTGCTGCACACCGGGGTGTTCCCGTGGGCTTCGAGTTTGCAGGCCGGGTCAACGTTCACCGTTGCCGCGCCTGGCGCGTACGGTGCGCGCACGGCCGTGCAAGTCGCCCGGGTGTGCACCCATGAAGGCCTGCAGTCCATCCCGGACTGCGAGGCAGGACACGACCCTGAAGCTGTCGCACCCGGCCGCACCGGCTGGGTCCGCAACCTGAAGGATGCACTGGCGTTGGCCCGTTCGGCAACACCAAGCACTGTCGAGCATGCCGATACCTGGCTGGTGGTCGATCTCGCGGTCGTTGCAGACACGAGTGCAGCGACGTAATCGCAGTTCAGAGGCCGAATTGTAGTGGTCTTCACTGTCCTGTCACGACAACATTGAGGGAAGCCCGGGGCGTAGATCCCGAGATCCTCACTGTGACAAGGACTTTCGACAATGAGCTATACGCGAGACCAGGTCAGCACCGCCGTCAACGCTGGCGCTGACACGATCAAGGACGCGCTCGAACTTGGGGAGCGCGACGCTGACCTGATCAACCTGATCGTGAACGCGGCCCTCACATGTCTGGACCGGCCTGACGCCTCGTTCGACGACGTCGTGAACGAGAACTACGGCGAGACCACTCCGGAGGACGTGCGCGGCTGGTGGGACTGGTAGGACCGTGCCGTCCAAACCGAGCCCTGCTGAAGCGGCGCTCGCCGAACTGCTCGGCATAGACCTGGAAGCGGTCTTCACCGAGATTCGCCGAGTCGAAGCAATCGAAGACGCCATCGGCAGCGAGTCCGAACGCCATCCCGAAGCTGCCGACCTGCTCTTTCACGCCCGACCACTGCTCGAGCCGACTCATGAAGCCATGCGCAACGTTGACCTGCACCTCGGGCACGCCCGCGAGCTCCTGGCTCGCGTCGCAGTCGGCGCGGACACGAGACCGGCGACCGCAGCGGAAGTCTGCATCGGCCTGTCGCGCATCAGCCAGCTGACGCCGATGCAGTCCAGCGTTAACGGGCTCTACTTCAGAATGTGGCTGCAGACCGGCATGCCCGACGTCGCCGGAATCGCCACGGCCAGCGAACATCACGAAGCGCTCGAATCGTCACTGGTTGACGAGCATGAGGCGCTGACCCGCCGGAAGCTCGCCGTGTCCAGCCGTGTCATGGGCAACGTCGAATGCGACGGATTCCACTACGGCAAGCAGGTCAAGTGTTCCTATTCGGTTGGCAACCAGGACCGTAAGGTAACAATCCCGACTCATCGGTAACAGATCTGACTGTTGTAACAGGTGGGGCGTAAGACTATTGCGCCCGAGAGAAGACCATCCCGGCTGCGCGGGCCAGTCAAGCACAGCACCACCGAGACATCCGGACGCACCGAGAATGAGCAGACGCATGACCTAAGCATAGGGAAGGAAACGTTCGACGCCAGGCGTTCGTGGCCGCCTGGCGTCGAACGTTCGGGGTGCGCCCCGGCGTCTCAAACACCGGATTGTGCACGGGACCCCGGGCATCGTGCCGCATCTCATCTGCCAGTTCGGAGTATCAAGTGACGCAAGGGCTTCCCGTGATTCGGATGCGGATCTGTCCGGCCGAACACGTTGCGAACGGACGGATTAGAGGCTCCTGCTGCGTTGACCCGTTCATGGAACACGGTGCGGGCCTGGTTACGAGTAGAACTCGATCGCGACAGCGGTCAGCACGATCGTCGAAAGCAACTCGGCCGCGATCACGAAGCGGACCACCTTGGCACCGATGTTGCGGCCGCGGGTGACGATCCAGGCGCTGCCAGCGACGTATGCAGGTCCGGCGAGCAGGATCCAGAGAGGCGGGAGTGCGGCGGACACCGCGGCAGCGCCCCCGGCGGCCGCAGCGACGACATGGCCGAGCACGTTGCTGACGCTCGCGGGGTCGGGTAGGCCCCGAGTGGTGTACAGCAGCGCCACAGCGCCGGTTCCGCCGGCGAGCAGGGGCAATCGGAGCTTCACCGGCGCCTGCCAGTCATTTCGTTCCATCCGGAAATCAGCTGGAGACCGAAGTCGCTGGCTGCGGCTAGGGCGGCGCGGAGCTCCGCAAGTTCGGCAACCTGGTGGCGCAGTTCGTGGACGTCGATGCGCAGGCGCTGCAACAACACCGGATCCAAGTCGTCGCTGACGTGCGCGGCGAAGTCGACGGTGACGCTGCCCAACGGGGTGTCGGCGACCGGGCCGCCAAGGATGTCAAGCCGGTAGTGTGCCGTGCCGTTCTCATCGTCGACGGTGACGCCGAGTTCGTATCCGCGGTGGCGGATGATCGCGAAGCGGCCGGTTCCGACGGCGGTGTTCACCGTGTGCCTCCCACGCGAAATGTGGTCGCGGGATGGACGGCAGGGCCTGGCAAGACGAGCGGCTGCAGCGGCGGCACCTGCTCGATGAGGACTGTGCCGCGGTCGGTTGCCGCAGCGACACGGATCTGGCCGTCCGTGGGGAAGTCCGCGTTGGCGACGCAGTACGCCGGCCCGGCATCGAGGGAGCGGTACTCCCACAGTTCCAGGCGGTCTTCAGCGAAGACGGCGAAACCGCGCCGCCACCGGCTGCATCCTGCTGGGCAGCGGTGATGGTCGTCGGCGCCGCACGTGAACCGGACTGTGACGGCGCCAGGGTCAGCGTTGAGGCAGTACCGGAGGTGGTAGGCGAACTGGACGGCGAGCACGCCTGCTGCAGCTGCGGCCGCGACACCAAGCAGTCGGGCAGCGAACATGGTCACGAGGTCCATTCTGGAAGTGAGCGGGCGGGTGTGATGCCGAGAGCTGCGGGAATCGGCAGGCCTTGGAAGCAGTGGTCGGCGAGCGCGGTGACGCGTTGACGGAGGCCGTTGCGGAACGTCGACTCCGCTCCCGAGGTCACACCCAGGTCGAGGCCGGTGCACAGGTATGCCAGGTCAAGCCCAGCGGGACTCGGCGTAGCGATGGCTACGTTGGTGCGATCGCCGTTGCGGCTGCAGTGTTTGACGGTGAGGAGCCCGGTGTGGCCGGTGACGGCGAAGTCGCGGCCGCACCACGTGAAGCGCCCGAGGTCGGTTCCAGCGGCCGCCGGGGCGGCCGGGAAGGTCGCCTTCGCGTTGACCTCGCGAACGAGTCCAGGATGCGGGTGCAGTGGTGTGTCGATCATGGTGCTTACTTTCGTCGGTCGAGTGGATTGGACGTGCTCAGTTGCCGGAAGCGGGGTCGACGCGACACCCCTATCGCGTCGACCCCAGGGAAGAGAGCCGTTAGTGCCCGAGACGCAGCATCGGGTACAGGTGCGGGCCGTCGTCAGGCAACGTGATCGGGTCGCTCGCGGTGAACCCGTGCCGGGCGTAGAGGCGGCACAGGTCGGCGCTGGCCGCTTCCAAGTACGCGGCGTGGCCTGCGTCGTCGACGCGGTCGAGGCCGTGTCGGAGCAGGTCCGTGCCGATGCCGTTGCCGTGCACGCTCGGGGCGACAGCGAGGAACATCAGGTGATGATGTGGGGGCGCGACCGGATGACGCGCTTCGAATGCCGCATCCAGCGTTTGCAGGCGGGGCAGGTGCGGGCCGGCGAGCGCGGCCAGGCGCTCGTCGTACCGCGGGGGCGCGGCCGCGGGGCGAGCCCGGTCGGCCCAGACAGCGACACCGGTCCAGTCGGAGGCGTCGTCAACAGCGACGTCAACCCATCCGCCGGTGTGCATTACGTGGTCGACGAGCATGGTGAACTGGCCGGAGAGGACACGTTGCCGTTCGATGCCGTCAGTGATGAGCCACTGGGCGACCTCCAGGCGGTCGAACGCGGCTGCGATGAGGGCACCGGCGCGGTCCGCGTGCCCGGTGACCGACAGGATCGTGGTCACCGACCGCTTCGACTCCGGGTGCTGCATGCCGGTCACCGCCCAGCCGTGGTCGTGGTGACACGGTCGGCGGCCGGGCCCGCACCGATTCGCTGGTACGTGCGCGGCCGGACGAACGCCAGCACAAGCCCACAGACGGTCCCCGCGAGCCCGATCGCCGCGATCGTCACGGGGATGGCCACAGGCAGGTTCGAGCCCGGCGGGGCACCCAGCAAGTCGCCAAAGTCCACGGTGGCGAGTACGAAGATGCCCGTGAGGAGGACCGCGGCCGCCACGGGCGCGATCACGGTCTGCCAGCGGGACATGCCGTCACGGTTCCTAGTGAAGTACCGGACGACAGCGAACCCGGCGAGGGCGACCAGGAGCAGGATCGCGTACCCACCGGCGGTCCCGAGCGTGTAGAACATGTCCACGAGCGGGTCCAAGCCGAGGGCCGCGTACGTGCAGATGATGACGCCGGAGATGACCGACTGCGTGAGGGCGGCACGCGCGGGAGCACCTGTGCGGGGCCGGGTCCGGCCGAGACTTTCGGGCAGGACGCCTTCGCGGCCGAGCGCGAACATGTACCGGGCGGTCGTGTTGTGGAACGAGATTGCGGCGGCGATGACGCTCGTGACGAGGAGGACGCTTGCGGCCGTGGCCACGGGCCCACCGAGGTGTTCGGCGATGAGGTTGAAGTACACGTCGATGCCATTCGCGGCCGCAGCGTCAACGACATGGTCAGGGCCGACCGCGACGGTGAGCGCCCACGCCGCCGGGGCGTACAAGGCGACGAGGGCGATCAAGGTGAGGAACGTGGCGCGGCGGACGGTGCGTGTGGGGTGGCGGGACTCTTCGGCGTAGACCGCGGGCGCTTCGAAGCCGACGCAGCCGAGAAACGCGAGCGCGAGGAGTGCACCGCCGCCGCCGCTGGTCGCGAACGCGACCGGGTCGAGTGCGGCAAAGGAGAACTCGCCGCCGCGCGGGTTCGCGAAGCTCACGGCCGCCGCGGCGGTGATGATGGCGCCTTCAGCGACGAGAAGAATCGTGAGGATCCGGCCGTTCAAGTCGACCGCGCGCGTACCGAGGATCGCGACGAGGAGCCAGCAGGCGCCGGCGGCGACCCACCACGGCACGACGATGCCGAACAGGGAGTCCAGGAGCGGTGGCGTGGCGACGCCGATGAGGCCGTACAGGCCTGCGGTCAAGGCCGTGTACGCGGCGTACGCGATCCAGGCGGCGCCGACGCCTGCGGCGGGGTTGAGGCCTTGCGCGATGAACGCGTAGAACGCGCCCGCGTTCGGGATGCGGGCAGCCATCGCGGTGTACCCGATGGCGAACAGGGCGAGAACGGCAGCGATTGCGAGGAACGCGACCGGGAGGCCGATCTGGCCGGTGAGGGCGATCCCGGTCGTGGTGACACCGGCGACGACAGTGAGTGGCGTGGCGGCGCAGAGGGCGTACGCGACGAGGGACCCGGTGCCGAGACGGTCGGCGGCGAGCCGGTCAGTGATGGCGTTCGCGGGGGGCGGGGTTGGCATGGTGCCCTTTCTGGTTGGTGGGTGTTAGGTGCCGGTGGTCAAGGCGGCCGCACCGGCGGCGGCCCGGAGTTGGTCGAACAGGGTGCGTAGGGGCTGGGGTAGGGCGGCGTGGGCGCGGCTGGTGTCGACGGCGTGCGCGGCGTCGCCGAGGCGCCCGGTGAGGTCGAGCGCGGTCAAGATGCAGTACAGGTGCAGGTCGCGGCTCGTTGGTCGTTCCTGATGGGGTTGGGTGAGGCGCCGTCGCAACCGCACGAGCGGCCACGGCGCGAGCGTCCGGTCGACCGGGTCGTAGTCGACGGTGTCGCGGGAGAACCGGCGCCGGCGTTCACTGCGCGTCAGCAGGCCGCGGTAGACCATGCGTTCGGCGGCTCTGGTGGCGAAGTCGTCGGCAGCCCAGTAACGGAGCCAGTCGGATACGGCCAGGACCGCGTGCTGTGCGGCGATCGTCTCCCACACGGTGTGCGCGAGTGCGGAACGTGGGCAGCGGTCGGCTGCACCGAGCGCTTGCAGTTTCCCTTCCGCAGCGTCCAAGTGGAGAAACTGGTCCCCGATCAGGTCAGTGAGGACGGCAGCGGCCAAACCGAGTGAAGCAATGCCGCCAGTGACGGTGAGCGCGAACGAGTGCTCGTCGAGAAGGCTGAAGTACACCTCGTCGACAAACTCGAGATCGTCAGCGCCGGGCTTCCGCGGGCTTGATATCGCATACATGTCAGTCCTGTGTGACTCGTGAGACGCGACGGGCACGGTCGTGTGCAGCGTCGACGCAAGTCGAATGCGGCACACGGGAAGCGCGTACGCTGATGGGGGTCATCAGCACTCCTTACTGGAGGACAGCTGGTGAGCGGCCCGTCAGTACTTCGCAGGTTGCCGTCGAGCCGCTGCACCTCATACAACCGCTCCAGGCATGGGCCCACCAGGCCATCTCGGGCGTCATCTACGGGCCAACTGAGGGCCAACTTCCTATTCTCGGTGCCGGAAGCGGCACTGTTCCTGCGACGCCATGTTGGATCCATATCGTCGACGGAGGGGGCAGGTGGCCCAGCAACGACGTACGGCACTCGTCCGGGCCCGCCGGGCCCGTTCAATGACCCAAGAAGACCTGGCCGAGCTACTGCAGGTGGGGTTGCGGTCGGTCAAGCGGTGGGAGAGCGGCGAGTCAACGCCGTACCTGTCGACGCGGCCGGCGATCGCTGAAGCGCTCGGGGTCAGCGTGACCGCGTTGGAAGCCATGCTGAGCGAACCGGAACCGGTACTGCCGCAAGCACCCGAAGTCGACCTGGCTCTCGCGCCCACCCTGACGGTGCCCGCCGAGGCGGGGCTGCGCGCGGGTCTGCCGGTGCCGCGGCATGTAACCGCAGCTGACGCTGCACAGCTCGATAATGTCGTCTCCCACTTGGAACAGCTCGATCACACGATCGGCGGCCGGTCTGCGTCCCGCACGATGGCGTTCGCGCAGCTGGACATGGCACTCGCGTGCCTGCGCGAGACCGCCATGTCGCTGACCGTGCGAACACAGTGGATGCGCGTCGCCGCGCGCCTGGCCCGCTTGTGCGGGTTCTCGTCAGCGGACGCCGGGCAGCACACCGACGCCGAACGGTCGTTCCGGGTCGCCTTGTCGATCGCACGCGAAGCCGGGGACGTCGACGGGTGGCTCAACATCGTGTGCGGCATGATCCGCAAGTCCCTGCAGATCGGCGACCTGCGCCGCGCCACTGAGCTACTGGGCATGGCGGAAGCTGGGCAGCGGCCAAAGTCGCCCATGTCGGCGTGCATGCTGCACGCCGTGCGTGCCCGCGTGTACGGCGCGCTTGGTGACGACGTGCGCGTCCTCGAGTCCATCGACCGCGCCGAAGACTGGTTCGCCGCAGGTCCATCCGACGCTGATCCGGCGTGGCTGTGGTACTACGACGAGCCGCAGCTGCGCGGCGACACCGGCCACGGCCTGTACCCGATCGCGATGCAAGGTCGTCTGGTTGATGAAGCGGCGGGGCGGCTTCGCGACGCAGTGTCGCTGCATCGGCCGGCGAACGCTCGCAGTATTGCGTTCTCGACGGCGAAACTAGCGACGTTGACCGTCATGTGGGGCCTCTCGGACGCTGGCCCTCTGGTGAAGCAGGCGATTGTTGCGGCTGAGCCGGTCCGTTCGGCACGGCTCGACGAAGACTTGCATGACCTCGCCGGGGCGCTCCGCCGAAGCGGTGCCGTGCACGACCCGGCGCCGCTCATGGCCATTCGGGCACTGCTGGACCGGGAGCGGTAGCCGCGGCCCGCCCGTGAGCCTATCGGCGGGACCAGGAACGAGGGAGCGCGTCGTCAGCAAGGCACGCGACCCGGTGGCGGAACTGAACCGCCGCCTCCGCTGACTCGCTGGCAAGCTGCGCGTACCAGGACGTCATGCGCAGTTCCCTGATGCGGCGCAGCAACCGGAAATGCGGGGACGCGGTCACGTCCGACCCTCCGTACGCGTCGACGAAGTCCTGGTATTCGCCGGGCTTGAGCCATTTGAGCGAGGCCGTGTACGTGCCCGGCAGGGCCAAGTCCCATTCGGGCGGGCCGACACACACCGTCTCCAGGTCGATCAGGACGGGTTGGCTGGCGGCGTGGGCGACGTTCCCCGAGTGCGGGTCACCGTGAATGAGACGGCGCTGCGACCCGAGGTCAGTCTCGGCCCACTCGGTTTCGAGCTCGGCGGCGACGTCCAGGAGCGTCTGCCGTTCGCCGTCGCCGATGCGCGCGGTGCGGATGCGTTCACTGACCCGTTCGAACGCGTCCAAAGCAGGAAGCGTGAAACCTGCCGGTAGGGGCACTTCATGCAGCGCGGCAAGCACCGCACCGATCTCGGGGAACGTGGCCCGTCTGGACACGTCAAGCTCCTGCCAGAACGTCACCGGGTGCCCCTCAATGTTGACGACCGCCGCCCCAGGCAACGGCAGGCCACAGGGGACGCCTTGGTTGTGCAGGTAGCGGGCGACCGCGATTTCGCGTTCGGCAGTGTCCTGCCACGCGGGGCCGCGGGCGACACGGGCAACCACGCCGCCGCCGAGGCGGAACATGCCGTGCTCGCCCATCCGGATCAGGGTCAGCCCTGCAGGTTCCAAACCCATCTCGCGGGAGGCCCTGAGCGCCAGCGTCTGCGCGACTGTCGCAGTGAACATGTGGCCTCCTTCAGTTCGGGCCCTGGCAACGCTACCAACGATGCGGAGCTCATCTCGCGGCCGTGAAGCGGCCAGGTGCAACCCGTACCAGGGCAACATGGTCGGTCGAACAGCGATCGTGCCGCCAGCAGCAGTCGCCTACATGGCAGGTTCCTGAACTTGCGCCCAAAGTGGATCGGTGGCGATTAAGGTCGGTCCCGAATCGGCGGCCCGCGCGGGAACGGGCCGCCGAACCCACGCCACGGCAAGGAGCACGATGACCAACCGCCGCCAGCCCAAGCACTACCGGACCTTCAGCATCGTCACGGCCGCAATCGCCGCCGGCGCACTCATCTCTCCCAGCGCCGCATCCGCGGAGCCGACTTCCGGGCCGACGCTCGCCGAAGCGCTCGCTGCCCTCCCGGTCGTCGCTGAGGAACGCGACGGGTACGACCGGGACCTCTTCAAGCACTGGGTCGACGCCGACCGCGACCGGTGCAACACGCGAATGGAAGTGCTCATCACTGAAGCTTCTCTGCACTTGTCAAGTCCCGCCTGCATTCCTTGTTGCTGAGAGCGCTGTGGCGAACTCCCACTGTTGCCTTCCACTCCGAGCAGGCCGGGCTGCTGTGGGCTAACGCTCCTTGCGAGCCGTCTGGTTGGCGGCCATGCTAAGTGGATGAGCACACAACCGAAGCGGGTCCTCGTCCTCGGCGGGACCGCCTATCTCTCCCGGACCATCGCGAGGACGGCGGTCGAACGCGGCCACCGCGTCACCGTCGCGGCGCGCGGCACCAGCGGCGAGCCGCCCGAAGGCGTCGAGTTCGTCAAGATCGACCGCAGCTCACCGGAGGGGGTGGAGGCGCTGCGGGGCAGGGAGTTCGACGCGGTCTTCGACGTCGCACGCATCCCCGCGCATGTCGGGCCCGTCCTGGACGTCCTCGCCGAGAGCACCGGGTACTGGTCGTTCATCTCCTCGATCTCGGTGTACGCCAAGAACGACGTCGTCTCGGACGAATTGCACGAGCCGACCGCGCCCGACTCGACGGACCCGTCGGGGAAGGTCTACGGCGTGAGCAAGGTCGCCTGCGAGAACCTCGTGCGCGAGCGCCTGGGCGATAGGGCGCTGGTTACCCGGCCCGGGCTGATCGTGGGCCCCGGGGACACGAGCGATCGGCTCGGCTACTGGCCGCTGCGTTTCAGCGAGGGTGGCGAGATCCTGGCACCGGGTGCGAAGGACCGGCCGGTGCAGTGGATCGACGTGCAGGACTACGCGAACTGGCTGCTCGACGCGGCGGACGCGAAGCTCACCGGGACGTTCGACGCGATCGGCGACCACGTCGGCATGGGCGCGTTCCTCGACGGGATTGCCGAAGCGCTCCTGGAGGAGGGAGTCATCGATGAGCTGCCGCGGTTGACGTGGGTGTCGCAGGAGCTCCTGCTCGAACACAAGGTGGCCCCGTGGACGGGGCACGAATCGATCGGTTTCTGGGTGGTCTCGCCCGATTACGACGGGCACGGCTGTCGGCCGGCGGGCCCGGCAGTCGCGGCGGGGCTGCGCCTGTCTTCGCTGCAGGAGACGGTGAAGCGGTGGTGGCGGGCGAACGCGGCGTCGCCGATGCTGCGGGCGGGCCTGAGCCGGGTGCGGGAGGGCGAGGTGCTGGCGGCCTGGCACGGGACCGAGCCGGATCCTGAGCTGGCGCGGTACGACCGCGAGCGGGCCTTCAAGGTGCCGCCGGCGACGGCGTCTCCCGCTTAAGAACGCGACGGGCGGCCCCGCCCGGAGGTGGGGCCGGTCGTGCAGCGCGGGGCGCTACGCACCTGGCCCGCCACCAGCCAAGCAGCGCCCGGTTACCGGCCGTCCGCGCCCTTTCGGGACTGCCTGATGGTGGGCAGGCCGAGGTTGATGGCGCGGCGGGCCTGGTGGCGTTTGCTGCGCAGGAAGGTCAGGGTCAGGTCGATGCCCTCGATCTCGCCGCGCCAGTGCTCCTCAACTGCGCGACGGCGTCGGTCCAGGAGATCATCCTCAAGCTCATCGAGGCGGGGCAGCATTTTGGGGTCGATCGAGAGCATCGGACAGCGGACGCAAGCGTGCTCATGGGCGCAAGGCGTCCCGTACGGGCGGCCGCAAGAGCCCAACTCGACGCGGCGCTTGTCGAAGTGCTCTTGGAAGTCAGCCCATTCCTCCGTCGTTGGATCGCGGTACTCGTCCTGCGGGCGAAGTTCCCGGCGCCGGTCGAGGAATTGCTGGTAGTGGGTGACGACGTCCTCGTCGAATACGGCAACATATCCGCGGGTAGTCTGTATGTTCATGTGCCCCAGCAGCTTCGCACCGATGTGGATGGGTAGTCCGCTGTTGACCACTTCGGTGGCGAACAGGCGTCGGAAGTCGTGCGGGGAGAACGTGATCCCCTCCAGCTTTGGTTGGGTCTTGGCCAGATCGGCGACTGCCTTGTTGATCGTCCGGTTGATCGTGGTCGCCGACAAGGCACGCCGACTGCCGGCGTGACCGCCTTGGAACAGGTAGGGAAGTTCGGGGCTCCAAACCTTCTCGAGCAGGTCGTAGCGGGCGCACACCGGGACGGTGCCGTGCTGGTCAATGTGGCGGCGGATCACCTGGGCGATCACGTGGAACAACTCAGCTGACATGGGGACAACCCGCTCGCGGTCGGTCTTAGAAGGGCTGATGACCAGCAGGGCCACAACTTCGCCGTTCGGCCGCCGATAGTTGCGGACGCTCAAGTGGGTCAGCTCGACGAGTTCTTCGCAGCGGACACCGGACAGCCGCAAGGTTTCGATGAGCGCCCATCGCCAGAACGCCAGGTTTTCCTGGTTGGTGATCGCGATGATCTCACCGGTCAGACAGTTCTGCACCCGGACCGGGGCGTGCCGGCTCTGGTACCAAGTGGCGTTCCGGGCGCTGATGAGTCGCTTCCACGTCCGGCCGTGCAGTTCGAACTCCTCGCCCCTGCCGCGAGCACTCGCGGCCTTCAGCAGCTCTCGGTGCCAATGCCACCGCTCGGTGACGTGATCGACCAGCAGCGGCAGGATCGGCTGGAGTTCTCTGGTACGCCCATCCATCCGCTCTTTGACCCGCTTACGCAAGACCTTGGCCCATCGCAGGTCCGCGTCACGGATCGGGCAGGGCACCGCCCAGTGGCCCCACCGTGCGGGCTCGGCGACCGCCCACGACTGGAGGTCCAAGTAGAGCGCTCGAACGCTGAGGAGCTCGCGCTCAAGGTCCTTCCGGGGTGTGCCGTCGGGTCGAGTGGCCGCGCGTCGCTTCCATTCGGTGACCGTCGCCTCGTCGAGCCGCAGGTCTTCCTGGTCGGGACTGATCGCCTCGATGGCCTGCCAGAAGTGCTTGGCCAACGATACGGTGAGCCCGTTGACGCTCGAGTAGTCCAAGCTGACCGCTCGCCGCTGGATGTAGTTGATGAGCAGCTCGCGGACCGCAGCGTTGCGGATCGGGTAGCGGTCGACCAGCTCGGGGATGCTGCGTTGCCCTTTGACCACGGCCGCTCGTAGTGTCTTCGGCGCCGAGGCCGGGAAGATGCCCATCTCGTAGAGCACCGGCCAGACTCCGATTGCGGCGTAGCAGCCATCTCGGCCCCGGCTGCCGCGGGACGCTCCGAGTTGACGGGAAGCAACCGAGTAGTGCAGGAGGGCTTCGGGAGTCATTTCGGCGATGTCGATGCCAAAGACGGTCAAGGCGACGGCCAGGTCAGATCGAGCAAGATTTCGTCGGCTCGGAGGGATCGTCGGGTCTTGGAGCCGACGGAAGTACTCATGCAGTTGCGGATCGTCGCTGACCTGTTCGAACGAGGCCGCATACTTGTTGAAACGGTAGGAGCGGAACGCCGCGAGCGACGGCTGCACCACCCGCATCGCGAACAGGCGTCCCAGCCCCGCGTTGAGCGAGTAGTAGGCGGCCGACTTGTCCTCGACCGCATCCAGCAGCGGTGTCGATCCGCTGTTACTGCCCGACGCCTGCCACCGCTCCTGCCACGTCTCACCGTCGAAAACGGCAAGCGCCTTGAGCGCCTGGTGGACGCCTTCAGCCATCCGAACATGCAGGCTCGTATTCCTGATACCAAAGGTGCGACAAGCGATGTCGACGATGACTTCAGCGTCAGTGCCTCCCAGTTCCCCCAGCGGCCGTGGGGGTTTGGCCGGTGGTGGGGGCGGCGCAGGTGTCACCGCGGTGGGTTCGAAAAACACAGTCGGAGCGGTCTGCTCCAGTGCATGACGGCGGACGCGACTGGTCGTGGAGCTTTGGAAGCTGGCGTTCTTGCCAGGAGGGCTACTGGGCACCGAACACCGCCTCGATATCGGCCGGGTCGTAGCTCGGATTCCACCGGGTTTCGGGGGCCGGACGCTGGTAGTGCTCGGCAAGTTTATCGATCAGGTCGTCCAGGCCGACCGCGGTATAGAGGGCAGTAGTCGTGATGTGAGCGTGCCGCAGGATCGTCTGGACTTCGACCAGCGTCATATTCGGATCCCGCGCCATGCGCTGTGCGGCGGTATGGCGGAAGTCGTGGAGCGTCCAATTGGTGCCCAGAAGTTCCTGGGCGCGTTGCAGGATGCGGCGGGCCGCCCAATAGGTCAGCGGCCGGGGGGCGCCACGGCGAGTACGCCAGATCGGGCCGACGTCAGGGACACCAGCCTCGTCCAAGTAGCCGGCGAGCCAAGCCAGAGCTTCCGGTGCGACCGGGACCGGCTGACGATTCCTGCTTCCCTTGGAGATCACCCAGAGTTGCCCCTTCATCCAATCGACGTCCCCAGCCTCGATTCCCAGTAGCTCCGAGGCGCGCGCCCCGGAAGACACGTAGCAGGCCAGCAGCGCCCGGTCGCGGTTGCAGCGCATCTGAGCGAAAAGCTCGCTCCAGTGGTCGTCCGGGATCGCCCGCAGCCGCCGATCCTGCAGCTTCGGTCGCAGCCGCGCTCTGGCGAACTGCTGCCGCTGCTCGATCGGCGAGCGATGGGCCAATGCCTTGCGGCGGGCTTTATTCTCGGGAACCGGGTTGACCAGTGGACCGCGGCCGAAGTGCAGATGGAAGTCGTAGAAGCCGTGAACCACGGACAGGTTGTGCGCAACCGTTGCCGACGCGTAGCCCGAGGCCAGCACCGCCTTACCAGTCTTCGGATTGACAGTGCCAGCAGGAAAGCCTTCCGAAGTGCTCCGGCGCCGCTGCGGGTTCCGGGCGTTCCGAAACCAGCCGACCAGGGCCGCCGCCTCCGCCTCGGTGGCCTCCTCCCAGCCAACATCGACCGTCCACAGCAGTCGAAACCATCGCAGCAGGTCATATGCATAGCTGCGGCAGGTCAGCGGGCTGACATCGCCCAGAAGCCGATCCCTCAAGTAGTTCGAGACGGCCTCGACCTCACGGTCCACCCCGTCGAACACGACCCACGGCAGCGTCACCTCGTCACCGGCAACTACCGAGCCCAGACCCGAAAGAGCACAACGACCCTCGATCACATCCCGAAAGGCACGCGAGACCTCATGCGAAACATCCACGCACCGATCATCAACAACCAGGTCGCGAAATGCAAACTCAGGCGCCTGTTAGTGCAGTCAACGGTGCGGTCATGGCGCCCGCTGTCGACGACGACTGCAAACTCACGGGCGGCCGCTGGTACTCCTACTACGACGACGTGTACGTGGACGGCGCGAAAGGCCTCGACATCGACCACATGGTCCCGCTGGCGGAGTCCTGGGACTCGGGTGCGCGCGACTGGGATGCGGCACGGCGGGAAGCGTACGCGAACGACCTGGGCGAGGACGTGCCTTTGATCGCGGTCACGGCACGGTCGAACCGGTCGAAGTCCGACCAGGACCCCGCCGAGTGGATGCCCACCGACGCTGACGCGGCCTGCCGGTACGCGTACGAGTGGATCTCGGTGAAAACTCGTTGGGGCCTGTCCGTTGACGAGGCTGAAGCGGAAGCTCTTGATGCGGTCGTGGCCGACTGCCCTGCAGCAGTGGTCACCGCTGCACCAGCGCAAGTCCGATAGGGCAGGCGGATCCACCACGGCCAAGCTGTCGCAGCCCCATGCGCGAACACGGTAGCCGGGGCCACGTCTGACCTGTCGGGGCCCAGGAACACCGCCACCGCATGTGTCAATGCCGCCCGGCTTCGATGGCGGCTCGACGTCGCGGCAAATGCGGCTCGTCCGCGGGTCGACCCGAAGCGGTCACGCATCGTTTTCCTGCTGGCGCTTCGCATCGGGGGCACTGAACGTCCTTAGGACGTGACGTACCTCGACTTTGGCGCGGCAACGTCGGCACTGGAACGGGAGCCCACTGTCCAGCAGCGCGGAGGTCACGGCGCCACCGCCGAGCCGTCAGGATCCGCGGCCGGTGCGGGACGTCGCCCGCGCAGGTTTCCCCGGGTTTCGCACCGCACGACATGCAGTCGTAGTCCCGAGCCCGCTGAACATCGACCAGAAGGTAGCGGCCGCTTTCGGAGGGGATGTCGGACCGCTCGGCCGCGATCTCCGCCTGCTCTTCTTTGCTGAGGTGGTGCCAGCAGGCACGGCCCCAGTCGTTCGGCCGGTCGACCACGAACGACCGGCAGTCATGCGGACATGTCGGTGTTGCTGACTGATAGCCCGGTGCGCTCTGGGGGTGCGTGCCGGCAGCGAGCAACTCCTCGTCGCGTTCACTCCATTGCGTGCTGAGGTACGCGTCAGCGTCGACGTCCAGCATGTCCGGCTCGAGCATGTCAACGTGATGCGGGGCGTACACGTTCCGCGAACGGTACAAGCCGACCGGCGCCAAATGCCCGTCCTCGACCAAGCGCTCGACTTGATCGGCTGTGACCGGGACACCCCACCGTTCGGTCAAGTACTCCGCGGTCTTCACTGCACCTTTCGGCATCCGTGTTCCCACCCAATCCAGGATTTCCTCCCGGTCGAGGTCGGCACCGTCAACGAGTGTTCGCACCCACTGCGGCGGCGCGCCGTGCGGCAGCGACCATGAGGGGAGCGTTGGCGTCAGCAGTCCAAGGAAGTTCGCGCAGCTGACCTGCCACGCCATCAGATCCAGGCGCTCCTCCAGGTAGCGGGGGCCGACCGTCGCCAGTTTGGACCGAAGGTAACCGGGTGATTGCGGACCCAAGTACCGTCCGGTGCCGGGCTCGAGCCGATGGCGCATGTCATGCCAGTACCGGGCCCGGTCGCTGACCTCTTGCGGTGGCTGGCCGGCACTGTCTCGCGCTGCCGCGTCAACAACCCACGGTTCAAGGAACTCGTCCTCGTACCCGTGGACATACGGCAGGTACGCGCCCAGGCATGCGTCGCACCCGAGGGCCGACGCAATCGCGCACGCCGTCAACGCGTTCACGCAGTCGACCGGATCGAGCAGTGTTCGTGGGTCGTTCGGCAGGCCGTATTCGGGGCACGGTTCACCGGGGAAGCCCAGCCGGGCATGCATCTCCTTCGCCAGGTCGGTCCGCACCGGGCCCGCGGCCGCAGCGACACGAGGCTCCTGTGCCGGGGCCGCCTGTCCGCGACTGGTGTGGACACCCGGTCCTGCGAAGTCGCTGTCGTCCCGCCGGATCGGCTGGCACTCCTCCCCTGGTGCAGCGTTGCACTTGTGGCAGTACACGTCCACCGGTGACACCGTGCGCGGCACAGCTGGCTTCTTCGACCGCGCGACCTTCTTCTTTCGTTTGCGGCTCTTCGGCATGCGTTCACCCTACGAGAATGGAATGTCGCGACCTGTAGCGACTCAGGGTGTCTCGCAGCGGATCCGCCTACTCGAGCGAGTCCAGCCGGACTCTGAGAAGCTTCGCGTGCCGCAGCCGCCCGTCAGGGGTCCGCGACGGCGCGGTCACTTCAACAGCCAGTTCAGGCCGAACCCAGTGGACACCGCCGCGAGCATGGGGGACTGCTGCCGCGGGCTCGCTGACCTCAAGCGACGCTAGAGTCGCGCTGACATCCGCGGACGTTTGGCATCTGCCCAGATACACGAGACCGTCTGGTGTTTCCTCACCGAGCAGCAGCGAGACCCCGCCTTTGGATCTGGATGCCCACCCGATCACCAGCGCGTCGATTGCCGTCTTATGCCGCATCTTCACCCAAGCCCGGGAACGACGCCCAGAAATGTACTTGCTATCGCGGCGCTTCGCCACCACTCCCTCGAGGCCGTGCGTGGCGCTGGCGGCCACCATCGCGGCCGCGTCGCGCGAAACCGGGGGGACGATCCATCCGTCAGGCAGTGTTAGGGCTTCCAGCGCCGTGCGGCGCTCCTGGTACGGCCGCGCCCGCAGGTCCTCACCGCTTTGCGCGAGCAGGTCAAACACGATGACCGTCGCCGGGCTGCGTTCGGCAGCCGCGCGAGCGTTGCGTTTGGCCCCGCCCATGCGCGAGAGCACGGCGCCGAAGTCAGGCTTGTCGCCGGTGAACACCATCAGCTCGCCGTCGAGAACGACGCTGCTGACTGCGGTGATCGCGGCCAGTTCGGGGAACCGGTCGGCGATGTCGCGACCGCCGCGGGTGACGAGACGGAACTGGCGGTCGTCGGTTCCGACAATGACGCGAATGCCGTCCCATTTCGCCTCGTATGACCAACCTGGGCCGATCGGCAGTTTCCCTTCCATGGGGAGCATTGGTGCAGGTAGGTCAGACACGCTTCGATCGTATGGCAGGGCGTGATGAAATCTCATCTTTCACGCCTGTCTCACCGTTCACGATGTCATCCTGAGTGCATGCCGCGCTCGATTCTGAACACCACGCTGGAAGTCGGCCTGGTGCGCGTTCCAGTGAAGGTGTACTCCGCGACGGGCAGCCACGACCGCACCCTGAACCAGTTCCACGCCTCCGACGGCGGCCGCATCCGGTATGAGAAGGTCTGCGAGATCGAGGACGAACCAGTCGACGCCGACCAGATCCGCAAAGGCTACGAGACCGACGACGGCGACATCGTCCTGCTCGAGAACAAGGACTTCGAGTCCCTGCCGGCGCCCTCGTCGAAAACGATCGAAGTGGTCGGGTTCATTGACCCCGCCCAGATCGATCCGATTCACTACGAGAAGCCCTACTACCTCGGCCCCGGCACGAACGCGACAAACTCGTTCATCGTCCTGCGGGACGCAATGGTCGAGAAAGGCCGCGTTGCGCTCGCCATGTTCACGCTCCGAGCGCGTGAGACCCTCGCCGTCATCAGGCCGTACGAGCAGGTCCTCGTGCTCGACACGCTCCTGTGGGCCGATGAAATCCGCAATGCCGAAGTCGAAGGCACCGGTGGAGCCGTCGACCCGAAGGAAATGGAGCTGGCGCGTCTCCTCATTGACGCGCGCACCACCGACACGTGGAACCCGGAGCAGTACCAGGACGACTACCAGCGAGCGCTGAACGAACTCATCGCAGCGAAAAGCCAAGGGCGAGAAGCGCCCAAAGCTCCGGCGGAGAAGAAAGCCGAAGTCGTCGACATCATGGACGCGCTTCGGAAGTCCGTCGAGCAGGCCGCCCCGGACCGGCTGCCGCCGGCCACGGCGCGGAAGGCGACCGTGAAGAAGGCCGCGAAGAAAGCCGTCCGGAAGAAGAGCGCGAAGAAGACGGCGAAAGCTGCGGCACCGAAGCGTTCGGACTCGTGACCCGGTAACGAGGATGCCGGATGTCGATCGGCACCCACCACTAATGGAGTGCATGCCATGACGAACCTTCGCTCAGATTTCCCGGACGAGCCGGAAGCAAGCAATGACCTTGCCGAGCACGTGGACGACCAGGCCGCGAAACGCACGTTCGACGAGGTGCAGGATTCCGTGTCAGCCGAGACAGAGGACGCCCGCCGGGTCCTTTCGGATGACATCAAGTCAAGGATGAAGACCAAGGGCGACGAGGAAAAGCCGCTTGACGACGAAGGATAATGGGTGGCGTGACGATGAACCGAAAGGGCGATGCCGCGTAGGCCGCCCGCGCGTCTACGCGCACAACAGGACCGCTACCTCCCTTCCTGGTGGAGGAGGCGACCCATCCCCCGCATCCCTGGCGCTTCAGGCGCCCTCCAAGCCGCGATCGTGCGACTTGAAAAAGGCAACGCCAGCCTGACGCCCGGCGATATCGCCGCCGCGTTCCTCCGCTGGAAGCGCACCGTCCACGGCCCCGCGCGCCGAATACGGACCGGCGGCCCCTGGACCGGCGAATACTGCTGCGACTACTGCCCGCCACAGCCGGGCCGAGAAACGCTCGAGCTTGCCTTGCATCGGCTGCCGAAGCGACCCGCTCAAGAGCTGCGGCGCTTGCTTGCCCCGCTCGACGCGGAACTGCTACGCCGAAGCGTGCCGCTGCCACGTCCACCCGACAGTCCATGGTGGGCGTATCGAGGGTGACGTCGGTGGTGGCCGGTCAAGGCCGCTGACCCCGCGGCATGACCTCGGCCAGGATCGCGTCCAGACGCTCGCGGGCCTCACCCGGCGCGGCCGCGTGCTCGTCCATGCCCGCCCACGGGTCGCTCTTGCGCGCCAAACGCCGGGGCGTGGAAGCGATCGTGTATCCGCCTGGTGTGGCGCGGGCGAGCTCGGACCAGTCGATCGGCGTGGCAACGCCCGCGCCGGGGCGTGTGCGCAGCGAGTACGGGGCGACGAACGTCTGCCCGCGGCCGTTGCGGTTCACGTCGAGGAAGATGCGGCCACCGCGTTTAGCGATGCGCTGCTGGACGGTGAGCAGGTCCGGTTCGCTCGCGGCCATGAGCGCAACGATGTCGCCAGCGAGGACGCGGACGAGACGGAAGCCTGCGGTCCGGTCGAGCGGGGCGACGATGTGGAACCCGCGGCCGCCAGTGGTCTGCAGGTACGGCTTGAGGCCGATCGCGGTGTAGACCTCGCGAGTCAAGCGTGCTATGCGCCGAAGCTCAGCGATGGGGACGCCTTCGGGAGGGTCGAGGTCGACCACGATCCGGTCGGGGAAGTCGATCTTGTCGACGGTCGTCGGGCGAATGTGGAACTCGATCACGGCATGGCTCGCCAGGTAGACGAGCGAGGCTTCGTCGTCGCACGCGTCAATCGACGTCGTCGGTTCACTACCGTCCACGATCGATTCCATGCAGGGGTCTACAGCGGAGGTACGGCCATGGGACCGGCGCCAGGCCGCGTGTCGACGTTGGTCCAGGTGACGTCCGCTCGGTCGGACACGAGCTTCCCGGTGTCCGGGTACCGGGCGTAGAGACGGTCGACGAACGTGTTGAATGCCTGCTCGTGATACCCGGTTTCGAGTTGGGCCGCGAAGGTGTCACGGACGGCGTCAGCGGCCGCGGCGGGCCACGAGACTCCGCGGATCGCTTTGATGATGCCGGTGGACGCGTCGATGAGCATGATCGTGCAGAACATGCCAGTTCCAGGATCACCCGGAAGGTCTCGGCGTCCGTCAGGTTGCAGCGCATGGTGGTACGGGGCGTCTGACCACGGCACGCCAGCGCCCGACTTCGTGTCGATGAAGTTGAAGGCCAGCACGGCTCCCTGTTCGCCGCGGATCCAAGCGAACCGGGCAGGTGCACGGCGGACTGCCTTGACCTCGGCCGTGTCGGGACGGTCGAAGAACAAGGTCAGGTGGGCGCCGCTCGGGGTGATGCTCAAACGTGGGCCTTCGGGCCACCGGGTCTTGCCGGCGGCGAAGGGCTCCCCCACTTTGAACACGTGCAGCTCGGTCATGATGTCTCCAGTCGGCGGCGTTGATCGGGGCCTGATTCAAGCTAGTGGTGGCCGTTACTTGGAATCGCTTCTTACCCTAAGGGCGTCCGATCTGCGGGCACCGGACCGGGTTTCGACTTGCTGCGGCGGTGACCGTACGAAGCTCGCGGAGCGGTCCAGCCGCTAAGCACTGCGAGGAACCCGCTGCGCTACAACGCCTCCGCGTGCGGACGGGCCTTCTGAACCGACCGGGATGGCGGTTGCGCTCGGGCCATACAGGGTCGATTCTGACAGCGTCCACTACTCCCGCACGCGGAAGGACCCCTCGATGGCATCGACCGCGAATCACACCGACCTCGGCCTGCTCGACCTGACCGACTTCGAGCTCGACGACGTCCCCACGTGGTGGCCGCAAGTGCACCGGGCGAAACCGCCGCTGACCTGCCGCACCTGCCGAGCACCCATGACGGCGGTGCAGAACCTGAACAACCGCTGGCGCAAGCGCTTCTTCAAGCACCTCGCGGCCGAGCAGGCCGCGCCCGACTGCTGGCTGCGCAAGTCTGAGTCCGAGGAGCACTTCTTCCTCAAGCACGAACTGGCCCGGCGGATCCGAGAGTTTCCCGAGTGGACCGCTGACGTTGAGCATTCCGGGAAGGACTGGCGGGCCGACGTGCTGGCCGAAGGCACAAACGGGCGCCGCATCGCCTTCGAAGTGCAGCTCTCGCCCGCGTCGATCGCCGAGATCAGCGACCGCACGGCACGGTACGCGGACGCGGGCGTGGACGTGTGCTGGGTGACCGACAACCGGGCCGCGACCTGGTTCGGGACGGTCCCCTCGATCCTCATCCAGCCGGGCAAGCACTTCGGGAAGACCGTCGCCGACGGCGTGCGCGAGCTCATGCGGGCCCCACTACGGGGCATCGCCGCGGTCGACGTGGAAACGATCGAACCGCGCGCCTTCACGCCGCTGCCAGGACACTCAGCCCCACTGAGGAACCAGGAGATGCCCTGGTGGACGTGGCCGCACCTGGCCGCACTCACCGAAGTGCCCACGATGGTCTGGCCCTGCAAGCCGATGCCGTTCCCCGCCGCCGAGCACGAACGGGCGCAGATCGTCTTCGGCTTCTACGGCACCCGGTCGCTGCGGTCGGTCCTCAAGGGCGTCCTCGATGGCGACCTGCTCCCGGTAGCCCTCGGTGGTCCGTTCCGTGAGCACACCCGCTCAGAAGGCTGGAACACAACGCCAGTGGTGTGGGTGTCCCGGACCGACATCGCCCAGGCGCGTAAGCTGCTCGCTTTCGCCGCCGGCTGGCGCGTCCTCACCCAGTCGGGCTCGGCGTGCGAAACGTGCGGCGGCGACGACCTGCTCCTGCTGTACGGGTGGGAGGAGTTCACGGCCCAGGTGTGCTCCGAATGCGACGCCGACCTATACACCCTGGTGCGGGCGGTCCACGAGCAGATCGAGTACCCGCAGATCACCGAAGGCGACCGAGACGCCCCGATCCGGCTGACGGTCAACCACGCCCTCGTCTACAAGAAACGCACCGGGCAACACGCGGCTGCCGCTGCGTCCGGTTGAGGCGGCGCCTCACATGGGGCACTGCACCAGGGGCGACGATGCCGGGCCTCGAGGCCCGCTCCATCATTCACGGGCACATCAAGCGCTCTTTGCGACCAGCGAGCGGTGGGCCGACTGAGCGTCACCGCTCATCGACCACGATGAGGCCGTCCACCGAGGAGGGGAAGGACCGCCGGAACTCACGGTCGTCCAGGAATTGCTCAACGTACTGCGGCGGACGTCGCCGGTAGCCCTGCAGCGCATACCGAATGTGAGGACGGTTGAGATGGCCTGGGTCGTCAGGCAGGTCGGGGAATACCGCGTCGGTGTCTTCCTCGACGTCTGGCGGTGCTGGCGCAATGGCCTTGAACTGCCCCTCTCGGAACCTGGCCAGGCTGAGAGCAAGGGCCGCGGCCGCTCGTCCCGCACTGGTGGTCTCGGCTGCTTCGCGCAGATCCCGCCAGACTTCGCGGTAGCGGGGGTGCCGGAAGTCGAGAAGGTCCCAGTCCGCTTGCCTTCCGGGCTCCGCCAGTTGGGGTACCGGTAAGAAACGTGTCACCAACCGCAATAAGGAGGATTGGGCGGCCGTGACCTCGGAGTCCACGGGTTCGGCCTCCTCGAGGAGGCGGTAGACGGTGGCGAGCGAGGGGTGCTTGCCCTTGTTCTTGCCCGCGGGGATGATGAGCCGGGTGCGGATCTCGGCGACCGGAACGCCTTGGTCGCGTAGGGATTTGGCGTAGGCGGCCATGTTGTCGTCGGTGACGGCGGGTCGGCCGCCGCGGCGCCCGGCCTTGCGGGCGACCTCTTGGCCTTCGAGGGTCTTCTCGCGGATGTACTCCCGGTCGGACTCGGCCATGCCGGCGAAGAACGCGAACAGCGCTGCGCCGTGGCCGGAGGGGTTGTAGACGCCGGCGAGCGGGCCGGTGAGCATCTCCAGGCCGATGTCGGCGGCGCGGAGGTCGGCGGCGGTCGCGATCAGCTCGGCCGAGCCGCGCCCGAGGCGCTTGAGCTCGTGGACGGTGAACAGCACCTGCTGGTCCTCGCCGAGGATCTCCTTGAGCTCCTGGACGTAGGCGAGGGCGGCGTTGAACTGGGGGCGGGTCTTGACGCGGGTGGAGATCTTCTCGCTGAACACCTTGGCGCATCCGGCGGCCGCGAGGGCGTCGAGTTGGGACTGGAGCTCCTGAAGGACCGTTGACGTCCTGGCGTACCCCACCCGCACGATGCGGGGCTCGGCGGTGCGCGGCGCGGGGATCGGCGCCGGGCTGGCCTTCCACACTGTACCGGGTTCGCGGCTGGCGGGGGTGCGCACCTCGAGTTCGGTGCGGAGCTTCGCCACGAGCAGGAACCGGGGCGTGTGGTACTTGACGGCCACGTAGCCCGAATGGGTGCGGCAGGCCGATCCGGCAGGGGCGTCGCATGAGGAGCAGTCGTGTCGCTCGATCGCAGCGGCGGCCTCGTCGGGATCCATCATTCGCAGAACCCTATCAGCGCGACCCTTGTGAGAGCAGAGTTGTGCGAGGTGTTTTGAGAATCGGTGGCCTGGGCGGACATCGGGTCGGCGCACCGCGGCCGCGGTTTCGCATAATCGACCATTTTTGAGAAGTCGCCGGAGCAGACCGGGGCGACGGTCGCTCCGCTCGGCGTCCTTTGCCTTGGCCTTCTCGGACTCGAACGTCTGGTGCGGGATGTCCTTGACGGCTTCGAAGCGCATCGCGGGCGGATGCTGCCACCACCCGAAGAGCCGCTCGCCAGTGATCGCGCCGACCGCGACCCGCAGGCCCGTCACCGGGCCCAGGTCGATGCCGTGCCCGGCCGGGGCGACGGTGAAGCCGCGGTCGGTGTAGAACCGCTCCAGGCGAGGGTCCTCGTCGAACTGGCCGTAGAGGATCTGGGCGCCGAGCTGGCGGTGGAGGCGCAGGGTCTGGTCCAGGATCTTCGATCCGAGCCCGGCCTCGCGGACCTCGCCGTCGACGACGAGGCCTTGCAGCTTGGTCACCACCGTTGCAGCCCACAGCGCCCGCGGTCCATCGGCGCCCCGCGGTCCATCGGCGCCCATGTCGGCGGCTTGGGCGAACACGCCCGCGGGCGGGAGCGTCTGCGCCGCGGCGATGACGCGACCGTCCCGGTCGCAGGCGGCCAGGAGCAGGATCAGCCGGTCCAGGCCCATGTCGGGCGCGCCCGATGTCGCGGCCGCGGCCAAGGGGCCCATCATCGCCTTGTAGCCCTGGTCGAGCCCGAGCAGCGCCGTCGAGGCGAAGTCGCCCGCGCCCATGAGGCGGACGATCACGGGGTCGGGCTCCAGGTCGATCTCGGTGAACAGCTCGGCGACGCGGTCGAGGTCGCCGGGGCGGGCGAGCCGGAGCCGGTAGCCGTCCCCCAGGCTGATCCCTCGCCGCAGGGCGGCCGATCGGATGCGCGCGGGTTCGCCTGCGCGGGCGGGTTTCTTGCGGGGCTTCGACACAGCCGCTCCAGGTCAGGGTTTCGAGTCGCTGGTGACGTACCCGGCACTGCCCAGCCGCGCCCACGAGCGGGCCAGCCACGCGGGCGGGTTGCTCAAACCGTAGGTGGCGTCCACGCACAGCATGTCGTCGTCGCCGGTGTAGACGTTCGGGACGATCCGCCACCCGGCCTTGACCAGGGTCCGTTCGTACTTGGCGATGATGCCGTCGCGCGTGCGCTTGTCGTCGGCGCAGACGACGTTGAACGGCATCGGCTTGCCGTCCTCACCGACATGGCCGCCCTCTACGGCGAACCCGAGCCGGAACTCCCCGCACTCGCGAAACCAGGCCCGGCGCAGCGTGCGGCGGATCAGCTCGGCGACGAAGGCCCGCTCATCCCACAGGGGACGGCCGCGGCGGCCGTACCCGAACCGGGGCCGATCACTCATCGCCGGCCTTCAACCCGAACTCGCGGTAGAACCCGATCACCAGGCAGAGCCCGGCCGAAGCCGTCAATGCGGCCGCGACGAACGCCGCGATCCGCTCCCAGGGCTCGGGAGAGGCGGTCGCGCCGGTTAGTTCCAAAGCGATGGCCGCACCCGCCCAGACCAGACTGAAAACGAAGAACGCCAGGACGATCCGGGGGACCCGGCGACGGACCCGAGAGAAGAAGATACGCACGGTCCCAATGTAGGTCCCGCCGCCGACACCCGCAGTACTCGAGCCGCGCAGATCGGTGTACCGCTAATTTCTGCTCCGCTGTTCCTCAGCCGAGTCGCTCAGCAGTTTGCGGCTCATGACAGCTACCCAAGCACCGGCCGACGCAGGTGCTCCAGGTCCGGGGCGGGTTACGCGAGGGACTTCAGGCGCGTGCGCAGGCGGGCGGAGTCCACGTCGAGCGCTTCGATCTCGTCGACGACAGTGCTGGCGGCGTCGAGTTCCCCGCGGACGGTGTGGGCTTCGGCGAGCCACGACAGGTAGAGGGCCTTCTCGCGCTTGTGGTCGGCGGGGTAGCGGTCGATGGCCGGGCGCAGCAGGGCGGTGGCGCGGCCGGGGTCGCCCAGGCGCAGGTGGCAGCGGGCGGCCATGACGTCGGACTCGTCCCGGTTGAGCCAGTAGACCCAGTGCGGCTCGGGTTCGGCGCCGACATCGGCGTAGGCGTCGTCGACGGCGGCGAGCGACCTCGTGCAGGTCTCGGCGTCGCCGTTCTGGGCCGCGGCCCAGGCGATCCGCTCAGCGAACAGGATCCGCACCAGCGGCGTCATGGCCTCGCCGGCGCCGTGGAGGGCGGCTCGCGCGAGCAGCAGCGCGTCCTCGCCGCGGGAGGCCTTCTGGTACGGGGGCCAACAGAATACGCCTGAAACCCGCCATGCTCCTTAATGGACCATCTGTCCGATGGTCATTTCCTCTGGTGAGGTGTGCTATGCGCTTGGCGGGAACAGTGCGCCGGGGACGAGGTCGAGGCGGGTGTCCGGCTCGGACTCGGGTGGGGTGAGGTCGAGGACGTAGTCGCCGAATCGGCGGATGTTCTCGGTGATGTAGGGCGAGACGGTGGCGAGGTCTTCGGGGTCGACCGGGTAGCCCTCGGCCGCGAGCTGGTTCGCGGCGACCGTGATGTCGCAGGCGTTGGAGTAGATGACGATGTTCGCCAGCAGCTCGTTGAACTTGACGATCTTCTCCTGCTGGACGGGGTCGTTATGGCCGATGAGATCGGCGCCGAAGGACAGCCAGTCGCTGAAGTTGTGGAAGGACTCGACCTTGTTGGTCATGACGTCGATCTGCTCGCGCAGTTCGGGTTCGGACAGGAACTGCAGGATCGTGATGGTGCGGATGACGCGACCGAGTTCGCGGAAGGCCCGGTAGAGGCGGTTCTTACGGGAGTTGACGCCCAGGCGCCGTAGGAGAGTGACCGAGGAGAGGCGGCCTTCGCGGATGGAGATGGCGGTGCGCAGCAGGTCGGGCCAGTGGGTCTGGATTAGGCCTTCTTCAAGTCCCACCGGCCGGTCCTGTTCACGCTGCTGGACGCGCTCGAACTGGAGACCACCACCGCCGAGACGGCCGTGCTCGACGCACGGCATCTCGATCCGCCGCATCGTGGTCCACCTGGCCCGGTTCGACTACCTGGTCCGGGCCGCCCTCGGCGGCGAGGACGCCGCCGCCCTGGTCCGCAACGGCGCCTGGCAGGCCGAGTTCGGGTCCGGGTTCCCCCGCGAGCTGCACACCCTCGACCCCGGCATCGACGTGCCGGAGCCGCCGCCGCTCGATGCGGCCCTGGCGCTGCTCGACGCCCAGACACGGGCGACACTCGCCCTGCTGGACTCGGGGATCGACTTCACCACGATGCGGTCCTTCCCGGACGACGACGACCTGTTCACCACGGGCGCTGCGCAGGTGGTGCAGGCGGCGCGGCTGGCACTGTGGATTCCGATGCACGACCGCTACCACCGCGGGCACATCACCCACACCAAGTACGACTACACGACCAGCCGCTAGGTGGGGTTGCTGGCCGCGAACTCCCGGCCGCCCCTGAGCTTCGCGGCCAGCAGTGCGTTCGCCCGCCGCGTGTCCAGCCGCACCGTGATGCCCTTCGCCCCGTACGACGACTTCGACGCTTTGGGCAGGTTGCCCAGGTCGAGGCCGTCCCGTTCGGCGAGCAGGCATCCCAGCTCGTAGCGGGAGACCGCGTCCGACCCGGCGACGTTGAGCACGCCGACGATGCCGGTCGAGCACAGTTCCAGCACTGCGGCGGCGAGGTCGGCGACGTGGACCGGGCAGCGGACGTCGTCGTCGAACAGGACGCCGTCGGCCTCGCCGCGGGCGAGGTCGCGCACGAAGGACTCGAACCCGGAGCGGCCGTCGCCGAGGATCCAGAAGGTCCGGGCGATCACCGCCTCGGGGTGGCCGGCGGCGACGGCGACTTCGGCGGCGGCCTTCGCTGCCCCGTACGGCGTGTTCGGGGACGGGGCGCTCGACTCGTCGTAGACCTCGAGGTCGCCGTTGAAGATCGCGTCAGAGCTGATGTGTACGAAGCGCGCGCCGATGGCACTGGTGTAGGCGGCGAGGTTGGCCGGGCCGAATGCGGTGGTCGCCCAGTCGCTCTGGTTGCAGGCGGCGTTGATGACCGCGTCCGGGGCGATCCGGTCGTCCTCGAGTTCGGCGACGGCCTCCCAGTCGCGGATGTCGAGCTGGCGCAGGCCGTCGCCCTTGGAGGAGAACTTCGTGCCGATGACCTCGTGCCCGGCCGCTTCGGCCTGGCGGTGGATCTCCCGGCCCAGATAGCCGGTGGCTCCGATGATGAGTAGACGCATCCGCCGAGCATAGGCGCTCACGTTCTGCCCGAGCCGAACCGACGCACGCCGGTCGCGGTCAGTCCAGTGGGGGCGCTCCGCCGATCGCGCGCAGGGTCGGTCCGGCGGCCAGTCACGGCTTACGACGACGGAGTGCAGGAGCTCCCCAACCCGAGGGACATCACCGAGCTTGAGCGGCGGAGCATGGACGCCGAAGGCGTCAAAGCCATTCACAACCAAGTCGCGCGAACCCTTTGGTAGCTCTGGTCCGTTCAGATTGCTTCGCCGTGTTCAGCGGTGAACTCCGCTCGGACGTCGTCCAGGGCCGGTCGCCTTGAGCAGCCTTGGCTGATTCGGCGCTGCGCGCGAGGGAGTGGTCTTCGAGTCGGTCGAGCAGTTCGGCCTCGTCGACGGGAACGAGGGCCGCGACGCGGCGGCCGTCCCGAGTGAGGTAGACGCGGCGCCCGTCGTTCTGCATGCGGGTGATGGTCTGGTCCAAGCGGACGGTGGCCTCGCGCATGTCGAGCTCGTCGTCGTGAGTCTCGGTGGGGTCCATGCTTCTACCTTACGGTCCGGCACCAGTGACGTAGCTGTTCACGGGCAGCGAGCGCCGCAGTGGGGACTTGGCAAGGCAGAACCCCGGCGGCGTGCATCGCAGAGGCGCATCCGGGTTGTGCGGGTCCGATCGTAACGTGCGCGGGCGGGTACGCGGCTATGTTTCCTCTGGGAGTGCGGTAGCGTTCCGGTATTGCTCCCTGCCCTCCCTCACGGGACTGGCAGGGTTTTTCCGTTCGCAGAGCGATTGTCGCCGCTGGTCAGCGTTCCGTCGCGGTATCCGGAACAGGCACGTCAGATCCGATCGAGGCCCGGTAGTCGCGGTCGACAGCGGCTGCGATGTCCGGGCGGACCAGGACCTGCTCGAGGCCGGCGAACGGATTGCCCGCCCCGGTACCCCTGTTTATTGCGTCCAGGTCGGCGTCCCACGCGGCAGTGAGACCGGCAGCGTCAGCCGCGTGTTGGACAGTTGCAGCGTCCGCCTGGTGGTCCTCGGCATCGTTCATGGGCGCATCATGGTCGCTCACGTGTGTTCCTCTATGGAATCGACTTGGGTCGGCTCGACGTCTTCGGCCCGGTGCTCAGCGGCGATCGCGTCGGCACCGGCAACACGCACAAAGGCGTTGAGGCGGTCGACTACGCGACGCATCAGGTAATCGTCAACGGCTCGCGCTATGAGTGCCGAGCCGGAGATCCCGTCCTCAATCGCGACGGCATGAACAGCGGCGGCGTCCGGCTCTTCAAGGATCACGGTCATCTTCACTGGCATGTCGCTCATCCTGCCGGACGCATGTTCGGCACGTCGCGCAGACCAGCGAGCAGAGCCGAGCATTACCCAGATAGACCGTAACCCCAGGTCATGCCTGACGACAGAGGACTACTGGGGCTTTCACCTCCGAGCGTATCAGCTCCTAGTGGTGTTTGTTCTCCGTAACGGTCGCGGGGTCGGGGTGCCAGGTGATTGCTATGCCGGCGGTGTAGGCGTCGGCCATGTCGAAGCAATCGAGGTAGTCGCGGACCATGAGCTCGACCTCAGCGGCGCCCTCGGCCTGCGTGGTGCCGACACCGAGGATCTCAAGCTCCCACAGGCCCACGTCGACCAGGTGTGTTGCAGTGACCTTGTACTCGCTCACGGTTTCCTCCCCTGGCGCTCGCGGAGCACCTGTACCTGTACTCAGTTGCGCCCATCCCCACTGACCGGCCTGCAACGGCTGGGCCGATGTCCGCCCCGATCGGGGGTTCCCGGATCAGGTCATGGAGACGATCTCGGTGCGTGGATTGGCATGGGCTCACCCGGTGAGGTGTCCATGCGGATTACGGAGTCCGTAACCATCGCTACAACCCAGCCATGCCTCGGCATTGGCTCTGGCATGTCCGATGGCGCATTGTTTCCCCATGCTGTTCGGACTCGATTCGCCAGCAGCTCCGATACTCCAGGGTCGGGAATACGATCGTGGCGTGGGCAGGTGTCAATCTCGGCCGCGTCAAAGTGAGTGCACACGTCATCAACGGTCAGGGTGATGAGGTATTCGACGGGCTCGTTCGGATCCCCGGATAGGTCCAACCGTCTGAGTTCACCCGGTTCCAAGTATTGGGCCCAAGCCTCAACTTCTAGGTCATACACGACACGAATGTTGTTGCGCCACGCCTTTATCTTCACTCGACAACCCTAAATGAGTGGCGACTGAAATCCGCGCAGGACATTTGAGCGGCAAGGGCCAACTGAACTTCGACGATGCCGCTTTGAACCCGGCGAAGGCGCGGCAGGTTTCCAACGTCGTTGTCTAGCCACCCCTGTTGGGCAACATCGGCAGTACCGACGACAGCGGCATCGCAAACCATGCTCCGTTATCCGAGATCAGGCTCCTCCTTGATGTCGGCCAGCAGTTCAGCAAGCCGATACGACGGGGACCGGTCGAGGTTCTTCCGGCGCCGGTCGTACCGGCGGGTGGTGCGCGGGTCGGCGTGACCGAGGAGGTCCTGCACCTGATCGAGGGTCGCGCCAGTCTCGAACGCTTCCCCGGTGGCCGCGACGCGAAGCGAGTGGGTTCGCAGGTGTTTCGCGCCGTCGATGCCGGCGGCTTCGGCGACGCGTTTGACGAGCTTGCGTACCTCGGACGGGTCGAGTGGCTTCCCAGTGGAGGTGCCGAACAGGGGGAGGTCGCCGGGAAGTTCGGCCGCGCTGGCGTACCCAAGTAGCAAGGCGTAGTCCTCGAGCCAGGCGTCGATGGCGGCGCCGACGCGGGGGACGATGACGAGCTTGACGGCCTTGCCGCCCTTGCGGGTGACGGTGAGGACGCGGTGGCCGGTGTCGTGTCCGAGGTCGCTGATGCGCGCGTGGAGCGCTTCGGAGGATCGGCAGGCGGTCGTGAGGTACGTGGCGAGGAGCGCGAAGTCGCGCAGGTGCCGCGGTCCGGTGAGGGCGACGGCGGCCGCGTTGACGAAGTCTTCGATCTGGCTGCGGTCCATGCCGGGTGTCGAGCCTTCATCACTGACGGCCTCGCGTTTGACGCGGGCGGCGGGGTCGCGGTCGGCCAGGTCGTGGTCGGCGAGGTACCCGTACCACGAGGAGATGGCCGCGAGGTGGCTGTTGCGGTTCCCGGCCGAGCCGCCGATGGTGGCCCGCCAGCGGTCGACGTCGCGGCGCTGGGCGGCGCGGGGGTCGATGCCGGTGGCGCGGCAGTGCTCGAGCCAGGCGTTCAGGGCGCGGTAGTAGGCGCGGCGGGTGTGTTCGGACCGCAGGGATCGCAGCCAGGCGGCGGTCGTGTCGAGGACGTTCCAGCGGTCGAGGGCGTCTCGGCCGGGCAGGTGGAGGACCGCGGCCGCGGCGTCGAGCGGGTCGGGGACCCCCCTCTTTTTTCCGGGCCGTTCGAAAGCCTCCAGGTCAGTGCTGCTCATGCCTTCACTCTACCCCTCGATAACTGTCATTATCAGGAGTACCCGACCGAGACATAGTTTTGATTTTCCTAAATTTAGAACTGTGTTTCAGTTTTCGGAAACTAATAAATAGGCTATGATGGTGTGGTGACTGAAACCGCGACGCAACCCCCGAGGCTCTGCAAGCAGTGCAAGAAGCCGCTCCCGCCGCAGACGACCGGGCGGCCGAGGCTCTACCACGAGGAGTGCCGGGCCGCGGCGGGCAAGGCCCGCACGGAAGAACGCGCGACCGGCATGGGACCGGTCCTTGACGAGTTCCGTTCCGCCAGCGAGCCCGTGACTGCAGCCGCCACGACGGTCCTCACCGCCATCGGCGAGTTCAAGAGCGCCCTCGACGGCCACGCGGCAGCGCTCGGCGAAGTGGAGACGACTGCGCTCGCCTACGCCGCTGACACCGAGCAGCAGCGCGCCGAGTTTGCCCAGCGCATGCAGGAAGCCGAAGCCGCCGCCGTGAGCGACCGCGAGGCGACCGCAACGGCGATCCGCCGCCAGCGGCAAGCCGAGGAGGATCGCGCGGCCGCAGTACAAGCGATGGAAGAAGCAGAAGCCCGCCGGAAGGCCGACGTTGCTGCCGCGCAGCAGCGCGCTGAGGACGCCTGGCGCGCCGCAGGCGACGCCCAAGCGGCCGCCGCGGCTGCCACCGAACGTGCCGAGGCCGCAGCTGCCGCTCTAGAAGTCGCTCGCGAAGCGCAGATCGCCGCTGAGGAACGCGCGAGCGCCGCTGAGACCGACCGAAACGTCGCCAAGGTCAAGCTGACCGCAGTGAAAGCTGCCAATGACGAACTGCAGGAAGCGCTCACGAACGCAACGGCGCATGCCCTTGAGTTGCAGCAGGAGACCGAACGCGTGCGATCCGAAGCAGCGCAGGCGCAACGGGAGTCCGCCGCCGCGCTCGCTGACGTGCAGGCGAAACTTGCCGCTGCCGAGGCCGAGACGCAGTCCCTGACAACGGCGAACGCCGTCCAAGCGGCACAGCTTGAGACGGCTGAACGTGCACAAGCGGACCTGCGCGCCCACCTCACGGAACTGACCGCGGCCATCAACGCGAACCGCGTCGACCCAGAAAGTCCCCCTCAAAAGCCGTAGCACGGCCCCCCAGTTCAGGCCTATTTCGTCCCCCGCACCAGTAGAACCCGACATGGAGACCACGTCATGAGCTACACCCCTGAGTCGACCGGTTTCGACGGTCTCTTGCGCGCCATGGATCGCCAGTCCGCGCGCGAGCGCGAATACGCGGCCCGCGAAGCCCAGTACGAAGCGGAGAGCCGGATCGAACGAGCCCACCGGGCTGCGTTCACGGCCCATTGCCTGCCCGCCACACTGATCGAGTACACGGCGTGGATGATCGGGTGGCTCCGCCAGGGCCACGAGCCAAGTAGTGTGGTCGACCGGTCATTCAACACCCCGGGCATGCGCCTCGACGGCAGCCTCGGAGGAAGCGCAGTCGGCGGCCTGCGAGTGAGTGAAGCCGACCCGTCCTGGTGGACGCTCGCGGAACGACCGACGAACGTGCCCTCCTTGTACGGCGCACACTCGCTGCACGTCATCGTGCCTGAAGGCGTTGACTTCGCTCCCCGGGACGTGCCCGATACCTTCCATGGAGGATGCGGGCATTCCACGTTCTACTTCATGGACGGCTTCCAGATCGTCGGCGACTTCACGCCGGTGTACTCCGACATGCTTCCGGTGCTCGCGAACACACTGTAGACCATCGACATGCACGCCCTGACGTGCACAAACACGTCTCCCTGCCGCAAGCGGTCGACGCCGACACGACAATATAGACGTTGACGGGCCACCGCTTACAGGCACGCGCCCCATCACTTTGGAGCTGACTTGAACACCCCTGCAGCCGTGGTCTCCTTCGCCGAAGTACTGGCAGGCGCCCACCCGTCCGTGATCCTCGTCTTGGACTTCCACGGGACGGTGAGCGCACCAGACCCGCAGTGGCCCGGTGAGTGTCGACGCCGCGACGTACAGACCTCGTTCGGAACGTTCCCGGTCGTATGGGCATCGGGTCTACGCGATGAGCTGCACCGCCTGAGCGAAGACGCTCGCGTGCAACTGGTCTGGTCGACGTCGTGGGGGCCGGAAATCACCCGCATCGAGGACCTGTTCGGCTTGCCCCGCCAGCCGCGCGCGATCGACAACGTACTGCCGCATGAGGAAGTGCCGGCGGCCAAACGGGCGGTCATCGACCGTGTAGCTTCGACGGGCATCCCGTTCGTGTGGTGCGACGATAGGGAAGCGGTCGAGGGCGCCAGCGCGGGCACTTCGCTGACCATCCGGCCGCGTTCACGACATGGCCTGACGCTCGCGGACTTCGAACGCATCAAACAGTTCGTGTCCACCGCCGCCGCTCGCCTCCACTCCGTGCCAGTGCGGAACCCCTGATGATGAAGGAAGCCATGCTTGATTTGCCGGGCCCGTTGAGCCGTCTTGCCGTCGACAACCAGGACCGCCTGCCGATCGCACTGGTTGCCGGGGACGACTCTGCTGCCACGGCCGCGCTGGCGCAGCATGTCACCGCGGCCGGCACGTGGGCGCTGCCGAGCGGGCGTCGCGCGTCCGCGCCCGTTTACGCCGTTCCCGGTGCCGCCGGGTGGCCGCTGATTGAGGGACCGCTCCAGGTTGCAGGCCCGCACTGGGAGTTTGAATGGGGTCGGCACTGGCTTCGAGCGCTCACCGCGGCACTGGGCGAAACGGTGCCGGAAGGCAGCGACCCGTACGACGTGCTCCGGGAGGCAGGGAAGACCCGGACGGGCGTGTTCGTCGCCTGCGGCCTGGAGGCGTTCATCGGCACTGCCAGCGACGAAGCCGTGGACACCATGATTCGGGTGCTGCTGCTCGACACGGCCGACCATCTCCGGGCGATCCCGGACCGGCCGTTCGGACTGCTGATCTTCATCCGCCGCGACACCGTTCGTTGGGCTGTCCCGCAGAACAGCGCGCAACTGCTCAACCGCTACTGCGAATACGCTCTCGACTGAACCCACTCACTGTCAGCGCACACCATCGACATCAAGGAGCCTTCATGGATTACGAGTTCACGCCCGCTGAACAGGCCGCGATCGAAGCGGCTGCGGCCGATCACCTTTCAGCATTCTTTACCGACAATGACGCGCAAGACGTCGCGTACGGTATCGCGGCCGCGATCCGGCCGGCTCTCGTCACCGCCGCATTCGAAGCGCGAGCGAACGAGGTCGCTGACGCCCTGCCGACGCTGGACCAGCGGAACCGCACGTAGTCCGGCAATCAAACCGCACACGAGCGAGAGGCCTTTCATGTCCACACCCGCCACCTACACGGCACGATGCGTCCTCCACAGCGCTTCCGGCGGCACTGGGCGTACCACCGCGGCCGTCATGCTGGCCCGTCACTTGGCCGGGCAGGGCCATCACGTGCTCCTGGTCGACCTTGACGTTCGTTCTCCGGGCGCGGCGATCATGCTCGGCTCAGGCGCTAGCTTGCCCCGTCACGGCGTCGTGGATGCGCTCGCCGCGCCCGACGAGACTGCGTTCGCTCTCGACCTGGTCGCCTTGAGCTCGTATGCGCCTGAGGGCGCGCCTGGCGGCGTGTGGGTTGCTCCGGCTTGGGGAATCGCCGGGCCGAGGCTCGCTGCCGACGACCCTGATGAAGGGGCGCTCACGGCTCAGCTAGCAAACGCATTGAACGCGTGCGCGGCCGCGGTCGAGTCGGCCTCCGGGCGCTATCCGGACGTGATCCTCATGGACGTCCCAGCGGGCATCGACCCGATCGCTGATGCGGCGCTGACGGACCTGAGCGACTTCGCGTTCCTGTTCGCCCCGGACACTGGCGGCACTTGGGAGGTGTACCGGCACCTGTTCACGACCTGGCTCAGGTCGGGGCAAGCCCCGGTGATTCGTGAGCAGTTGCGTGTCGTGGCGGCCATGTCACGCGACCTCCGCGGTACAGCTCATGCGGTCGTCGCGGAGCAGTCGTGGGATGCCTTCAGCATCCTTTACGACGACGCACCAGCCCCGGTGACCGGACAGCTCGCCCCTGACGTGTTCCATCCGCCGCTGCAGGATGAGGCCGCGCCGCACTACCCCCTGCCGGTCCTGTTCGTGCCGTCCATGTACAACATCGACAGCACCAGCGCTGATGTTGCAGGCTGGCACGACCGCATCTTCATTCAAGCGGCATTCCGCGACTTCCTCCAAGTCGCGGCGCCGCTGGTAACTGCAGCGATCGAACCTGTGGCCGCTCGGTAGACGGCCAGCCCGACGTTCCCGCTCCTGTTCCTCCGTCAGATGAAAGGCACGAACCCATGGCCCCCGGCGACGACTGGTACCCCTTGCCGACTCTCGAGGACGTCCTGAACGACGACAGCGGCCGTGTGGTCCTTGCGCTGGACTTCGACGGGGTGGTGAACAGCGACCGCCCGAAGTGGCCAGACAAGCCGCGGAAGAAACACGTGCGCACGTCTGTCGGCGAATATCTGATCACGTGGTCACCGGGCCTGCGAGACGAGCTGAAAGCGCTGGCGCAGCACCCGCGTGTGCAGATCGTGTGGCTCACGTCGTGGGGCCCCGAAATCGGCGCTGTCGAAGACCTCCTCGGACTGCCGGTGTTCCCGCGCGGCATCGACACGCTGCTGCCGTCCGCTGCTGTGCCTGCGGTCAAGCATGCGGCGATCGCCGAGATTGCCGAGACAGGGCGACCGTACATCTGGTGCGACGACGAGGAAGCCGGAAACACCGACGAGGCGACCGAGTTCGGGCCGAGGCTTGAGATCCGACCCAAGTCGAAGTATGGCCTGACGCCGGGAGACCTCGAGCGCATGTGGGCCTTCGTTCACGCTGCTACTGCGGATCGCCACCTGACCGGCGAGCGTCAGGCAGGGAAGGATGAGGTTCATGAAACGTCTTGAGATTCGCGACGTCGTCACCGACCTGACCGGTCTGATCGACCGTGTCCACTCGGGCGAGACATTCGTACTGACGAGCACGTACGCACGACGGGCGGTCGCAGTGATCGCGCCAGCTGACGAGCACACGCCGGGAAAGCGGGTCAACTTCTCGGCGATCGGCAAGGGGTTCGAGCGCCTCGTTGCCAACGCCGGGAGGGGCGAGAGCGTTGTGATCGCTGTCCGGCGTAAGCCAATGGTGCGCCTGGAACCGCTGACGTGGACTGGCGACCAGCCTGAACCCGTCCGAGACCCTGTCATGTGGGCGCAGGTCATGAAGGCAGTTGACAAGCGGTTCAATGCGAGCCAGCGCCGCGACCTGTCGCCGGCGCAGGAAGAAGCGGCGCATCTCCTTGCGTCGAAGGTCGCCTACGGCATGATCGCCGCGTGCGCCGCGTACGGGTTCGCTCCGAGAGACATGGAGTTCGATCCATGCGAGCACGCGCTGTGGATGGCGCTCGCTCGCGTCCGCTGATCGGACATCCGGCGTTCCACGATCGGGTGAGCAAGACAAAAGGGAACCGCTCTCACACTGTCGCGAACATGTAACCCGGCGTACAGTGCGAGGGTATGAACCCCACGATCATCACCCTCCTCATCCTTGCCGCCTACCTCACCGTCGCGACACTGGCATGGAGGCCGCTCACACGCCGCATCTATGAGGACGAGCGCCAGGAAAGCCTGCGGTTGAGTTGGAAGCGCGACGAATGGGATCCGGCTCGTGTACGTCGCAAGTCCGGTCTCGCCGCCGTGTTCCTGGTCCTCATCTGGCCGATCACCGCTCTCACCTTTGGACTGTTGCTGGTCGTGCCACCGCTGTACCGCCGCATCATGGACAAGGCGACCTTTGGTATCGGCGACGCTGACCGTGAAAGCGATCAGGACCCTGCCAGAGCCCTCGACGACCTCGATCCCGTCGACGCCGTGGTGATGGCGTGGACAATGCATGAAGGCTCCGCGCTCCGCCATGAGGTCAACACGCGGGAGGTGGCGGACACCATGCCGGCGCTCGCTCGCGCGCTCGACCGGCTGACGCAGGAACGCCACGCCGACACCTGAGCACCGTCTGGATCAGTCGTCATGACTTTGCCTGCGTAGGAGCCGAGCGCGGTCGCGCCGACGCCGCCCCGAGGCGCCGTGCCAGAATTTCGCCATGAGCGACACGCACGAGACCGATTCCTCCGAAGAAGGTGGAGGGGACGAGTTCGACGGCGACGCCGTGTCCGCAACCGCAGCAGACCTGGTCCGAACGATTGATTTCGCGACTCGGCTGAACCCGCTGTTGAACGCCGGGCGTGTCTACGAAGACATAGGTAAGCAGATCCGCTCCGTCGCGGACGCAGTCCAGCTTCCGAAGTTCGACCTACCCGACCTCACGTGGATCAACCGCGGTATCGCGGACACGTTGGCCGAAGCTACTAAGCAAACTGAAACATGGGAGCGGATCAACACATCCGTTCGAGCACTGCAGGCGGTCATTGCCCCTCAGTGGGATGGCTTCTTCGCCTCACTCGACCTGTGGCGCAAGAAGTTGTGGCCCGAGAATTGGGCCAACGTCAACAACCTGTCGATCGAACTGGTTGAAACTATCTGTCTTGACGAAGGCATTCCGCTCATGTGGGTGCCGCGGCCAGACACCGTGCAAGCACTCGTGGACGCTCCGGACGGAGCTGCCCGCCGGCGCATCATCGGGCAGCGGTACCGCGGCATCATCGCCGACTGCAGCGCCATACTCGACGGGTTGGAGCACCAAAGCTTGCACCAGGCGCGGCAGTTCGCATACGACGCGATCCGCGCCCTTCGCGAGGGTCACACTGCTGCCGCACAAGCACTCGCCGCCAACCTCATCGACACGTTGTTGACGCAGCACCTGCACCCCACTGATCGCAAAAAGATCAAAGAGAACAAATTTCATCAGAGCGGCGAGCGTCTCGACCTCGATGACTACCAGTTCCACGCCGGGCTCACGTTCGCGCCGGTCTGGTGCGCCTACATGCACTACTTCCCTGACCGCGGCGACACGGTGCCGCACCGGTTTGCGCGGCACGCGTCCGCGCACACCGTCTCGACCCGCCAATATTCGAAGGTCAACGCGGTGTTCGCTCTCATGGTCGTGGCATCGGTGTTGAAGTTCGTCGACGAGTACGCCAGCGGCTGATAGAGCTGTGATGCCGCCGGTCGTGACGGTCGACCAAGCGGCTTCCGAGTGCGAAAATGGACGGCATGACCCATCTCAGACCCTCCACAGTCCCTGATCCGGTCAGCCGCAGCCCCGAGCAGCGATACCTTGAGATGTCTTCAGACGCGCGAGCGGTCCGCGCGTTCAGCGACGGCACGAAAACGAGCCTGCTGCTCTCCCACACCGGCTCGCATTGGCATGAGCGCATGCAGCCAGGTTTCGTGTTCACCGCGACGGTGCGCACCCGGTCGCAACCGTACTCGTGGAAGCTGTGGGCCACACTCGAGGTGGTGGCGGCCTGCGCCCACGAACGCATCAGCGACGTCCAGCGATGTTCGGGCGGACACGACCCGGCGGCGATCGAACCGGGCCGAGCCGGATGGTCCCGGATCAAGAACCGGGCGCTCCTGTCGGCGCGCAAGGCCGGCGACCGGGACGCGACTGCGCGCCTGGCCCACGGCGGATGGTCGGTCGTCGACGTGGCCTTGGTCGACAGCGGCCGCGAACGCATCGTTCCCGTCGCGCAGCAGCGCCGTCGATACCGGAACGCCATCGAAGCTGAACTGGCCGAAGACAACCGGTACTACGAATGGTTGAAGCTCTCCGCTGCGCAAGCTGGCGAAAAGCGGGAGCCCTCATACGACGAACTCGTGTTCCGGGCTCGGTCGTCGGTTAGTTCTGCTTGTTGAGCGTGTCCCAGTGTCACTCTGCCGTGGGGGTGTTGATGGTCGGATAAGACCATTTCTCGCCTTACCGTCAAGTGATGATCTTGCACTTTTTCTCCCGTTCGGGCTGGGA
>NZ_JAERMK010000017.1 GCF_016918015.1 Glycomyces sp. YM15
CTTGTCGTAGTCTGCTTACACCTACCCCGACACCTGTACCAGTTTCCTGTCCCTGTACGTACCTCAATTGTCCCCCATACAGCCCCCGACTGTCATCACCCACAGGTGGAGAACCTCCTCATGTTCCGCACCCCGAATCCGACCAGAGCTCCTGCGCCCCAACCCGAAACAGACCCGCCACCCGATCTCCCACCCCACCCGTCCACCACCTCGTCGCTGCCCGGTTTGACCTCGGAGCACCGTCAACCTGTAAGGCGCGGCGCGGGGGAGCGACCGAGTCGCGCACGACGATATGGGTGCCGAGGAGGATGCGGTCGGTCGTCGCGCCTTCGTTGCGGCGCAAGGCGAGGCGCACGGCCTCGCGACCGAGCTGCTCGTGGGGGACGTGCACGGTGGTGAGCGCCGGAGTGAGCTCGGCGGCGAACGGGATGTCGTCGAAGCCGACCACCGACATGTCCTCGGGAACGCGCACGCCCGCCTCGCGCAACGCCTTCAGCACGCCGATGGCGACCATGTCGGTGCCCGCGAAGATCGCGGTCACGTCGTCGCGTTCGGCCAGGAGCCGCTTGGCCAGCTCGTAGCCGCTGTCGATCTGGAACTTGCCCGGCAGGATGAGCGATTCGTCCAGCGCCACACCGTGGTCGGCGTGCGCCCGACGGAAGCCATCAATGCGTTCATCCGAAGTGGAGAGACCGACCTCGCGGCCGAGGTAGCAGATCACGCGGTGCCCGGCCGAGAGCAGGTGCGCCGTCATCGAATACGAGCCGCTCACGTTGTCGTACTGGACCACCAGCGCCGGGACGCCCTCGCCGAGTGACGGGCGCCCGCACAGCACCAGGTGCGAGCCGGACTTGTCCAGCGCCCTCGCGAAGTAGGCCATGCGCTCCTTGTAGACCTCGTTGTCCCAGGCCCCGCCCACGAGGATCACGGCCTCGGCCCGCTGCTCCCGCATGAGCTCGACGACGGCGAACTCGCGCTCGGGGTCCCCGTGCGTGGTGCACAGGAGGCAGAGCCGGCCCTCGGAGGCGGCCTGCTGCTCGACGCCCCGCGCGATGTAGGCGTAGAACGGGCCGGTCACGTCGTCCACGACGAAGGCGATGGTCTTGGTCGTCGCCCCGGCGAGGCCGCGGGCGTGCGCGTTGACGACGTAGTCGAGTTCCTTCATGGCCCGCAGCACCTTCGCGCGCGTGGCCGGAGCGACCGGGTAGTTCCCGGCGAGGACGCGCGAGACGGTGGGAGCCGACACGCCGGCGGCGGCCGCGACGTCCTTGACGGTGGGACGCCTACCGCCGTCTGAGGTCTCGCGCACCTGCAGCCCCTTTCGTATCCGGACGCTCACCAGGCTAGATCACGACACCGCGGTCACGCCCGCCTCCCGAGGAGTTCGGGGTCCACCCGGTGTGTCAGCGGCAGCCCGGCCGCGAGGCGCTCGGCTTCCTCCACCATGTACAGGCCCATGCGCGCGAGTTCGTTCCCCTGCGAGCCCGCCACGTGCGGGGTCATGAAGACGTTCGGGAGGTCGAACAGCGCGGAGTCGTGCGGCGGCGGTTCGGGGTGGGTGACGTCGAGGACGGCGGCGAGGCGGCCGGTGCGCAGCTCGGTGACGAGCGCGTCGGTGTCGACCAGGCGGCCGCGCGAGGTGTTGACGAGGACGGTGCCGTCCTTCATCGCGGCGAGGCGTTCGGCGTTGATGAGGTGGCGGGTCTCGGCCAGGTCGGGGGCGTGGACGCTGACCACGGTGGACTGCGCGACGAGGTGGTCCAGGTCGACCAGCTCGACGCCGAGCGCGGCGGCCTCGCTCCCGCTGACGTACGGGTCGGCGAGCAGCACCTCGAAGTCGAAGGGCCGCAGCAGTTCGATGACCCGCCGCCCGATTGCCGAGGCCCCGATGAGGCCGACGCGGACGCCGAAGTTGCCGACCCCGGGGTGGATGTGGCCGAGTTCGAAGGACCGCTCGCTGCGGAACCGCTCGCGCAGGTTGAAGATCCCCTTGCCCGCCAGCAGGATCGCGCCGAGCGTGTACTCGGCGACCGGAAGCGCGTTCGCACCCGCCGCCGAGGTGACCGCGATCCCGCGCGTCCAGACCTCCTCGCGGACGTGGCCCTTGACCGACCCGGCCGCGTGCAGCACCGCCCGCAGCTTGGGTGCGCGGTCCAGGACCGCCGCGTCGAGCGCGGGTGCGCCCCAGCCGGAGACGATCACCTCGACGTTCGCGAGCGCCTCGTCCGTGCCGGGCCCGTCGAAGCGCTCGACCACGGTCCCGGGGTCGATGTCGAGCACGGCGCCGAGCCGCCGCATCAGCGGCTCGGGGAAGAGCTGCGGCGTGAACACGGGGTCCATCGCGAACAGCGCCTTGGGGAGATCGGCCACGAGAAGAGTCCTCCGAACGGTTGCTGTAGAAATCGATTTCTACTGTAAGGGACCCCGCTTGTCTTGTCGAGCCGGATCCGGATGTCGACGCCAGAATCAAGAATGAGGTCATTCACCTGCAAGTTTGCTACTTGACGCAATTGCTTCGACCTCCGCGTGTAACGATTCGGCAAACTCAGCTTGCGCTCGTGACAGCGCTCACCTAGTCTCACAGAATCCGGTTTCTATCCCGGTCCCCGACAACTGCGAGCCACTCGCGCACCCCTGAAGGAGAACCCATGAGCACTGGGACGGAGCGCCCCGGCGCCAATCTCTCGCGTCGCACGGTCGTCAAGGCCGGAGCTGCGGCCGCGGTCGCGGCGCCCGCGCTCGCCGCGTGCGGCCCCTCGGCCGGCGGCGCCGGCGGCGGGAAGACCCTGATCCGGTTCCTCTACGCCACCGGCGACGCCACCTGGAACGAGGTCGTCGCCGCCGTCACCGAGGCGTTCAACGCCCAGAGCGACAACGTGGTGGTCGAGCCCGAGCCCCTGCCCGCCGGCACCGACTACGCGACCGCGCTGAAGACCGTCGACGCCACCGGCAACTGGCCGGCCCTGGTCGACATGCGCGACACCGTGACCTACATGGAGGCCGGGAAGATCGCGCCGATCCCCGAGAGCGTCACCGCCCTGCTCAGCGATGAGGTGTACGCGCCCTCCGAGGACGGCTCCGTCTACATCGTCCCGAGCACCGCCCTGAACGGCGAGATCGGGTTCAACATCGTCTACGACAAGGACTACTTCGAGGCGAACGGCCTCGCCGTGCCCACGACGTACGCCGAGTTCATCGCCCTCTTGGACGCGATCAAGGCCAACGGGGACGTCCCGCTCGCCATGGCCGCCGCCGAGATCTGGCCCTCGGACCAGATCTGGAAGCCCCTCGCCGCGCCGACCTTCGCCGAGTACAGCGAGGGCGGCGGCTTCTGGAACGCCGTGGAGGCGGGGGAGGCGACCATCGCCGACCTGCGCGAGCCCATGGAGCGCTTGAAGACCAACACGGACGACTACGCCCTCGACGGCTGGCAGTCCACTCAGGATGCCCAGACTTCGACCCTGCTCGTCAACGGCCAGGCCGTCATGGCGACCTCCTCCGCCGGACTCGGGCGGCTCAACGACATCGCCAAGGTCGACCCGGACTACAACGCGGGACTGTTCGTGATCCCCGCCGACGACGGCACCATCAACGTCCTCAAGAACTCCGTCAACGGCGACACCGCCTCCGGCATCGCGATCTCCAAGCAGGCCGAAGAGGACGGCGCCCAGTACGACGCCGCCGTCGAGTTCCTCGAGTACTACTTCTCCGTCGAGGCCTGCAACCTCATGGAGGCCACCGGTGTCGTCTCCCCGAACATCAAGCAGGGCGCCGAGGTCAAGCGCAACGACTCGATCCCCGGCGCCGCCGACTACTTCGGCCTGCTCGAGAACCCCAAGCTCGTCTGGTACGAGAACGCGCCCACCAACCCCAACCACAGCACGTTCCAGACCTTCTTCCGCCAGAGCCGGATCGAGATGATGGACGACCAGATCACCATCGACGAGCTCATCGAGAAGTCGCAGGGCGAATTCGAGAAGAACATGGCCGAGGGCTAACGGCGCACCACCGGCGGCGCCTGCCCCGGGGCGCCGCCCGAACCGTCAGAGAGGACGACCAGTGACCGACCAGCAAGTGCTCGTCAAGGCACTTCCGGCCGAGCCCCCGCCCATCGCCCGGCCCGCGGCGGGCCGCCGCCCGCGCTTCGACCGGCAGCGCATCGCGATGCTCCTGTTCATCGCGCCTGCGGCCCTCCTGTACGCGCTCATGATGATCGTGCCTTCGCTGCAGTCGATCCAGTTGAGCCTCACCAACTGGGACGGCATCAGCCCCACCTTCCAGTACGTGGGCCTGCGCAACTATGAGGACATCCTGACCGCCGACCGGTTCTGGAACGCCGTCAAGAACACCCTGATCCTCGGCCTCGGCTCGGCCCTGATCGTCAACGTGATCGCCCTCGCCGTGGCGATGATGCTCGACAAGCTGCACCACGCCCAGGGCTTCTTCCGCACCATCGTGTACCTCCCCGCCCTGGTCAGCGGCTTCATCGCCGCCACCATCTGGAAGTACGTGCTCAACTACAACTTCGGCGCCGTCAACTCCACCCTGAAGAGCCTCGGGCTCGACGCCCAGACCCGCGACTGGCTCGGCGACCACGACATCGTCATCGGCGTGCTGCTGTTCATCATCTGCTTCACCCTGGGCGGCAACACGACCCTCATCTACCTCGCGAACCTCCAGTCGGTGCCGCAGGAACTCGTCGAGGCCGCCCGCATCGACGGCGCCTCGCGCGCCCAGGTGTTCCGGTACGTCACCTGGCCGATGCTCGCCGGGGCCGTCACCGTCAACATGACCCTGATGATGATCGCCGGATGGACGATCTTCGACCAGATCATGGTGCTCACCCTCGGCGGGCCCGGTTTCGTCAGCGAGACCATGGCGTTCTTCATCTACAAGGTCGGCTTCGGGGAGTACCGCGCCGGGTACGGCAGCGCGGCCGCCGTCGTCCTGTTCGTCGTGGTCATGGCGACCACGGTGATCGCCAACCGCTACATGCGCAGCAGGGAGATCCAAGCGTGACCGTCACGAAGCAAGGGCGCGCCGGGGAACGCCGCCGCCTCACCCCCGGCGAGGTGGTCGTCATGGCCGTGCTCGCGATCCTCGTCCTCGCCGTCTCGTTCCCGGTGCTGTACGCGCTGCTCAACTCCTTCCGCGGCTACGCGGACATCACCAAGGACCCCATGGGCCTGCCGACCTCGATCGACTTCGGCAACTACGTGACGCTCTTCCAGACCACCGAATACGGTGAGGCGCTGCTCAACACGCTGATCATCACGGCCGGGACGCTCGTGATCCTCATGGCGCTGGTCCCCATGGCCGCCTACGGGATCGAGCGGGTCGGCGGCCGCACCGGCCGGTGGATCTACCTCCTCTTCATCGCCGGGCTCATGATCCCCTTCCAGGTGCGGATGATCCCGCTCGTGACCTCCATGAACGAGATCGGCCTCTACAGCACCCTGCCCAGCGTCATGCTCGTCCACTTCGGCGGGTCCGCCGCGTTCGGCGTGCTCCTGTACTGCAGCTTCATCAAGAGCGTGCCGCGCGAGATCGAGGAGGCCGCGAACATGGACGGCGCGGGCCGCCTGCGCACCTTCTGGTCCATCGTCTTCCCGATGCTGCTGCCCGTGACCTCGGCGTTCGTCATCATCCAGGCCCTCGGGCTCTGGAACGACTTCTTCATCCCGCTGGTGTTCCTCGACGCCTCCTCTGCCGGGACGATCAACGTGGCGCTCAGCCGCATGTCCGGGCTCATGGCCTCCCAGTGGGAGCTCATCTACACCGGCGCGATCGTCGCCACCGTGCCCTCGGTGATCCTCTTCGCCGCGTTCCAGCGCTACTTCATCAAGGGCATGTCGATCGGGGCGGTGAAGGGTTGAGCGCCATGGGGACCTCGCTGTTCGCCTACGACGGGCGGCTCTCCCGCTTCCTGCTCTCGATGTTCCAGTGCTTCGCGGTCTCGGTGCTGTTCCTGGTCACCGCGCTCCCGGCGGTCGTGGTCGACCAGGCTTCGGGCCGCGTCTCCCACGCGGGGATCTGGCTCGGCGTGGCCGCCGCACTCCCGATCGGGCCGGGCGCGTACGCGGTCCTGGCGGGAATGCGAGGCTTCATCACGGAGGGCGGCTACCAAGGCCGGGCCTTCCGGCGCTTCTGGCGGGACTTCGCCTCCGGCGCCGTACGGCTGCGCCGGCTATGGGCGGGCATGGCGCTCATCGCCCTGCTGCTGGGGTACAACGCGGCGCTGTACGGCGGCAGCGACGGCGCGTTCCTCGCGGTCACGGCCGGGGGAGCCCTGGTCGCGGTGGCGGCCGTCGCCGTCTGCAGCGCCTCGCTGCAAGGCGTCGCCGGCACGCCGATCGAAGTCCTCACGCTCGCCCTGCACGCCGCGGCGGCCCGCCCCCTGGCCCCGCTCGCGCATCTCGGCGTGCTCGTGATCGCTTTGGCCGCAACGCAACTGCCCGTGGTCGGCACGAACCTCGCACTGTTCCTTCCCGCCCTCGCGGCCTGGGCGATCCTGACCGCCAACCGGCTCCTCGGCTTCGACGGCAAGGCCGCCTCCCTGCGCAGGTGACGGCGCGTGTCGCCCCGGTTCGCTATCGTGCAGGTCCCGGCCGTTCGAAGATAGGTGGAGCCCATGTCCGTCCCGGATTCGTTCGAACCGCACCTGCGCGGGAAGACCCTGGCGCCGCCCGGCGCCGACCTCGTGCTCGCCGAGTGGGAGGCCGACGGCGTTCCCGACGGTTCGCGCCGGTACCAGGCGCCGCTGCACCGCCACGGCGACGACGAGGCGTGGTACGTGCTCGAAGGGACGTTGGCCGTGCGGATCGGCGACGAGGAGGTCGAGGTCCCCGCGGGCGGTGCCGCGATCGTTCCCGGCGGGACCGCCCACACGTTCTGGAACCCCCGCGCGGAGCCGGCCCGCTACCTGCTGGTCATGGGCGCCAAGACGAACGCGCTCATCAACGCCATCCACGCCGCGGCCGACCACAGCCCCGAGGCGATGCGGCGGCTCTTCGAGCAGCACGACGCGGAGCTGCTCGAGTAGCCGCCGGTCCTGCTGCGAGTGCCTGCGCGTCAAGGTCGACCGGCTGTGCGGCTGGTTCGATCCCCGAGCCCGGCCACCCCTGCCTAGGTTGCCACTATGAACACCGCAACTGTGTGGCACCGTCGAGATCGGACCCGACGCCGGGCGCACCCGCCGTCGAGGACGCCGGTCGTCGTGGTCCCAGAGTTCGCTGCCGCGCGCCCTTGATGCTCAGCGCAGGATCGGGAAGCGCCGTACCAGGCCGAGCCGCCGCCACACGAGACCGAGTCCCCACCGGTCACCGGCGCTGGTGAAGATCAGCGCGATCATGACAGTGGCGTAGACGAAGTGCGGGTCGACGACCGGGTTGGACTCGAGCGGGAGCAACGAGGCCCACAACGCGAGCATGAGCACCGCACCGCCGATCGCCGCCGGGCGCAGGCAGACGCCGAGGATGAGGGCGATCCCGAGGCCGGCTTGGGCGGCCATGAACAGCCAGTCGGCCCAGGCCAGCCCGGACGTGCCGCTGTACATCGCGCCGGCGCCGCCCGAGAAGAACTCGGCGGTCGGGCTGCCGCCGTCGATCCAGCCTTGGTTCGCGGGGGTGCTGAAGCCGAGCCCGAACGTCTTGTCGAGGAAGGCCCAAAGGAAGATCCAACCGAGGACGATCCGAACGACCGCGACACTGCGCGGCGGGCGGACGTCGGCGGCATCGGCGGACTGGTGAGTGGAGAGTTGCGCGGTCATGCTGCTTCCCTTGGGGTATAGGGCTATGAATGGTCAATGAAGCGCCACCAAAATAACATGCGGACCATTGCCGCGCAATCCGTCTATTGCTCGAGAACCCCTATGCGACAGCGCTGACCAGCGCTGCTGAATCGCCATTCGTCAAGGTCCCGTACAGGCGCATTCAAGACCGCTGTGCAAGTGCCGAGGTGAAACTGTCCTCCTGTTCAAGCGGTATGGAATGGATGCATTCGTACAGGCAAAATATCGTCGCATTCAAGGACCGGAAGCGAGTATCGGGATATGTCGACGGAGCTTCCCTGGTCGGTGGTCATCCCCTGCCACAATGCCGCCAAAACCCTTGAGCGCTGCCTATCGGCGGTATACGCGCAAACTGCTCCGCCCGCCGAAGTCATCGTGGTGGACGACGCCAGCACCGACGCCACCGCCGCGATCGCGGCCGGCTTCCCCTGCCGCACGATCGCGGTCGACCCCAACCGCGGACCGGCCGCCGCCCGCAACCTCGGCGCCGCACGCGCGGTCGGCGAGGTCCTGTTCTTCCTCGACGCGGACATCGAACTGCGGCCCGACGCCCTCGCCCGCGCCGCCGCCGCTCTCGCCGCTCCCGGCGTCGGCCTCGTCCAAGGCGTCTACGCCGCCGAGCCGATGATCGACGACGGTCCCGTCGAGCGCTACAAGACCCTCTTCGAGCACCGCTGGCGCACCGCCGCCGCCGGGCCCACCGACGTGACCCTCTTCGCGCTCACCGCGATCCGCACTCGAGTCTTCACCGCCGCCCGCGGCTTCGACGAGACCCTGCGCTCAGGCGAGGACGTCGAATTCGGCTCCCGCCTCCCTCCCCCCTGGACCGCCGTGACCGACCCGGACGTGGTCGGCCGCCACGATGACGTCGACCGGCTCGGGGCCCTCCTGGCCGAGCAGTGGCGCCGCTCCCTGCGCTTCGCCGAACTCCTCGCCCGCGCCCGCCGGGCGCCGTCCACAACGAACACCGTCCGCACCGGCGCCTACGGGCCCGCGGCCGTGCTCGCCGCCGCCGCGATCGCCGCCTCCGCGCCCCTCGCGATCTGGTCGCCCTGGCTCGCGCTCCTCCCGGCGCTCTTCGCCGCCGTGTTCGCCCTCGCCAGCGCGCCCCTCCTCACGGCCGCCGCCGCGCACGGCCGCCGCTGGGCCGCAACGGTGTTCGCGCTGCACCTGCTCTACGTCGGCACCGCCGGCCTCGCGAGCCTCGTCGGGGCCCTCCGGCCCGCCGTCTGGAGGGCCCGGGCATGAAGCGCATCCTCTGGCGCCTTTCGGGCATCGTCGTCATGGCCGCCGTCGTCGTCGCGGTCGCGGCGGCCATGCGCGGCCAGGACTGGAGCGCGGCGCTCGCGTTCGCCAGCGGCGAGCACATGCCCCAGATCGCGCTGGCGGCCCTGATCAACCTCGCCGGCCTGGTCCTCGGGATGCTCGCCTGGCGCGCGATCGTGAACGGCGCGGGCGAACCCGTGCCGGTGCGCGACGCCGCGAACATCTTCTTCGCCGGCATGCTCGTCAAGTACCTTCCGGGTCGCTTGTGGACACTTCTGGTCAACATGCGCATGGGCACCGAAGTCGGCGTCGGCCCGGCCCGCATGGCCGGCGTCTACGTGCTCAACATCGGCGTCATGGTCACCACCGGGATGCTCGCGGGCCTCCTCGCCGCCCCGGCGGCCTTCGGTCCGCGCGGCTGGTGGGTGCTCCTCGCCGCCGTCCCCGGGCTCGTGCTCTTCGCCCGGCCCGCCCTGGTCAACCGCGCCGCGGTCCTGATCACGAAGGCCGTCCGCAGGCCCGCCCCGCCCGCATACAGCGGCAAGTCGATCCGTGCCTCCCTGATCTACCAGACGGTGTCGTGGCTGGTCACCGGCCACCACCTGTGGGTACTGGCGCTGGCCGCCGGCGCGGACCCGTGGCGGTCCTACCTGCTGTGCGTGGGCCTGTTCGGGCTGGCGCTGGTGGTCGGCTCGCTCGTGGTGATCGTGCCCGACGGCCTCGGCATCCGCGAGGGCATCCTGGTGGCGGCCCTGACCCTGGTGCTGCCCTTGCCGATGGCGGGGGCGGTCGCCGTGACGAGCCGGGCCGTGGCCACGCTCGGCGAGGTCGCCTCCGCCGCGGTGGTCTACGCGTGGTCGGCACGGGCCCGCCTGAAGCGGGCCCGCGCCGCCGATCAGGTGCCCGCGGCGGCCTCTTCGAGCACCGCCGCGTAGGCCTCCAATGAGGACCGCATGCCGAACGCGGCGGTCGCGATCGCCGCGCCGGCGGACCGGCGCCTGGCCGGGTAGCGGCACACGCGCCGCAGCGCCTCCCGCAGCCCGTCCGCGTCGCCGGACTCGACGAGTTCGCCGAAACCCGTGGTCTGCAACGGCACACGCATGCCCGGCAGGTCGGAGGCGACGACCGGGACGCCGGACATCATGGCCTCGGTCTGGGTGATGCCGAAGGACTCCTCGGCCACGGACGGCAGCGCGAAGGCGTCGAGGGACGCGTGGAAGTCGGCGATCGCCGCCTCCTCCAACCGCCCGAGGAACCGGACGCGATCGTCCCCGGCGGCCTGGGCGCGCAGCCGCGCGACCACGTCGCCGCCGGCCACGCTCTCGTCGCCGGCCAGCAGCAGCCGCGCCGCCGGGTCCTCCCAGTCCCGGAAGGCGCGCACGAGATGGTGGAGCCCCTTCTCGGGGGCCATGCGCCCCAGGAACCCGATGTGCGGGCCCGCGCCGTCGCGGAACGCGGGCTTCCCGGGACCGCGCTCGCGGCACGGCGGCGGGACGGCGCACACGCGCCGCTGCTCCATGATCGACCAGTGCCGCGAGGACTTCGCGTGGTCGAGGTTGGCGACGACCACTGCGGTGGCGCGGCGCAGTGCGGCGCCCACCGAGGCGTCGACCACCGCGATCTGCGCCCGGGCCGTGACGCCCTGGGAGAGCCATACGTCGTCGTGGTGATGGACCACGACCGGCGTTCCGCGCGCCGCGCGCGCGATGAGTCCGGCCTCCAGCATCGGCACATGGATGTTGACCACATCGGCCCGCCGCGCGATCCGGCCCGCGAGCGAGGCGAACTCCGGGCTGACCACGCCGCGCCCGATGCGGGCGGCGACGCGGGCGCGGTGGACGTGCACGCCCTCGCGGACCTCGAAGCGCGGCAGGGCCGGGTCGTGGCGGGACGCGACCACGGCGACGCGCTTCCCGTTGGCCGCCAAGAACTCGGCCACGTCCATGGCGACCCTGGTGAGCCCGCTGGTGTAGGGGGCGTAGTAGTTGAGCACGACGCAGGCGTCGTATCGGGAGTTCACCGCGCTGGCTCCTATCGGATGTCGAGACCGACCATCTGGGCGTCGTGGTCGGAGAGGCCTTCGCTGGAGACGATCTCGTACTCGGCGATTCCGAGCCCCGGGCCGGTGCAGACCCAGTCGAGGCGCCACCACTTGGGGAACGGGAACCGGATCGAGGGCCAGCTGACCGGCATCACCGAGTCCGGGTCGGGGCAATCGAGGCGGTCGCGCAGTGAGGCGACCCCGGCGCTGAGGATGGTCGAGTTGAGGTCGCCGCCGATGAACACCGGGTGCGGGTTGGCGTCGATGTCCTCGTTGAGCACGGCGAACTGGGAGCTGCGGCGCTGGTGCTGCGAGCGCACGTACTCGTAGAAGTCCGCGCTCAGCGGCGAGGCCTCGCCGGTGGGCACGGGCACCGAGAGGTGCATGTTGTACATGGAGACGACCTGCCCGTCGACGTCGATGTCGGTGCGGAGGATCTTGGTGGTCCAGTACTCGCGCCAGGGGTCGTCGGCGGGCGGCGCGCCCGGGTCGCCCTCGTCGATGAGCGCTTCGGTGTCGAGAGCCTTCGAGTCGACGATCGGGTAGCGCGAGAGGGTGACCATCTCGCTGGCGATGACGAGCTCGTAGTCGGGGAAGTGCGCGCGGAGGGCGGCTTCGTCGTCGATGATCTCGACCCGGTCGGTGCGGGTCAGGTACTCGGTGAGGAGGTAGACGTCGGCGTCCTGGGCGAGCAGGTAGTCGTAGAACTCGTCGGCGTCGTCCCAGCGGTAGTGCCAGTAGTCGGCGTTCCAGGTGAACACCGCGACGTCGGCGGTGCCCTCGCCGGGCGGGCCGCCGAACACCGCAGAGAGGTTGACTCCCGCGATCGGGTAGGCGATCGCGAACACGGCGAGGTGGACCGTCCACAGTCGCCAGCGCCTGCCGCGGGCGAGGGGGATCGCGCACAGTGCCAGCAGGACCGGCGGGACGAGCAGCGCGAACGGCGGCACCATCTCGATGAGCGACCACCACCAGACCCGACCGGCCAGGACCAGGTGGGCGACGAGGAAGGCCGCCCACAGGGTTGTCAGGCCCACGACCAGGAGGGCGCCCAGGCGCCGCCGCCGGGGTTTCGCAGGCTCCGCGTCTTCGGTGGCGGGGGCGGGGTTCTCGGTCAGGCTCATGGTCTCCTTCAATCACTCGGACCGTACATGTCGGACAGATCGATCAGCTCCGTGGCCGCGAGGCACGCGAGACAGCTCGCGCCGATGGCCAGGAGCACCGGGTCGCGCAGCAGCAGGCGGGTGGGGTCCCCGTCGCCGCCGCGCAGCTCGAGCCGCTGGAGGTAGCGGAACAGGGCCATCAGCAGCAGCGGGACCACCAGCATCGCTTGCGGCCCCTCGGCTTCGGTGGCGTGCGGGCCGCGTAGGGCGAACAGCAGGAACGTGGCTGTCGCGAGCCCGCCCGCGATGGAGATGAAGTGCTCGAGCATCGAGGCGGTGTAGCCGCGCAGCGCCGCGCGGTGCGCCGTCCCGGCGACGACGATCTCCCTGCGGCGCTTGCCGAGCACGAGCAGCAGCGAGACGAACAGCGTCGCGAGCACGATGAGGCTCGCCGGCGCGGTGCCGAGCATGAGGTACCCGGCGAGGGCCCGCAGCGGGAAGCCGGCCGCGACCGCGAACAGTTCGAGCACCGGCACGTCCCGGAGCTTGCGGCTGTACGCGAAGTTCAGGGCGACGTACACCCCGATGGGGATCAGCAGGCCGGGGGCGGCCGCGACCGCCAGGGCCGCCGAGCCGACGGCGCACGCGATCGCGACGAGCGCGGCCTGGCGCACCGAGAGCGCGCCCGAGGCGAGCGGGCGGTGGCGCTTGACCGGGTGGTGGCGGTCGCGCTCGCGGTCGGCGATGTCGTTGACGGCGTATACGAGGGAAGACGCGAGCATGAACGCGGCCACCGCGAGGACGGGCCCGGCGACCGTCGCGCGGTCCCACACCTGCGGGTCGAGGAACGGCAGCAGCACCGCGACGTTCTTGACCCACTGGCGGGGCCGGGCGAGCGCGACCGCCGCCGAGGCGGCGGCGCGGAGGCTAGGCGTCCGATGATCGGCCGGAGCGATTGCTCCCGGCTTGAGGCTGGTCATGACGGCCCTCCTGCGCTCGTGCGGGTGGAAAGAGGATCTTGGCGCCGGCGAGCATCCCTTGGCGCCACCGGTCCGAGCTGGTGGCCCCGGCGGCGCCGCGCGGGGCGGGCGGCTGCTCGCGCCACCACCGGAAGGTGCGCAGGATCGCGTCGCGATTGGAGTGCTCGGGCGTGAAGCCCAGGCGTTCGGCGGCCTTCGCGATGTCCACGAAGGAGTCGGCTTTGAGCTTGCGCACCAGGCGGTCGTAGACGGGGGAGAGGCCGAGCGCCGAGGCGGCGCGGAGCATCGCGATCGCGGGGGCGGCCGGGACGGACCTGATGCGGCCCCCGCGCCCGACCTCGTCGAGCACGGCCTGGAAGTCCGAACGGAGCGTCCCGAACTCGCCCGCTCCGATGTTGTAGGTGTCGGCGGCGACGTCGTCGGGCGCGGTGAGGACGCTGCGCACGGCGCGGGCGAGGTCGTCGATGTCGAGCATCTGGACGCGCACGTCCCCGCGTCCGATGACGGGGAAGTCGCGGCCCTCCTCGGCCCATTCGAAGAGCATCCCGAACAGGCCGAGCCGCCCCGGGCCCAGGAACGTCTTGGGCCGCACGACGCTCACGCACCGGTCGGCGCGGTGCGGGGCGACCAGCGCCTCGGCCTCGGCTTTGGCGGCGCTGTAGGTGTCGACCGGCTCATGCGGGTGGTCCTCGGGCGTGGGCACGAGGGCCGGGAGGCCGTAGACCGCGGTGGAGGAGATGTGCACGACCCGTTCGACGTCGGCCTTCGCCGCGGCGTCGAGCATCGACCGCGCCCCGTCGACGATGATCGACCGGATGTCGGCCTTCGGATACGACGGCAGCGCTGAAGCACAGTGGACGATCGTGGTGCAGCCGTCGGCCGCTTCGCTGAGCGCGGTCGTGTCGCGCACGTCGCCGGTGCGCACGGTCAGGCCGGGAGCCGGGTCGAGCGGGCGCAGGTCGTAGGCCACGACCGCCGCGCCGTCCGCGAGGAGGTCGGCGGTGAGCCGGGAGCCGAGGACGCCGGCGGCGCCGGTGACGAGCACACGGGAGGGCAGGGCTACCACAGGTTGCTCACCTTCTGCGCGACGAAGCGGCGCACCAGCCGTCCCAGCCCGGAGGAGAGGACGTCCTCGATCGCGGCGAGGCAGCGGTGCACCTCTTCGAGCGGCGTGACGAGCGGCGGCCCGATCACGACCGGGTGCTCGCCGTTCAGGGTGTAGTACAGGTAGATCCCGTGGTCCTCGTACATCGCCTGCAGGAACGCCGAGGCGAGCAGCTTCTGCTGGAAGCCAGGGTCCTTGGCGAGCCCGCCGGGGACGAGCTTCATGAGGGGCTCGACGAACGACGGGCCGCCCTGCAGGAACAGCCCCCACAGGGCCCCCGCGCCGCGCACGTCCGCGACTTCGTCCGGGAAGGCCTTCGCGATCCGGTCGAGCCCTGGCGCGAGCACGGCCTCGATGGCGCGGGCCCGCGCGGGGTAGTCGTCCTCGATCGCGACGCGGATGGCCTCGATGGCCGTGGCGCACTCCTCGCCGAAGCCGTAGTAGGTCGTGCTCGTGGTCTGGAGGAGGGCGTCGCCGAGGTTGTCGTAGGCCTTGCGGTACACCCGGCCCCGCACCACGAACCCCGAGATCGAGGACTTCCCTCCGCCGAGCGCCTTCGAGGTGCAGAGGATGTCGGGGACGATGCCCTCGTAGCGCATGAAGTGGAACAGGCTCCCGGTCTTGCCCCACCCGGTGTAGATCTCGTCGAAGATGAGGACGATGTCCTCCTCGTCGCACAGCGCCCGCAGCCCCTGCAGGAACTCCTCGGAGCACTGGCCCATCGTGGAGGCGCTGAACGGTTCGATGAGCAGCGCGTACACGTCGCCCGGGTGGGCGGCGACGGCCTTGCGCACCGAGTCGAGGTCGTCGTAGACGAAGTCCTCGATGCCCGGGATGGTCGGGAAGCGGAACCCGTGCCCCTGGGCGGCGGTGAGTCCGCCGGAGCCGAGCAGCTTGCCGTGGAAGGCGGAGGTGGCGCGCAGGACCGTGCCTCGGCGGCCGCGGTGGTACTTGTATGCGCACTTGACCGCGCCTTCGATGGCCTCCGCGCCGGAGTTGGGGAAGAACGAGTGGTCGAGGTCGTCGGGCAGCACCTCGGCGAGGTTGTGGCTGAGCGCCGCCAGATAGGGGGAGAAGAACGTCTTGTGCACCTCCATGCGGCCGCGCTCAGCGAAGCGGCGGCGCGCCTCGAGGATGCGGGGGTGGTTGTGGCCGTGGTTGAGCACGCCCACCCCGCCGGTGAGGTCGGTGACGCGCCGGCCGCCCTTGAGGTGCAGGTAGCAGCCTTCGGCGTGGTCGACCAGTTCGCGGCCGAATCCGAACGAGGTCATGAGCGAGACCTGGCTGCTGTTGATGTAGCGCCGGTAGAGCTTCTGGACCTCTTTGAGGTCCATCGCCTCGGCTTCGTCGATGTCAATGAGTCGCATAGGGTTCGTTCCTCGTGGTGGGGGTGTGGCTCGCGGCGGGGCGGGAGCCCCGGCGCATCAGCGGCCCTGCGGCGATGCCGCAGACGAGGACCGCCATGAAGCACAGGTGGACGGCCGCGAACGGCACGGTCCGCGCGGGTCCGATGTGGCGCGCGGCGTAGCGGAGCAGGTCCGCATCCGAGGCGAGGGCGAAGGCGAGCGCAGCCGCGGTGACGAGGAGCGCCTGGGGGGCGAGCACCGCGACGGGCAGGGACGCGAGCGCGGCGGCCGTCGCCGCGAGCGAGCGCATCCGGTTGATGCGCTCCAACCGGACCCCGCGCGGACGCAGCGCGCTCAGCGGTGTGGAGCGCTTCCACTGGGTCCGCAGCGCCTTCGGCAGCGACGAGCCCGCGTCGTGGCTGCCCGCCACCGACTCGGCGATGACGATCGCCGCGCGCCCGCCCATCCGCGCCGAGTACTCCACGTCCTCGCAGTCGCGCAGCCGCTCGTCGAGCGGCCCGAACCGCTCGAACACGCCGCACCGCACGGCCGCGACCGCGAACACGACCACATTGGCCGGCCCGGCATGGCGGTGCCGCCAGAACGCCTCGCGCAGCACCAGGTACCGCTCGGTGATGCTCCTGCCGCGCAGGGGCTCGGGGTCGTAGGTGCCGTGCACGATGTCGATGTCCGGGCCGGATTCCATGAGTTCCAACGCATTCGCGACCGCGTCGGGCCGCAGTGCGACGTCGGAGTCCACGAAGAACAGGACTTCCCCGCGCGCGGCGGCGATTCCCGTGTTGCGCGCTCCGGACGGGCCGCGGTTGCGCTCCAATCGGATCACCTCGCATCCGAACTCGGCCGCGATCGCCGCCGAATCATCGGCACTGGCGTCGTCGACCACGATCACCTCGTCGGGCACCCGCGTCTGGTTCCGCAGGGCCCCGAGGCAGTCCCGGAGCGTCCCGGCCGCGTTGTGGCAGGGCACGATCGCGCTGACGAAGAGCGGTCCAGCGGCCGGCTCGCGCGGTCGGGCGGGGTCTCGTCCCATGGGTCACTCTCGCTCAGTTCCGTAGCACGGCAGGTGAATCTCTTGATACTGAACGTAATCGACCGTGCTGGACCGGGCCTCTACCGGACCTCGACCGGGTCTCTACACCACCTCTACCGCGCCACGACCGGGACTCGACCAAGCCTGAATCGAAACTGAACCACGTTCCGCGACGACGAACACGCGGAACGTGGTTCGATTTCGTTTCAGGCCGCCGTGAGTCGTTCGCGCACGGCCGCGTCCAGCTCGATCCCGGCCCCGGCCAGCGCCTCGTCCAATTGCGACACACTGCTGACCCCGAGGATCGGGATCACCGTCGCCGGGCCTGACGTGAGCCAGGCGAGCGCGAGCTGGTTCGGCGTCACCCCCAGCGCCGCCGCCTCCTCGCGCAGCACCGCGACCCGGCGTTCGGAACCTGCGTGGTCGTAGTCCACCGGCGCCCCGGGCGGCCTGCGATCCGACCTGGAGAACGCACCGTTCGACAACGGCGAGTAGGCGAACACCGGCAGGTCCTCGGCCACCGCGTAGTCCAGCAGTTCATCGCTCGCCGCGAGCTGGATCGACTCCGGCAGCGGCACGTGCAGCGGCCGCGGGTACAGGTAGGTGTGCCGCTGCTGGATCGCCCGGTACCCCTCGCGGGCCGCCCGCGCGGCGCCCGCCCGGGCCCGCTCGAGCCGCCAGCACGCGTGGTTGCTCGCGCCCAGGACCCTCACCGACCCCTTCTCGACCAGCCGGGCGAACGCGTCGACCGTCTCGTCCAGCGGCACCCCGCGGTCATCGGCGTGCGCGTAGTACAGCGCGACCGACTCGACGCCCAGCCGCTCCCTGCTGCGCTCGAACTGCTCGCCGATCCGCTCCGGCGCCAGGCCCTCCCGGTTCCCGCCGTGATACGGCTCGTCGGGGCGCGCGGGCGCGGCCCCGACCTTGGTGGCCACCCGCATGGTCCCGGCCATGCCCCGGTCGGCGAGCCAGCGCCCGATCAGCGCCTCGCTCTCCTCACCGGTGCCGCCGTCCGCCCAGAAGGCGTAGCAGTTCGCCGTGTCGAGCAGGTTCCCGCCGGCCTCGGCGTACCGGTCGAGCATGGCGAACGCCTCGTCCTCGCCCACGGTCGTCCCGAAGTACATGGTGCCGAGGCAGAACTGCGAGGCCTCGAACCCCGTCGCTCCGCCGATCTGGTGTCGTCGCATGTCACTCCTCGCTTTCGGCTCACCGCTGCTGTGCGGCGAGGGTCAGGTGCTCGGTCCACAGTTCTTCACGGGGACGGTCGGCCAGCAGGTCGAAGAACAGCTCCTGCGCCCGCTGGGACGGGCCGATCCCCAAGTCTTCTTTCAGTAGTGAGCGCAGGTCGTGGTAGGCCACGAGCGCTTCGCCGCGCCGGTCCTCCCGGTCCAGGCCCAGCATCAGGAGGATCCACAGTCGCTCCCGGAACGGATGCCGCCGCACCAGGGTCGCGAGTTCTGCCAGTGTGTCGCTGCGCCCGCCGACGCGCAGCCGCAGCGCCAGCGCGGTCTCGAGCGTGTCGAGGCGCAGTTCCTCCAGGCGGCGCCGCTCCTGGCTCGCGAGCGGCCCGGTCGCGCCGTGCAGCGCCTCGCCGCCCGACCAGCGGTCGAGCGCGCGGTCGAGCGCTTCCCGGGCCTGGCCGAGGTGCCCGGCCCAGAGCGCGGCCATGCCCGTGCGGCGGTCGGCCTCGAACTCCTCCACGTCGAGGGTGATGTCGCCGGGGGCGATGGAGTAGCCGGGCCGCAGGGACCGCAGGAGCCCGCCGCCTTCGGCACTGCCGGTGCGGCGGCGCAGGCGGCTGATATAGGTGTGGACGACGTTGACGGCGCTGGCGGGCGCGGCCGCGCCCCACAGGTCGGCGATCAACTGGTCGACGAGGACGGGCGAGCCGCGGCGGATGACGAGGATGCCGAAGCACTCCCGCTCGCGGGCGGGTCCGAGGTGGACGGGCTCGCCGTCGATGGACATTCCGATGGCGCCGAACAGGCGCACGGTGGTTTCAGGGGTTCTCATGCTCACCTTCAAGTCGAGGGGCGCGCCGGCCCGCGTGCGGCCGGGCTCGCCGCACTGGCCGACGCGGGTAGGGGAGCGGTCGGCGACCTCGTTGGCGCAGCGCTCCCACGGACCACGGTCAAGACATGGGATCTTGAGCTCTTCTATGGCTCTGCAGGGGGTTCGAGAGGTTTGTCAAGCCGCTCAGCCATGCTCGTGGCGGGGCCGGGGCGGTACCGATGTCATCCTAACAGGAGGGACCGACGATCTCGCTCCCATGCGATCACCGACGGTGAGAACCACTGGTGCTGAGCAGCGCATCCGTCGGGCTTGCCCCGCTTAGGGAGTCGTGTCGGCGGGAGTCGGGCAGGGCCGGCGCGGCTGCTCGAGGTGTGTCGGCGTTCGTCCCCGGCGGGCGCGCCCGGGGCGGGGCCAAGAGTCTCCGATCACCTCGTCGGCCTCGGCTCGCCGAAACTGTGAGCGCTCACGGAATCTCGATCAAATGCTATTGATATATTGACGTGTATCAACCGTGAGCGCTAACATTTCCTCGCATCCCGTCTCCTACGCGACTGGCCAGGTGCCATGCCAAACCTGCTCGAAACCGCGCCCCGACCGCGCTCCCGGCAGCGCCCGAGGCCCCGCGCGATCCTCGAGGCCTACGCGATGCTCGCCCCGAGCCTCCTCGGCTTCGCCGTCTTCCTCATCGCGCCGATCGTGATCGTCGTCCTCCTGAGCTTCTACGACTGGAACCTGCTGTCCGACCCCGAGTTCATCGGCCTCGAGAACTACCGGGAGCTGGCGGGGGACGAGCGGGCGCTCAAGTCGATCGGCAACACGTTCTACTACGTGCTCCTCAACATCCCCGCCCAGACCGTGCTGGCCCTGCTGCTCGCGCTGGCGCTCAACGCGAAGATCAAGGCCCGCAACGCTTTCCGCGTGCTCTACGTGCTGCCTTGGATGGCGATGCCGGTGGCCCTCGGCGTGATCTGGCGCTGGGTCTTCGACCCGCAGTACGGGGCCCTGAACCGCTTCCTCGACCTGTTCGGGATCGACGGCGCGGCCTGGCTGACCGACTCCACCTGGGCCATGCCGGTGATCGCATCGGTGAACGTCTGGCAGTACACCGGGTACACCATGCTGTTCTTCCTCGCCGGGCTGCAGGCCATCCCGGCCCAGCTCTACGAAGCGGCCGACGTGGACGGCGCATCGCCGCTGCACCGGTTCTTCGCGATCACGCTGCCGCTGCTGCGCCCGGCGATGCTGTTCGTGCTCATCACCAGCGTGATCGGCTCGTTCCAGGTGTTCGACACCATCCACGTGATGACCGCGGGCGGCCCGGCCGGGTCCACCGCGACGCTGAACTACCAGATCTACCTGGAGTCCTTCACGCAGCGCAACGCCGGGTACGCCGCGATGCTCGCCGTGGTCCTCTTCGCGATCATCGCGCTCATCACCATCGCGCAGGCCGCGTTCTTCCGTAAACGCACCACCTACGACTTCAGTTAGGGCCCAACGCATGAAGAAGCTCCCGCTCTACCTGGTACTGGTCATCGGCGCGCTGATCTCGGTGGCCCCGTACCTGATGACGCTCAACGGCGCCTTCAAGTCCAAACAGGAGATCCTGACCTCCGAGCCCTGGATGCCCCCGGTCGACCCGGTCTTCTCGAACTTCTCCGAGGTGTGGAGCCGCTACGACTTCGCCACCTTCGTGGCGAACTCGGTGATCGTGGCCGTGGCGGTCACGATCGGGCAGCTCGTGTTCTCCACCCTCGCCGCGTACGCGTTCGCGCGCCTCGACTTCCCCGGCCGCGAACAGCTGTTCTGGGCCTACATCGCGACCCTGATGGTGCCGCAGATCGTGACCCTCGTGCCCACCTTCATCATCGTGCGCGAACTCGGCCTGGTCGACACCCACATCGGACTCATCCTGCCGTTCGTGTTCGGCTTCCTGATGCCCTACGGGGTGTTCCTGGTGCGCCAGTACTTCAAGACCATCCCCGAATCGATCGAGCACGCCGCCCGCATCGACGGGGCCGGGACGTTCACCATCCTGTGGCGCGTCATGGTGCCGATGGCCAAGCCGATCCTCGGCACGCTCGCGATCATCAGCTTCGTGAACACCTGGAACAACCTTCTGTGGCCGCTCATCATCACCCACTCGGAGTCCACCAGGGTCATCACCCGCGGCATCGCGCAGATGCAGTCCCAGTTCAACCAGGAGTACCACCTCATCCTGGCCGCCTCCACCATGGCGCTCCTCCCGCTGGTCGCCGTCTTCCTGGTCTTCCAGCGCCACATCGTCCGCTCCATCGCCCTCAGCGGCATGAAGTGACGTCCCGCACCTCTCAACGACATGAAAGGCATTACGGCATGAACAAGACGCGCACAGCGGCCCTCGCCGCCCTCGCGCTCGCCCTCCCCGCCGGACTCGCCGCCTGCGGCGGCGACGACGACGGCCCGGTGACGCTGCGATACGCCTTCTGGGACGACAACCAGCGGCCCGCCATCGAGGCCATGATCGAGGCCTTCAACGAGGACCACCCCGACATCGAAGTGGAGCTCGAGCAGAACCCCTGGGAGGACTACTGGGCCGGGCTCGACAGCCGGTTCGCGGCCGAAGAGGCACCCGACGTGTTCTGGAACCACGTCTCGCGCTTCCCGACCTACGCCTCCAACGGCGTCCTCCTGCCGATCACCGATGACATCGAGGCCGACGGCGTCGATCCCTCGATCTACCCCGAGAACCTCTACGACTCCTGGCAGTACGAGGACGAGCAGTACGGTCTCCCGAAGGACTGGGACTCCATCGCACTCGTCTACCGCCTCGACGCGCTCGAAGCCGCCGGGATCGACCCGGCCACCGTGAACGACCTCGAATGGAACCCCGTCGACGGCGGCACCTATGTGGAGTTCCTGCGGAAGCTCACCGTCGACGCCGACGGCGACAACGCCCTGAGCCCCGACTTCGACCCCGAGAACGTGGTCCAGTACGGGACCGCGATGTCCTCCAACACCGGCCAGACCGACTGGTGGAACTACGCGGTCCAGAACGGCTGCTCCCTCCAGACCGAGCCCTGGGGCGACTACGCCATCGACGCCCCCGAATGCGTCGAGGCCATCCAGTTCACCGCCGACCTCTACAACAAGTGGCACGTCGCCGTCCCCGCCGAGTCCACCAACCAGCCCAACGGCGGCGTCCCCGGCGACTACGTCGTCCCCGGGCAGGCCGCGACCACGCTCGACGGCTCGTGGATGCTCAGCTTCTACCGCGACGGCCTCGAACCGGGTTCGTGGGCGGTGGCCGACAACCCCTCCGGACCCGTCGGATCCGGCACCGTCATCAACGGCCTCTCCAACGCGATCTACGCGGGCACCGAGCACCCCGACGAGGCCTGGGAGCTCGTCAAATTCCTCGGTTCCGAAGAGGCCCAGTCCATCGCCACCGGCATGGGCTCGGTCTGGCCCGGCGTCGCGTCCCTCAACCAGGGCTTCGCCGACTACTGGGCCGGCGAGGGCATCGACGTGACCGGTTTCCAGACCGCGGCCGAGGGCACCACCATCGGCTATCCGATGTCGATGAACGACGCCGCCTTCGGCACCGCCGCGATGGACGAGTTCAATCAGGTGTGGCTGGGGCAGAAGGACGCCCAGGAGGCGGCCGAGGCGGTCGTCGCCTTGGCCAACGCCGAATAGCCGCAACCGAACCGAAAGGCAATCGACAGCATGAGCGCCGCCGGCCCCAGACCCGTGAGCATCTTCGACGTGGCCAAGCGAGCGGGGGTGTCGCACCAGACCGTCTCGCGCGTCATCAACGACGCCCCGATGGTCGCCGACGCCACCAGGGCCCGGGTCAAAGCCGCGATCGCCGACCTGGGCTACCGGCCCAACCGGTCGGCCCGCACGCTCGCCGGCGGCGCCGTGCGGTCGGTCACCGTCTTCACCTTCGACACCTCCCTGTACGGCACGGCCGAGACGCTCCGCGGCATCGAGGACGCCGCCAGCGCCGCCGGGTTCACCGTGCTCATCTCCGTGCTCGATCCCGAGCAGACCTACACCGAGGGCGACATCCTCGCCCGCCTCTCCCACGACGGCGCCCCCGCGATCGTCATAGCCCACGATGAGACCACCACCCAGGCCCGGCGCGTCCTCAGGAACGCCCAGCCGGGCGCGGTCGTCGCCACCGGCGACGACCAGCTCGGCCGCGAACCCGATGCCGCCGACTGGCTCGTCCCGCTCGACGACCGCGCCGTCGCCAAGCGGGCGACGAAGTACCTCCTGTCCATGGGCCATCGAACCGTGCACTACCTCGCGATGCCGGGCAAGGCGCGACGTCAGGACGGCTGGGCCGAGGCGCTGGCCGAGGCGGGGGTCGAACCGCCCGAAGTGGTCCAGTCGGGCTGGACGATCGGGTCGGCGGCGGAGGCGGCGGCCGGGCTCGTCGCCGACTCCGAGGTCACCGCGATCATGTGCGGCAACGACGACCTCGCGTTCGGCGTCCTCCACGCCGCCCACCGCGCGGGGCGCGGCATCCCCGGCGACCTCAGCGTCATCGGCTGCGACGACAGTCCGATGGCCGCCTACCACGTCCCCGGTCTGACCACTATGGACCTCGATTTTCGCGGCGTAGGCCGCAGCGCCTTCGAACTCCTGCGACACAAGCTCGAAGGCGGCCCCGATCCCCGCCCGTCCTGGCGGTCTCCCGAACTCATCGTCCGGGAGACCTCGGGACCTCCTCGTCATTGACGACAACGAAAGGGCTGCAATGCATCCACTCCTCCGCAGAGGACTGGCGGCCACTGCCGTGACCGGACTCCTCACCGGTCTCGCGGCCGCACCCGCCCAAGGCCAGGACGCTCCCGTCCTCGCCGTCGACTTCGGGCGGCTCACGGGGGCGCCCGTCCACGGCGCCGTCGGCTCCCTGTACGGCATCTCCGAGAACGGCGTGCCCGGCGACAACCTCCTCGACCCCCTCCACATGTCCTCGATGGCCCCCAAGCCGACCGGCGGCACCCAGCACCCCAACGGCGACGCGAACGACGTCCTCGCCGCGCTCGCCGAGCACGACGGCGGCGACGCCTTCGTCAATCTCCAGGACTGGTACCCCGACTGGCCGTACCAGAACGATGGGATCGACGCCTATCTCGCCGAGGTCGAGGCGATGGTGCCGGTCATGGAGGCCTCCGAGCACGCCGACCGGCTGGTCTACGTGCCCTTCAACGAACCCAACTGGATCTGGTACAACCGCGGCGCCGACTACGCCGGGACCACCGCCCGCTTCTTCCACGACTGGGACCTCGCCTACGAGCGCCTGCGCGAGATCGCGCCGGACACCCCGATCGCCGGGCCCAACGAATCCCACTACGACGCCCGCTTCATGCGCGACTTCATGGAGCACACGGCCGCGGCGGGCACCGTCCCCGACGTCATCACCTGGCATGAGCTCTCCCCGGACTCGCTGCGGTACTACGCGGGCAACGAGGCGGACTACCGCGCGCTCGAGGCCGAGCTCGGCCTCGAGCCGCGCCAGATCAACATCAACGAGTACGGCAACAACCGCGACTTCGGGATGCCCGGCCAGATGGTGCAGTGGGCGGCGATGTTCGAGGACACCGACGCGCTCGCCGACATGGCGTACTGGACCGCCGCGGGCGGCCTCTCCGGCAACGCCCCGCAGACCAACGTCCCCAACGGCGGCTGGTGGTTCCTCAAGACCTACTCGCAGATGACCGGCCAGACCGCGCAGGTCACGCCCCCGCAGGACAACGCCGTCGACACCCTCCAGGGCATCGCCTCCTACGACGAGTCGAAGCGCCAGGCGCAGATCCTCCTCGGCGGCGGCTCCGGCGACGCCACCGTCGACTTCACCGGCCTCGACCTCGGCAAGAAGGTCACCGCCACGGTCCATGAGATCGCCTGGACCGGCAACGAGGGCTCCTCGTCCGCGCCGCGGGCCGTCGACCAGATCGCGTTGCGCCCGGGCAAGGACGGCGCGGCGAGCATCGACCTCGAGGGACTCGACCCCATGTCCGCCTACTGGATCACCCTCACCCCGGGCACCGGCGCCGCCGACCGCGTCGAGGTGCCCTGGTCCGGCACCTGGGAGGCCGAGGACGCCGCCATCACCGCGGGCACGGTCTACAACGAGGGCAGCGCCTCGAACCCGTTCGCCTTCCCCGCCTCCGGAGGCAAGAGCGTCGGCTCCCTGAACCGCGCCGACAGCCGCGTGGAGTTCACCGTGGACGTTCCCGAGTCGGGCGCGTACGACCTCACCGTCACCTACGGCAACACCTACGGCCGCGACCTCGCCGTAGGCGCCTCGCCGACCGAGCAGTTCCTCACCGTCAACGGCGGCGACGCCGCCACCGTCACCTACCCCTCGACCATGCAGTGGGGCTCGCGGGGCCAGGTCACCCTCCAGGTCGAACTCGAAGCGGGCCGGAACACCCTCGCGCTCGCCAAGAGCGACACCGTGGCCGGAACCGCCCACGGCGAGGCCGGCATCGACAAGATCGACCTCACCCCGTCCGTAGTGGACACCCACACCTACCCGGCCGTGTTCGCCCGCACCGAAGGCGACGCCGACTACCATTACGGCCGCCATGCGGGCGTCACGGTGAACGGCGACGAGCAGGTCGTCTTCGACGTCTACGCCCCGGCCGACGGCTACTACGAGGTCGCCGTCGACGCCGACGGCAAGGGCGAACTCATCGTCATCGGCCCGCACGGCGAGGACATCGCCTTCGAACTGCAGGACGAGCAGACCCTGGCCCTCCACGAAGGCGTCAACCGCATCGCCCTCAGCGCCGCCGGCCGACGCGGCCTCAACGTCCACGACCTCACCGTCACCGGCGACGGCGGCGACGCGGGCTTCACCCAGATCGCGGCCGCCGACGTCGAACTCGCCGGCACCGCCGCACTCACCGAGAACCCCTGGGCCACCGGCGGCCAGGCGATCACCGGCGTGGGCGGCGGCGAAGGCGACACCGCCACGCTCACCGTCGAAGCCGACGAGGCCGGGCCCCACCTGCTGCTCGTCCACTACGCCAACGACGAGCGCAGCGGCGGTCACGCCTACAACATCGACATCATCTCCCGCTACGCCGAGTTCACCGTGAACGGCGAACCCGCCGCCACGGTGCCCATGCGCGCCACCTGGAGCTGGAACGACTTCTGGTCCTACCCGCTCATCGTCGACCTCCAGGCCGGCGCCAACACCATCGAGATCGGCAACCCCGGTCTCCGCACCGACATCGGCGATCGCGAAAGCCGCGCCGCCGACTTCGACCACTTCGCGATCGCGCCGCTCCTGAACTAGACCCGGGCCTGGCACATTTACGACTCGCAAGCTTCGTCGAGGGGCCCGAGAGCCCGCCCCATCCAGTGGGGCGGGCTCTCACCACGACCGGCACCACCACCGAAAGTCTGAACCTCTGAAAGGACGTCCATGCCAGCGCAGGACACCCGCCTCTGGGCCATCGACACGCCGAACACGAGCTATGTCGTGGCCGTAGACGAACACGACCGCCTCCGCGGCCTCCACTGGGGACCCAGGCTGAGCCCCGAGCAGGCGCTGGCGCTGCTCGACCTGCCGGAGTCCCCGTTCCGGCCGGTCGTGGGCCGCGAGCCCCGATTCGACCTCGGTGCCGCATCGGCGTTCCAATACGGACACAACGGGCTCCAGGTCCGCTTCAGCGACGGCACGCGCGACCTCGAACTCGTCTTCGCCGAAGCGATCGAGCAGGACGGCGACCTCACCGTCGTCTTCACCGACCGCCACTATCCGCTCGAAGTGCGCACCCGCTATCGCACCCACCCCGGCTCCGACGTTATCGAACGCACACTCGCCTTGCGCAACACGGGCACCGAGCCGATCGAGGTCATCCGCGCCGACTCGGCGACCTGGGTCGTGCCCGGACTCGACAACCCGCGCCTGAGCCAGCTCCACGGCGAATGGGGCTCCGAAACCCAGCTCACCCGCACCACGATTCCATACGGGGAGACCGTGATCGGCTCCCGGCGGGGGATCACGAGCCACCAGGCGAACCCGTGGGTCGCCATCGACGACGGCGAGGCCACCGAGACGGCGGGCCCGGTCTGGTCGACCGCGCTCGCCTGGAGCGGGACCTGGCGCATCACCGTCGAGAAGGGCCCCACGGGCAGCGTCGTCGTCTCGGCCGGCTTCGGCCACGACCCGATCACGATCCGCCTGGGCGGGGGCGAGACGCTCGAGACCCCGATCGCGGCCGGGGTCCACACCGCGGGCGGCTTCGCGTCGGCCGCGAGCGCCTGGCACGACTACGCGCGCTCCCACGTCCTGCCGCATCCCGACGAGGTCCGCCCGGTCCTCTACAACTCCTGGGAGGCCACGGAGTTCGACTTCACCGCCGAGGACCAGATGCGGCTGGCCGACCGGGCGGCTGCCATGGGCTGCGAGCTGTTCGTCATGGACGACGGCTGGTTCGGCGCCCGCGTCAACGACCGGGCGGGGCTCGGCGACTGGACACCGAACCCCGACCGGTTCCCCGACGGCCTGGGGCCCTTGATCGAGCACGTCCACCGCCGCGGGATGCGGTTCGGGATCTGGGTCGAGCCGGAGATGGTCAACCCCGACTCGGACCTGTACCGGGCGCACCCGGACTGGGTCTACCACCAGCCGCACCGCCGCCGCAGCGAGGTACGGCAGCAGCTGGTGCTCAACCTGGCCCGCCCCGACGTGGCCGACCACCTCCACGCCCGCCTCGACGAGCTGCTGAGCCGGAACGAGATCGACTTCGTCAAGTGGGACATGAACCGGCCCTTCACCGAGGCCGGGTGGCCGGGCAGCCCGGACGCGGACCGGCTCTGGTTCGACCACACCCGCAACCTCTACGCGATCCTCGACCGGCTCCGCGCCGACCACCCGGATCTGCGCATCGAATCGTGCTCCTCCGGCGGCGGCCGGGTCGACTTCGGCATCCTCCGCCGCACCGACCAGGTGTGGACCTCGGACAACACGGACGCCGTCGACCGGATCGCCATCCAGGACGGCTTCGCGCAGGTCTACCCGGCGGGGGTCATGGGCGCGTGGGTCACCGACTCGCCGAACCCGTTGACGCGCAGGGAGGTGCCGCTCGACTTCCGCTTCCACGTCGCGATGGCCGGGGTGCTCGCCGTCGGCGGGGACCTGCGGATCTGGAGCGATGAGGACCAGGCCCGCGGCGCCGAGCTGGTGGCCGACTACAAGCGGATCCGTCCCACCGTGCAGCTGGGCCGCCGCCGTCCGCTGCGGGCCGGGGCGGTCACGGGCGTCCAATACGACCGGGGCGACCGGACGGTGGTCCTGGTCTGGCGCCGGGCCCGGGCGTTCGCCTACCCGGACCCGCTGCTCAAACTCCACGGGCTCGACCCCGACGCCCTTTACCGGGAGGAGCGCACCGGCCGCGTCCACCACGGCGCGATCCTCGTCTCGCACGGCCTCGAACTGGGCCTCGACCCGGCCGATTACGCGTCGGCGATGATCGAGCTGACCAGGCTCCCGTAGCCACGAGCGTCCAGTGGCGGCAGACCTGAACGGTCTGCCGCCATTTTTCATGCGCGCGTTCGCATATGCGCAACCCCTTGGTATTCGACGTCACCGAACTCGGATCTCTGTGGACTTCATATTGATAATGATTTCCGTTAGCATGATGAGGCGTCCCCGCCCACGACCCCGAAGGACCCCCGATGACCCTGACCTCAGCGCTGCCGCGAGCCGGAGCCCTCGCCGCCGCGCTCCTCCTCACCGCGCTGGCGGCGCCCCCGGCATCGGCCCAGACCGGCGACCGCACCGTCCTGTCGGTCGGCCACACCGACGCGATGCAGGTCCACCTCGACGGCGGCCGACTCAAGCTGCGGGTCAAGGACGACACCGGCGACGAGACCCGGTACCACCACCCCGACGACGTCCTCTTCCAGGTCCTCCCCGAAGCCAAGGCGACCATCCCCGAAGGCGGCCTTCTCGACTTCGTCGGAAAGGCGGGCGACCCGGTCTGGATCCTGCCGTTCACGCAGGACCACAGCCTGCTGTGGGCCGGCTGGAGCACCGAGCCGCTGAAATCCGGCCAGCTCGAGGACAACCGGATCCAGATGACCCTGGCCGGTGCCGAAGGCCCCGGCGACCTGGTCCTCTGGAGCCCCGGGAACCTCGGCGGCAACACCGTCCACTTCAACACCCGCGACGGCCTGCCCGACTCGATCAACGTGAACGTCAACTCCCACGTCCACTCCTCCTGGGGCTTCACCGCCGAAGGCGAGTACACGCTCACCTGGAAGGTCAGCGGAACCCTGGCCGACGGCACCCCGGTCGCCTCCCAGGAGTACGACTACCAGTGGGTCGTCGGCGACCTCCCCGGCGAGGACCCCGACCCGGTCGACCCCGATCCGGACCCCGGCACGCCCGGCCTGGACGACCGGCTCGTCCTCGAGACAGGACACGTCGACGTCTTCAACTCGAACATCGAGGACGACGGCACGCTCACCCTGAACCTCAAGGACGGCAGCGGCGTCCACGACGGCGGCGCGGTCTACCGGGACCCGGACGACGTGGTGTTCTTCGTGCCCCCGAGGACGAAGACGACACTCTCCGAGGGCCTGGTGTCCCAGCCGGGCTGGGAGACGATCGGCGCGGCCGGCGACCCGGTCTGGATACTCCCCGACACGGAGATGGACGGCCTGCTGTTCGCCGGCTGGAGCACCGAGCAGATCCTGGCGAGCGAACTCGCGAGCGACTCGATGTCCCTGGTGTTCAGCGCCGTCGAAGGCCCCGGCGATCTGCTGATGTACCAGGTCGACGACTTCGGAGGGGCCGCCGTCCTGGTCGACAGCAGCAACGGCCTCCCCGACGCCATCGGCACCCAGGCGCGCACGCACGCCCATGCCAACTGGATCTTCACGAAACCCGGCGTCTACACCCTGACCTGGCAGGTCGAGACGACCCTCGCCGACGGCACCGCAGTCGCCTCCACCCCTGAGGAGTACGTCTTCGTCGTCGAAGCGTGGCCCGCCGACGACCCGAACGACCCCGACGACCCGGGTAATCCCGACCTCGAGCACACCCAGACCATCACCGCCACGGTGGACACCGACGCGGGCGGCCTCGTCATCAGCGTCGACCCGAACGACCGCGACGTGGTCCTCCCCGCGCTGGCGCTCGACAGCACCGCCACCCGCTGGACCACCGAAGGCGAACTGCGACCGGTCACCGTCACCGACACCCGCTCGGCCGACCCCGGCTGGAACGTCGCCGCGCAGGTCTCGGAGTTCGCGGGCGACGCAGGCGGATTCAGCGGCTCCCACCTCGGCTGGCTCCCCGGCGTCGTGTCCACGGGCGACAGCCAGCAGGTCACGCCGGGCGCCGCCGTGCAAGGCGAACTCGACGGCGGCCCCGGCCTCTCCACCTCGCAGATCCTCGCCGCCGCCGCGGCCGGGTCCGGCAAGGGCACCTGCGTGCTCGGCGCCGACCTCCGACTGGACCTGCCCACCGACGTCGAGTCCGGGACCTACACCGCGCTCGTCACCTTCACCGCAATCTAGACAACTCGAAAGGAACCCCGCTTTGCGCACCATCGCGAAACTCTCCGCCGTAGCGGCAGCCGCCGCAGCGGTCCTCGCGGCCACCGCCGCCCCGGCCCTCGCCCAGGGCTCCAGCTGGACCGTCCTCGACCAGGGACACGCCGATGTGCTCGGCCTCGCCTATGAAGCGGGCGAACTCGAACTCCACGTCCACGACGAGGAGAACGACGTCGAATACGCCCCCTCCGAGGTGATCCTCAAGGCCAACAACGAAGCCAAGACCACGGTCCCCGCCGGGTACGACTTCATCGGCACCGCGGGAGAGGACGTGTGGATCCTGCCCGACACCGAGGTCGAAGGCCTCCTGTTCGCGGGCTGGGCCACCGAGGAGATCCTCCCCGGCGACTTCGCCGGCGACTCGCTCCAGATCACCGTCCACGACGCCTGGGGCGACGTCGACCTGTACACCGTGGACGACCTCGGCACCCCGAACGTCCTGTTCGACTCCGACGCCGGACCCGGTTCCTGGGACGTCACCGCCGCCAGCCACGGCCACCTGAACTGGGCCTTCGGCGAATCCGGCCTGCACAAGATCACCGTGGAAGCCGAAGGCGTGCTCGCCGGCACCGGCGAGACCGTCTCGACCGGCGAAGTCGACTACTGGTTCTGGGTCGAGGCCTAAACCCCGCACAAAGCGCTGATCACCGCCTGCCGATCCGCGGCCGGCCCGATCGGCCACCCATACGAGGGCAGGGCGGCCCGACACACTCCCCGGACCGCCCTGCCCCGCCCACCCGTCTCCAGAAGGGAACCCCATGCGAAACCTCGCAAAATCCTCCATCGTGGCCGGCGCCATCGGCGCCGTCGCCGCCCTGCTGTTCTCCGGAACCGCGCAGGCCGCCACCACCGTCAGCTCCGGGCACGTCGACGTCCTCGCACTCGCTTACGACGACACCGCGAACAAACTCGACCTCAACGTGAAGCTCTACGCCACCGGCCAGATCGTGGAACCGGCCGACGTGATCTTCGACGTCCACAGCGCACACCAGGTCACCCAGGCCAACGCCACGGCCTGCCGCTGGGACGCCGGGACGAACTGGGTCCTGCCCCGGCTCGAGACCACCGGAAAGATCTGGGCCGGCTGGAACACCGAGGGCCTCAACCGCGCCGACTTCGGCGGCAGCGTCACGGTCGACCTCCTCTCCTACACCGCCCCGACCGGCGGCCAGGTGTCGGTCTACGACGCCGCCACCGGCGTGACCCGCCTCCACACCGACCCGGCCTGCGACGACGGCACCATCGCCGTCTCCGAATCCCACCACCACCCGACCTGGGTCTTCACCGAGCCCGGCACCTACACGCTGACCTTCCAGCTCACCGGCACCCACGTCACCGACGGCGCGGTGACCTCCGACCCGGTCACCTACACCTTCGACGTCGGCTAACGACCGCATTCCCTCCCACAGAGGGGGGGGGGGGGGGGGGGGGGGGGGGGGGGGGGGGGCGGGGGGCCCCCCCCCCCCCCCCCCCCCCCCCCCCCCCCCCGCACCCCCCGATCCGAAAGTCCCCCCGTGAAACCCATTCCCGCGCTGAGTCTCAGAATCCTGAGCGCCGCCGCACTGGCCGCGTCCCTGACCGCCGCGGCGCTGCTCGCGGCGAATGCCGCCGCCGCCCAAGACGAGACGGCCGAGGAGCCCGCCGCCGTCACCTGGGGCGTCCTCCCGTCCAGTCAGGACGGACCGGACGGCCGGGCCGCCTTCGACTACGAGCTCGACCCCGGAGCGACCCTCATCGACTTCGTCGGCGTCTCCAACTTCGGCACCGAACCGATCACCGTCCGCCTGTACGCCTCGGACGCCTTCACCACCGCGACCGGCGCCTTCGACCTGCTGCCCTCCGGCGAGGTCCCGATCGACGTCGGCTCCTGGATCGGCTTCAACGAACCAGCACTCACGATCCCGCCGCAGACCCGCCTCGACGTGCCGTTCGCACTCACCGTCCCCGCCGACGCCACGCCCGGCGACCACGTGGGCGGCATCGTCGCGGCCGTCACCGAGACCGCCGCCGACGCGAGCGGCGACGAGATCCGAGTCGAGCGGCGCGTCGGCGCCCGCATCCATCTGCGCGTGACCGGAGACCTCGATCCGAACCTGATCCCCGAATCCGACGACGAGGCCTTCCATTACACCTGGAACCCGATCGAGCCCGGCGACCTGAGCTTCGAGTACTCGGTGGAGAACACCGGCAACGTCCGTCTCGAAGGGACACTCGTCGCCCGCGTCTCCGGCCCCTGGGGACTGCTCAAGAAGGAGTTCCACGTCATTGAACTCCCACAGATCCTCCCCGGCGATCGCTACGAGGGCACCGCGCGCCTCGAAGGGGTCTGGCCGCTCCTCTACGAGCACCTCGAACTGACCGTCCGGCCCGCAGCCGTCAACGAGGCCGACGACGAGGCCCGCCTGTCCTCGCGCTCCGACGAGACCGGCCTCTGGGCCCCGCCCTGGACGCAGGCGGCCGCCCTCGCACTGCTCGCCCTCACGATCTGGATCTGGGTCAAGGCTCGCAAACGCAAGCGCGGCAGGGCGATCCAACCCGCACCGGAACCCGAGCCCGAACCCAGGACCGAGCCCGACTCGGCCGAAGGCCCCGACGCCGACCCGGGCCCGGACCCGGACACACCGTCCGCGGCAGCACCAGCGAAGGAGCCCGCCGAAGCATGAGACGCACCCCCGCCACCCTCACCGCCGCGGCCTGCGCCGCCGCGCTGGCGCTCACCGGATGCTCCAGCGCGGGCGGCGGCAGCGACGGCGTCGACGTCGTCGTCACCACCGAACTCATCAAGAACTGGACCGAGACGGTCGGCGGCGGCCGCGTCAACGTCCAGACGATCGTCCCGCCCGGCGGCGACCCGCACTCCTACGAGCCCAGCCCGAACGACGCCGCCAAAGTCGCCAAGGCCGAGCTCGCCTTCACCAACCACCTGCTGCTCGAAGACCACCCGCTCATCAAGCTCTTCGACGCGAACGTCCCCGAGGACGCCCCCAACCTCTCCCTCGCCGAGAACGCGGAGCCATACGGCGCCAAGCTCATGCCGCTGGTCGAGAACATCAAACTCGACACCGTCTGGCTCGGTTTCGGCGTGCGCGGCGCGACCGAGACCCGCTCGGCCGAGATCGGCATCCGCCTCACCGACTTCACCGGCCCCGGCCAGGCCGCCATGTTCCTCACCGACGCCTTCGGCCGACCCGAGATCTACTGGAACACCGCCGACGGCCTCGCCGAGGACGACGTCATCACCCTGCCGCCCAACGCGCACACGCACGTCAACTGGACCTTCACCGAACCCGGCGTCTACACCCTGACCACCGCCGCCACCCTCACCGACGACGGCGCCGCCACCGACGCGGGCACCGCGACCTTCACCTACGCCGTCGGCGTCAACCCGCGCGAAGTCCAACCCGGCGCGACCGTCCTGGACAGCGGCCACGCCGACCTCACCGTCGACCTCGACAGTGCTTCGAACGGCACCGGCGGCTTCATCGTCCGCGACGACGACCGAGGCGAGCTCGCCACCGACTCGGTCGTGATCGACGTGCCCACCAAGGCCGTCGAGGTGATCCCCGAAGGGGAGCAGTTCGCGTTCCTGGGGGCGGCGGGGGAGGAGATCCACCAGCTCCCGCAGGCCGTCCTCGGAAAGCACGTGCACGGCGAGATCGACCCGCACCTGTGGCAGGACGTCGCCAACGCGAAGGCCTACGTCCAGGTCATCGCCGACGCCCTCATCGAACGCGACCCCGAAGGCCGCGAGACCTACGAAGCCAACCGCGACGCCTACATGGCCGAACTCGACGACCTCGACGCCGAAGTGGCGGCGGCGATCGCGTCCATCCCCGAGGCGAACCGCCAGCTCATCACCACCCACGACGCGTTCGGCTACCTCGCCGACGCCTACGGCATGCAGATCGCCGGGTTCGTCGTCCCCAACCCGGCCGCCGAGCCCAGCGCCAAGCAGGTCGAAGCCCTCACCGAGACCATCGCGGACCTCGAGGTGAAGGCCGTCTTCGTCGAACCCAACCTGCACGCCCGCGCCTCAGTGCTGCGCCAAGTGGCCGAGGACCAGGGCGTCGAGGTCTGCACCCTGCACGGCGACGCACTGCCCCAAGACGCACCGACCTATATTGACATGATGCGGCAGAACGCCTCTGCGCTGAGCCGCTGCCTGGGAGGAGACCGATGAGACGACACCACCGGACGGCGGCCCTCGCGGGGGCCGCCGCGCTCGCGGCGGGCCTGTACGCCGCGCCCGCGAACGCCCAAGGGGCCGAGGGGATCGCGGAGTTCGAGTCCGCCGGGTCGCGACTGGAGATCAACGCGCCGGGCGAACTCGACACGGTACCTTCGATCGTCCCCGAACGCGAGGACTTCGCGTTCCTCGGCGACGCCGGTGACCTCGTCTGGGTCGCCGGGACCACCGACGGCCAGACCTTCCCGATGCTCGACGCGAGCGACACCGACGCCGATGTCGAAGTGTCCCTGGCGAAGACCGAAGGCCCGGGCGAAGCCTGGCTGTACACCTTCGAAAGCACGGGGACCGCCGTGCCGCTCGCCACCACCGCCGACACCGCCACGTTCACACTCACCGCCGGCACCGCCACCCCCGTCGTCCTCGCCGTGAACGCGCCCGGCCAGTACACGCTCGAACTCGTCGCCCGCGAGGACGGCGACGCCAAGGGCTCGGTCCCCGCGACCGGCCGCGGCCAGGCCTCCACCGCCGCCCGGGCCACCTACAGCCTCACCGCCGAAGCCGCCACCGTCCAAGAGGCACAGGCCGTCGCGACCGGCGGGAACCGCGGCGGCGCGCAGGCCGACACCGCCTGCGAGATCGTCACCGACGGCCACGTCGACATCGGCCCCCGCTTCGTCGACGGCACCTGGACCGCCCAGTTGCGCGACGACCGGGCCTCCGAATCGGTCTGGCGCGAACTCGAGGACGTCGTGCTCCAGGTCCCCGACACCGCGCTGTTCCCGATCCCCGAAGGCGACTTCGGCTTCCTCGGCGCCCCGGGCGACGAGATTTACATGCTCCCGCAGGTCCAAGCCTCCGGCATCGTCTGGCCCGGCTGGAACACCCAGGACTCCAGCGTCATCGACGGCGTCCCGGGCGCGGTCGAATGGAACCTGACCGAAGTCGACGGCCCAGGCGACTTCACGATCTTCCTCACCGGCACGTTCGGCGGCGCCGAAATCCTCTTCGACTCCGCTGCGGCACTGCCACAGACCGTCTCGATCCCGCGCAACACCCACGCGCACGGCAACTGGACCTTCTCCGAACCCGGCGTCTACCGCCTCACCGTCGAATTCGCCGCCACCACCGGCGACGGCACGACGGTGACCGACACCAAGGACCTCCAACTGGCCGTCGGCGCCGCCGCGGACCCGAACGCGGCCTGCTCCGGCGACGGATCCGGCGACGACAACGCCTCCGGCGACGACGACAAGGGCGGCATCATGCCCACCACCGGCACCGGCTGGCTCCTGTGGGGCCTCGGCGCGGCGGCCGTCGCGGTCGTGGCCGGCATCCTCATCATGGTGGCGACCCGCAAGCGCCGCAACGCGACCACAACCGCAGTCGAGGAATCCGATGCGAGCTGAACTGGAAGGCTCCGGCCTGGAAGTCTCCGGAGTCGCCGTCACCTTGGGCGGCAACCAGGTCCTCCACGACGTGGACCTGGCCGTCGCCCCCGGAGAGACCGTGGGCCTCATCGGCCCGAACGGCGCGGGCAAGACCACGCTCCTACGCGCCGTCCTCGGCCTGCTCAACCCTGACACCGGCACCGTCCGCATCGCCGGGAGCCCGCCTCGCGGGGCCCGCGGCCGCCTCGGCTACGTCCCCCAGAAACACGAGTTCGCGTGGGACTTCCCGATCACCGTCGGTGCGGCGGTGCTCAACGCCCGCACGGCGACCCGCTGGATGGGCGGCCCGCGCAAAGCCGACCGCGAGGCCGCGGCGCGAGCCGTCGATCGCGTCGGTCTCGCCGATCTCGCCACCCGTCCGATCGGGGCGCTCTCGGGCGGCCAGCGCCAGCGCGTGCTCGTCGCCCGCGCGCTGGCCCGCGAACCCGGGCTGCTGCTGCTCGACGAACCGTTCACCGGCGTCGACGTCCCGACCCAGGAACTCCTGGTCGGGCTCCTCGCCCAGCTCGCCGAGGAAGGCACCGCGATCCTGATGACCACGCACGACCTGGCCCAGGCGCGGGCGGTCTGCACGCGACTGTGCCTGCTCAACCGCACGGTGGTCGCCGACGGCCCGCCGTCCCGACTGGACGACCCGGCGTTGTGGCTGCGGGCCTTCGGGGTCGCCGAATCCGAGCTGCTGCTCACCGGTACCGCGAAGGAGACGGCATGATCGAGTGGCTCACCGAGCCGTGGCAGCTCGCGTTCATGCAGCGCGCGTTCGCCGTCGCGCTCATCTCGGCCGTGGTGTGCGTCGTGGTCGGCGCGTTCGTCGTGCTGCGCGGCATGGCCTTCATCGGCGACGCCGTAGCCCACGCCGTCTTCCCCGGCGTCGCGGTCGGGTTCGTGCTGCACGCGAACCTCTCGCTCACCGGAGCCGCGGCGGGGATCATCACCGCCGTGGCGATCGCGCTGATCAGCCAGACGCGGAGGCTCAACGAGGACACCGTGATCGGGATCTTCTGGGCAGGCTCGTTCGGCCTGGGCATCGTGATCGTCTCGACCCAGGACGCTTACACGGGCGACCTCACCTCGTTCCTGTTCGGACAGATCCTGGCGCTCGGTGACGGCGACGTGATCGCCGTGGCGGTCGTCGGCGCGGTGCTGGTGGCGCTCACGTTCCTGTTGCGCCGCCAACTGATCGCGGTGAGCCTCGACCGCGAGACGGCGAAGGCCTCCGGACTGCCGGTGCTGGTGCTCGACATGGTCCTGTACGCGATGGTGACGGCCGCGATCGTGGTGGCGCTCCAAGCGGTCGGGAACGTGCTCGTCCTGGCGCTGCTGGTGACCCCGGCGGCGACGGCCCGAATGGGCACCGAGCGGCTCGGCACGATGACCGCCGTCGCGTGCGTCCTGGCGGCGTTCGGATCGATTGCGGGCCTGTATATCTCCTATCACTACAACCTGGCGGCCGGAGGCATGATCGTGCTGGTCCTGACGGGCATGTTCCTACTCGCCTGGCTCGCCGCCCCGAAGCACGGCCTCCTCTGGAAGCGCCGCTCGAAGGAGGCGGCCGCCCCGGCGGCGCAGTAGCCGGACCGGACGGGGGGAGGCAGTCCTCGCCTGGCACACCGCCACCCCCGCCCGGTCTTTCGGGTCCGTCACGACGCCTCAGGGCTCGTCACCTTCTGGCGGGATAAGACTTCGTATGGGTTGCAGGCAACCAGCGACGAAGTGGCGAAGGTCTACTCTGGGCGCGCGGCGCAGGCGGGCCTGATGTTGGGGCCGGGTTCAAGCGGTCAGCGACGGAGCGGTGAGGATGAGGTCGTGGGCGTGATGCCGCCGTGCGGGCTGGCTGTCGGTCGCGGTCAATGCGATCAGCGACTGGAGTGGCGGGATTCGGGTGCGTTGCCGTCGCTGAGGCCGGACTCGGGATCCCGGCAGGAGTTGGGGCGCTCGCCGCGATAGCGGCTCGGGCCGGATACGGGTCCCGGGCGGTGCGCTCGTGTCGCTGACGACGCCGGTGGCGCTGGTGCTGCTGGTGGCGGTGGTGGCGTCAGCTGGGTGGCGCTGGTGGTGCGGGCCGGGGCTGGTGGTCGCTTCCGGTCGGGCCGGGCGGGTCCGTCTCGATGCCGCAGCGGCGGAGTGGTCGGTAGCACGGGAGCGGTCAGCTGCCGAGTTCGGCTCGGTTGCGCTCTTGTCCATGTCCATGTCCGTGTGCATGGTCGTGGTCCTCATGCGCCTGTGTCGCCTCCTTCCCGCTGCTCCGCTTGCTTCCCTCGCTGGCCCTGCTGGCCCTGCTGGTCTTGCTTCGGCTTCCGGTTCCGGCCCTTAGGCTTTCACCTGGCCGCGCGCCGTTCCTGCCAGGTGCTGGTGCCTGCCGTCCCTGAGGAAGTGGTGCGGCCGCCCGGTGGATGCCGGTGGCGGGTTCGCCTCCCGAGGATCGCTTGCCGTTCCTGGGATCCGTCCTGCAGTCGCGCGGGCTTGCGGGCGCGGCGCTGCCGGGACGGGGTGGTGTTCGCCATGGACGTGCTCGCGGTGTCGCCGTACCGAGTCCTCTATTCGCTCGGTGTGGCCTCACCGCTGACGCTGGCGGGTCGTGCTCGAATCGCAGGTGCCCCCGTGTGGGGCGCTGCCTTCTGGTTGGGGTGATCCCAACTAGGATCGTCCACCCAGTCACGGCCCATCGGGGGCGCGGACAGCTGCGGGCGATGGCACGGGGGTGAGATCGGACGCCTCCAGTGGAGGAGCACCCTGGCTTACCGGGTCGTCGCCTCGAAACAAGTCGGTTTGTCGGATCGGCCAGAGGCTTGTCGTAGTCTGCTTACACCTACCCCGACACCTGTACCAGTTTCCTGTCCCTGTACGTACCTCAATTGTCCCCCATACAGCCCCCGACTGTCATCACCCACAGGTGGAGAACCTCCTCATGTTCCCCACCCCAAATCCGACCAGTCCCGCTGCGTCCCAACCCGAAACAGACCCGCCACCCGACCAACCCACCCCACCCGTCCACCTCCCCATCGCCGCCATCTTGAACCTCCAACCGCACTGACCGAAAAGGGGTGCGCCAATGTCGTTGCGCCCCTTCGCTGTGTTCAGTGCCTCCAGTCGGTCAAGCGCTTGAGGTCGCCGAGGCTGTGACAGCGCCCGACTCTGCGTCGCCAACCATCGAGGTCGAGGTTCGCGTACAGGCTCGGGTCGGGCCGGGTCTGCTCCAGGTCGATTGCGGGGGCTGATGATCTCGCTGAGCAGGTCGCAGAGGCATTCGCGGTCGCACTCGGGTGGCGGGGAGGTCGGATCCGAGTCGCGGCCGCCGACTGCGTGTGGTGCGGCTGCTCGGCGGTGACCATGCCGCGCTCCAGCAGCAGCTCGGCGAGCTTGGCACCGACCTTCGACCCATCCGTTTCGTCCTCTTTGCTCCCAATGAGGACGTCAATGCAATACGGCCCCTGCATGGAACCCGCCGGACTGGCGACGAAGGATCCGGGGAGGCGGTCAGTGCCCGGTGGGGCTGGGGGTGCCAGTCACGTCGGCAGCGTGGGAGAGGGCCTGCTCGAGAAGCGGCCTCAGATGGTGGCCTGCCGCCGAGTAATAGACGAAGGTGCCTTCGCGGCGGGTGGTGACGAGGCCGGCGAGGCGGAGTTTGGCGAGGTGCTGGCTGACGGCGGTGGGGCGGGCGCCGGTGAGGTCGGCGAGGCAGGCGACGTTCTCCTCACCCTGCAGGAGCGCCCACATGAGTTTGAGGCGGGTCGGATCGGCGAGCATCCGCAACGCGTCGGCGGCGGCGCGCGCCAGCTCGTCGCCCGGCATCGTGAAGTCCTCGATCCCCTCGTGCATGCGCCCAGCTTACTCCGTCTTGTTATCTGCGTATCTGCGAATATAAGATGATGCGCATGTTCGTGAACATGTTCCGGCTGTCCGACGTCCGCTGGGCCGCCACGGCCCTCGCCCTGTTCGCCGTCGGCGGCATCGCCCAGCTCTCCGGCGCGCCGGCCTCGGTCTGGCTGCCCGCCTACCTCGCCTGCTACGCCGCCGGAGGCTGGGGCTCGGCCTGGGACGGCTTGAGCGCGCTGCGCAAGCCGCGCTTCGAAGTCGACCTCTTGATGGTCATCGCCGCCGTCGCCGCCGCCGCGATCGGCCAATGGTTCGACGGGGCCCTGCTCATCGTCATCTTCGCGACCTCCGGGGCCCTCGAAGCGGTCCTGACCGAGCGCACCGCCGACTCCGTGCGCAGCCTCCTCGAACACGCCCCCGACCGGGCCGTGCGGATCACCGACGGCCGCGAGGAGACCGTGGACGCCGCCGCGCTGGCCCCCGGCGACCTGGTGCTCGTGCGGCCCGGCGACCGCGTCCCAGCAGACGGCACCGTCACCGCAGGAGAATCCGAAGTAGACGAATCGACCCTCACCGGCGAGGCCCTCCCCGGCCGCAAGGCCCTCGGCTCCCAAGTGCTGGCCGGCACGGTGAACGGCACCGGGGCGCTGGAAGTGCGGGTGGACCGCGCCAGCGCCGACACCGTGCTCGCCCGCATCGCTCGCCAGGTCGAGGAGGCCTCGGAGGCGAAGTCCAAGACCCAGTTGACCATCGAGCGGGTCGAACAGCCCTATTCGCTCGCCGTCGTCGCCGCGACCCTCGCGCTCATCGGCGTCCCGCTCCTCGCGGGCGCGGCGTTCGAACCGACCCTGCTGCGCGCCATGACGTTCATGATCGTCGCCAGCCCCTGCGCGATCGTCCTCGCGACCATGCCGCCCCTCCTCGCCGCAGTGGCCCTCGCCGGGCGCCAGGGCGTACTCGTCAAGAGCGCCTTGATGATGGAGCGTCTCGCCGAGGTCGACCGGGCCGCGTTCGACAAGACCGGCACCCTCACGACCGGGCGGCCCGAAGTCGAACGGATCCGGGCCTTCGACGGCGACGAAGCCCGCCTGCGCCGCCTGGCGGCCGCGGCCGAGTCCCGCTCGGAGCACCCGATCGGGCACGTCCTCGCCGCGCTCGACGAGCCCGCCGAAGCGACCGAGTTCCAGGCGATGCCCGGACGCGGCGTCCGCGCGGTGGTCGACGGCGTCGAGGTCCTCGTGGGCCATCCCGTGCTCCTCGACGATGCCGAAGACGACGCCGAAGCCCGCGGCATCGTCGCCGACTTCGAAGCGCACGGCCTCACCGTGGCAGTGGTGATCGCCGACAAGCGGCCGCTCGGCGCGATCGGTCTCACCGACGCCGTCAGGGCCGATGCCGCCCGAGCGATCTCGACACTCAAGGCCCGGCTCGGCACTGACTCGAGGCTCCTCACCGGCGACCACTCGGCCGCCGCGCGCCGCGTCGCCGCCGCCGTCGGCATCGGCGACGCCGAGGCCTCGCTGCTGCCGGGGGACAAGGCCGACCGGCTCGCCGGGACCCGGACCCTCTACATCGGCGACGGCATCAACGACGCGCCCGCGCTCGCCGCGTCCCACGTCGGCGCGGCCATGGGCGGCACCGCCTCGGACCTGGCGCTGCAGTCGGCCGACGTGGTCCTGGTCGGCCAGCGTCTCACCGCACTGCCTGCCGCGATCGACCTGGCGCGCAAGGCAAGACGCGTGGCTCGCGTCAATCTGGCCTTCGCGGCCACCGTGATGGCGGTGCTCGCCGCGTGGGACCTGTTCGGTGACCTGCCGCTGGTGCTCGGCGTCGCCGGGCACGAGCTCTCCACGGTGATCGTGGGCCTCAACGGCCTGCGCCTGCTGAGCCGCCGCCACTGGAGCGAACGGGTGCTCTAGCGGCGCACCGGCGCCCGGTTACCCTCTGCGGGTGAGCAGCCTCGCCTTCAACGACAGCGACCGGGTGCCGGTCATCGTCCTGTCCGGTCATCTCGGCGCGGGGAAGACGACGTTGCTCAACCATCTGCTCAGCCGCCCGGGAGCGCGGGTCGGCGTGGTCGTCAACGACTTCGGAACGGTGAACGTCGACGCCGCCCTGGTGACCGGGCAGATCGACGAGCCGGTCTCGATCTCCGGCGGCTGCCTCTGCTGCCTGGACGACGTCGGCGGCCTCGACCTCGCCTTGGAGCGGCTGACCGATCCCCGCCGGCGGCTCGACGCCGTCATCGTCGAAGCCAGCGGCATCGCCGAACCGGGCGCGCTGGCCTGGATGATCCGGGCCAGCAAGGTGGCGCGGGTGCGGCCGGGCGGCGTGATCGACGTCGTCGACGCGGTCGAGCATTTCGCCACTGTGGACCTCGACGGCCCGCCGCCCGCGCGGTTCGCCGTCGCGACGCTGGCGGTGATCAACAAGATCGACCGGCTCCCCGCCGACCGGGCCGAGTCCGCGCTCGCCGCGATCGAGGCGCGCATCCGCGAGGTCAACCCCGGGATCCACATCGTGCGCACCTCGCGAGGCCGGGTGGACCCGGAGCTCGTGTACGACGTCGCCTCCGCCGACGACCCGGTCGACGAGCTTCCTCTTGCGGCGCTTGCCAGGCAGGTGCACCACCACGAGGGACACCGGCACGCGGCGGCCGTGACCGTGCGATCCTCCGCCGTCGTGGACCCCGGCCGCCTGATCGAACTGTGCGAGGACCCGCCGGTGGGCGCCTACCGGATCAAAGGCACGGCCACCGTCGACACGGGCCGCCGCTTGCGGAGCTTCGCGGTGAACGTCGTCGGCGCTCAGGTCCACATCGCCGACCGCGCCGAGGTCGCGACCGGCGCCGAACTGGTCGCGATCGGGACCCGTCTCAACGAGGAGGCGGTGCGTCCGCGGCTCGAAGCCGCCCTCGCACCCGCGAACCGCCGCAATCCCGAGGGGCTGCGGCGACTGCTGCGGCTGCGCGACCTGAGCCGGTGACGGCTCGGCACCACTGGAGGAAGGTGCCGGCCGCATATCAGTTAAACTGACAACCATTTCCATTAATGAAGGGTTGTCGATGAAGAAGCTGCCGGTCACGGTGCTGTCGGGTTTCCTCGGCGCGGGCAAGACCACGCTGCTCAACCACGTGCTGGGCAACCGAGAGGGACTGCGCGTCGCGGTCATCGTCAACGACATGAGCGAGGTCAACATCGACGCCGACCTCGTGCGCGACGGCGGCAGCCTGTCCCGCACCGAGGAGCGCCTGGTCGAGCTGAGCAACGGGTGCATCTGCTGCACCCTCCGCGACGACCTCCTCGAAGAGGCCGCCCGGCTGGCCCGCGACGGCCGCTTCGACTACCTGCTCATCGAGTCCAGCGGCATCTCCGAACCGATGCCCGTCGCCGCGACCTTCGCATTCGGCGAGCTCGACCAGGGCCTCCTCTCGGACCTGACCGAGCTCGACACCATGACCACCGTCGTCGACGCCGCGAACCTGCTCATCGAGCTCCAACGCGGCGACGACCTCGTCTCGCGCGGACTCGACGCCTACGAAGACGACGACCGCACCGTCTCCGACCTCCTCGTCGATCAGATCGAATTCGCCGATGTGCTGGTACTCAACAAGACCGACCTCGTCACCGCTGACGAGGCCGACCGCGTCGAGGCGGTGCTGCGCCGCCTCAACCCCGAAGCGCGCCTGCTCCGATCCAGCCACGGCCGCATCGACACCGCGAGCGTCCTCGGCACCGGCCGCTTCGACCTCGACCAGGCGCAGGAGGCGCCCGGCTGGGTCAAGGAGATCAACGGCGAGCACGTGCCCGAGACCGAGGAGTACGGGATCTCGAGCGTGCTCTTCCGCGACGCGGCGCCCTTCCATCCCGAACGGCTGTGGCGGTTCGTTCAGGAACTCGACTCCGGGCGCTTCGGAACCGTCCTGCGCTCCAAGGGCTTCTTCTGGCTCGCGACGCGACCGGAGGTGACCGCCCTGTGGTCCCAGGCCGGCGCCGTCGCCCGCTTCGACCCCTTCGCCGCCCGGGACGCCGGCCAAGGCCAGGAACTCGTGTTCATCGGCGTCGCCCTCGACCACGCCGCCCTCGAGACCGCGCTGCGCGAATGCCTCGTCCACGAAGGCGAAACCATCGACACCGACCCGTTCGAACCGTGGGACGCCCACGGGTTCGAGGACCACCACGACCACGTACACGCAGGGATCGCACATTGACCGAGCGGTTCGCACTCGACTCCGCCGAACACGCGCGCCTCGCGATGCCCGCGGCCGAGCCGGTTCCCGTGGCATCCTGAACCCTCGCCGCCGCGGCGGCCCTACCAAGGAGTGAACGTGCAGCCAGGAACTTTGTGGAGCATGGGCGACTACGCCTCCAACGGCGACCGCTGGGCCGAAGCGAGCGTCCAGCTCGCTGCGGCGACGGCCCGGCCGGGGATGGCGGTGCTCGATATCGCTTGCGGCCCAGGACCGTTCGCCATCGCTGCCGCGCTCGCGGGGGCTGAGGTCACCGGTCTCGACGCCGCGCCGGCGCTCCTCGCGCTCGCGAGGAAGCGGGCCCGGGACGCGGGCGCCGAGGTCGAGTGGATCGAGGCGGACATGGCGGCGGTCCCGCTCGGCGACGCCTCCTTCGACCTGGTGGCCTCGGCCTTCGGCTGCATGTTCGCGCCCGATCCGGAGGCGATGGCGGCCGAGCTCGTCCGCCTGTGCCGCAGTGGCGGCCGCGTCGCGGTCCTGGCCTGGACGCCCGAGTCGGCCTTCGGCTCGATGGCCCCGATCGTCCGTCCGTACCTGCCCGGCGGCGGCGGTGGGCGCGCGCCGGTCGAACGGTGGGCCCGGCCCGAGACCGCAAAGGGGGTGTTCGCGGCGCAGCCGGTGCGGCTCCAGTTCGCCGTCCGCACGGTCGACGTCGTCTGGGACGACCTCGACCACGCGGTTCGCGACATCACCGCGAACAACCCGGCATGGCTCGGCATCCGCGCCGCGGTGGAGCCGACCGGCCGCTGGAGCGATCTCGAATCCGACCTCCGCGCCCTCCTGGCCGCCCGCGGCCGCGCCGAACCCGGCCGCCTCGTGCTCCCGGTCGACTATCTGGAGACCTTGGCCGTCAAGGACTGAACCTCAGCGCAACGGTCGGAAGAGGAGCTGCGGCACGCCTTCGATGTCGATGCGGCTCACCGCGATCCGGTACACCGGCTCGATCGTCTCCGGTCACTGCACCTCCTCCGGCGCTCCCGCCGCCGCGACGCGGCCCTCGTCGAGGAGCACGAGCGTGTCGCAGTACCGGGCCGCGAGGTTGAGGTCGTGCAGCACGGTCACCGTGCACAATGGGAGGCCGTTGACGAGCGTCAGGATCTCGTGCTGGTAGCGCACGTCGAGGTGGTTCGTGGGCTCGTCGAGCAGCAGGTGCGTGGCGGCCTGGGCGAGGGCCCTGGCGATGAGGGCGCGCTGCCGCTCGCCACCGGAGAGGCCGCCCAGCGGCCGGTCGGCGAGGTCGTCGATGCCGTTCTGCCGCATGGCCTCTCGCGCCGCCTGGCGGTCGTCATCGGTGTAGGAGCTCCAGCCACCGCGGTGGACCGAACGGCTCAGCAGCACCGATTCCCATACGGTCAAGGGGAACTCGCTGTGCTCCTCCTGCGCGACGGCGGCCAGGCGCTCCGCGCGCTCGCGCGGCTTCAGCGCGGCGAGATCATCACCGTCCACTGTTGCGCTGCCGCCGGCGCGGCGGACCGCGCCGAGCAGGGCGCGGAGCATGGTGGACTTGCCGCTGCCGTTGGGGCCGACCAGGCCGGTGACCCGGCCGTCGACGGCCGTGAGGTCGACCCCGCCGAGAGCGGCGGTCGGGCCGTACACGACGGCCAGACCGCTCGTCTCGATCATGCGGCGGCCCCTTCGATGAGCGTGGCGAGGCCGCGGAGCGCGCCCTGGTCGGGGTTCATGTCGGTGGCGCCCACACCGATGATCCGGTCGCTCTGCACTGCTTGGAGATCGGCGGCGCCCGGTTCGGACAGGAGCTGGGCCTTCGCGTCCTCGAAGCTCTCGCCGTAGCCGCCGTAGCTGAGGACGATCACCTGCGGGTCGGCGTCGAGCAGGGTCTCGAAGTTCGCCTCGAAGTAGGCCGACTGCTCGGCGGCGTAGACGTTCTCCAGGCCCGCGCGTTCGAGCAGATCGTCGGCCATGCTGAGCCCGCCGTGGGCGCTCATGCTCGACGAGGAGGACCAGTAGTAGACCGACGCGGCCGTCTGCGTCTCGGCAGGTGCCTTCGCCTCCAGCTCGGCCAGTTCGGTCTGGAGGCCCTCGATGCTCGCGGCCGCGGCGTCCTGCGTGTCGAAGACCTTGCCGTAGCGCTCGATGTCGGCGAAGACCGACGCTCGTCCGGCGGGTTCTGGAGCCCTTCGGGCAGCGGCGCACTGAACTCGCCGGAGCGGGCGATGATGCGGTCGGTCGCCCCGGCCGCGTCCAGCAGCGCCAGCCGTCGACTTCGCCTACGAGCCGGGCACGCTGGTCCTCAAAGGACTCGATCTCGCCGTCGCGCCCGGCGAGCACGTCGCCCTCGTCGGCGCTTCCGGTGCGGGCAAGACGACGATCGCGCACCTGCTCGTCCGCTTCTGGGACCCGGTCGCGGGACGGATCCTCCTCGACGGCGAGGACCTCCGATCGATCCGCCTCGCGGACACCCGCGAACGCATCGCCCTGATCTCCCAGCACCCTTACGTGTTCCGCGGGACCATCCGCTCCAACCTGCGTCTCGCCGACCCCGACCCCTCCCAGGAGGCGATGTGGAAGGCCCTCGACAGCGCGCAGCTCGCCGACACGGTGCGCGAGCGGCCCCAGGGGCTCGACGAGACGGTCGGCGAGAACGGCTCCACCGTGTCCGGTCGGGCAGCGCCAGCGGCTCGCCATCGCGCAGGCGTTCCTGCGGGAACCGGACGTCCTCATCATGGACGAGGCCGCCGCGCACCTCGACGCCGTCGGCGAGCAGGCCCTCGCCCGCGCGGTCGCCGAGGTCCAGGCCGGGCGCACCACGATCGTGATCGCCCATCGCGTCTCCACCATCCGCCACGCCGACCGCGTGATCCTCATCGAGGACGGCGCGGTCGCCGCCGAAGACGCCCATCCGGACCTGCTCGAGCGCACCGCCGAGTACCGTTCGCTGCTCGCCCGGGCCGAAGACCCCGGGCACCCGACTCGGCCATCCGTCGCGCTGCCGCTGAAAGGAGGTGCATCATGAAGCAGCAGCATCAGAACGTCGTCAAGCCGGTGGGGAAGCGATCCCGCTCCACTCCCGGCGCACCAGATGGCGGGAGCGGGTCAGCACCCGTAGCGTGATTCGAGCCAGTCGACGGCGAACGCCACCACGGCCGGTGCATCGACCAGCACGCTGTCCGCCTCGCCGACCGCGCCGCGCCGACCGGCACCGGACGCCAGGAAGTCCTCCACGATCAACCGGAAGTAGTCCTCAGGCGGGCCGGACACGACCGGCCCGCTCGTGTCGAACTCCTCGACCAGACGCCAGCGCGTGCCCTCCGGGGTCGCGAGCGGGTACTCGACCTGTATGCGGCGCTTGCCGGGCAGGACGGCGAGGTGCTCGGCGTGGTGCAGGATCGTCATCGTGTCGAGCGGCGCGCCGACCATGAGCACCCGCCCGCCCGCTGCGGCCAACCGCTCGAACGGGGAGCCCTCGCCGTAGCCGTAGTCGAGCGGATGGTCCACTGTGAACTCTTCGGCGCGGGCGCCCACGGCCGCGACCGCCGCACCCGGATTCCCGCTGCGGCGCACGCCCGGACGTGTCCCGATCACCGCCGCGAGCACGCCGTGGTCGCGCGCCGGCCGGGCCGTCGCCGGATCGTAGGGCGGCACGTGCTCGCGAAACTCGCCGGCCACGCGGCCGCGCTCGTCCCACACGTCCACACTCAACTCCCAGTCCTGGTAGCTGAGGACCGTCCCCTCAGGGCCGATGACGTCGAACATCGCGTCGACCAGCGCGTCCGGGCCGCCCAGGACCGGCCCCACCCGTCCGAAGGCCGCGTGGACCATCACCGCGTCGCCCTCGGCCAGGCCGATCCGGCGGAGGTCGGCCGCCAGGCTCGACCGCGTCAGCGCGTTCATCCGCCGAGCATAGCCAGCCGCTCGGCGGCGTCGGTGCCCTCGATCGGGGCGAGCCACAGCAGGCGCTGGCCGCCGTCCTCGGTGAAGAGGTGGTGGCATTCGAGTTCGATCACGCCGATCGCCGGGTGCACGAGGCGCTTGCGGTCGAAACGGCGCACCGCCACGTCCCGGGCCCGCCACAGCCGCGCGAACTCCTCGCTGCGGTCGAGCAGGTCCGCGCACATCTTCTCCGCCTCGGGGTCGCCGCCCGCGAGGGCCCGCCTGGCGGTGGTCGCACGCATGTCGGCCACGAAGGACTGGGCGTGGCGCTCGTGGTCCTCGGCCGGATAGATCGCCCGCGCGGACGGGTCGGTGAACCAGCGGTAGACGATGCTGCCGGTGTAGCCGGGTTCGCCGACCGGGTCCGTCTCGCCGAGCAGCTCGGCGGCGAGCCGGTTCTGCGCGAGCGGCTGGAGCAGGTCGGTCATGATCCGTGCCGGAGTGCCGTCGAGGCGTTCGAGCAGGGCCAGCAGCGAAGGGTCGGTGCGGCGGGACGGCTCCCTCGGCGGCGGGGCCGGATGCCCGGCCAGGTGGAACAGGTGGTCGCGTTCGTCGCCGGTGAGCCGCAGCGCCCGCGCGAGCGCCAGCAGCATCTGCCCCGAGGGCTGCACGCCCCGGCCGCGCTCCAGCTCGATGTAGTAGTCGATCGAGGCGTTCGCGAGGAACGCGACCTCCTCGCGGCGCAGGCCCGGCACGCGGCGGCGCGGCCCGCCGGTCAGGCCGACGTCGGCGGGCCTGATCCGGTCGCGTCGCGAGCGGAGGAAAGCGGCGAGTTCAGCGGCGTCCACCCCTCAATCATCCACGCCCGGACGCGCACCGAGACGGGGGTTGCCGACCCCGGGGTAAGCGCTACCGCCCATGACCTCGGCGTTCGCGGTCACGATGGCGTCGACACCTCGAATTAAGGAGCGATCATGAGCAACGACAACGGGACCCGTGCCGCCATCGTCACCGGCGGTTCGCGCGGCATCGGCCGGGCGGTCGTGCGGCGCCTCGCCGAGCAGGGCCACGCGATCGTCGTCGGATACGCGGGCAACCGCGACGAGGCCGCCGCCGCGGTGAAGGAGGCGATCGCGGCCGGAGCGGACGCGCTGGCGTTCCAGGCGGACGTGGCGGACGAGACGGCGGTCGCCGGGATGTTCTCGGAGGCCGAGACCAGGTTCGGCGGCGTCGACGCGGTGGTGCACTCGGCGGGCCGGATGTACCTCGCGCCGGTGGCGGAACTCGACCTGGACCAGATGGACGCCTTGCACCGCACGAACATCCGCGGCACGTTCGTGGTCGCCCGCGAGGCGGCCCGCCGGGTCCGCCCGGGCGGGTCGATCACCTTGTTCTCGACCTCCGTGGTCGGCACGTCCTTCCCGACATACGGCGCGTACGCCGCCAGCAAGGGCGCGGTGGAGGCGCTGACCATGGTGCTCGCGAAGGAGATGCGCGGCAGGGACGTCACCGTCAACACGGTCGCTCCCGGCCCTACTGCGACCGACCTCTTCCTCGAAGGGAAGAGCGAGGAGCTCATCGCCCAACTGGCGCAGGCGAATCCGCTGGAGCGGCTCGGGGAGCCGCGCGACATCGCCGAGGTGGCCGCGTTCCTCGCCTCGCCGGAGGGCCATTGGGTGAACGGCCAGGTCCTGCGGGCCAACGGCGGGATGATCTGACGCGGAGAGGGGGAGGCGGTGTCGCCTCCCCCTCTCGGTCCGCGGCGTTCAGGCGGCCTTCACCAGGTCCGGCCTGCGGGAGCGGACCGTGGCGGCGGTCGCGATGATCGCCAGCACCGCGACGGCCGCGGCGGCGATGAACGCGGCCGAGTAGCCGTCGGTGAGCGCGACCGGGTCGCCGAGCTCGTCGGCGCCGAGCGGGACCGCGATGGCGGTGACGGCGGCGAGGCCGAGCGCGGACCCGATCTGGTAGCTCGTGTTCACGATCCCCGAGGCCAGGCCGCCCTGTTCGGGTGCGGCGCTGGAGATGGCCATCTGCAGCGACGGGATGAACGCGAGCGACATGCCGAGCGCGGCGACGAGCGAGGCCGGGAGCACGTCGGCCGCGAACGTCCCGTCAGGACGGACGAGCGAGAGCCATCCCAGGCCCGCCGCGAGCAGGACCAGGCCGGTGACGATCATCGCCTTGGGGCCGAACTTCGCCGTCAGGCGCGGCGCGAGCACGACCATGCCGATCATGATGAGCGCGGTCATCGGCAGCAGCGCCGCCCCCGAAGGGAAGGCCGAATAGCCGAGCACCTGCTGCAGGTACAGGTTCAGGAAGAACCACATGGGGATCCACGCCGCCCCGAGCAGGGCCTGGGCGAGGTTGGCCGCGCCCAGGTTCGCCGAGCGGAAGATCGCGAGCGGCATGAGCGGCTCGCGGCGCTTGGCCTGCACGGTGAAGAAGACGGCGAGCAGCGCCGCCGCTCCGATGAGGACGCCCCAGGTCTGTGCCGACGCCCAGCCGACTTCAGGGGCCCGCACGATCGCGAAGACCAGACCGCCGAGGCCGAACGTGGCGGTCGCCGCGCCGATCCAGTCGATCGACCCGCGGGTCCCCGCGCCGCCGGGCAGGAGCGCCGGTGCGGCGGCCACGGCCAGGACGGCGATCGGGAGGTTGATGTGGAACACCCAGGGCCATGAGGCGTACTCGGTGATGACGCCGCCGAGGAACACGCCCGCGGTGCCGCCCGCCGGTGCGGCCGCTCCGTAGACCGCGAAGGGGCCTTCATCAGCTCTTTCGGGTTGGCGCCGAACAGCATCATGAGCAGCGTGAGCGCCGAGGGCGCGATGAGGGCCGCGCCGACGCCCTGCACCGCGCGGCCCGCCAGCTCGACGGCCGCGTTGCCCGCGAGACCGGCCGCGAGCGATCCGAGTCCGAGGACGATCCAGCCGAGACTGAAGACGCGGCGGGCGCCGAGGAGGTCGGAGAGGCGGCCGCCGAGGAGCAGCAGGCCGCCGAAGACGACGACGTAGGCGTTGAAGACCCACGAGAGGTTCTCGGGGGTGAAACCGAGGTCGGCCTGCATCTTCGGCAGGGCGACGCCGATGATCGACGTGTCCATGATGACCATGAACTGGGCGAGGGCGATGAGTCCGAGCGCGACCCAGCGTCGCGGTGCCGGAGGTGTGGACGTCGGTGACATGACCGCTCCTAATACCGGTGGGGGGTATAGTGCGGGCGCACTGTACCCGTTGGGGGCGAACCGCTCCGGAAGCGGAGCGGCGGCGGCCCGGGTGGGTCGCCCGCCATTTCTAACATACCCCCGGGGGGTATATCAAGCCGCAATCGGCGGTGACCCTGGACACCCCGGTAGTCCCGGTCGGCTCTTGACGTGAATACCCCTGGGGGGTATAAATGGTTGCCGCGGCCGCGGCCGCGGCCGCGATACGCGCCGCGGCCGACGACCAACCGACGCCACGAAAGCGAGCACCACGCCATGTGCAACTCCGAAGCCTCCGGCTGCCACACCGACACCGCGACCGAGGCCGGCACCGAAACCGCCGAATGCCCCGTCATGCGCGGCAGCCTCGTCGTCAAGTCCGACGCCGAAGCCGCGGGCCTCTTCCGCGACTACGGAGGCCGGCGCTACTGGTTCTGCTGCGCCGGCTGCGGCCCCGCCTTCGACGCCGACCCCGCGAAGTACGCGACCGCTGCCTGACCCGCCCGCCCGGCCCCGCCGCACCGGCGGGGCCGGGTCGCCGAACCGACAATCCCGCGACAAGGCGCCGCCCGCGCCGACCCGGATGGCAGCATTGGCATGTGCAAGCCACAACACCCGCCGTCCTGCCCGTGCGATGCGCCGCGGCGGTCGAGACCGAGCGATCCGCGACCCCGTCCGAGGTCGCCGACCCCGACGTCCCATGGATCACGCTCGTGCACAACGACCCGGTCAACCTGATGAGCTACGTCGCGTACGTCTTCCAGTCGTACTTCGGCTACTCCGAGGCGAAGGCGAACCAGCTGATGCTCGACGTCCACCACAAGGGCCGCGCGGTCGTCTCCAGCGGCACCCGCGAGGAAATGGAACGCGACGTGCAGGCCATGCACGGCTACGGCCTCTGGGCCACGCTGCGGCAGGACCGCTGATGGGCCGCTACTTCACCGCCGAGGACGGCGGCGCGACCGCCTCCTTCGATGCGATCGAAGCCGGCGTCCTGCGCGCTTACACCGAGCAGATGCTCGAACTCATCGACGCCCGTGAAAGCGCCGGCGGCACCGCCGAGGACCTCATCGCCTCGGCCTTCAGCAAAGGCCCCACCGAACCCCCCGAGGACCCCGCGCTGGCCCGCCTCTTCCCCGACGCCTACACCGATCTCGGCCCCGACGGCGACGCGCAGGCCGCCTCCGCCGAGTTCCGCCGCTACACCGAGAACGACCTGCGCGCCCGCAAGCGCGACGACGCGCGGGCCGTGATCCGCTCGCTGGAGGCGCTGGCCCCTGAAGGGCGTCGGCGCGAGCGGCTGCATCTGGAGCCGGACGAGTGCCGCCAGTGGCTCGGCGCCCTGAACGACCTGCGGCTCGTGATCGCATCCCGGCTCGGGATCACCGATGACGAGGACTTCGAAAAGCTGATGGACCTCGACGACGACGATCCGCGCGGTCCGCTCGTGCTGACCTACGGCTGGCTGACCACGTTGCAGGACACGCTGGTCGAAGCGATGACGCGGCCTTTGCAGCGGTGAGGAGGCCGGGCGGGCCGGCATAGGGGGAGGCCCCTCATCGACCGGTGCCTCGATGGTTGCGGCGGGGCCGGTTCGGGGCGCGTAGCGCGGTCGTCGTGCACCCGAACCGACGCGGCTCGGCTCGGACTGTCGAGCTGCTCGAGGGATCGCCCTCCGGAACGCGGGCAGGACAAGGGCGGCGGCCCGGTGCCGCCGCCCTGCCGCGCTGCGATCAGTCGACGGGCGCGACCCGGATGAGGTTGCCGTCAGGATCGGCCGCCACGAACGTGCGACCGAAGCCCTCGTCGCGCGGCTCGTCGACGATCCGCACGCCCTTGCCACGCCACTCCTCGCAGAGCGCGTCGACCGAAGCGGGCGCGCCCTCTCGGTCCACGGCGAGGCACACCTCGCTGGTGCGCACCGGGACCGCGGCGAGATCCACGCCCGAGCGGCTCCACAACGAGAGGCTGACGCCGCCGCCGAGGTCGAACGAAACGTACGTCGGCGTCTCGAAGACCGGCTTCATGTCGAACAGGTCCCCGTAGAAACGGGCCGCCTCGGGTGCGTCGGCGACATAGACGATGAAGATGTTCGGTGCGGGCATGACTGCCCTCCTTTCCGTCGGTGGCGCAACCGTAGGCGCGAAACCTGACGGGATCCGTCAGGTTCTCTGCGAACATGGGGACGTGACCCCCGACAGGTGCTTCTCCCTCCTCCTCGCGCTGCGGTCGCGGCCGGACACGACGGTGGCCGCGCTCGCCGAAGAGACCGGTGTGTCCGAGCGGACCGTCATGCGCGACCTGCGCTGGCTCCAGGACGCCGGCTTCCCCGTGCTCGCGCGCCGCGGCCGTTACGGCGGCGTCTCGATGCTGCCCGGCGGCGCGCTCGACACGAGCCGCCTGACGCCGCCCGAACGCGAGCACTTGGCGCTCACCGGACTCGACGACGACCAGCGGCGCCGCCTCGGCGTCGAGGCAGTCAGCGACCGCGCCCGCCGCAAAGTCGCCGGAGCCCGCCCCGGCGACGGCCTGATCGCCGTCGGCGACCTCGTCGTCAGCGACAACCGGCCGTGGTTCGGCCGCGAACCCGCCGGGGTCGCCCCCGCCGCACTGATCGGCGACCTGCGCCGCGGCGTACGGCTCAAGGTCCGCTACGAACGGACGGGCCGACCGGTGCGGTGGCGGACCGTGGACCCCTACGGGCTCTTGGCGAAAGGCGGCCGCTGGTACCTCGTCGCCGACGAGGCGGGCGCACCCCGGCTGCTCAACCTGCTGAAGATCGACCGGTGGGAACCGCTGCGCACCGCACGACGCCTCCGCCCGGGCGTGCGCCTCGCCGCGGTCGCCGCCGAACTGACCTCCGGCTGGGAGACCGACGGCGACCTCGAAGTGCACCTGCGCCTCCGGGGCCATCAAGTGGAGCGGGCCCAGCGCATCCTCGGCTCGCGCCTGACGCTCGGCGAGCCCGAACCGGACGGGACCACCCCGGGCGTCCTGCGCTGCCGCGTCCTCGAAGACGTACGGCAGCTCCTGGCCTTCGCCGACTCCGCCACCGTCACCGGCCCACCCGAAGCCCGCGAGCGCATCAAGGCACTCGCACAGCAGATCGTCGACCACTACCGGTGAACCCGGAGGCGCCAGGGTTCGAGAACTGCCAACGAGGCCGCCGCGTTCCCCGCTCAGGACCGCGTCGATCGCCCGATCACTCCTCCGGTACGAAGTCGGCGGCCATGGCGAGGATCTGGACCGCGGCCTGGCCCCACTGCGCGATCTCGTTCGTCGCGATGGGATACCACGTGCACGCATTGAGCGTTTGCGCCGTCGTCTCGGCCCGCCGGTCCGGGTCCGGGGCGATCTCCCAGCTCTTGAGCGGGTTCCGGAACCGGTGCCAGGCGTGCTCCGCCTGGGATTCGTCTCCGGTGCGCTGGTAGACGAACGCGTTGGCGCGCGCGTAGCAGTAGACGAACAGGTCGGCGAACCGGCCGCCGTACTCGGCCTCCTGCTCCGCCCGAGTGGCGGTGTAGAAGCGGGAGTAGCGCAGCCAGTCCGCTTCGAACGCGGGCATGTCGATCTGCTGGATCAGCTCGGCGCAGATCTCGATGCGGCCGAACGAGTTGGAGAGATTGCTCCGTTCGACCACCGGTTGCGTCTCGACGGCGTACCGGCGGGTCTCCATGTTGTACTTCGCCGATCCCTGGGCGAACCCGTTGGGCTGCTCCGCGATCGTCTCCATGGTGCCGAGTACCTTCTCCCGGCACGCCTCCCAGTCGGGGCCGCGGCGCTCCCATTCGGTGAGCCACGCGGCGACGAGGGCCGCCCAGCTGGTGCCGAAGCCGATGTCGAGGGCGGTCGGATCGGGCACGTAGTCGTCCTCGGGGCCGCGGATCTTGCGCGCGGTGTCGAGGACGAGCGCGGTCTTCTCGGAGTCGGCGAGCAGGTGCAGCTGCTCGCCGGTGCGTTCATCGGCGGTGAGGTAGTAGAAGTAGCGCCGGTAGTTGGCGTTGGAGACGCGCACCTGCTTCGAGGAGTCGCCCCAGTGCTGGACGCCGTGCCTCGTGCCGAGCCCCGCCCATTCGCCGATGTGGTAGCAGTTGACCTCGCCGGTCTTGCGGGTCATGGCCTCGGCGAATCGGAAGGCGTCGGCGCCGGTGGTGTGCAGGTAGTACTGCCACAGCCACTGGTCGGGCGAGATCTCGGAGTTGTCCCAGGCGTAGCCGCCGACGTCGTACCTCCAGACGCGCCGGTCCCCGTCCTGGGAGTGCATGACGTCGCCGTAGTCCCAGAAGCCGTACCAGTGCCGCTCGTCCTGCTGCGCCCTGTAATAGTCGAAGAAGAAGTCGAGCGAGTCCTCCACTTCGGTCAGCACCGGGTGGGACCGGTCGACGGGTCCGAAGAGGCCGCCGAAGGCCCCGGCCGCGCTCATGTGCTCGGTGGGGGCGATGACCTGCGGCTGGGCGCGCACGACGTCGGCCATCGCGCCGAGCCGCTCGTGCGTGGGCGTGGCCTCGGTGACCCAGAACTGGAGTTCGGTGGTGCGCGCGACGCCGTAGGGGGTGCCGAAGCCGGGTTCGTAGTCCTCGTAGGTGATCTCGAGGGCGTCGAGCTGCTCCGGGTAGGTGTCCTGGCCGAGCCCGTCGTGGTAGAAGCGGGTGTCCATGGGCTGGGCCTCGGGGGACCACATCCAGACGGTCACGGTCGCCTCTTCGGTGTGGGCGCCGCGGATGTCGAGGCCGGTGGGGTGGCGCTGCCAGAAGTCCTTCATGCCGAAGCCGAACCCGCCGGAGGGCCCGCCGACGTACCCGAACCCGGAGGCGCGGCGGCCCTGGTCGACGGGCACCCAGCCGTGGCCTTCCTTGGTGCGCTTCTTGATCGCGAAGCCCTCGCTGTTGAGCTGGGCGAGGGAGTAGTCGCCCCAGTCGGGGATCCAGTGGAGGCGGCTCGTGACCCGCTGGTCCCACGTGGAGGGATCGGGTAGTGCCCGGCCCGCCACCTGGGCGGCCCGCACGTTCGCGCCGGGGTCGCGGCGCAGGCCCGTGATGCCCTTGACGGCCTCGGTGAGCTGGCCGTGGCCTTCGCCCACGAAGCGCACGTGGCGGTCGTAGAGATGGTCGGTCATCGCCACCTTGAAGCGCACGCCGAGCCCGGCGATGAAGGCGTCCTCGCCGTCGGAGTCGAACACGAAGGTGTGGACCATGCGGAAGGACTCGCCGCCCGCGTAGAAGTACAGGCGCACGGTGAAGGGCAGCCACGTGCGGCCGCGCGACTTGCGGTGAGTGCCGTGGACTTTGACGACGGCGCGCACCGGCCCGTCCTGCTCGACGACGACCTCGTCGATGTCGCTGGTGTAGCGGTCGCGGCTGACCGAGCCGGTCTCGGGGTCGGGGGCCTCGTCCTGGGTGATGTTGACGAGGTGCCCGTTCGTCACGAGGGTGCGGTCGCCGCGCTTGATGTGCTTGATGAGGTCGGTGCCGGACTTGTTGATCCGGGCGGTGATCACGCCGGTGCCGACGTCGATGTGCTTCCTGGTCTCGGAGACGGTGACGGGGAACGCCGGCGCCGCGGGCTCGCCCGCTTCGAGGGTGAAGCGCTCGGCGGTGGCGGCCGGGCCGATCGCATGGGCGGTCCACTTGAGGGAGCCGTCGGGCCAGTACGCGAGCGGCCAGGTCTGCACCGGCACGGTGGCGCCGTCGTCGGCGGTGAGCCGGAAGGCCTGGTCCTCGGGGAACCGGCCCCGTCCCCAGGGGACGCCCCAGGTCGATCCGGGGGACTCGGCCGGTCTGCCTTCGAGCCAGCGGAGTTCGACCGATGCGGGGCCCGCGTCGTCCGCGGTGTCGGTCTGGGCGTGGGCGGGTGCGGCTTCGAAGAGCGCGGCGGCGGCCGCGACTCCAGCGGACGTGGCGAGGACGCCGCGTCGGCTGACGCCGGGCCGGGCGTCGCCGGACGAGTGTGGTTCTGATGCCGGTGCAAGGCCGGTCATGGTGCCTCCAAGGGAAAATTCAGCATCTTCGATTGAACCGTTTTAACTTCGGAGTGGTTAATATAGTCACACGTCGATGTCTAGTCAACTGGCTGCGGATCAGCCTGCCGACTCGGGTGCGAGCGTGGATTCGGCCGTGCCCGCGTGCATCGGCATTTCGTTCTACCGGCATGATGGGACCAATTATGGAAACGTTTACACGCGGCAGGTCGCTGCGTCGATGGGTCGCCGGGGCCGCGGTCGGCCTGTTGGCCCTCGTCGGGGGCCTCGTCGCGAGCACCACGACCTCGCACGCCCAGGACGGCAGGTACGAGGCGGAGCGCTCGCCCGCCGTCTGCGACGGCACCGTCGACACCAATCACTCCGGGTACTCCGGATCCGGGTTCTGCAACACCCCCAACGCCATCGGTTCGGCGGTCGCCTTCACCTTCAACGCACCGCAGGCGGGTGCCGCGACCCTCGTGATCGGCTACGCCAACGGCGGCGGCGACACCCGCCCCGCCGACGTCCAGGTCAACGGCTCGACGGCGCGGTCCGCGGTCGGGTTCGCCGACACCGGGGCATGGAACGCGTGGTCCCGCACCACCGTCACCGTGCCGGTGAACGCCGGCTCCAACACCGTGCGGCTCGTCGCCACCACCGCGTCCGGCCTCGCCAACATCGATTACCTCGACGTCTCGACGGGCGGCGATCCGGCGCAGGGCGACCGTCCGATGGAGGACCTCGACCGGGGCGTCGTGGCCGTGAGGAACGGCGGCAACGTCCTGGTCAGCTGGCGGCTGCTGGGACTCGACCCCGACGGCATCGGCTTCAACGTCTACCGGTCGGCCGGCGGCGGCAGCGAGGTCAAGCTCAACTCGAGTCCCCTGACCGGCGGCACCAACTACCTCGACCGCGCCGCGAACCTCTCCCAGTCGAACACCTACCGGGTCGCCCCGGTCGTCGGCGGTGTCGAGCAGGAGCGGAGCCCCGGGTTCACGCTGACGGCCAACCACGCCGACGAACCGGCCGTCCGCATCCCGCTGCGGGCCGGCGGCCCGATCAACTTCACCTGGGTCGGCGACCTCGACGGCGACGGCGCCTACGACTACGTGGTCGACCGCCAGACCTCCCCGCAGAAGATCGAGGCCTACTCCAGCAAGGGCGTCTTCCTCTGGGAAGTCAACATGGGGCACAACAGCACGAACCAGAACAACATCGAGGGCGGCTCGTCCACCATCGACGTCGGCCACAACGACGGCGTCACCGTCTACGACTTCGACAGCGACGGCCGAGCCGAGGTCGCGGTCAGGATCGCCAACGGCGTGACCTTCGGCAACGGCGCCAGGTTCAACCACTCCAACGACACCGAGCAGTTCATCGCCGTCCTCGACGGAAGGACCGGGGCGCTCCGCTCCTCGGCGAAGGTGCCGACCGACTACCTCTCCGACGGCCCGATGTACGCCCGGTTCGCCGCCTGCCACCTCGACGGGAAGACGCCGAGCCTGGTCGCGTACATGAAGAACCGGATCGGCAACGGCGGGTTCAACCTCATGGTCACCGCCTGGAGCTTCGACGGCGGCAATGTCAACATGCAGTGGAAGTGGCTGCGCGGCAACGGGAATCACCCGGACGGGCACAACAGCCGCTGCCTCGACGTCGACGGGAACGGCACCGACGAGTTCGTCGAGATCGGGTTCGTCCTCAACGGCGACGGGACCTTGAAATACTCTCTGGGCAGCCAGGGCATCATCCACGGCGACCGTTTCCACATCGCCGACATCGATCCGAGCAGGCCGGGCCTGGAAGGCTACGGCGTGCAGCAGGACCACTCCGGCGGGCTGCGCGAGTACTACTACGCCGCGGCGACCGGCCAGATGATCTGGAAGCACACGCGCAGCGGCACCGCCGACGTCGGCCGCGGCATGGCCGGCGACATCGACCCGCGGCATCCCGGCATGGAGGTCTGGTCGTTCGACGGCCTCTACAACGCCGCGACGAACCGGCTGGCCGAGCCCGACAGCAGTCTGCAGCCGTGGCCCCAGATGGGCCTGTGGTGGGACGGCGACATCACGATGGAGCTGTTCAACAGCGGCAAGATCGAGAAGTGGGATCCGAACAATCCGACGTCGACCAGCAGCGTGCCGCGGCTGGAGCATACCGGCAACTACGGCGGGGTCCTCGGACCGCGCAGCCAGCCCACCCTGCTCGCCGACGTCTTCGGCGACTGGCGCGAGGAGGTCGTGCTGCCCAACAGCAGGTACGACCAGCTGATCATCTACACCACCGATCGGCCGAGCGACATCCGGCTGTACACCCTGGCGCACAACCCGGCCTACCGGAACGACATGACCGTCAAGGGCTACATGCAATCCCACCACGTCGACTACTTCCTGGGAGCGGGCATGAGCGCGCCGCCCAGGCCCGACATCACCTATTAGCCGAAATACGGCCGCCGTCCGCCACGAGCGGGCGGCGGCCCCGACCTGAAAGCCTTGCCACTGTGACCTCTCCTCTGCGGGCGTTCGGCCCGCTCGATCCGACCCGCGCCGGCTGGCAGGCCGCCGCGGTCGCGATCAGCCGCCCCGCCGTCGAACTGGCGGCCAAGGGACCGGACGAGATGCCGGTGACCATGTCGAACCACTCCCACGAGGAGAACTGGTTCGAACTGCTCACCCGCCCGCTCTGGGGCCTCGCCCCCGCGAAAGACGCCGTGCCCCAGGACCTCTGGGGTCGCCTCGCCGCCACGCTCGCCCGCGCCCTCGATCGCGACGACGCCTGGTACGTCGGCGACGTCGGCCCCCGCAACCAGCGCTGCGTCGAATCCGCCGCCCTCGGCCAGGCCCTCGTCCTCGCTCCCGAGCGGCTGTGGGACCCATTGGCTCCGAAGGTCAAAGACAGGGTCGCCGCGTGGCTCGCCCAGGCCTATGGAGCCGAGGTCATCGACAGCAACTGGCGGTTCTTCCCCGTCCTCGCCGGGCACGGGCTCGACGCCATCGGCGTCGGACGCGACACGGCGATCGCGGACGCGCATCTGCAGCGCCTGGGGGAGTTCCACCTCGGCGACGGCGTGTACGAGGACGGCCCCGGCAACCGGGTCGACTACTACAACCCGTTCGCCTTCCACACCTACGGGCTCCTTCATCACCGCATCTCGGGCGACGACCGCTTCGTCGAACCCGCCGCGGCCTTCGCCAGGCGCTTCCGGTCCTGGTTCGCCGCCGACGGCGCTGCCGTCCCCTATGGGCGGAGTCTCGGCTACCGCTTCGCGCAGGGCTCCCTGTGGGGCGCCCTGGCCGCGGCCGACGTGGAGGCCGTGCCCTGGGCCGAGGCGGCGGGGTTCAGCCGCCGCCATCTCCAGTGGTGGTGGGACAAGCCGATCCTGGAACCGGACGGGCGCCTCAGCGTCGGCTACGGCTACCCGAACGACGCCCTGGTCGAGCAGTACCTCACCGCCGGTTCCCCGTGGTGGGCCACCAAGGTCTTCACCGGGCTGCTCGCCGGACCCGGCCACCCGTTCTGGACCGCCGAGCCCGCACCGCCCGGTCCTGTCGTCGAGCCGTACCCGCCCGCTCGCGCGATCCACGTGCGCGACATCGGCGGCCACGTGACCCGCCTGAACGGGCAGGCCTGGCGGCCGATGATGCGCGGCGGCAAGGACACCTACGGCAGGCTCGCGTACTCGACGCTCGCGGGGTTCTCGCACTCGGTGGACGGCCCCGGTCTCGAAGCCGCCGCACCCGACGGGGCACTGGTGTTCTCGGAGGACGGCCGCCACTGGCGCGGCCGAGAGGACTCCGACGACGGCGTCGTCAAGGACGACGGGACCGTCACGATCACTTGGCGGCCCTGGGCGGACGTCACGGTCACCACCACATTGGAGGCCGGCACCGACGGCTGGCACACCCGCACGCACGTGATCGACACGGGCCGGACGCTCCACACCGGCGAAGGCGGCTGGTGCGTCCCGCGCGACGGCCATGAGGCCGCAGTGGCCAACGACCGCATCGCCGTGGTCTCCCAGGGGATCCGCAGCGAACTCGTCGACGGTGCCCTCAACAACGGCGCTCTCGGCAACAGCGCCGCCGACGGCAGCGGCGGCCGCCGCGTCGGTCTGATCGAGCCGATGCCCGGCACCCACCTCTACTGGCCCGCCACCGTGCTCCCCGTGCTCACGGGGGTGATCGAACCCGGCCGACACGTGTTCCGCACCAGGGTCTTCGCCGGACGGGACTGCATCCTCGCTGAAGCGCCTTGACAGCGTTGGAAAGCGCGCTCTAAGGTGACACATCGAAAGTTAAAACGATTTAACAACCTGGATGCCATCCCCACCCGCTTCTCCGCTCAATCCCCTCCCCTCACACCAGAAGGAGTGCATCAATGTCGATCCACAATCCCCTCCGCCGCCGGAGTCTGCTCGCCGGGGCGACCGCCGCCGCTGCGCTCGGCGCGACGGCCGCGTGCGGCGACGACGGCCCGGCCGGGACCGCCGACGACCCGGTCGAGATCGGTTTCGAATGGTGGGGCGACGAAGCCCGCGCCGAGGTCACCAAGCAGGCTGTCGATCTCTTCATGCAGAAGAACGAGGGCATCACGGTCCGCACCAGCTTCGCCGACTACCCCGCCTACTGGGAGAGCCTGACCGGCCGCATGGCCTCGCGCGACCTCCCCGACGTGTTCCAGATGGACTACCCGCGCCTGCGCCAGTTCGGCGACACCGGGATGCTGCTGCCCCTCGACGGCGTGGTGGCGACCGACGACTTCCGCGACGGCGTGCTCGACACCGCCGAACTGGACGGCGAGCTCGTCGCCGTCCCGGTCGGCAGCAACATGTTCGGCCTCATCTACCGACCCGACTGGTTCGCGGAGCACGGCATCGCCGTCCCCGAGGCCGGGTACTCCTGGGAGGACTACGGCGACCTCATCGCGCAGGTGACCGCCGCGCTCGGCGAGGGCAGGTGGGGCGGCAGCGACTGGGCCAGCTCCTACCTGCTCATGGAGCTGTGGCTGCGGCAGCAGGGCGCGGCCTTCTACGCCGACGACGCCGCGAGCCTGGCCTTCACCAAGGAGCAGCTCGTCGAATGGTGGTCCTCGACCACCGCGCTCGTGGCGTCGGGTGCGATGCCCCCGCCCGAGGTCGCCGCCGAAGCCACCGCCCCCGGCGTGGCGGGCGGCGTGATGGCGACCGAGCTCCGCTGGGACACCGCGATGAGCGGCTACTGGCAGTCGGTCGTCGACGGCGGCGGCACTCTCGCGCTCGCCCCGCCGCCCTCCGCCGACCCCCAGAACCTCGCCCTCCACCTGCGGCCGTCCGTGCAGTTCGTGATCGCCGCGAACTCGGAGGCGCCCGAGGCGAGCGCCAAGCTCATCGAGTACATGCTCTCCGACCCGGAGGCCGCCGCGATCCTCGGCACGAACCGCGGCATCCCCTCGACCACGACCGGTCTCGAGAGCGTCGAGATCGACGAGGCCTCGCAGGTCGTGCTCGACTACGAGGCCGGCGTCCAGCAGTACCTCATCGACGCCCCGGTGGTGCCCCCGGCCGCGGCCGGCGCCATCGAAGCCAAGTTCACCGAGATCTACGGCCAGGTCCAGTACGGCGAGATGAACCCGGCCCAGGCCGCCGACCTCTTCTTCACCGAGGCCGAGACCCTGTTCCAGAGCGAGCAATAGCGCCACCCCGGCGGGGGAGCGGCCTCAGGCCGCTCCCCATCCGCATCGATGGACCCGGCCGATGCAGTCACCCTCCCCGCCGACCGCTCTCATCACCGGCGGAGCGGCCGGCATCGGCGCGGCCTTCGCCAGGGCGCTCGCGCAGGAGGGCTACCGGCTCGTCCTGGTGGACCGCAATGCCGAAGGGCTGCAACGGATCGCAGGCACCATCGACGCGGACACCGAAGTCCTCACCGCCGACCTCACCGTCGAAGCGGACCTCGTTCGGGTCGAGCAGCGCTGCCGCGAAGGCGTCGACCTGCTGGTGAACAACGCCGGATTCGGCCATCCACCGAGTTCCTCGACACCCCCGCGGCGGCCGAGCTCGCGATGTCGAAACCGCACGTGGACGCCGTCCTGCGCCGCACGCTCGCCGCGCTGCCGGGCATGATCGAGCGCGGCCGCGGCGGCATCGTCAACCTTGGTTCGGTCCTCGGATTCTTTCCCAGCTCCACGTATTCGGCCTCGAAAGCATGGGTCGTCAACTTCAGCCAGTCCGCCTTCACCAAGGCGCGACCGAGCGGCGTCCGCGTCACCGTGCTCTGCCCGGGTTTCACCCGCACCGAGTTCCACGACAGCGCCGGCATGAACATGGCCGGGATCCCGGGCTTCCTGTGGCTGGAGGCCGACGCCCTGGTCAAAGCGGCACTGCGCGACTGGCGCAAAGGCAAGGCCGTGAGCATTCCCGGCTGGCAGAACAAGACCATCGCGGCCCTCAGCCGCCTCCTGCCGATGCGCCTGATCCTCCGCATACATGCGGGACCGGCAGGCGCTCCCTGGCGGTGCGGGACCCGGCTTCCGCCCCGCGGTTCCAGCCCGGAGCTTGACACACCCCTGCTGAGCGGGAATCATAGTTTCAGTAACCGTTCTCGAAAGACTTTAACCGGGGTGAATTCTTTGGCGCGCAAAGCGAATGCTTCGGGTGACGGAACTCGCCACACCACCATCCGCGAGGTGGCCGAACGGGCCGGCGTCTCGGTCGCCACCGTCTCGCGCATCCTCTCGGGCACCTATCCCGCCGCCCCCGCCACCCGCAGCAAGGTCATGCGCGCCGTCGAAGAGCTCGACTACGTCGCCAACCACCACGCCCGCGCCCTCCAGGGGACCACCCGCAAGAGCATCGCCATCATCGTCAACTCGGTGATCTCCCCGCACTACGCCCATGTGGCCCAAGGGGTCCAGACCCAGGCCGCCGAGGACAGCCGCCTCTGCCAGATCGGCACCACGGGCGGCGACGCCGAGCGTGAGCTCGCGATGGTCCAGTTCATGCGCGAGCAGCACCCCGAAGCCGTGATCCTCGTCGGCAACGTGAACGCCGACGCCGAGTACCGGGCCAGGATGAGCCGCTACGCGCACGCGCTCGCGGCGATCGGCTCGCGCCTCGTGCTCTGCGGCAGGCCCCCGCTCGGCCCGGACGTGCCCGCGGTGGTCGTCGAATACGACAACACCGGCGGCGCCTTCGCGGCCACCGGTCATCTGCTCTCCAACGGCCACAAGCGAATCCTCTACCTCGGGAGACGCGACGGGTACACGACCGCCGACGCCCGGATCGAGGGCTACCGCAAGGCGCTCGCGGCCTACGGCGCCGAGCACGACCCGGGGCTCGAAGTCGACGGCACGTTCGAGCGCTTCGAGGGCTACCGGATGATGAAGGAGCGCCTGGCCGCCGGGCCGCCGGACTACACCGCGGTCTTCTCCGGCAACGACCAGATCGCGGCGGGCGCGAGGCAGGCCCTGCTCGAGCACGGTCTTCGCGTGCCCGAGGACATCTCGATGGTCGGCTTCGACGACCTGCCTCCGGCCGCCGACATCGACCTGACCACGGTCTACCAGCCGCACGAGGAACTCGGCCGCACCGCCGTGCGCCTCGCACTGGAGCACGCCCGCCAGGGCGGCCCGCCTCCGCACACGATCCTCGGCACCCACCTGGTGCTCCGCGGCTCCGTACAGCCCCTCGTCACGCGGTAGCCGGATCCTGCGCGCCGGCGGGCATCGAACTGATTTCCACAATGGTGGTTCGGGCGTCGCCCGGACCGCGCCCGGTCAGTCCGTCCTCCGCCGGAGCGGGCCGGCGCGAGCGCGCCGACGGCGAAGCCGAGCAGGGCCACGACGACGCCGCCGCCGAGCGATGTCGGTCCTCGCCGTTAGGCTTCCGGGGATGTCAGAACGACCAGAGTTCGCGCGCTTCCCCAATGTCCAATTCGTCGAAGGCGACACCAGTGACTCGGTGATCTACAGCCCCGGCGGTCCCGCCGACTCCCATCTCGCGGAGGTCTTCGCCGCCCACGGGCTCGAGGGCTCCGGCTACGACTGGCAGTCCGCGGTGCGCGCCGCCCTGATCGAGCAGGGCCCGCTGCTGGAACGGTTCTCGTTCGACTCCGAGGGCGGGATGTTCTGCGCCTACGGCACCGACCGCGAGGCGCTCGGTGCCGTCGCGATGACCTTGGAGTCGTTCCTGCATCGTCCGGTGCTCCTGGTCGAGGCGCTGGCGGTCGCCGCCGAGCGCGACCTTCTCGACTGACGTTCCCGACGCGGTTCAACGCGCGATCGTGATCGAGCGCCGCACCAGCCGGCGAACCCCTGGAAGGCCGATCGAGCGCATCATCATGTCGCTCAGCCAGACGTGGAACCTCGTGGGCGGCGCGAACTGGGCGATCCCTCTGCGCGCCAAGGCCTGCCGCTTCACGACCTCCGGGCGCATCCGCGACTCCCAGCGCGCCGTCGCCTCGGGCACCTCGTGCCGCTCCAGGGCCTCGCCGAGCCTGTCCGCGCCCGCGAGCGCCAGGCCCGCACCGTATCCGGCGAAGAGCGTCACGCACCAGGCGGCGTCGCCGAGCAGCACGACGCTGCCGCTGCTCCAGGCGTCCATGCGGATCTGGCTCACCGAGTCGAAGTAGGCCCCGCCCGGGTCCTTGCGGAGCTGCACCAGTGCGTCGGGCACGCCGCCGCCCAAGTCCCCGAAGGCCTCGTCGAGCGCGGGAACGGGGCCGCGCCGCAGGTCCGCTTCGGCATCGGCGCTGCGGTAGGCGAAGAACGCGGACGAGCGGCCCGGTCCGAGGTTGATGACGGCCGCGGTGCGGCGGGGACCGATGAACGTGGTGCCGCTGCCTTCGGCGAGACCGTGCGGGACGCGCCGCAGCGGGAAGGCGCCGACCATGTGGTCCATGTCGACCCTGAAGCGGGATTCCTCGCCGAAGACGAGTCTGCGGGTATTCGAATGCAGGCCGTCCGCGCCGATGAGCAGGTCCGCGTGCGCCGTGGTGCCGTCGCTGAAGGTCGCGGCGACGCCGTCCGCCTCCTGCGCGACGGCGGTCACGGTGGTGCCGAAACGGAACTCGGCCGTGTCGGCGACCGCTTCGAAGAGCACCGCCTCCAGATCGCCCCGGAACACCGACATCGCGCGCGTACCCTGCGCGGCCTCCACGATGGCCTGCGGCACCGTGAACTTCGTCGATCCGTCGGCCCGGACCAGGACCGAGGTGAAGGTTCCGAGGTCGCGACTCGCCAACGCCGGGGCCAGTCCCAACCGTTCGACGGCGTCGAAGCCGCCGCCGATCAGGTTCACCATGTACCCGCTGCTGCGCCGCGCCGGCGCGCGTTCGACCACGACCGCGCGCCAACCCGCCCCGTGCAGCCGCAGCGCCGCCGCCAGCCCGGCGATCCCCGCCCCGACCACGATCGCCGTGCGCTTCCCGTGCTCCATCTTCGCCTCCGATCAGTTTGAACATGTGTTCATTCCTAGTATGAACGAGTGCTCAAACTGTCGCCGAGGACCCCTCGGCGGACCGATACACTGGTGCCCGTGCCAAGAGGAGTCGCCATCCCCGAGCTGCGGCAGCAGCTGCTCACCGCCGCCGAGCGCGTGATCCTCCGCGACGGCCCCGGAAGGCTCAGCGGCCGCGCCGTCACCACCGAAGCCGGTGTCGCCGCAGGACTCCTCTACGCCCACTTCACCGACCTCGACGACTTCCTCGCCGCCTACGCCGTCGACCGCTCCTTCGTCGTCATCGCCGCCGCCGGGACCCTCGCCGACCGCGCCGGAACCGGCGACATCGCCACCGACCTCGGCGATGCCCTGCTCGCGATCCCGCGCGACACCCTCGCCGCGCTCACCCGCCTCCTCGTCCTGCGACCCGAACTCGCCCAACGCGTCCGCGACGTGCTCGGCGACGACACCGCCCTCGACGCGATCCAACGGGCCGCCGCCGCCCGCCTCGAAACCGAACGCCGCCTCGGCCGCCTCGCCGCGAACGTCGACCCCCAGGCGGTCGCGCTGGCCCTCACCGGCACCCTCCACCACCTGGTGCTCACCGGCGAGGACCTGGACCAACGCCTCCGACCCGCGATCACCGCGCTGGTCGGCACCACTGCGAACGAACGGAGCGGCAATGGCGGATGACCAGCGCCCGGACCTGCCCCAGCGCATCGGCATCGACCGGCCCGGCTCCTTCAGCCGCTCGGTCTTCCACGAGCGCCACCCGGTCCTCATCGAGAACCTCCTCGGCGACTTCCCCTATCCGGCGCGTATCCAGGCGCGCTTGGAAAGCCTGCTCGCCGAGACCCTGAACGGCACCGTCCCGCCCGAGATCCCTCCCGGCCCGAACGCGTCGTTCTGGGAGGCCCAGATCGCCGAATGCGCGGGCAAGCCGTGGAGCGAACTGCCGTTCCTGTGGGCCGAGTCGTACTTCTACCGCCGCCTGCTCGACGCCACCGAGTACTTCGAGCCCGAGAGCCCATGGGCCGGCGTCGACCTCTTCGCGCCCCAGAAACATGCGCAGCTCGCGGGCGCCGAGATCCAATCCGACCTCGACGCCTACACCGCGCTCGCCGAACGCGAGACCGCCGAGCGCCGTCGCGCGCTCCTCACCGCGAGCCTCTGGGGCAACCAGGCCGACCTCGGCTTCCGCACCACCAGCTCCATAGCGGGGCAGAGCGACATCGTGGTCGACGACAGCCCCGCGATCTGGGACCTCGTCGACGGCCCGGGGGAGGGGCCCGTGATCGTGGTGGCCGACAACGCCGGCCGCGAGCTCACCGCCGACCTCGCCCTCATCGACGCGATCCTCGAAACCGCGACCGTCGAGCTCCACCTCAAACCGCACCCGTACTTCGTCTCCGACGCCACCGGCCGCGACCTGCACGCCACCCTCGACACGCTCGCCGCGAACCCGAACAAGCCGGTCCAGGCGCTGGCCGAGCGCCTCCGCGACGCGATCCGCCACGAGCGCCTGCTGCTGCGCACCCACGGTTGCTACGTGCTGCCCACCACCTACCGGCACCTGCCGCCTGACCTCGCGGGCGGCTTCCGGGCCGCGAAACTCGTGATCCTCAAGGGGGACTTGAACTACCGCCGCCTCGTCGGCGACCGCGAATGGGACGCCGCCACGCCGTTCGGCGACGTCGTCGACTACTTCCCGGGTGACGTGGCCGCACTGCGCACCGCGAAGTCCGATCTCGCCGTCGGCGTCCCGCCCGCGCGTCTCAGTGAGTTGGAAACCGGTTCCCCGGATTGGCGGGTCAGCGGCACGCACGCGATGATGCAAGTGCTGCACTGAACCAAGGAGGCGACGATGCCGGTCGACGAGTACTTCACCAAGATGATCGAAGGGCTGGAGGCGGCCACCGCCCCTGGCGGGAGCGAGGAGGAGAAGGGCGCGCTCGCCCACGCGTTCCTGCAGGAGTACATCGGTGACGCCCTCGCTTGGGACGCCAGCGGAGTCGCGATCGAGGACATCGCGATCGACGGCCCGCACGGCCCGATCCCGTTGCGTCTCTATCGCCCCGAGGACGGCGCGACCGGCGCGATCCTCTGGTGCCACGGCGGCGGTTTCCTCCACGGCGACCTCGACATGCACGAGGCCCACGTGGCGAGCATCGAATTCGCCCGCCGCGCCGGTGTCGCGGTGGCCTCGGTGGGCTACCGGCTCGCCGACGACACCACCAAGTATCCGGTGCCGATCGACGACGTGCACGCCGCCTGGAACTGGTGGTGCGAGCAGCCGCTTCCCGAAGGCGTGCCGATCGCGCTCGGCGGCGCCAGCGCCGGGGCCGCTCTGGCCCTCGCGACCGCCCTGCGCACCAGGGACACCGGCGGCCGCGCGGCGGACGCGCTCCTGCTCGCCTACCCGTTCGCGCACTTCCCGAACCCGACCCTGAGCGTGGAGATGAACGCGGAGATGGCGGCAGTGCCGTTCCGGTTCACTCCCGAGAGCGTCGAGCACATGGTGCGGAACTACGTGGGCCGCATCAGCGACGTGCCCGCGGACGCCCTGCCGGGCGCGGCCCGGCTCGACGGCCTGCCGCCCACCCGCATCGTGGCCTCGGAGTACGACGACCTGCGCGCTTCGGCGGACCTGCTCGAGCGTCAGCTCCGCGAGGTCGGCGTACCGGTCGAGTCGTATCTGGCGCTGGGCATGACGCACGGGCACTTGAGCCACTCGCCGAACCTCCCGGAGGTCGGCCACTCCCTCGATTTCCTCGCGAAGTTCCTTTAGCCGCAAGCCGTCGATGTCGGGTCCGCCTTCGCCGAGCAGGCGCATCGGCTTCTCCTGGAACCTCCCGACCCCGCAACGCGGCCTACCAGGAGTCTCGTTCCCGTTCTGTCGCAAGACACCTCACCGTCCGAACACACAGGATCACATCGTCACCGATCGACAGTGAAAGCGGATGGAAGCGCCTCATTGATGAACTCGGCCGCCCGCAGATCGCCGTACTGGCCGGCCTCCACCCCGACACACCGACCCGCCGCAGAAAGGAGCAGCAGTGGCCCTGACCAGCGCAGGAACCTGTCTGGCGGCGACCGGCAGAAGCCAGGCCGATGATCTGACCGCAATAGACATGGAAGAATCGAGGCTGAAGCGTGCCATGGCTCCTCTTGGCCAAGCGGAATCAATGGGGGCCAACCGAACGTTCCGGCGAAGGGTGTCCTGTGCGGACTCTCAGATCTCTCCTCCCGATCGATGATGGTGTCGCATTCCTGCAAGAAGCTCGCAGGCGCGATGTCGGCAATGCGGACCTGGCTGTGGGGCGGGTCCGCACTCGACTGGTTCGTCCGCGCAGGTCTCGACGGGCCTCGCTCAGGCCTACGCAGGCCTCGACGGTCGTTCCGGTCGTCTTCGTATGCCTCGTTCTGAGCATTGCCTCCGGCCGGGGTGATCCCGACCGGCGATCTCCCACCCAGCACGGCCCTGAGGGCCGTGGTCAGCTGTGGATCCCGATAGCACTCGGGGACTGAGGCAAACAACCCGGTGAGGGTCGCCGTCTCGGAATCGGTCCGGTTTGTGAGTCGGCCAGAGGCTTGGCGTAGTCTGCGTGCACCTACTCGACACCTGTACGTTTTCCGTATCCCTGTGCGTATCTCAATTGTCCCTCAAACAGCCTCGGTCCGTCATCACCCACACGCGCACAAACCTCTCACGTTCGCATGTGACGCGGAGCCGAGCCCGCTGCGCCCCAACCGAAGCCGAGCCCGCCCACCGCCCCGCCTCACCTTCCGCCTCTTCGTCGTCGCTTGGTTGAACAGTGAGTGGCTACAACCGCGGAGCCCGCAATGCTCGGTAACGCCCCTGCCTCCATATGCGGCGAAGGCCCCGAACGCGCCGGCGCTCAGGTCTGCTTGGGCTTGGGTGTCAGTCGCGGCCTGCCGCGCGGAGGAGGCCGGTGAATGGGGCGCTCTCTCCTCCGCGCTCGACGCGGTGACCCGCGGTCGCACCACGGTGATCATCGCGGCACCTCCTGACGACGGCCGAGACTTCCGACGAGGTGCTGGTCTTCGATGCCGGGAACCTCGTGCAGCAGGGTCCCGCATGCCGATATCCACCTCGACGTCTGTCTGCTCGATCGACCGCGGTACCGAGGACGAAGTGGTCCGCCTGCTCGGCCTCAGCGCAGCCAGGGTCGATGTGGGCCAAGGGGCCGAGGGCAACTGGGAGGTCATGGCCGACCCCGAGGGCAACGAGTTGTGCGTCCTGCGCACCCTGGCGTCGCAGCGAGCGGCGACGGCCGGGCCTTGGGCCCGGCCGTCGCGTCGTTCAAAGGCGCCTAAAAGGGACCGACTGTCACCGGCGCCCGCTGATCGCTCAGCGCTCCGACTCCAGGGAAGTCCAGGTTCGGGCAGCTCAGGCCCGCTTCCGGCACGACCTTGTCGACGAAGTAGGCGTTGACGGCGTCGTCGACGCACTCGGACGGTCCTCCGTAGATGGTGTGCCCGTAGCCCTCATAGGTGATGAGGTGTCCGTCGGCCTGCTCGGAAGATGCCAGCGTCCACTCGTACACCGTCGCGGGGTCGTGCTCGTTGCCGATGAAGACGATCGGCGGGGCGTGGCCTACGTCCAGTTCCCCGCGCTCGTTGGTGTGCTCGATGCCGGAGCCGACGCAGGTGAGCGCGTGCTGGTTGTAAGGCGTCCACTCGACGTCGGGGTAGGCATCGGAGAGCCGCTCCTGGAGCGCCTCGAACTCGGCGAAGTCCTCGATGTCCCAGCCGTAGTCCTGGCACCAGGCCGGGTAGTACAGGTGGTTCACCTCGGGTTCCGCCTGCAGCGTTGCGATCCCGTCCAAGGGGGTGCCATCGCGCATCGCGGCGTATGCCTCGGCCAAGTCCGGCCACACTTGCGGCGAGTTCGCGGCGAACGTGTACTTCATGGACAGTTGGTAGAAGTCCATCGGCTCACCGGAATCCGGGTCGATGAGGTCCCCGGCGCGGGCCTCGGTCTTCAAATCGCCGTAGAGGGACTCGATGTCCTCGCCGTGGAGCGCGCACTCGGGTGCGTCCTCGCACCATGCGGTGAACTCGTTGAAGTTCTCCTCTACCGCCTCGGTCTCGGTGCTCATGAAGTCCCAGACCGATTCGAGGCTGTGGTCCATGTTGCCGTCCAGGACCATCGTGCGGATCCGGCGCGGGTACTCCTCGGCGTACTGCTGGCCCATGATGGTCCCGTACGAGTAGCCGAGGTAGTTGAGCTTGCCCTCGCCGAGCGCCCGGCGGATGCGCTCCATGTCCTCGACGGTCTCGAGGTTCGAGACGTGGTCGAAGAGCTTCCCAGTGCGGTCGCGGCAGTCCGCGGCGAGGGCGGCGTTGGCGTCCGCGAAGGCCTCGAACGAGGCCTGGTCCGTCGGAATGCCTATGGCGCCCAAGGCATTCAGGGCGTCTTCGCCGCAGAGTACCTGGGTGCTGGTGTTGACGCCGCGCGGGTCGAAACCGACGAGGTCGAACTGCTCGGCGGCCCCGCCGGTGAGCGGATTGAAGTACTTGACCGCTTCGACGCCCGAGCCGCCGGGCCCGCCGGGGTCCATGAGGATCGTGCCGAGCTTCTCGTCCGGGTTCGCGGCCTGCCTGCGGGCGAGGCCGATCTCGATCTTCTCGCCCCAAGGGCGGTCGTAGTCGAGGGGGACTTCTATGGTGGCGCACTCGACCGCTTCGGCCGGATCCACATCGGGGCACGGCTGCCAGTCAATGCCGTGGCGGGAGGAGCCTGCGGCTGCGGGTGCGGCGGCGAGGAGCGTGAACGCGAGGACCGCCGCGGCTGCGGCGGCCAGATACCGGGTGGGAGTCTTCAAGTGGATTTCCTTCTGGTCGAAGGGAACCCGATCGCGCGGACGCGAGCCGGGTGTTCGTTTCCACCTGAGATTGTATGAAAAGTATTGGTCCGATAGGGATCCCGCAGACGGTACCTTTGATGGTCCTGTGTCCCAGCGGAATCGCTCGCCTCGCCGCTACCAGCAGGTGCCGCCTTCGTTGCGTTCGACGATGCGGTCGCGGACGCGGCCGAGCGCGTCGGCGATGGCCTTGCGCTCCTCGGGCGTGAGCACGTCGATGAAGATCTCGCGCACCTTCTCGACGTGCCCGGGCGCGGCGCCTTCGAGCGCGGTGCGGCCCGTGTCGGTGATCTCGGCCAGAACGCCGCTGCCGCTCCACTCGCACTTGCGCCGCGTGACGAGCCCGGCCTTCTCCATCTGCCCGATCTGGTAGGTCAGGCCGCTCTTGGAGTTGATGAGGCGCTCGGCCAGCTCGGTCATCCGCAGTGCGCCGTTCTCGGCCCCGTTGAGGTGGATCAGGATCTCGTACTGCAGGTGCGAGAGGCCCGAATCCTCCTTGAGCTGCTGGTCGAGCTCGCGGGCGACCAGGGTCGAGGCCGGGATGAACGCCATCCAGGCGCGCATCTCCTCCTCGTTCAACCACTGCGTGTGACCCATGCCTCTACTCTACTCCCTTGTTCAAATTTGAACACAACTGTACCTTGGTCGCAGCAGTTCAAATTTGAAATGCTTTTGACCATCGGAGACGACATGGAAACCGTTCACGCGACCGCCGCGGTCCGCACCCGCGTCACCATCCCCCTCACCTTTGCCGACGGTTACACCACGACCGCCGAAGCCGTCACCTTCAAAGGCCTCGCCGACGGCCGGGAGCACCTGGCGCTCGTGCTCGGCCACCCCGCCCCGGGTGAGGCGCCGCTCGTGCGGATGCACTCCGAATGCCTCACGGGCGATGTCTTCGGCTCGGCCCGCTGCGACTGCGGACCCCAGCTCCGCGAGGCCGTCGAACGCATCGGCGAACGCGGCGGCGTCCTCCTCTACCTGCGCCAGGAGGGCCGCGGCATCGGCCTGTACAACAAGCTCGACGCCTACGCCCTGCAGGACGACGGCCTGGACACCTACGCGGCCAACACCGCCTTGGGCCTGCCCGAGGACGGCCGCGACTACACCGCCGCCGCCCAGATGCTCGAGGCGCTCGGCGTCGGCGCGTTCGAGCTGCTCACCAACAACCCGGACAAGGCCGGTCAGCTCCGCGGCCTCGGCGCCGACGTGACCGCGACCGTGCCCACGGGCGTCTTCGAAACCGAGAGCAACGTCCGCTACCTGAGTGCGAAGGTCCAGCACACGGGCCACACGATCGCCCTGGCGGCACTCGCCGCCTGATGGACGCCGAATGGGCCCCGCATCGCATCGATGCGGGGCCCGTTCGCGTGTCTCAGCAGCGCTTGGTCTCGAACGAGGTCGAGAGACCGGCCAGCGCCCGCATCGGCCCGGTGAAGGCGTCGCAGCACAGGGCGTAGAGGTTGCTGCGGCCCTTGGGGGTCACGGTCACGAGGCCGAGTTCGCGCAGCGGCGCGAGGTGGTGCGAGACGAGGGTCTGCGCGAGGCCGGTCGCCTCGGTGAGCTCGCGCACGGTGCGGTCGCGCTCGGACAGGAGCATCACGATCGCCAGGCGGTTCTCGTCGGCGAGGGCCTTGAACTGGGGTGCGAGGTCGCGGGCGCGTTCGACGAGCTTCTCGTCGGGCTCGGCGGTGACGTCGGTCAGCTCGATCTCGATCAGGCGGCTCATGCAACAAGTAAACCACAGAACTTGCTATCAACAGCAATCACTGGTATTAATTATCTACGTTGATGTGATCGCGATCGGCGCGACCACCACAAGGAGGTCCTCATGTCTCTCGCCACCCGCCGCCCCGCCAAGACCTGCGCCGTCATCGGCGCCGGCCCCGTAGGCCTCGCCGCCGCCGCGCACCTGCTCGAACGCGGCATCACCCCGATCGTCCTCGAAGCCGGCCCCAGCGCCGGAGCGGCCATCGGCCAGTGGGGCCACGTCCGGCTCTTCTCACCATGGCGCTTCGACATCGACTCGGCCGCAAGGCGACTCCTCGAAGGCACCGGCTGGACCGAGCCCGACGCAGCAGGCCTGCCCACCGGCGCCGAACTCATCGGCCGGTACCTCGGGCCGCTCGCCACGGCGCTCGGCGACCACGTCCGCTACGGCACCCGCGTCACCGGCGTCGCCCGGCTCGGCGCGGACAAGACCCACAGCCTCGGACGCGAAGGCCGCGCCTACCTCCTGCGCACCGTCGACGAAGCAGGCGAAGGGTCCGATGTGATCACCGATGCGGTGATCGACGCCTCGGGTGTCTGGGGCCGCGCGAACCCGCTGGGCGCCAACGGCCTCCCCGCCGCGGGCGAGACCGCCGACGCCCCCTGGCAGGTCGGCCCGCTCCCGGACGTGCTCGGCCGCGACCGCGAACGGTTCGCGGGCAAGCGGACCCTCGTGGTCGGCGCGGGCCACTCCGCCGCGAACACGCTGCTGCTCCTGGCCGAACTCGCCGAAGCCGAGCCGGGCACCGAGGTCACCTGGGCGATCCGGGGCCGCAGCGCGGCGAAGGTCTACGGCGGCGGCTCCGCCGACGCGCTCCCCGCTCGCGGCACGATCGGGACCCGCCTCAAGGCACTCGTCGAATCCGGTGCCGTCGAACTCGTCACCGACTTCACGATCGACGCTTTCACCACGGCCGCAGACGGTTCGGTCGCCGTGACCGGCCAGACCGGCAGCCTCGCCGTGCGACTCGAGACCGACAACGTCGCCGCCGCCACCGGATTCCGCCCCGACCTCGAGCTCCTGCGCGAACTGCGCCTCGACCTCGACGCCACCGTCGAAGCCCCGGTGAAGCTCGCGCCGCTCATCGACCCGAACTTCCACTCCTGCGGCACCGTCCCCGCCCATGGCGAAGCCGACCTCGCCCACCCCGACGAGGGCTTCTACATCGCCGGTGTGAAGAGCTACGGCCGCGCCCCGACCTTCCTGCTCGCCACCGGCTACGAGCAGGTGCGATCCATCGCCGCCGCGCTGGCGGGGGACCGCGAGGCCGCCGACCGGGTCGAGCTCGACCTGCCCGAGACCGGCGTCTGCTCCTCGAGCCGCGCGCTCGAGGCGACGAGCATCGCCGACGCGAGCGAAGGCTCGGGCTGCTGCGGTGCTTCGGCCGAGACCGCGGCCGAAGCCGGTCGCGGCACGGGCTGCGGCGCCGACGCGGCGAAGGAACCGGTGACGGTCGGGGCCCGCGGGCTGGCGACCGGCGTCCTGCACGGCCGCGCCGGTGAGCGTGTCGAGCTGCCCCAGGCGAAGTCCGGCTGCTGCGGCTGAACCGCCTGTTAACTTGGGCGGATGAGACGAGTGCTCATCACGGGCGTGTCAGGGGTCGGCAAGTCGACCGTCGTCGCGGCGCTGACGGCGCTCGGACACACGGCGGTGGACACCGACTACGGCGGCTACTGCTCACCCGGCCCGGACGTGGAGCCGCCGAAACCGACCGCCGAACCCGGGTGGGTCTGGAACGAGGCGCGCCTCCGGCGTCTGCTCGACGCCGGAGGCGACCCGCGCTTCGTGAGCGGCTGCGTCCCGAACCAGGGCCGCTTCTACGCCGACTTCGACCGGATCGTGCTGCTCAGCGCCGCACCCGAAGTGGTGCGGCGCAGACTCGTCGGCCGCTCCGGCAACGACTACGGGAAGACCCCCGGGGCACTCGCGCAGGCCTTGCGCGACCAGGCCGAGGTCGAGCCGCTGCTGCGCCCCGGGGCGACCCTCGAGATCGACACCGACGCACCGCTCGACGCCGTGATGCCGCGACTGCTGCGGCACGCACTCACATGAGCGCCAACCGGTGAGGCAAGCGCCTGTCGGCACCGCCGGGGGAGCAGGGGACCCGCTCGATCCCGTCCTTCGTCGCGAGGTCAGTAGCCGAGCAGTTCGTCGAGGAGGGCACGGACGCGGCCGTCGAGTTCGTCGCGGATGGCGCGGACGCTCGCCCTGTCCTGACCGGCCGGGTCGGCCAGCTCCCAGTTCAAGTACCGCTTGCCGGGGTAGACCGGGCAGGCGTCGCCGCAGCCCATCGTGACGACCACGTCCGAGGCCCGGACGGTCTCGTCGGTGAGCGGCTTGGGGAACTCCTTCGCGAGGTCCAACCCCATCTCCGCCAGCACCTCGACGACCGCGGGGTTCACCTCCGCGGCCGGAGCCGAGCCGGCCGACCGCACCAGTACCCGCCCGGCGGCGTGATGGTCGAGCAGTGCGGCGGCCATCTGACTCCGGCCCGCGTTGTGGACGCACACGAACAGGACCTCGGGCCGGGTCTTGTCCCGCGCGCCGGTGACGGTGAGGGTCGCGTCCAGGCGCTCGGCGGCGAACCGTTCTGCCAGCACGTACAAGTGGCCGCGCACTCGCGCCGTCGCGGCGAGGACGAGATAGGAGTCCTCCAGGACCGCGCGGACCGTTTCGGGCGAGAAGTACGCCGCGAAGCGGTCGGCGAGCCGGGCGGTCGAGGTGTTGAGCAGCTGGGCGGTTTCGGGCGGGATCGCGAGGCTGTCGGCGGTCATCGGGGTGGTCCTCTCATCGGCGGGAACGGCATCGGCGGACACGATCGACTCGATCGTCATCTAATTAGATAATCATCGAATATGAACGATGGCCGAACTCCCGGTGACCGATTGCAGAGCCGGACGTCGCCGGCCGAGTGGGCCCCCAGGTCGTCCGGCCGTTCGCCCGCCGCGCAGGCGCATCGCGACTGATGTGTGATCCAGGCAACTGGAGTGCTGCTTGTCGGCTACCTAGACGTCCGTCAAAATAGACGCATGTCGAAGCAGCCTGTTCGTCTCACCCTTGCGACCGACCTGGACGACTGTCGGGTCCCGCTGATCAAGGAACCCCTCAACGCCGATCAGGCCGAGCGGCTCGCCTCCTCCTTCAAGGCGCTCGGCGACCCCGTGCGGCTGCGGTTGCTCTCCCTGATCGCCTCTCACGAGGGCGGCCAGGCCTGCGTCTGCGACCTCACCGACGCCTTCGAGGTGTCGGCGCCGACCATCTCCCATCACCTCAAGGTGCTCAAGGAGACCGGTCTGGTCTCCTCCGAACGCCGCGGCACCTGGGTCTACTACCGCGCCGAACCGGCCGCGCTCGAACTGCTCTCCACCGTGCTCTCGGTCCCCCAGGGGGCCGCCGCGTGAGCGCCGTCGCCGAAGCGAACGCCGCTTCCCCGACGCAGGTCAAGCTCTCGACCCTCGACAAGTACCTTCCGGTGTGGATCGGCGCGGCCATGCTCGCGGGCATCGCACTCGGCCAGTGGATCCCCAGCGTCGGCAAGGCGCTCAACGCGGTCCAGATCGGCGGCGTCTCACTCCCGATCGCCGCCGGGCTGCTGCTCATGATGTACCCGGTGCTGGCGAAGGTCCGCTACGACAAGCTCGACTCGGTGACCGCCGACAAGCGGCTCCTCGTCTCCTCGATCGTGCTGAACTGGCTCGTCGGCCCCGCGCTCATGTTCGCGCTCGCCTGGGTCTTCCTCCCGGACCTGCCCGAGTTCCGCACCGGCCTCATCATCGTGGGCCTCGCCCGCTGCATCGCCATGGTCATCATCTGGAACGACCTCGCCTGCGGCGACCGCGAAGCCGCCGCGGTCCTGGTCGCGCTGAACTCGGTCTTCCAGGTCATCGCCTTCGGCGCGCTCGGCTGGCTCTACCTCGACGCCCTCCCCAGGTGGCTGGGACTGGACGCCACCGGACTGGAAGTCTCCGGCTGGGAGATCGCACTCAACGTCGCCGTGTTCCTCGGCGTCCCGCTCGCCGCCGGGTACCTGACCCGCCGCATCGGCGAGCGCCGCAAGGGCCGCGACTGGTACGAGTCGAGGTTCCTCCCCACGATCGGCCCGTTCGCGCTCTACGGCCTGCTCTTCACCATCGTGGTCCTCTTCGCCCTGCAGGGCGAGGCGATCCTGAACCAGCCCATGGACGTCGTGCGCATCGCACTCCCGCTGCTCGTCTACTTCGGGCTCATGTGGGCCGGGTCCTTCGCCCTCGGCAAAGGCATCGGCCTGAGCTACGAACGCTCCACCACGCTCGCGTTCACCGCCGCGGGCAACAACTTCGAACTCGCCATCGCCGTCGCGATCGCGACCTTCGGCGCCGCCTCCGGCCAGGCCCTGGCCGGGGTGGTGGGCCCGCTCATCGAGGTCCCGGTGCTCGTGGGCCTCGTCTACGTGAGCCTGTGGGCCCGCCGTTTCTTCAACGCCCGACCGCAAAGGAACACCGCGAATGTCTGAGAAGCCTTCCGTCCTCTTCGTCTGCGTCCACAACGCCGGACGCTCCCAGATGGCCGCCGGATGGCTCGCGCACCTCGCGGGCGACCGCATCGAGGTGCGCTCGGCCGGCTCGGCCCCCGCCGACCAGGTCAACCCCATCGCCGTCGAGGCCATGCGGGAGGTCGGCATCGACATCGCCGCGCAGCGCCCGAAGATCCTCACCGTGGACGCGGTCGAAGCCTCGGACGTGTGCATCACCATGGGCTGCGGCGACGTCTGCCCGGTCTTCCCCGGGAAGCGCTACCTCGACTGGACGCTGGACGACCCGGCCGGGCAGGGCATCGCGCCCGTCCGGGTCATCCGCGACGAGATCAAGGCCCGCGTCGAAGGCCTGATCAAGGAACTGCTGCCTTAACCCTTCACCGCGCCGATGATCACGCCCTTCTTGAAGTGCTTCTGCACGAACGGGTAGATGATCAGCGCGGGGACGATCGCGATCATCACGATCGCCATCTTCACCGCCAGGGTCGGCGGCGCGTCCTGCAGGCCCGAGGCCTGCGGGAGCGGCGCCGACTCCACCACGTACGTGCGCAGCACCAGCGCGAGCGGCCACTTCCTGGTGTCGTCCAGGTACAGGAACGCGTTGAACCAGTTGTTCCAGTACGCCACCGCGTAGAAGAGCGTGACCACGGCGATCACGGCCTTCGACAGCGGCGCCACGATCTGCCACAGCACCCGGAACTCCCCGGCGCCGTCGATCCGCGCCGAGTCGAACAGCTCCTGCGGGATGCTCATGAAGAACGCCCGGAGCACCACCACGTTGAACGCCGACACGGCCATCGGCAGGATGATCGCCAGGTAGTTGTCGCGCAACCCGATCGCGCTCACCCACAGGTACACGGGGATGAGGCCCGGGAAGATCACGAACATCAGCAGCACCGAGAACAGGATCGTCTTGTGCCCGAACGACCCCGGCCGCGACAAGGAGTACGCGCCGAGGATCGAGACGACCACGCTGATCAACGTTCCGACCGCCGTGATCCCCAGCGAGACCACGAGCGATCGCAGCACCACCGGGTTGCGGAACATCTGCTCGTATGCGCTGAACGTGATCCCGTCGCCCGGCCACACCACGAGCCCGCCGACGCGGTTCACCGTCTCGCCGCTCGACAGGCTCGTCAACGCGATCGTATAGAGCGGGAACAGGATCAGCAGCGCGATCACCACGATGCTCGCGCCCTTGACCGCCAGCCCGGCGGCACTCGGCTTCTCTTCCCATGCGGGACGCTTCCGAGAACTCATGACTTGGAGTACACCCCCCGCTCGCCCAGCATGTGGGCGAACTTGTTGGCGGCCAGGATCAGCACGAGCCCGACCACGCCCTTGAACAGCCCGGCCGCGGCCCCGTAATCGAAGTCGCCGGTGCGGATGCCGCTGTAGTACACGAACGTGTCGAAGACCTCCGAGGCCTGCGAACCGACCGCGCTGCGCTGCAGGAAGAACTGCTCGAACCCGACGTTCAGCGCGTCGCCGAGCCGCAGGATCAGCAGCAGCACGATCACCGGCCGGATCCCCGGCAGCGTGATGTGCCAGAGCCTGCGCCAGCGCCCGGCCCCGTCCACCGCCGCCGCCTCGTACTGGTTCGGGTCGATCGCGGCCAACGCCGCGAGGAAGATGATCGCCCCGAACCCGGCCTCCTTCCAGATCGCCTGCGAGGTCACCAGCAGGATGAACGTGTCCGGATCGGTCATCCAGTCCACGCCATCGAACCCGTTGGCGCGCAACGTCTGCGAGAGCAGACCCGCCCCGCCGAGCATCTGCTGGAAGATCGCGATCACGAGCACCCAGGAGAAGAAGTACGGCAGGTACACCACGCTCTGCAGCGTCGACCGCAGCCGCTCGGACGCGATCGAGTGCATGAGCAGCGCCAGCGCGATCGGCACCGGGAAGTAGAACACCAGCTGGAACGCGGTGATCCCGAGCGTGTTCAGCATGGCCCGCGTGAACTCCGGATCGGAGAACAGGACCTGGAAGTGGGTGAACCCGACCAGGCGCGAACCGAAGATGCCGCCGGTGAACGGCTTGTAGTCCTGGAAGGCGACCACGTTGCCCAGCGTGGGGACCCACCAGAACCCCCATACCAGGATCATCATCGGCGCGGCCATGAGCAGCAGCGGCCAGTCGCGGCGCAGCCGCTCCCGCCAGTGCGCCTTCGGCTTCGCCTTCCGCTCCGGGGCGTCCCCGGCCGCGGGGGCCGGGGACTTCGTCGTCAACGTGCTCACAAGCGGTCGTTGTCCTCTGCGACCCCGGTGTAGTACTCGCGGGCGGCGTCGCCGACCTTCGCGCGCCAGTCATCGACGATGGTCGCCCACGCGGCGACGTCGCGCTGGCCGCGGTAGATCTCGTGGTGGGCGTCCTTCATCGGCTCGTTCTCGGCGGAGAGGGAGGAGGGCATCTCGACGCGAAGGCCCTGGAACGGGTGGTCGTCGAGGAACGCCGCGGCATTGGTCTCCCACGCGTGCTGGGCCTCGACCAGGCCCGGGTACTGGAACTTGAAGTTCGCGTTGGCCCGACCGGACAGGAACAGGTACGTGTTGGCGACCTCGCTCTGGCCCAACGCGGTCCGCTGCGGCACCCCGTCGGCGTCCACGGTGAAGTGGACGCCTTCGACGCCGTCCCACACCAGGTCCCATTCCCTGGTGCCGAAGGGCGCCGAGCACCAGTTGGCGACCCGCAGGCACTCCTTGATCCGCTCCTCGGAGAGGTCCTTGCGGATGAAGGTGAACATGCCGGCCGGGTCGTCGCGCCAGATCGTGGGCGTGCCGCCCGCTTCCTTCGCGAGCGGGTTGACCGCCTGCAGGTCGAAGCCCGGGACGTCGCGGTAGGTGCCCAGCATCTCGTGCCAGGCGCCGAGGCCGTCCTCGTAGAACACCGCCTGGCCGGAGCCGATGAGCTCCTTGGCGTTCGTGTTGCGGTCGGCCACGTAGTCGGGGTGGACCAGGCCCTTGTCGAAGACCTGCCTGGTGAACTCGATCGCGGCGGCGAACGCCTCGGTCTCGAACTTGTGGACGAGCTTGCCGTCCTCGACCTTCCAGAGCGTGGGCACGCCCATGGCCTCCTGGACGGTCTGGTCGAGGCTGGCGAACGCCCAGCGGTTCTTCGAGGGGTCGTTCACCTCCTCGGCGATCGCGAGGAGTTCGTCGAGGTTGGTGGGGTGGTCCAGACCCAGCTGGTCGAGGATGTCCTGGCGCGCGAACAGCGTGTTCGTGTAGGGCGCCCGCTCCCAGGGGATGCCGAGCAGCGTGCCGCCGAAGACGCCCATCGCCCACGCGGCGGTCGGGTAGCTCGCGAGCAGCGGGTACTCGGCGGCCTTGTCGCCCGCGAGATAGGGCGAGAGGTCGGCGAACAGCTCGTTCGCGGCCTCGCCGAAGTCGGAGAGGTTCACGATCTCCCAGCCGGGGATCTGGAACATGTCGGGCACATCGCCGCTGGCGAGGGTGGTGGTGATCTTGTCGAGGTAGTTGTTGCCGTCGGCGATGTTGAACACGACGGTGCCGCCGAGCGCCTCGTTCACCGAGGTGAAGTAGGAGTTGTCCGGGAGGCCGGGCGGGGCCGGGTTCCACAGTGGTGTGATCGCGGTGATGTCCTCGCCGGTGGTCATCGGCGGCTCGGCGACGGCCTGAACCGGTTCGGCCGGGCGCGAGAGGTAGCCGGGGGAGACGGTGCCGTCCGGCTGCCCGGGGAGGTCGGGCTCGACCCCGCCCTCGTACGGCGTGTAGGCGGGCAGGAGGTCGGCGAGCTCGTCGGACCCCGCCGCGGTGCCGTCCGGTCCTTCGTCGAGCGCCGCGCACCCGGCGAGGGAGGCGGCGACCGCGCCTGCCGCTCCGGCCTGGAAGAGGCCGCGGCGCTGAATGCGGAACGCGGGGACGTTGCTTGAGGTGTCGCCCATGGCGATGCCTTTCGTTGGGGGATACAGGCTGCCGGGAATGGATTCTTTGGCTGGCTTCACACGCCAAGAAGGGGTGTATGCGCTGGCTGCCGGTGCCATTCTTTTAATGGTATGACCAAACAAATATAACCGCTCCGATGAGACGCGTGCAACACCCCTCCCAAAGGCACCGTCAGTCCGGGTCGTACCAGCGGTTAGACGCGTTTGCGACCCCGAGCCTGGAACAGCACCGCCGTCGTCGGCACCGGGACCATCCGGACCGTCTCCCGGCGGCCGAGGAGCCAGCCCGCGAAGTCGGTCAACTTAGGGCGAATGCCGCGAAGCTCCAGCGCCACATCGTGCTTCGCGCACGCCGCGACGAGCACCTCGCGGTCCACCAGCAGACGCGGATCATGGACCCCTCGGGTGGCGATGCGCGGCAGACGTTCCGCGACACCGATGGCGAGCAGGCGGCACATCGCGGTCGCCGCGAGCGTGTCGATCACGAGCAGCCCGCCGGGGCGCAGCAGCCGACACGCCTCCGCGACCGCACGGCGGAGATCGGGCACATGCTCCAAGATCTCGCCCGCCACCACGACCTCAGCGCACGCATCGGGCAGCGGCACCGCCAGCACGTCCCCCTGCACGCCCAGCACGCCGTGCTCGGCGGCCTGCCGCAGCGCCCCCAGCGAGAGGTCCACGCCGATGTGCGTGTAGCCCTTGCCGTCCAGATGCGGCGCCAGGAGTCCGGCCCCGCACCCGAGATCGACCAGGACCGCGCCCTCGCCGGGAGCGGGCGGCACCAGAGCGGCCCGCGCCGCCGCCAGCCAGTGCAGCATTGCGAACACCCCTCGCGGCCGCCACCACTCCCCGGCCAGCCGGTCGTACATCGCAGGGTCATTGGGCGCCAGACGCTCAGGGCTTCCGCTCATCCCGTCAGCGTGGCACACTGTGAGCCGTGAAGCAGGTTGCGGCGAGCTGGGCGCTGGTACGGGCCTCCCACCCGCTGCCCGCGGTCGCCGTCTCGGCCGTCGCGGCCGGGCTCGCCATCGGCGCCGACCGCGCGCCCGCCTCGGCCGCCGTCGCCGTCGCGGCCGTCTTCGCCGGGCAGCTCTCCGTCGGCTGGCTCAACGACCTCATCGACGCCCCCCGCGACGCACGGGTCGGCCGCACCGACAAGCCCTTGGCGGCCGACGAGATCCGACCCGCCTCGGTGCGCCTCGCATTCCTCGTCTCGGCGTTCGCCGCCGTGAGCCTCACCCTGTTCTCCGCCCCGCTCGCCGCCGCGGCGCATATCGCCGCCCTCGCCTCGGCCTGGGCCTACGACCTCGGCCTCAAGGCCACCGCCTTCTCGGTGGTGCCCTTCGCCGTCTCCTTCGGACTCCTGCCCGCGTTCCTCTCGAACGGCGCACCGTTCCCGCCGCCGTGGCTCATCGCGGCGGCCGCGACGCTCGGCTCCGCGGCGCACTTCGTGAACGCGCTGCCCGACCTCGCCGACGACGCCGCCACCGGCGTGCGCGGCCTGCCCCACCGCCTCGGCCCGCTGATCAGCCGTTTCGCCACGGCGGCCCTGGTCCTGACCGCCTCCGTACTGCTGGTGTTCGGCCCGCACGGGCCGCCCTCGCCGCTCGGGCTGGCCACGGTGCCCGCGGCCGTGGGCATCCTCGTCGTCGGCTTCCTCCTGGACAACCGGCCCCGCTCCAGGGCCGCGTTCCGCGCGGTCATGCTCGTGGCCCTGATCGACGTCGCCTTGCTGCTCCACACTGGAATATCCGTCGCGTTATCGGTTGGGGTTGATCGAGCCCGGAGTTCCGGGGGACACTGATCCGCATGACTGCAGCAGAGAGCCCCGGTGAACGAGCGCTCGCGCTCGCCCGCGAACTCGCGCCCGACCTCGCCGAACGCGCCGCCGTCCACGACGAGCACGGCAGGTTCCCGAAAGCGGACTTCGCCGATCTGCGCGCGGCGGGCCTGTTCGGGCTCATGGTGCCCGAACGCCTCGGCGGATTCGGCGCCTCGTTCGCCGAGTACTCGCGCGTCGCCTCCGCCCTCGCGCGCGGCGCGGGCTCCACGGCGCTCGTCTTCAACATGCACGCCTCCGTCACCGGCGCGCTCGCACAGACCCCGGACGACCTCGTGCGCCTGCTCGGCGCCCCGAAGAGCTCCTTCGAAGCCCGCGACAAGGCGCTCGAAGCCGCGGCGGGCGGCGCGCTGTACGGCGTCGCGATGAGCGAACGCGGCAGCGGCTCGCGTCTTTCGAAGACCTCGACCGCATACCGCCGCACCAACGCCGGCTACCGCATCACCGGCAGCAAGGCGTTCGTCTCCGGCGCCGGGCACGTCGACGCCTACCTCGTCACCGCCCGCGAAGCGGACGCCGAGGAACCGCAGGTCTCCTACTTCCTCGTCCCCGCCGGCGAAGGCATCCGCATCGAGGAGACCTGGGACTCGCTCGGCATGCGCGCCACCGGAAGCCAGGACGTCCACTTCGACGTCGAAGTGGACGCCGACGCGCTCCTCGGCGGCGTCGAAGGCCTGACGCTCATGATCGCCGAAGCCATGCCGCAATGGCTCGTGGCCTCCTACTCCGCCGTCTACGCGGGCGTCGCCCGCGCCGCCGTGGACGCCGCCGCCGAGCACCTCCGCAGCCGCGGCCTCGGCCGCCTCCCCGCCGCCCGCGCCAGGCTCGGCCGCGCCGACACCGCCGTGGCCGCCGCCGAACTCGTCGTCGCCGAGACCGCCGCGCGGATCGACACCGCCCCAGGCGATCCCGAGACCAACCGCTGGGTCTGGCGGGCGAAGCTCACCGCCGGGGACACCGCCGTCCAAGTCGCCTCCTCCCTGCTCGAAGCCGCCGGCGCCTCCGCGTCCCGGCGCGGGCACCCCCTCGAACGCCTCTACCGCGACGCCCGCTGCGGCGCACTGCAACCGGCCACCTCCGACGTGTGCGCCGACTGGCTCGGCGTCGCCGCCCTCGGCGACGACCCCGACCACGACGCCGAGGTCCCGCGATGGTGACCGCCCGCATCGCCGGGATCGGCACCGCCTTGCCGCCCGCCTACAGCCAGGACGCACTGTGGGAAGACGTGTTCCGCTGGCACTTCTCCCGCAGCCGCGTCGCCCAGCGCATCTTCACCGCCTCCGCGGTGCGCTCCCGCCACACCGCCACCGACCCTGCCGAGTTCAAGGCCGTCGCCGACTGGACCACCGCCGAACGCATGGCCCGCTACAGCGAGGTCGCCCCGCCCCTCGGCCTCGAAGCCGTCCGGAAGGCGCTCGCCGCCGCAGGGACCGACCCCGAGGAGATCGGCCTCCTCACCGTCGCCACCTGCACCGGCTACCGGACCCCCGGCCTCGACGTCGAACTCGCGCGGATGCTCCCGCTGCCCCCCGACGCCCGCAGGCTCCTCATCGGACACACCGGGTGCCACGCTGCGCTCCCGGCCCTCGCCGCCGCCGCCGACTACGTGGCGGCCCACGACCGCCCGGCCGTCCTGCTCTGCCTCGAACTCACCTCGCTGCACCTGCAGCCCGCGTCCATCGACCCCGAGCAGATGGTCTCGCACGCCCTCTTCGCCGACGCCGCCGCCGCGCTCGTCCTGCGCCCCGGCGCCGCACCGGGACTGCGCGTGGTCGACATCGCCTCCCGCACCGACACCGCCCGCCGCCATCAGATGACTTGGGACATCACCGATCTCGGCTTCCGCATGGGCCTCTCCCCGGAGGTGCCCGACGCCCTCGCCGAACATGTCGGCCCGCTCGTGAAAGAGCTCCTCGGCCGCCACGGCCACGACGTGCGCGACGTCGCCGCCTGGGCCGTCCATCCCGGCGGCCCCCGCATCCTCGACGCCATCGACGAAGGCCTCGAACTCGAACCCGACGCGCTCGCGACCTCCCGGAACGTCCTCGCCGAACACGGCAACTGCTCATCGCCCACCGTGCTGCTCGTCCTGCAGGAGATCCTGGCCGCCGGACCCCCGGCCGGGCCGGTCGTGGCCCTCGCCTTCGGCCCCGGCCTCACCCTCTACGCGGCCCTCCTCGAACCCGACCGATAGCGGAGGACGGGCCCGGGGCATCGCCACCGGGCCCGTTCCGTACCGAGCGGAGGCTACGGCGAGAGCGTGAAGTTCGCTTCGGTCGCGTCGTCGGCGACGACGTCGACCGTTCCCGTCGCCGAGCCCGATTCGGCGTCCACCACCGTGAACTGCGACGATCCGGAACCGGCCGCGAAGGTCCAGTACACGCCGTCGTCGCCCGAGACGCCGTAGTGCCCGGAGGCGGTGTGGGCGACCACGGCGCCCGCGACCGGTGCGCCGCTCTGGTCGGTGACCGTGCCCCGCACGAGTCCGCCCGCGACCGGGGCGCAATCCGGCGTGCCGCCGACGAGGACGTCGTCGATCTGCCACCAGTAACCCGACCGGTAGGCGTGGTAGTAGTGGAACTTGAGCTGGGCCGATGTTGCTGCGGCCCAGGTGCTCAGATCCACGGTGACCGTGGTCTCCCGCATCGGCTCCGTCGCCGTCCAGGCGTCCTCCCAGGTCTGGCCGCCGTCGGTGCTGATGGCGACTGTCGCCTGCGAATACGGGAGGATCCCGTTGAAGTCGGTGGCGAAGGTCAGGACCGGCGACGGGGCGCTCGACAGGTCGAACACGGGCGAGACGAGGTCGGTGTCCATGGTGCCGCCGCCGGGCGGCCGGGCGAAGGCGAAGCCGCCCGAGCCCGGGGTGCGGTTGCCGTAGTCGTAGGCGTCGTCGAAGGTCCACGGCTCGGGGCCGCGGTTGTCCACGGCCCACCCCAGCGGCGTTGTCCCGGTCTCGAAGCCGGTGCCCAGCGGGTCGAACGCGTAGCCGGGCGCAGTGCAGCCGCTCGCGACCGGCACTTCGACGTGCAGGTTCGCCGCGTTCGCCTCGATCCGGACGGTCTGGTACCCGCCGTATTCGGGCGCAACGACCAGCTCCACGCCGCCGGTGGGCAGCGTCAGCTCGAACGCTCCGGTGAGCGGATCGGTCTCGGTGGCGACCTCGCCGCCCGCCGAAGCCACGGTCGCGGCCAGCGGCCAGTCGTGACCGGAGCCGTCGACCACGGTACCGGTGACCACAGTGGTGGGAAGCGGGGTCAGCGCGGCGTCGAACACGGCGGTCTGCCCGGCCGCCACGGTCACCGTCCCGGTGGCCGTCTGGTAGCCGAATTTCTCCACGGTCACCGCGTGCTGCCCGGTGAGGGCGAACGTCACGGCGTACCGGCCGTCGGCGCCGGTGGTGGCGCGGCGGTCGAACGCCCCGTCGAAGACCAGCTCCGCGTCCGCCAGCGGCGAGCCGTCGGGACCGGTGACGGTGCCGGTGATGGAACCGGAATCGCCGTCGGGCAGGGCCTGTGCGGCCGCGAAGGCGTCGATGCGCCCGTGCCCGTGGACGTTGTTCGCCTCGGCGGTGCCGCCGCACTGGTCGTCCTCGGTGTATCGAGCAGAGCCGGTGAGCATCTCGTAGACGAGGCCGTAGTCGCCGCGGAGGGCGGGCTCGGCCTCCATCATCAGGGCGATGGCCCCGGCCACGTGCGGCGCGGCCATCGAGGTGCCGCTTTGCGAGCCGTAGCCGCTGCCGGGCACTGAGGAGAGGATGCCCGACCCGGGGGCTGACACGTCGGGCTTGACGCGCCCGTCGCTGGTGGGCCCGCGGGAGGAGAAGTCGGCGATCGCGCCGCTGGAGCCGTAGGCGCCCACGGCGATCACGTTCGCGTAGGCGCCGGGGGCGTTGGCGGTGAGGCAGACCGGACCGCTGTTGCCCGCGGCGAACACCGGGATGATCCCGGCGGCGTGCCAGAGGTTCACGATGTCCTCGAAGTACGGGTCGTCGTCGCCGTCCCGGCCCCAGGAGTTGTTGATGATGTCGGGTGCTTCGGCCGGGTCGGCGTTGTTCCCCTGCGAGTCGGTGGGCGCGACCATCCACTGCCCGGCCTTGAGCACCGATTCCATGCTGCTGCCGTAGTAGTTGGCGGCGATCCATTCGGCGCCGGGCGCGACACCGATCTGGTTGCCCGCGCCGTCGTCGCCGACCATGGTGCCGACGGTGTGGGTGCCGTGGTTGCTGAGGTCGCACGGGGCGGCGCCGCAGCGGCCTTCGACGTCGTAGAAGTTGTAGTCGTGGGTGAAGGTGCCGTCGCCGTTGTTGCCCCGGTACTGGTTCACCAGCGCCGGGTGGTCGTACTGGACGCCGGAGTCGATGCTGGCGACGACGACGCCTTCGCCGGTGACGCCGAGCTGGTCCCAGACGGCGGGCGCGTTGATGTCGGCGACGCCCCAGCCCGCGGAGGCCGCATCGAGTGCGGTGTCGGCGGGTGCGACCGGTTCGACGGTCACGACTTCAGGGGTGTCGACGATGGCCGCGACCTCGTCGAACGCGGTGATGGTCTCGAGCAGTCCGGCATCGCCGCTCACCTTGAGCGTCGATGAGGCCCAATAGGACTCGTATGCCACGCCGGCTTCGTCGAGGGCGGCCCTCAGCTCGGCCTGGGAGGACTCCGCGAACGCCTTCGCCGCCTCGATGGCGGCCGCGCCCTTCTCGGCCTTGGTCTCGGCGTCGAATGCGGCGGAGTAGTCCGGGCCGCCGTCGAACTGGACCCAGAGTTCGGCTTCGCCCTCGGCGCGGATCTCGGCCAGCAGGTCGGGGTCGACCTTCTGTTCGGTGAGTGCTGTCGCGTCGGTCTCGGTCTGCGCCAAGGCGGGTCCGGCACCGGCGAATGCCGATGATAGCGCTCCCATTAGCGAGACGGCGAGTACTTGACGCCATCGTTGTGTACCTGACAAGACGGCTCCTCGTGGTGACGGGTGCAGGCGCCGGGGTGGGCGGCGCCGATCGCGATCGAGATGCAAGGGAAGTCGATTCCCTTGCGCCCCACCATGACAGGACATCAGCGCCGACCGAAATGGATATAAGCGAGAAATCATCGGGAACCATGTGGAAACCCCCGACGGAGTGCCGCAACTCACACACGCCGTCTCCATGCGGCGCGCCGTCAGGCGGTGACTCGCCCCCGGGTCCGGCGCCGCGGCCCAAGCGCATCGAGCGGAGCACGCCGGGAGCCCCGCGTCACTTTGCTGGCGCGGCCGCCGGTTCGGGTTCGAGCTTCGGCACACCCGCCTTGCGTCCCGTGCCGATGAGGCACGGGATCGCGGGCGACGAGACGACCCTCGGCCTCCCATGATCGCTATTCGGCCGTGACGCCGGACTGTTCCGCGTTCGCCGTCTGGCGGGTGCGGACCTTGCGGAGCAGCGGCACGACGACCACGGTCAGGACCAGGATCGCCACGAGCGTCCCGGAGACGGGGCGCTGCACGAACTCGGTCACGTCGCCGCCGAAGATCCGCATCGAGCGGCGGAACGACGCCTCCAGGAGCGAGCCGAGCACGAACGCGAGGACGAACGGCCCCGGCTCGAACCCGAGCTTGCGCATCCCGTAGCCGAGCAGCCCGAGCCCGATCACGAGCAGCATGTCGAACGCGTTGTTGCGGATCGAGTAGGTGCCGATCATCGTGATCACCACGGTGATCGGCGCCAGGACGCCCGGGCGCACCTTGAGCATCCGCACGAACAGCCCGATGAGCGGGATGCTCAGCACCAGCAGCAGGAGGTTCCCGAGGTACATCGAGTTCACGACGCCCCAGAACACGTCCGGGTGGTCGCTCATGAGCCCCGGCCCCGGCGTGATGCCCTGCAGCATGAGCGCGCCGAACAGCACCGCCATGGTCGCGTTCGCCGGGATGCCCAGCGTCAGCAGCGGAATGAACGACGAGGTCGCCGCCGCGTTGTTGGCCGACTCGGGTCCGGCGACGCCTTCTATGGCGCCCTTGCCGAACCGGGACGGGTCCTTCGCACTGCGCTTCTCGACGGCGTACGCCACCAGCGAGGACATGGTCGCACCGCCGCCGGGCAGGATGCCGAGGATGAAGCCGGTGACCGAGCCGCGCAGGATCGCCAGGCGCGACTTGAGCCAGTGCAGCCGGCCGGGGATCGCCCGCCCGAACGAGGGGACCGCCGTCTGGGGCCGGTTCCGGTGCTCGAGGTTGTACAGGATCTCGCCGACCCCGAAGAGGCCCATGGCGACGATGGTGAAATCGATGCCGTCGGCGAGCTGGTCGGTGCCGAACGTGAACCGCGGCGTGCCCATCAGCGGGTCGAGCCCCACCGTGGCCAGCAGCAGCCCCGCGGCCGCGGCGGCGGCGCTCTTGATGATCGACCCGTTCCCGAGCGTCCCGACCAGGAAGATCCCTATGAGCGCCAGGATCGTGTACTCGGCCGAGCCGAACGCCAGCGCGACGCCGGCCAGGGCCGGGGCGATGAACGAGAGCAGGATGATCGAAGCGGTGCCGCCGATGAAGGAGGCGATCGCGGCGATCCCGAGCGCGGGACCGGCCTCGCCGCGCCGCGCGAGCGCGTGCCCGTCGAGCGCGGTGACCACGGTGGAGGCCTCGCCGGGCAGCTTGAGCAGCACCGAAGTGATGGTGCCGCCGTACTGCGCGCCGTAGAAGATCCCGGCGAGCATGATGACGGCCGCCGTCGGTTCCAGGTTGTAGGTGATGGGCAGCAGGATCGCGATCGTCGCGGCCGGGCCGAGGCCCGGCAGCACGCCGATCAGCATCCCGACGGTGACGCCGAGCAGGCAGAAGAGGATGTTCTGCCACTCGAACGCCACCGCGAACCCGGAGAGCACGGAGGAGAAGTCCACGTTCGATACTCCAGTGGGGACTGATCAGAAGGCGATGAGGTGCGGAAGCGGCACGTTGAGCCCGATGATGAACAGCACGTATGCGACCGCCGTGACGGCCACCGACAGGACCGCGCTCGTGAGCCACGATTCCCGGCTGAGCAGCCGCAGCCACGCGAACAGCAGGAGCGCCGTCGGCACCTCGAAACCCACGATCTCGTACAGCGAGGCGTACACGGCGAGGCCGCCCGCGGCGGCGAGAACCGCCGCGGTCCCTCTTGTGAACGCCTCGGTGTCCCGGCGGGTCTTGGCGGTCACGGCGATGATCCCGATCCCGGAGGCCACGAGGAGTCCGGCCACGATCAGCGGCCAGAGCCCCGGCCCGGGCTCGGTGAGGCTCCCGATGTTCAATCCGAAGCTCAGCCAGGCGGCGACGGCGCCGAGCGCCACGGGGATCGCACCCGCGATGACCGACTGGACGCGCCCGCCCACTCGCGGCGCCTCAGCTTCGCCCTGGGCCGCTTCGGGTTCGGTATCGACCATGACCGCCTCGCTCATTCCGCGCTGCCGAGCGTGACGCCGGAGTCGGCGATCTGCGCGGCGAACTGCTCGGTGGCCTCGGCCAGGTGCAGTTCCGCCTCCATGCCGTCGACCTCCCAGCGCTCCATGAAGTTGTCCTGCAGGAACTGGCCGTACTCGGAGCCCTCGCGGGCCTCCTCGAAGGCGAGCGTCAGCGCGCCCACGACCTCGTCGGGGGTGTCGCCCGGGACGACGATGAACCGGCGCTGGTCGACGAGGATGTTGTGGCCGATCTCCAACGCGGTCGGCACATCGTCGAGGTAGACGCTGCGCTCCTCGGAGAACACGCACAGCGGCCGCATGTCACCGGCCGCGATGTGCGGCATCGTCTCCGCGAGCGACAGCGACGCCGCTTCGATGTCCTTGCCCAGCAGCGCGGTCACCGTGGGACCGCCGCCGTCGAACGGGACGTCGGTGGCGTTGACTCCGGCGATCCCGAACAGCAGTCCCGCCGAGAGCTGCGAACCGGTCCCCACACCCGTGGTCCCGAAGTTCACCTGGTCGGCGGCGAGCAGATCCTCAAGCGTCTGATAAGGAGAGTCGGCGTGCACCACGAGCACATAGCCCTCATTGGTCAACGTGGTGATGATGCGCAGGTCCTCGATGACCACCGCGTCGGGGTCGTCGACGACGAGCGGGCCGATGGCGAACAGCGACTTGACGGCGAGGGCGATCGTGTAGCCGTCCGACTTGCCCGCGAGTAGTTCCTTGAGCCCGACGGCGCCGTTGGCACCGGGCTTGTTCGTGACCGGAAGGGACTGCCCCAGCGGCGCTTCGGCGGCTTTGGCGATCGCGCGGCTGATCAGGTCGCCCGACCCGCCGGCGTCGAACGGGACCCAGAAGTCGACCGCGCGGGTCGGGAACGACGCGTTCGCCTCGTCAGCCCCGCCCTGCACCTGGCACGCCGACAGCGCGGCGAGGGGAGGCACGGCGGCGAGACCGGCGAGCAGTCCGCGTCGGGGGAAGGGGTGTTGCATTGTCTGCTCCTTTAAGCGATCGAATAGCCGCGAATTCACCCCAGGCAGGGGCGTTTCGGGTTGAACATCCATCCGGGGACAAGGTATTGCATAGCGGCCGCGTCGTCGCGCGCGCCCAAGCCGTATCTGGAATACCGCTCATGTGCTGCTTCCACCTGCGCCATATCGAGATCGACCCCGAGACCCGGCGCGGTGGGCACCGCGATCGCGCCGTCCGCGATGCGCGGGGGCACTGTCGTGAGGCGCTGGCCGTCCTGCCAGATCCAGTGCGTGTCAATGGCGGTGATCGCACCGGGCGCTGCGGCGGCGACGTGCGTGAACATCGCCAGCGACACGTCGAAGTGGTTGTTGGAGTGGGAACCCCACGTCAGGCCGAAGGCCTCGCAGGCCTGCGCGACCCGCACGGAACCGGCCATGGTCCAGAAATGGGGATCGGCCAGCGGGATGTCGACGGCGCCGCCGCGCACCGCGTGCGCGAACTCCCGCCAGTCGCAGGCGATCATGTTCGTCGCCGTCCGCATCCCGGTGGCGCGCTTGAACTCCGCCAGCACCTCGCGACCCGAGTAGCCGTTCTCGGCTCCACAAGGGTCCTCGGCGTACGCCAGCGCGCCGTCCAGTCCCCGGCACAGGTCGATCGCCTCGCTGAGCGACCAGGCCCCGTTGGGGTCCAGCGTGATCCGCGCGTCGGGGAACCGCTCGGCGAGCGCCGTGACGGCCTCGGCCTCCTCCGGTCCGGGCAGCACCCCGCCTTTGAGTTTGAAGTCCCGGAACCCGTACCGCGCCTCGGCCGCTTCGGCCAGGGCCACCACGGCCCCCGGCGTCATCGCGGCCTCGTCGCGCAGCCGCAGCCAATCGTCGTCCTCATAGGATCCGTCCCGGTACGGCAGGTCGGTGCGGCCCCGGTCGCCGACGAAGAACAGGTAGCCCAGGACGGGGACGCTGGAGCGCTGCGGCCCGTCGCCGAGCAGTTCGGCCACGGGGACGCCGAGGTGCTTGCCGAGCAGGTCCAGCAGCGCCGCTTCGAGGGCGGTCCGCACGTGCACGGTGACGCGCTGGTCGAAGGTCTGCTGCCCCCGCCCGGCCGCGTCCCGGTCGGCGAAGCGGCGGCGCACCGCCTCGAGGAGGGACCGGAACGCCCCGATCGACGACCCCAGTACGAGATCGGCGGCGTCCCGAAGGGTCTGCGCGATGGCCTCGCCGCCGGGCACTTCGCCCACGCCGGTGTTCCCGGCCTCGTCGGTGAGGATCACCAGGTTCCGGGTGAAGTACGGCGAGTGCGCGCCGGAGAGGTTGAGCAGCATGGAGTCCCGCCCGGCCACGGGCACGACCCGCATCGCGGTCACGGTGGGGGTGGTCGCCTGTTCCGCTGCGGCAGCGGCCGGTTCGAATCCGGTCATGACCCGGACGCCTCGATCAGCGCGGCGAGCGCGGCGAGTTCGCCCTCGCCCAGATCGGTGAGCGGCGGTCGCACCGGCCCGGCCGTGCGGCCCACGGCCGTCATGCCCGCCTTGACGATCGACACCGCGTAGCCCTTTCCGGCGTTGCGGATGTCGAGGTACGGCAGCACGAACGCGCGCAGCCGCCGGTACACCTCGTCGCGGTCCCCGGCGCGCACCGCGTCGTAGAACGCGAGCGCGAACGCGGGCACGAAGTTGAAGATCGCCGAGGAGTACGTGGTGACGCCGAGCTGGAGGTACGGGAGCGCGAAGGTCTCGGCCGTGGGGAGGCCGCCGATGTACAGCAGCCGGTCGCCGAGGGTCGCGTACAGGCGGGTCATGAACTCGATGTCGCCCACGCCGTCCTTGAACCCCACCAGGTTCGGGCACTCGGCCGCAAGGCGCTCCACAGTGGCGACGCTGTAGTCCGCATTGGACCGGTGGTAGACGATGACGCCCAGCGGGGTCGCCTCGCACACCGCCCGCACGTGCGCGGCGAGGCCGTCCTGCCCGGCCTCGGTGAGGTACGGCGGGAACAGCAGCACCGCGTCGGCCCCGGCCGCCTCGGCGTCCCGGGCGAACGCGACCGCCTGGGCCGTGCCCTGGCCCGCCGGGGCGATGATCGGGACGGCTCCGGCCGCCTCGTCGGCGGCGACGCGAACGACCCGCCCGACCTCTTCCGGTGTGAGCGAGAAGAACTCGCCCGTCCCGCCCGCCGCGAACAGGCCCGCCGCAGGGAACGACGCCAAGTGCCCCAGGTGCTTCCGGTAACCGGCCTCGTCGAAGGAGAGGTCGTGCTTGAAGTGGGTCACGGGGAAGGACAGCAGCCCCTCGCCCAGCGCGCGCTGGATCGCTGCGGGGGAGTATCGGGACATATGCGGAGATCTCCTGTGGTGTCGATGTGGCCCGTACCGTAACCCCCACGACTCATACCGGTCCAACACTGAATTGACATCGACTGATACCTTCAGAGCATGGCCACAGGAGACGTGGGATACACACTCGACCAGCTCCGCGGATTCGTGGCCGTCGCCGAAGAGGCCCACTTCGGAAGGGCCGCAGAGCGACTGCGCATGACGCAACCGCCGCTGAGCCGCCAGATCCAGCGCCTCGAACGCGTGATCGGCTTCGACCTCTTCGTCCGCACCCAGCGCGGAGCCGAACTCACCCCGGCCGGACGCATCTTCCTCGACGAGGCCCGGCGACTCCTGTCCACTGCGGACACTGCTCCGCTGCGCGCCCGCCGCGTCGCCGCCGGCACCGCCGGCACCATCAGGATCGGCTTCACCGCCGTCTCGGCCCTCACCGTCCTGGGGCGATGGATCAGTGTGGCCGCCGCCGAACTGCCCGGCGTCGACCTCGTCCTCAGTGAGATGGTCACCCACGCGCAGCTCGACGCCCTCCTCGCCGGGGAGATCGAAGTGGGCCTGGTGCGCCAGGTCCCGCGCTCGGACCTGCTCGACTCACGGCTCGTGGCAAGGGATTCGCTCATCCTCGCCGCCCCGCGCGACCACGTCCTGACCCGACTCGGGCGAACGCCCACCATGAGGGACATCGCCGAGCACGACGTCGTCACCTACTCGCCCTCAGAGGCCCGGTACTTCTACGAACTCGTCGTCGCCGCGTTCCAGCAGGCCCACCTGCGCCCGCGCTACGTGCAGCACATCAGCCAGGTCCACACGGTCCTGTCCGTCGTCAACGCCGGACTGGGCGTCGCGCTCGTGCCCTCCTCGGCGAGCGCGTTCAACCTCCCGAACCTGGTCTTCCTCGACATCGACGACCTGCCGCCGGACACCGTCGAACTCCACGGCGTCTGGCGCCACCGCCATGGCAACCCCGCGCTCGACGCCCTCCTGCGAGCCGTCTAGGACCTGGCCGCCGCGATCGACTCACGGCCGACGAACTCCGTCGGCAGCGCCGACTCGTCCTCCGATTCGCCGCCGTCGATCTCGGTCAGCAGCCGCCTGATCCCACGCTCCCCGAGGGCCGCCAACGGCATCCGGATCGTGCTCAGGGCCGGGGTCGGCAGGTCCGCCCCGAAGATGTCGTCGAACCCGATGATGCTCAACCGGCCCGGCACGTCCAGCCCGTGGTCGCGGCACTCCCGCAGCAGCCCCAGCGCGACCAGGTCGTTGTAGGCGAGGACCGCGCTCACGTCGGCGGCCTTGACCCGCCCGAACGCCTCGGCGCCGCCCTCGCGGGTCGGCGCGTTCGACTTGATCTCCACGATGGACATGTCCCATTCCACCGCGATCTCGAACGCGTGCTGCCAGCGCTGGCCGTTCATCCACGAGGCCTCGGGCCCGGCGAGGTAGGCGATCCGCCGGTGCCCGGCCTCGCGCAGCAGCTCCAGTGCGGTCGTGATCCCCGGCCGCACATCGGGAATGACGGCAGGGATGCCCTCGACCAGGCGGTTGACGACCACGAGCGGCTTCACCGACGAGAGGTCCTGGATCTGGTGATCCTCCAGGCGCGAGCCGACCAGCAGCAGTCCGTCCACTGAGGTCTGCAGTCGCTCGGCGGTGGCCCGCTCGAGCTCGGGGGATTCCTGCGAGTCGGCGAAGACGATCGTCATGCCGGTCTCGGAGGCGACCCGCTCGGCGCCGCGCACCAGGTCGAAGTACGCCGGGTTGGTGATGTCGGAGACGAGCAGGCCCAGTGTGCCGGTCTTGCCGGTCGGCAGGGCCCGCGCCATCGGGTTGATGCGGTAGCCGAGCTCGGCGGCGGCGTCGCGGATGCGCCGCTCGGTCTGCGCATTGAGGCGGCCGGGCTTGTTGAGCGCGCGGGACACGGTCGAAGGGCTCACCCCGGTCAACCGGGCGATGTCGTAGATCGTCGGGGGCGCCTTGCGCTCGGCGGCTCGGGTTCGGATGGCGGCGTCGGACTGCTCCATGCCTCCCCTTTCGCGCTTGTTGCCGGGGGTTGTCATCCGGCAATCGATTGGTGCCGCTCTGTCGGTTTGCGAGACAGGGCCTACCGAGCATACCGGAGGCCTGCCGCATTTGAAATGCCGAGGGCTCCTCGAAAAAGTGACTGGCAATCGGTTGACAATTGTTCAGTCACGTGTCGGCATATCGCTCATGACCTCGCCACGACGATGCGATACCGCCCCGTCCCCGCCCCCGGGACGGCTGGCAACCGACGGGCGGCGGGTTGACGGGAACGAGAAGGGCGTGTTCACTCGCGAACGCCGACCCGAGACGGCCGCTGCCGCCCGCGCCACTGCCGGACCGGCCTCGACGGCCACACGACCGGCCGATCCTCTTAGGAGCCCGCCATGATCATCGACAGAGCCGAAGTCATCGTCACCAGTCCCGACCGGAACTTCGTCACGCTCAAACTCACCACCGACGACGGCCTTACCGGCCTCGGCGACGCGACCCTGAACGGCCGCGAGCTCGCCGTCGTCGCCTACCTCAAGGACCACGTGGTCCCGCTGCTGCTGGGCCGCGACGCCCACCGCATCGAGGACACCTGGCAGTTCCTCTACCGCTCCGCGTACTGGCGGCGCGGCCCCGTCACCATGGCCGCGATCGCCGCAGTCGACATGGCGCTGTGGGACATCAAGGGCAAGGCCGCCGGGATGCCCGTCTACCAACTCCTCGGCGGCGCCTCCCGCACCGGCCTCCTCGCCTACGGCCACGCTTCCGGCAAGACCACCGAGGAACTCTTCGACTCCATTCGCTCCCACCAGGAGCAGGGCTACCGGGCCCTCCGCGTCCAGACCGGCGTCCCCGGCCTCAGATCCATCTACGGCATCGCCTCGAACGCCACCTTCGCGGCGATGCAAGGCGTCCGCTACGATCACGAACCCGCCCAGCGCGGCGCACTGCCCAATGAGGAGGACTGGGACACCCGCGCCTACCTGCGGCACGTCCCCAGCGTCTTCGAAGCCGTCCGGAACGAATTCGGTCCCGAACTCCCGCTGCTCCACGACGCCCACCACCGGCTCACCCCGATCCAGGCCGCGAAGCTCGGCACGTCCCTCGAACCGTACGACCTGTTCTGGCTCGAGGACGTCACCCCGGCCGAGAACCAGGAGGCCCTGCGTCTCGTCCGCCGGCACACCACCACCCCGCTCGCGATCGGCGAAATCTTCAACACCGTCTGGGACTACCAGCAGATCATCCGCGAACAGCTCATCGACTACGTCCGCTCCGCCGTCACCCACACCGGCGGCATCAGCCACCTCAAGAAGATCCTCGACTACGCCGCGCAGTACCAGGTCAAATCCGGCATGCACGGCCCCACGGACATCTCACCCGTGGGCATGGCCGCCGCGATGCACCTGGGCCTCGCCGTCCACAACTTCGGCATCCAGGAGTACATGCGGCACGGCGCCAAGACCGACCAGGTCTTCCAGCAGTCCTTCACCTGGACCGACGGCCGTCTCCACCCCGGCGACCAACCGGGCCTCGGCGTCGAACTCGACACCGACGAGGCCGGGAAGTACCCGTACGTCCAGGCCTACCTGCCCTACAATCGCCTCGCCGACGGGACCGTCCACGACTGGTGACATCGCGGGGCCGTCGCGACGATCCGCGCCGGCCCCGCGGCCCTGCGACGTTCCAGAACGGCCGCCGCCAGTCATCGGGCCAGGTCATGAATCGTTGAGGGCCTTGTGGAGGCGTGCCGCTTCTGCTGCGTTCGTGTTCGGGTCGGCGGTGCGGTAGGCGACGGCGATGTCCAGCGCGGGGCGGCTTGTTCGCCCCCCGATCGTGGTGAGGAGTCCGGCCCGGGCCGCTTCGAACCAGGCCGACTGCGCGGCGGTGTCGGGGCCGAGCTCGGTCACGTCGATGCCCGCGATGATCGCCCAGGAGACGGCCAGGTCGTACTCCGGATCGCCTGCGGTCGCGTTGGTCCAGTCGATGAGGAACGGGCCGTCGTCGGTGATGATCACGTTCTCCGGGTGGAGATCGAGGTGGAGCACCTTCCGTGTTCCGGCCCTGGCCATCTCGAATTCGCGCGTCGAGCTTGCCAGAAACCTGGGGGCGTCGATCTCGTGGAGGCGGTCGTGGAGATCGAGGAGGATCTTCGCGGCCTCGGGGACACCGATCGTCCCGGCGCCGACCTCGGCGCCGAGCGTGCGGCCGTTCAAGCGCTGCATGGTCATCTCAGCGCCGTCGGCGGCGAACACCTCCGGGACCGGGAACCCGAGGTCGTGGAGGTACCGCATCAACCGCGCCTCCGCCGCGGCGTCGAACGGGCCGCGCCGCAAGACCTTTCGGTCGTCGAGTGCGAACACCTGGGATGCGCGTCCCCCGCCGATCTGCTCCATGGCCGAAGCGTAGCCGCGGTGCCGTTCGTGTTCGGCGGGGATCAGGCCTTGCCGTCCTTGCGGAAGGGGGCGAGCGTCTCCCGGATGTCGCGGAGCTTCGCGTCGAATTCCGCTGCCGCTTCGGGGTCGGCTCGGCGCCACCGTTCCTGGATCTGGTCCATGGCGGCGCCCCGTCCCGACCTCGCCGGCGCCGGAGGCCTCATTGGGCGCGAAGAGGATGAACGAGACGGAGCCGAGGACGGCGGCGATGAGGTACCACCAGCGGCCGACCCGCTCGACGGTCTGGAACCAGCCCGGTTTCGGCCCGCCCCAGCCGGCCCTGAGGCCGTCGTGGCGATCCATGGCCGCTGCGATCTCGGCCTCGGAGGCGGTGGAGTCGGGCGCGATGACATAGAGGTTCTTCGAAAGGCGGTCTCGCGGAGCCATGTTGCGGCCGGCATTGCGGCCGCCCTCGCTCAGCGGGGGATGAGGCGCCGGAGCTGCGTCACGTGCCCCGGTTCCAGTTCTTCCAGGCTCGCCACGCCGAGGAGCTTCATCGTGCGTTCGACCTCTTCTTTCAGGATGGCGATCGTGCGGTCCACGCCGTCGCGCCCGCCCGCCATGAGGCCGTACAGGTAGGCCCGGCCGATCATCGTGAACCGGGCGCCCAGCGCGATCGACGCGACGATGTCCGCACCCGACATGATGCCCGTGTCCACGTGCACCTCGGTGTCCCGGCCGACCTCGCGCACCACCTCGGGCAGCAGGTGGAACGGGATCGGGGCGCGGTCGAGCTGGCGACCGCCGTGGTTGGAGAGCGTGATGCCGTCGACGCCCATGTCCGCCAATCGCTTCGCGTCCGCGACGGTCTGGACGCCCTTGACCACGAGCTTGCCGGGCCACTGCTCCTTGATCCAGGCCAGGTCCTCGTAGTCCACCGTGGGGTCGAACATGGTGTTCAGCAGCTCGGCCACGGTCCCCGACCAGCGGCTCAGCGAGGCGAACGCGAGCGGTTCGGTGGTGAGCATGTCGAACCACCAGTTCGGGTGCCTCGCCATGTCGAAGAACGTCTTCGCTGTCAGTTCCGGCGGGATCGCGAAGCCGTTGCGCTTGTCGCGCAGGCGCGCGCCCGCTACTGGAACGTCCACTGTGACCAGCAGCGTGTCGAACCCGGCCGCCGCGGCCCGGTCGACCAGGGCCATGGAGCGGTCGCGGTCCTTCCACATGTACAGCTGGAACCAGTTGCGGCCGCGCTCGCCACCGGCCTCCGCCACGTCCTCGATCGGCGTGGTGCCCATCGTGGACAGCGCGAACGGGATACCGGCCGCGGCAGCGGCGCCGGCGCCGGCCCGCTCGCCCTCGGTGTGCATCATCCGCGTGAAACCGGTGGGCGCGATGCCGAACGGCAGCGCGGACCGCCGCCCGAGCACGTCCCAGCCCGTGTCGAGCTTCGAGACGTCGCGCAGGATCGCGGGGTGGAACTCGATGTCGCAGAACGCCTGCCGCGCCCGGGCCAGGGACAGCTCGGCCTCGGCCGCGCCCTCGGTGTAGTCGAACGCGGCTCGGGGCGTGCGCTTCTTGGCGATCCGGCGCAGATCCTCGATCGTGAGCGCGGCTCGCAGGCGCCGCCGCTTGGCGTTGAGTTCCGGCTTCTTGAACTTCACCAAGGGCAGCAGGTCCTTGGGGCGGGGGAATTGTCGCTTCGTCATGGTTCGGGCCTATCAGGAGGTGGCGGGTGGATGCATCGTATAGACCGGGCGGCGCTCAAGCCCCCCAACCGGCCTGTGCGCCGCCCACGCGCTCGAGGGCGATCTTCTCGGCGTACCCGGAGTCGGCGAACGCCCGCATCGGGTCGGGCTCGAGGCCCTGCTCCTCGCGGAGTTCGGCGAGCAGCGGGCGGACGTCGGTGTTGTAGGCGTCCATCAGCACCGCGTTGGCCCCCAGCACCTCCCCGGCCGCCTGCGCGGCCCTGAGCGCATCCGTGTCCACCAGCAGTGCTTTCGCGGTCGCCTCCTGCACGTTCATCACCGACCGGATCTGGCCGGGGATCTTCGGCTCGATGTTGTGGCACTGGTCGAGCATGAAGTTCACGCCCGCATCGAGGCCGCCGCCCTGGGCGACCTCGTGCATGATGCGGAAGAGCTGGAAGGGGTCCGCCGCCCCGGCGATGAGGTCGTCATCGGCGTAGAAGCGGGAGTTGAAGTCGAACGCGCCGAGCCTGCCTTCGCGGAGCAGGAAGGCGACGATGAACTCGATGTTGGTCCCGGGGGCGTGGTGCCCGGTGTCGACCACGACTTTCGCCTTGGGGCCCAAGCGGAGTGTGTGCGCATACGCGGTGCCCCAGTCGGGCACGTCGGTGGCGTAGAAGGCGGGCTCGAAGAACTTGTACTCGAGGATCATGCGCTGCTCGTCGCCGAGCCGGGCGTAGACCTCGTCGAGCGCTTCTGCGAGCCGGTCCTGGCGGGCGCGGAGGTCGTCCTGGCCGGGGTAGTTGAGGCCGTCGGCGAACCAGAGCTTCAGGTCGCGGGAACCCGTGGCGTCCATGACGTCGACGCATTCGAGCAGGTGGTCGATCGCCTTGCGGCGCACGGCCGCAGTGGGGTGGCAGACCGAGCCGAGCATATAGTCGTCGTCTTGGAAGGTGTTGGAGTTGATGACGCCGATGGCGACGCCGCGCTCGGCGGCGTGGGCGGCCAGCTCGGCGTAGTCGTCCACTTCGTCCCACGGGAGGTGCAGCGAGACCGTGGGTGCCGCACCCGTGTAGCGGTGGACCTCGGCGGCGTCCGCGATCTTCTCGAACGGATCGCGCGGCACGCCGGGCTGGCCGAAGACCTTGAAGCGGGTGCCCGAGTTCCCGTAGGCCCACGAGGGAACCTCGATGCTCAACCCGCGCAGCGCCGCCTTCACCAGGGGTGCGTCCATGGCCCGTGCTCCTTCCCCCGGTCGGTACCGGAGACGTTTATATCGATTCAACACTTGAAATTGCCGTTCACCTGGATGCTGTTGCCAGGTGCTCACCTGTTCGACGCCGAAACTCGATGGTGAGATTGAATCGTTTCATTCAGCTGCCGGGCCTGAGCCTACCCCACTGGCCGCTGCGGCACCAGACCCCGGCTCCGGAGCGTCGCAAGCGCACCGGAGCCGGGCCGGATCACGAGCCGTTCCGCAGCCAGACCGTGGTCTCGGCGGGCAGCTCGCCCTCGATCGGACCGCTCGACAGCAGCACCTCGCCGGCGGGCAGCGGCACGGCGGTCGCGCCGAAGTTCGCCACGGCCTCCCAGCCGTTGGCCCGCCGCAGGTGCAGGACCTGCGGTTCGGAGGCCACCCACGTCAGGGACTCGTCGGTCTGGAGCCTGCGCCGCAGCGCGAGCGCGTCGCGGTACAGGTTGAGCGTCGAGGCCGGATCGGCCGACTGCGCCTCGACCGAGACCGGTCCGAACCATTCCGGTTGCGGCAGATGGGCTTCGCCGCTGCCGAACCCGTACGACTCGCCCTGCTCGGTCCAAGGGATCGGCACGCGGCAGCCGTCGCGGCCCACGTCCACGCCGGGGCTGCGGAAGAAGGTCGGGTCCTGCCGTTCCGCGTCCGGGATCTCCGCGACCTCGCCCAACCCGAGCTCTTCGCCCTGGTAGAGGTACGCGCTGCCGGGGAGCGCGAGCATGAGCAGCGTCGCGGCTCGGGCGCGTCGCAGCCCGGCGGCCGCGTCGACCTCGGGTTCCGTGCCGCGAGAGAGGAGCCACGCGCGGTTGTGGTGGCGCGGCCGGTCACCGTTGGGCGGCAGGCCGTACCGGGTCGCGTGGCGCACCACGTCGTGGTTGGAGAACACCCAGGTCGTCGAGGAGCCGCTGGCCGCGGCCTGGTCGAGGTTGTCGACGATGATCCTGCGGAACGCCCCCGCGTCGAAATCGGCTTCGAGCAGGTCGAAGTTGAACGCCTGGCCCAGACCCGAGTCGCTGGCGTAGCGGGCGCGGCGCGAGGGCGGGTCGACCCAGGCTTCGGCGACGGCGATGCGCGGCGGGTCGTACTCGTTGAAGACGCCGCGCCAGTCGGCGTAGATGTCGTGCACTTCGTCGCGGTCCCACAGCAGGTGTGTGCCGGTGGCGCGGTCCATCTCCCGGAGTTCGGCCTCGGAGGGCAGGTCGTCGGGCAGGTCCTTCGCGAGGGCGTGCGCGACGTCGACCCGGAAGCCGTCCACGCCCCGGTCGGACCAGAAGCGCAGCGTCCTGAGGAAGTCCGCGCGCACCTCTTCGTTGCGCCAGTTGAAGTCCGGTTGCTCGGGCGCGAACAGGTGGAGATACCACTGGCCGTCGCCCACGGGCTCCCACGCCGGGCCGCCGAACATGCAGGTCCAGTCGGCGGGCGGCAGTTCGCCGTTGCGGCCGAGGCCGTCGCGGAAGACGTACCGGTCGCGTTCGGGCGAGCCCTTGGGCGCGGCCAGCGCCTGCTGGAACCATTCGTGCCGGTCGGAGGAGTGGTTCGGAACGATGTCGACGATGAGCTTGATGCCAGCGGCGTGGAGGGCCGCGATCATCGCGTCGAAGTCGGCGAGGGTGCCAAGGCGCGGATCGACGTCGCGGTAGTCGGCGACGTCGTAGCCGCCGTCGGCCAGCTCGGAGGGGTAGAACGGGCTGAGCCACACGGCGTCGACCCCGAGCCGGGCGAGGTAGTCGACGCGAGAGGTGATGCCGGGGAGGTCGCCGATGCCGTCGCCGTTCGCGTCGGCGAAGCTGCGCGGGTAGATCTGGTAGACGGTGGCCTGGCGCCACCAGTCGGCGTCGGTCCGCTGCGGCGGGGTGGTGTCGGTGGTGCTGGTGAGCAGCTCGGTCATGGACGAGAGCCTTTCAACGATTGGTATCCTGATTAAATCTAGGTGTTAAATCAACTCCGTCCGCCATACTGGTACACGGGAAGGCGAGGTGTCAAGAGGCGTGGCCGATATCGACGACAGGGCCGGGTTCTCGCAGAAGCGCGCGAACGCGGCCGCCGTGCTGGACTACGCCTGGGACCGCGGGGCGTTCACCGCGAGCGACGCCATCGAGGCGACCGGCCTGACCCGCTCCACGGTGATCGCGCTGGCCGACGACCTCGTGGAGCGCGGCTGGTTCTGCGAGCTCCCGAACGCGCGCGCGGCGGGGGAGTACCGCAAGGGCCGTCCGGCCCGGCGGTACGAGCTGCGGTCGAGTGCGGGCGTGGTCGTCGGCGTCGACGCCGGCCAGCACTGCGTCACCGCCGCCGTCGCCGACCTGCGCGGCCGCGAACTGGCCCGCGCGTACACCGAGATCGACGAGGACAGCGCCGAGCAGCGCCTCACCGTGGCGGACACCGTGATCGCGAAAGCGCTCGGCGACATAGGGCTGCAAGAGCGGTCGATCCTCTGCGTCACGGTCGGCGTGCCCGCCCCCACCGACCTCCACGGCGTCTCTCCCGAAGGGGAACAAGGGTTCTGGTCCCGCATGAACCCCGGGTTCGCCGCCCACCTCCGCGAACGGGGCGAGCGGAGCGGCTGGCTCATCGAGGTCGAGAACGACGCCAACCTCGCCGCGCTCGCCGAGGGCGCGCTCGGCGCGGGCGTCGGCGCCTCCTCGTACATCACCCTCATGACGGGGGAGCGGCTCGGCGCGGGCTACGTCGTGGACGGCCACCTCGTGCGCGGCAAGCGCGGCGCCGCAGGTGAACTGCGGCTCCTCTCCCTCGTCGAAGGGGTCGGCTCGACCCAGGGCATCGCGGCCCTGCTCCGCACCTGGGCACTCGAAGCGCGCGCGTCGGGCACAGTGGATGCATCGAGCCCGATCCTGAAGACCCCCGAAGCGAAGCTCGGGGCGGAGGTCGTCTTCCGCACTGCCGAATCAGGCGACCCGGCCGCGCTGGCGCTCCTCGACCGCATGGCCGAGCGCCTCGCCCGCATCTGCGCGGTCCTCGGCGGCCTCCTCGACGTCGAGCGCATCGTCTTCTCCGGGGCGGTGGCCGACTCCCTCGGCCTGCTCCTGCCCCGCACGGCCGCCCGCCTCGACGAGCTGACCCACTCGCCCGCTCCCGACCTGGCCGCCTCCACTCTCCATGGCGGGGTGGTCAGCACCGGTGCGGTCGTGCGAGCCCTGCAGATCGTCCGCGCCAACGCGATAGCCCTCGAACCTCTTGACCCAATACGGGAACAAACTATTCCGTTCTGATATACTGGTTCGGCATCGCTCCACCGCACGAAAGCGAGTCGCCATGAGCCTCAAACCCGAACCGATCCCCGAGGGCTACGGCACGGTCACGCCGTGGATCGTCACCAGCGACACCGCCCGAGTCATCGAGTTCATCAAGGCCGCCTTCGGCGGTGAGGAACTCGGCCGCGTCGAAGGCCCCGTGCCCGGCCGGATCGGCCACGCCGAAGTGCGCATCGGCACCTCGATCGTGCTGCTCTTCGACACGCCGTTCAAAGCGGACACACCCGCCTTGCTGCGGCTGTACGTCGAGGACGCCGCAGCCGTCCTCGAACGCGCCGTCGACGCCGGAGCGACCATAGTGACCCCCTTGACCGACGTCCAGGCCTGGGGCGACCGCGTCGCGAGACTCCGCGATCCGCTCGGCGACATCTGGTGGCTCCAAGAGCGCGTCGAGGCCCCGAGCCCCGAAGAAGCCATGCGCCGCATGGGAGAACCGAAGTACCTCGCAGCCATGGAGCAGACCCAGGTCATGGACGCGCCCGGACTGATCTGAACGCCGGAGTGCCGGGGCGCGGAGCCCCGGCCCTCCGCAGCGCCTACTCGGCGCGGATGTCGTCCACGTAGACCGTGCCCGTGGTCGTCGTCCCGCCGTAGCCCAGGTACAGGTTGAACGCCGACACCTCCGCCAGGTGCTCCGCATCCAGCAGCTGGTCCGCGTGCCCGGTGTCCCAAGGGGCGGGCCTGAACTCGCTGAACGGCGCGACCACCTCCGCCCCGGTCGTGTTCGAGAGCCCCGTGTTGTACTCGAAGTACGCGCCCTTCGACACGACCTGGATCGTGGCCCCGTTCGTCGAGCCGTCGCCCTGCAGCCACAGCTTCAACGCGCTGAACGCCGTCCAGTCCGCGCCCACCGACCTGCCGATGCCCGTGTACCCCGCGTTCGAGAAGTCGTACGAGTACGCCAGACCGTAAGCGCCCGAGGCCTTGTGGTCCGCCGAGAGCCTCGTCGTGTTCGAGTTGACGTGGCTGTACGCCTCGCTCAACGTCAGGTCGTCCCCGGCGTACCCCTCGAAGTCGTCGATCCACCCCGCCGGGAGCGGCTCGACCTCGCCGAGGAACACCAGCGCCGAATCGGTGTAGGTCCTCGCCCCGACCTTGGCGCTCACCGACACCGTAACGGTCCGGTTGTCCAACCAGGACGGATCGATCGTCCACTTTCCCGAGTAGAACCCCGCCGAGTCCCGGGTCAGCGTCACCGGAGCGCCGCCGTCGATCGAGTACGTCGCCCTCCGCGAGGTCGCCGAGGTCAGCCGCATCCGGATCGTCGCCTCCGCCGTCGTGATGCGCTGGCGGTCGGTCGGCGTCACCAGGTGCAGGAACGGTGCGCTCGGCACCGCGCACGTGGGCGCGTCGAACACGCCCTCCAGGTCGGAGGCGAAGAGCGAGTACGGGTCCTCATAGAAGGCCACGAAGTCCGGCTCCATCGCGTGCCCGGGGAACGGGACGTACGCGCGGTTGTCCCCGCCGAAGTTCGCCCAGGTGAGCATGTGCGACACCCGGCTCGCGGCCGTGTCGTCCTGCAACGCGCCCAGGAGATCGGTGAACCAGTTCAGGTTCCGCCCCTCGTCGCCGGACTCCCCGAACTCCGTGAACGCCGGCACCTTGCCTCGCTCGTCGGCCAGGCCCACGACCATCGCCAGGTCCTTCACCGTGGCCGCCAGCCACTCCGGCGAACCCGCCGAGTTGTCGTACGCGTCGTAGCCGAGGATGTCGACGAACTCGTCGCCCGGGTAGGTCTTCAGGTACACCTGCGGGTCGCCGCCGAAGCCCGAGTTCGGCGAGTACGAGTACAGCAGGTTGTGCACTTTCCTGGTGTCCCGCAGGTACTCCACGGTGTAGCGGAAGATCTCGATGAACTCCGCCGACGTGCAGTGCCCGGCCCCCCACCAGAACCATCCGCCGCTGTTCTCGTGGAACGGCCGGAACACGACCGGGATCAGCGTCCCGTCAGGACGCTTGGCGCCCTTGACCGCCGCCGCGATCCGGTCGAGGAACTCGTTGAAGTCCGCGTGCTTCGGCCCGCCCGGGAGGATCTGGCTCACCACGCGGCCCGTCGTGTCCCAGAAGTCCCCGCCCGTGACGAAGTTGTACATGTGCGCGCTGAGCACGTTGATCCCGCCGAGCGCGTCCGACTTCTCGAAGGCCCAGCTCAAAGCCTCGATGTTCTGCTCGACGGTCCCGCCGTACACGCCAGGCTTCTGGAACCCGTTGAGGATCAGCGTGTCCCAGCCGAACACGGCCGGGTAGTCGCCCGTCGTGGCCTCCACATCGGAGGTCGTCTCGGTGAAGGTGTCGAAGGTGAAGCCGTCGGTGAGGGTGTGCTCATGGCCGAACAGGATGCCCTGACCCTGCTGGTCGAGCATGTATTGGAACAGCGCCCGCGTCTCGGGGGTCGCGCAGTCGTCGGCGATCTTGACCCGGGCGTGCCGGGCGGTCGTCGCCGCACTGGCGGCGAGCGGCATGCCGGCGGCCGCGACGGCGGCGGCGCCCAAGGTGATCACGGCGCGCCGGGGCGCGCGGAATGCGGAGAAAGGCACTTGCGTCTCCTTTGGAACGAAGGGCCCTCGCAGGAGGGGGTTGGATCCGGTGTCTGGCTATGACCTGGGGTTTCAGAAACTGAAGCGGTTAAGCCGATCACAGGATATCCATAGGTATTCATCGATGTCAACGGCGGCGACGCGCCTTCCGGTCCGCTTGACCGGTTCGGCGGGCCGCCAGGGCCGCGCTGCCCTCCTGCCCCATTAGCGGGCTGCGGCGCCGGTCGGGCGGGCAGAATCGGAGGGAACCGAGGAGGAACGACTATGGACGTCAATGTAGACCGATCGAGCGTCGCCATGGGCGACGACACCTACCCGCACGCCAGGACCATCGACCTGCCGGAGTCGAGCACGATCGCCGAGGCGATCGCGTACCTGCGGCAGCGGCGGTTCCTCGCCGCGATCGCCGGCGGGCGCGCGACCTGGATCCTCGAAGTGAACGGCAACCCCACCGCCGTGATCGCCCAGCAGTGGGCGGAGCCGAAGTTCCTCACCGACCCCTCGCACACGCTCGGCTCCTTCGGGAACGAGGTCTCCCTCATGTTCCGCTACCGCGCGCAGATCGACCCCGACGACCTCTTCGACACCCTCGAAGCCGGAGAGGCCCCGCCCGGGACGTGAGACGGGCCGGCGAAGTGCTCCGTCAGCACCGCACGTCAAAGCCCCTCGCCACTCCGACCGCCAAGTCGCGGTGCTCCCGGGCCGTCGCCGCGAGATCCACCCGCAGTTCGGCCGGCGGCGACTCGGTCGGCGACCGGGCTGGCCCAGGCTTCGGTGACGGTCTGCTGCAGACGGTCGATCTCAGTCGATGGCATCATCGGAAGGCAGTCTCGGCCCTTGTCGCCGCGGAGGCAACCGGGTTCCCAAGCGGCCCGGCACGGCGCGAGCAGTCCTCGCGCTGTGGGTATGGTCGGCTTGCCAGATCCACATTCCATCGGCGGCGCTCAAGCCGCCCTTGGGCATATCGAAGGACGAAACCGGCATGAGTAAGCCTTCGCAGCCTTCGGCTTCCGATGAACGGAAGCCCCGCTCGGCGAACTGGAAACGCATCTCCATTGTGGCTGCCGCCGCGGCCGCGCTCTTCGCGGGAACGACCGTGGCCACGGCCCTGGCGTTCCCGCTCACCGACCCCGAACCCTCCGAAGCGCCACTGGAGTCCTCGACGAGCGCCTCCGGAGCCGCTTCGACCACCGAGGCGGCTCCCGAGGCGGCCGCGCTTCCCGGACCCTCCGAATCCCCGTCGCCCGAAGCGGTCGGCGAATGCGAACGGGTGCCAAGCGGCACACCGGAAGTCACGGTCACCGAAGTCGACACCGGTGGCGGCGTCATCGGCTACGGGCGTGAAGGCGACACCGAGCGCCTGCCCATGGCCATCGCGGCGAGGCCCGGCGGGTCCTGGCTCGCCTGGGTCGGGACCGACGACCGGATCCATCTCGGCAGACTCGACTGCGACGACGAGCTCGAAGGCGACCCGATCGCGTTCGAGGGCATCGACCTCCAGGACGTGCAGGCCGACGCGAACGGCGTCGTGGTCCTCGTGACCCGCGAAGGCGCATGCGGGGACGGCCCGCTCTGCGGCGGTGAGGCGAGCCCTTGCAACACGATGCACATGGTGCGCTTCGACAATGACGGCAACCAGGTCTGGGAGCGCCAGGTCACCAACCTCGGCGACGGCCTCGACGGATACGACGACGGCGCGCGGTTCGTCTGGTGGTACCAGCACCACGGCCGGCTCGCGACCGACGGCGAGCACTACGCGGCCTACTTCGGCGTCGCGATCACCGTCGCCAACGGCGACTGCGTGGACGTCCACCAGGGCGACCGCATGCAGGTGGTCGACTCGGACGGGAACCTGGTCGACCACGCCGACGGCTTCGAGGTCGGCTGCAGCCACAGCTGGACCACCCGCATCGTCTGGGATCCGAGCCACGAGACGTTCGCGATGGTCTGCGCGACCGACAACGGATGCCGGATCGCCCAGCCCGACCCGTACGAGACCGTGGCCGCGGGAACCTGCGACGGCACCCTCTTCGGCGGCGACCTCGTCCTCGCGAGCGACGGCCCGCGCTACTGGACCGCCTGGAGCCAGGGCGGCCAGGTCCGCCTCGAGCATTTCGAGCCCGACGGCGTCAGCGTCGATCCCGGGGTCGAGGCCGCCCACCCGCACCTCGTCGCCTACGGAGCCTCCCACATGCTGCTGGCCTGGGAGGACGGCGACGCCATGCGCGCCCAGGTCCACCACTCCGGAACCGGTGCGGTCGTGGGCGAGGCGTTCGACATCGACGTGCCCGACCACGGCTACCAGGCGTTCAAGGCCTATGACGACGGCAGCGTGGCCTACCCTGCCGCGGGCGGCGACGGCACGATCCAGATCGCCCGGGTGATGCCGCTCAGCGGCTGACCCGGATCACTGGATCGGCCGACTCCGCGAACGGTCCCGGGCCGCTGTGTCAGGCTTCGCATGGGCGGGTACCACCGCCCCAGCGATACGGACTGTGGAGGCAGGCAACATGAGCGTGGTCGTCATCGGAAGCGCGAACCTCGACCTCGTCTACGAGGTCGAGCGCATCCCCGCGCCGGGTGAGACGGTGCTCTCGCGCGGCCTCGCCTCCTTCCCCGGCGGCAAGGGCAACAACCAGGCGATCGCGGCCGCCCGAGCCGGGGCGGATACGCGCTTCATCGCGGCGCTCGGCGATGACGAGGCGGCTGACGCGCTCGCCGAGCAGGCCCGGGACGCGGGCATCACGCTGCTCGCCCGCCGCGTGGACGCGCCGACCGGCACGGCCGTGATCTTCGTGGACCGCAAGGGCGAGAACTCGATCGTGGTGAACTCGGGCGCGAACGCCCACCTCGTGGACCTCACCGAGACCGAACTGGCCGAGATCGCCGCCGCCGATGTCATGGTCGTACAGCTCGAGACGCCGCTGCCGACCGTGACCGCCGCCATCCGCGCGGCGCGGGCCGCCGACACGACCGTGGTCCTCAACGCCGCGCCGAGCGGCGCCTTCCCCGAGGAGCTGCTCGGCGAGGTCGACATCCTCATCGTGAACGAGCACGAGGCCGCGGAACTCGCGGGCGAGCCGGCCGGGACCGGCGAGCGGTCGTTGATGTCGGTCCTCACCTCGCACGGCTGCGACGTGGTCATCACCCTCGGCTCGGACGGCGCCTTCGTCGGCGGCCACGGCACCGAACCGGTGAAGATCCCGTCGTTCCCGGTCGAGGTCAAGGACACGACGGGAGCGGGCGACGTGTTCGTGGGCGCATTCGCCGCCTCGTTGGATCGCACCGCCGACCAGCGCTCGCTCGTCGCGGCCACCGAATTCGCGACCGCCGCCTCGGCGGTCGCGGTGCAGCGCAAGGGTGCGGGTCCGTCGATCCCGACCCTGGACGAGGTGCGGAAGCTCTTGGATTCCTGACCGGATGCGAACGAAGGGGCCCCGCGCGACCGCGCGCGGGGCCCCTTCGGCCTCGATATCGACTTCTGGCCGTGCTCATGCCGCCGATGGCTTATGGTCGGCACGATCCCAAGCGACCAGTGTGTGGAAAGGAGACGGGCACCATGGCCGAGCAGGTCCTGACCGAAGTCAGCGCCGTCGTCGCGCCGGAGCGCGAAGCCGATCTTCTCGTGGCCTATCGCGAGGTCGCCGCAGGGCCTTTCCCCGACGGGCTGATACGAACCGAGCTGCTGAGCGGGGGAGGCGGACGCTGGCGCATTCAGACGCTCTGGCGGGACCAGGCCGCGTTGGAGGCCATGCGCGCGGGACCGGAGCCGCCTACGGCGCCGCGTCTCTTCCGGGAGGTGGGCGCCGACCCCGAGCTCGTCATCCTCGACGTGCGGGTGCGCGGCACTGCCCAACCCGATTGACGCCTTGTCGGCGGAGGCCCTGTGCGGTTCGCGCACAGGGCATCCGCTGTTCCTTCGGTCAGCGGGCGGCCGTCGTCGGTGCGCCGATCAGGCGCGGGGCGATGACGACCCGGTCGATGTCCGGCGCCCACGAGCCGGCGTTGCCCAGCTGCAGTGTTTCATCCGCAGTGGACAGTGTCACGGGGATCGTGCGCTGGGAGAAGCTGTTCCACGAGTACGTGTAGCGGAAGTACGCGTGGCCCACCTGTTCGCCGCCTTCGGCGACCTCGAGCAGCCGGTCCACGACCTGCGGGTTGTAGTCGTGCTGGCCTGAGGTCTCGGCGTTGGCGTAGTAGACGGTGAGGTCGTAGTCCCCGGCTGCGGCGAAGCCGTCGCGGGCGATCTCGACCGTGTTGGCGGTGCCGTTGCCGATCCAGCCCGCGAAGGCGTTCCCGGAGGCGTTGGTGCCGGTGCTGTCGGCGAGCGTGGTGATCGACGCCTGGCCGTGGAGCGTCATGTCCTCGGCCTCGACTGAGACGGCCGCACTGTCGGCGGCCCGGTCGCGGATCGTGGTGAGCGACTGGACGACGGCGCCGTCGGGGGAGCGGAGCTCGATCTCGTTGATGCCCTCGTTGAGGTGCACGACGGCGTTCGAGCGCCATTTCCCGGCCGCGTCGGAGTCCACAGTGGCTACGGCGTCGCCGTTCGCCGTGAGCTCGACCGAGGAGGCCTTGGTCGAGGACCAGTCGATCTGCACGTCGTAGTAGCCGGTCTCGATCGCCGTCGCGTACAGGTCGGCCCGGGCAGCGCCGCTGATGGCCGCGCCGCCCTTGCAGTCGCCGTTCCACTTCAGGGAGGCGCCGTCTTCGAGGCGGAAGCCCGTGGACGGGTACAGCGTGGGCTCGCCTTCCTCCACAGAGGTCAACGCGACCTTGTCGAGGGTGATGTCCGAGTTGGGGAGCCTGGTGGTCCCATCGGCGCTGGAGCGGATCGACAGGGTGTGGCTCCCGGCGGTCAGGTCGACGAGCAGTTCGGCGCTGCCGCGGTACTTCCACCGGCTGTTGTCGTTGAGCGCCAGGTCGGCGGCATACTGGATCGTGCCGGCCGACGCGTCGTCGACGAACAGCGCGTGCCTGCCCGGGACGCCGGGGGCGCCGCCGATCACCTGGAGCCGGTAGGTCCCGTCGTGCGGGACTGCGACGTTCCATTCTGCACGCGAATCGACCTGGTTGAAGGAGCCGACGTCCTCGCCGCCGGAGGCGAGGAACTGCCAGCCGCCGTTGGCCTGCGGGTGCTGCGCGTAGACCGTGGCGGCGGTGAGGTTCATGTCCTCGGCCTCGATCGAGTCCCGCCACGGCTGCGCGGCGGCGTCGGCCTCCACGTCGCGGCTCTGGCTCGGGGTGATGATGAGCTGGTATCCGGCGTACCGGTCGTAGGTGGGCACGTCGAGCCGCAGTTCGCCGTCGTCCAGCTGCACGCCGTCGTACGCGGCGATGACACGCGGGGTGTCGGCGAGGCCCTCGGCGCCGGTGAGCGCGTTCTCGCGGATCTCCACGTCGACCTTGTTCCCGAAGACCGACTCGTCGAGCCCGCTGATCGCAATGGCCACGTCGCTGTCGGTGCCTCCCCAGAGGACGGTGGCCCGGCGGTCGGCGTCGTCGACCGCGCCGATGCCCTGGAGGGTGTCGACGCCCTTCGGAGTCGGCGGGGTGACGCGCACGGTCTCGCTGCCGTCGAGGTCGCCGTACCACTTGAACATCCACCAGCCCGCGTTCGCGCCGTTCGGCCGGGCGGTGTTGTCGGAGAGGTTGCCCGCGTAGTTCCAGTAAGCGGTCTGGGCGTCCACCTTGGTGTCCTCGAACATGGTGAACCATTGGATGAGCTGGCCGGGGACGCTCATGTCGCGCAGCATCCCGTACTCGGTGATGTTCACCGGGATCGGGTCGAGGCCCAGGGACGCTTCGAGTTCGCGGTAGTCGGCGAAGTTCCGGCGGTAGGTGCCGAGGTTGTCGATGCCCAGCTCGTGCCAGACGAAGATGTCCGGCAGCGAGTGGTTCGCCTTCGCGAACTCGAGGAGGTCGCGGCTGCGCTGGGGCTGCCAGCGGGTGTCGCCGGGGCCGGCGATGCGGGCGTGGCCGAGGCCGTGGCGCTCCCAGACCTCCTGGATCTTCTCGTAGACGGCCTGCCAGTCGCCGAGGAACCGGTCCTTCTGGTCGGCCCAGTTCGGGTACCAGTTGCCGCCGTCGGGCTCGTTGAAGGGGAGGAAGACGTAGTCCTCAGGACGGTCGGAGTCCGTGGCGACGGCCTCGGTCACGAACTCGACCACTTCGAGGAAGTCCCAGACGCCGTTGCCGCCCTCGGTGTACGTGCCGTCCTCGAGGTTGTAGGTGCGGGTGTCGCCGGGGCGCCGGCCGCTGTTGTACGGCCACTCAGGGTAGTAGTCCTGCATGTAGATGTACATGTCCTCGCCGTGCTCGGCGAAGAATCCGTCCTCGACCTTGATGGCGTCGCCGGAGGGGTGCTGGGTGCCGTAGGGCGCCTTCTGCGAGGTGTTGGTGATGTGGGCGCCGTTGATGAGCGACTGGGTGGGCGCGCCTTCGTCGCCGAAGCCGTAGAGCGTGCCGGAGGCGCCGCCGCGGAAGTCGCCGGTGCGGTCGGCGAAGTCCACGGCCAGCACTTCGGGCTCGGCGGCGACGGCCGGCTCGCCCGCCAGTCCTGTCACCGCGGTCGCGGCGACCGCCGCGGCAGCACCGGTGCTCATGAGTCTCCTCAACATCAGGGGGGTCCTCTCTTCATTGAGATCGGGGTATTTCGGCTCTCGAGCCGCAGGTAGACCGTACCGATATTTGATAACGATTTCAAGACATGACTTGAAATCGATTTCAGAACTGGGCTAGGTTCGAACCGTTGACGACATCGCGGCCGACACCCGACCGCGATCCCGACGTACGGAAAAAGGGGTATCGTGACCGATCAGTTCTCTTGGGGCAGTGGACGTCTCGAATTCGGATTCGCGTGGGACGCCGACTCGCCGGTGCGCGTCACCGGCGTCACCCGCGGCGGGACCGCGATCCCGGTGCACGCCGTGCCCCTCGTCGAGGTCACGACCGCCCGGCAGGGCAACACCCCCGGCGCGGACCGCATCTCCCACACCCAGCTCGGACTGGCCCTCCGCTACGCCTCGCACACCGAGGACCGCGACGGCGGCACCCGCTCGCTGGCCATCCGCCAGACCGCGCCCGGCGTCGAAGCCGTCATCACCCTCGAAATCCTCGACACCGCCGAGTCGGCCGTGCGCTCCCGCGTCGAAGTACGCGCCACCGGCGACGACACCCTCGTGCTCCGCTCCGTCGCCTCCTGGAGCGCCGGGTTCACCCGGCCCGGCACCGTCGACGACGACAACCTCGCGGGCTGGCACCGCATCCAAGGCGTCAGCGACTGGTTCGGCGAAGGCCGCTGGTCCCGCACCCCGCTGCGCGGCATCGACTTCCCGCGACTCTCCACTCAGCTCGCCCACAGCACCCACGACCCGCGCGGCCACTACTCCGTCACCTCCGACGGCACCTGGTCCACCGGCCGCCACCTCCCCGTCGCCGGGGTGGAGACCCAAGGCCTCGCCTTCGTCTGGCAGATCGAGCACAACGGCGCCTGGCGCTGGGAGCTCGGCGAAGACCTCCAAGGCGGGTACTGCACCCTCTCCGGCCCCACCGACGCGGACTCGTCCTGGACCCGCGTCCTGCGCCCGGGGGAGTCGTTCACCAGCGTCCCGGCCGCCATCGCCCTGGGAAGCGACTTCACCGAAGCCGTCGCGGCCCTCACCGACTTCCGCCGCGCCGCCCGCCGCCCCCACCCCGACAACGCCGCCATGCCCGTCGTCTTCAACGACTACATGAACACCCTCATGGGCGACCCCACCACGGAGAAACTCCTCCCGCTCATCACCTCCGCCGCCGCGATCGGCGCCGAGATCTTCTGCATCGACGCCGGCTGGTACGACGACGGCGGCGACTGGTGGCCCAGCGTGGGGGAGTGGCGGCCCTCCATCACCCGCTTCCCCGGTGGCCTCGGCGAAGTCATCGACGCCATCCGCGACGCCGGGATGACCCCCGGCCTCTGGCTCGAACCCGAAGTCGTCGGCGTCCGCAGCCCCATGGCCGACAAGCTCCCCGATGACGCCTTCCTCCAGCGCCACGGCCAGCGCCTCGTCGAGCACCAGCGCTACCACCTCGACCTGCGCCACCCCGCCGCCATCGCGCACCTGGACGGCGTCGTCGACCGGCTCGTGAACGACTTCGGCATCGGCTTCTTCAAATTCGACTACAACGTCAACCCCGGCCCCGGCACCGACCTGAACGCCGACAGCGTGGGCGACGGCCTCCTCGGCCACAACCGCGCCCACCTCGCCTGGCTCGACGGCGTCCTCGACCGCCACCCCGGCCTGGTCATCGAGAACTGCTCCTCGGGCGCGATGCGCATGGACTTCGCCGTCCTCTCCCGCCTCGCCATGCAGTCCACTTCGGACCAGCAGGAGTTCTGGAAGTACCCGCCGATCGCCGCCGCCGCGCCCATCTCACTCCTGCCCGAGCAGGCCGCCAGCTGGGCCTACCCCCAGCCCGAGATGAACGATGAAGAAGTCGCGTTCTGCCTCGTCACCGGCCTCCTCGGCCGCTACTACGTCTCCGGCCACCTCAACCGCATGACCGAAGCCCAGCGCGCCACCGTCGCCACCGCCGTCGCCACCGCGAAGGAGCTGCGCGGCGCCATCGCCACCGGCCACGCCTACTGGCCCGCAGGGCTCCCCGAATGGACCGAGCCCTGGGTCGCCCTCGGCCTCCGCGGCCAGGACGAAGACCTCGTCTCCGTCTGGCGCCGAGGCGGATCCGCCTCCACCACCCTCCATCTGCCGCACCTCGCCGGACGCGACCTCACCGTCACCACCGTGTTCCCCGTCGACCTCCCCGAATGGAAGACCGCCTGGGACGCCTCGACCGGCACCCTTCACGTCCAAGCAGGCGACGCCGGCACCGCCGCCCGCACCTTCCGCCTGACCTGCTAATCCCTCACCGCTAGGAGCGATGCAATGTCGAACAGGTTCCGCAACGCGCTGGCGCTCGCCGCCGCAGGCGCCATCACCCTCGCCGGGTGCTCCGACCCCGGCGCCGACACCGGGTCCGGCGGGCCCGTCACCTGGCCGGCCCAGGACGCCGACCTCTCCGGCACCACCCTCACCATCTGGGCCGCCCAGAACTCGAACACCGTGCCCGACAGCGTGATCGCGGGCTTCGAGGAGCTCACCGGCGCCGAGGTCGAGGTCGTCACCATCCCCGACCCGTACGAGCAGGGCGTCCAGACCAAGGTCGCCACCGGCGACAAGCCCGACCTCGCGTTCTGGCAGCCCACGGCCTCCCAGCTCACGGCCCTCAACGCCACCCAGAACCTGCAGCCGCTCGACGACGCCCCCTGGCTCGACGCCTACCAGCCCGACCTGCGCGACATCACCGGCATCCTCGACGACACCCGCTACGCCACCCTCATCACCACCCCGGCCGTCGAAGGCGTCTACTACAACAAGGAAGTGTTCGCGGCCAACGGCATCACCGCGACCCCCACCGACTGGGACTCCTTCCTGCAGACCGCCCGCGACCTCAAAGCCGCCGGCGTCACCCCGTTCCACGAGATGGCCGCCGACAGGTGGGGCACCCAGTGGTGGGTCCAGGTGCAGCTCGCCGACGCCGCCGCCGACGGCCTCTGGGACCGCGTCAACGCCGACGAAGAGGCCTTCACCGACCCGACCATCCAGGGCGCCATCGACAACTACAAGGCGCTCATCGACGAAGGCCTCTTCAACGCGGACATCAAGACCGCCACCTTCGAAGACCAGGGCGCCGCGCTCCTCGCGGGCGACGCCGCCATGGTCATGCAGGTCAACTCGTTCTTCGGCCAACTCCAGTCGCTCGCCGACACCGAAGAACTCGACCAGAAGATCGGCTTCTTCCCGATCTCCCCGTCCGGCAACACCGGCACCTTCATCCCCGACCAGTCGAACGCCCTGGTCGCCTTCAAGACCGGCGACGAGCAGCGCGAGGCCGCCGCACGCCAGCTCCTCTCGTACTGGATGGGCGACGGCTACCAGGACTTCGTGAACGCCCAGTCGACCGTCTCGCTCCAGACCGGCGTCGAGACCCCGGCCGACGTCCCCGAAGCCCTGCTCGCCGTCAGCGAATCCGTCGGCACCTCCGTCGGCTCCATGCAGGCCCTCGCCATCGCCAACCCGGACCTCTACATCTACCTCGCCGACATGATCCAGGGCACCAAGACGCCCGCCGAGGTCGCCGAGGCCACCCAGTCCCAGTTCGCCGAACTCGCCAAAGCCCAAGGCGCCGAAGGCTTCTAACCCCCCGAAACCGAGGGGCGCCGGGCAGGGGTCAAGACCCCGGCGCCCCTCACCACCGGCAACGCCGCTACCAGGAAGGCCGAACGCCGTGACCACCATGCTCGCCAAGGGCAAGGCAGGACCCCGCAGACAAGACCATCCGCTGTGGTTCCTCATCCCGGCGCTCGCAGTCCTGGTCGTGTTCTTCCTCGTCCCCACCGCCTTCAACTTCGTCTACGCCTTCACCGACTGGTCGAGCTTCAAGAGCGACATCAACTTCGCCGGCGTCGACAACTTCACCTCGCTGATCTCCAACGGCACCCTCCGCAACGCCCTCAAAGTCACCCTCGTGTACGCGGTGCTGGTCGCGATCTTCCAGAACGCCTTCGGCCTCGGCCTCGCCCTCCTGCTCGAAAGGGACACCCGTGTCAACCGCGCCGTGCGGGTCGCCTTCTTCGTCCCGGTCATCATGTCCGCGCTGGCGGTCGGCTACATCTTCCAGGCCCTGCTCAAGCCCGACGGCGCCCTGAACGGCATCATCGGCTGGTTCACCGGCGCCGAGGTCTCGATTCCGTGGCTGGGGGACACCACCTGGACCATCGTGGTCGTCGCGATCGTCCACGCCTGGAAGTGGATGGGCCTCTCGATGCTCATCTACCTGGCCGGGCTCAAGACCATCAGCGAGGACGTGCTGGAAGCGGCCCGCCTCGACGGGGCAGGGCGCTGGACCATGTTCCGCTCCATCCGCTTCCCACTACTCGCCCCGGCCGTCACGTTCAACGTCGCGACTGCGCTGCTCGGCTCGATGAACGGCTTCGACATCGTGCAGGCCACCACCGAGGGCGGCCCCGGCGGCACCACCGAGCTGCTGAACATCTACATCTTCCGGACCTTCGGGCAGGGCCTGTTCGCCCAGGCCACGACCATGAGCCTGGTGCTGTTCCTGCTGGTCGCCATCCTGGCCTTCCCGGTGATCCGGTTCCTGCGCAAGCGAGAGGACGTGCTTTGACCATCACCGCCGAACGGCCGGAGACCGCCGCCCCCATCGCACCCGCCCGCCGCAGGACGCGCCGCCGCTTCCCGGTCCAGCCGGCCGCGGCGATCTTGGTCGCCGTCCTCGTGCTCGGCGTCCCGTTCTGGCTGGTGATCGCGACCGCCGCGAAGGACCAGGCGGAGGCCCTGAACCCGGACCTGTCGCCGCCGAGCGAATGGCGGCTGTTCGACAACTTCGCCCAGGTCTTCGAGGACGGCCGGATGATCGCGGGCTTCTTCGGGAGCCTCCTCGTGATGGTCCCGGCCGTGGTCGGCGTGCTCATCCTCGGCTCGATGGCCGCGTGGATCCTCGGCCGCCGCGGCGGCCGCCTCACGGCCGCGATCTATGCGCTGGGCATCTCCGGCATCGTGCTGCCGCCCGCGGTCGTCACGATCGTGCTCCTGCTGCGCCAGCTCGGTCTCGCCGGGACCGCGCTCGGCATGATCGGGGTCTACATGGGCATGTATCTGTCCACTGTGATCTTCTTCGTGACCGGTTTCGTGCGTACGATCCCGCATGAGCTGGAGGAGGCCGCCCGCGTCGACGGGGCCGGTCCGGTGCGCACGTTCATCCGCGTGGTCCTGCCGCTGCTGCGGCCGGTGCTCGCCACCGCGACCATCCTGATCTGCCTGTACATCTGGAACGACGTGTTCTACGCGCTGTTCGTGATCGGCGGCCGCCTCGACACGCTGCCGCTCAACCTCTACCAAGTGGCGAGCGCGGGTCTGTATCTCCAGAACTGGCACCTGATCTTCGCCTATATCATCCTGATGAGCCTGCCGCTCCTGATCACGTTCATGGTCGCCCAGCGCAGGATCATCAGTGGTATCACCAGTGGAGCGGTGAAATGAGCTCGAACACGAGTGGTGCCGTCAAGTGACCGAGAGGAGGACCGTGGCCAGAGAGGGCAGGAACCCGACGATCTCCGACGTCGCCGAACTGGCGGGCGTCTCGGTCCCCACGGTCTCCCGCGTGCTCACCGGGGCCGCGAGGGTGAGCCCTGCGAAGCGCGAGCTCGTCGAGGCCGCCATCGCGGAGCTCAACTTCCGGCCCAGCGCCGCCGCCCGGGTCCTGGTCTCCCGCAAGTCCCGGACCATCGCGGTGATCGCGGGCAACACCTCCCGCTACGGCTACGCGGAGACCATCCGCGGCATCGAGATCGCCGCCCGCGCCGAGGGCTACACGGTGATGATCACCGTCGTGGAGAGCGCCGACGAGGAGGAGGTCGACCGCGCCGTCTCGGCGACCCGGATGCAGACCCTCGCCGGGGTCGTGGTCCTCAAGTTCGACCCGCCCGGCGTTGCCGCGCTCCACAAGCTCGGCACCGACCTACCGGTGGTCGCCCTTTCCGGCACGCGCGAATCCGGTGTGCCCCAAGCGGTCCTGGACGAGGCCGCCGCAGCCGAGGAGCTCACGGAGTACCTCCTCGGCCTCGGCCACCGCACCGTGCACCATGTCCGCGTCCCGCCCTCCCGCCGCGTCGACGGCCGCACCTCGGGTTGGAAGCGGGCCTTGACGAAGGCGGGCGCACCGGTCCCCGCCGTCCGCGACGCCACCTGGGAACCCAAGAGCGGCATAGCGGTCGGCGGTGAACTCGCCGCCGACCCCGAGGTCACGGCCGTCTTCTGCGGCAATGACGAGATAGCCATGGGCGTCATGCGCGGCATCACCGAAGCGGGCCGCCGCGTCCCCGAGGACATCTCGGTCGCCGGTTTCGACGACCACCCGCTCGCCGAACTCTGGTCGCCGCCGCTCACGACGGTGAGGCAGGACTTCGCGAGCCTCGGCGTGCGGGGCTTCCAACTCCTGAAGCAGGCCATCGACGACGCTGTCGTCCGCCGCTACTCCAGCGAACGGCCGACCCTGGTCCTGCGCGAGAGCACTGCCGCCCCGAGGGCCCGCTGACCTACTGCAACGCGAGCATCGCCGCCGCGACATCATCAGCGGCGGAGTCGGGCAGGGCGGTCGCGGCCTGTTCGAGCACGAGCAGTCGAGCGCCGGGGATCTCGCGTGCCAGCGCCTCGCCGTTGCCGACCGGGAAGAACCGGTCGCGGCGGCCGTGCACCACGAGCGTCGGCATACCGATTTCGGGCAGGCGCTCCCGCCAGCGCGGCCTGCAGTCGAGTTCGGCGAAGACCATGCCGAGATGGTTGGCCATCTGGACCGCCGGTTCCGTGCTCGAGGCGCGGTCGAAGATGCGCTCGGCTCTCACACGCGCCGCGTCGGGGTCGTCGCCGAGGATCTGCGCACCTTCGGCTGCGAAGCGGGACACGGCGGTCCGGTCGGACCAGTCGGGCATCGGGTGGGAGAAGAGCCGACCCATCGTCGCGCCATCGTGGTCGGGCAGGTCGGCGTCGACCGGTCCGGGCGCGACGGGCCGCGTCCCGACCAGGGTCAGTGCCGAGAAGGCCTCCGGGTGGTCGAGCGCGGCGACCTGAGCGACCATGCCGCCGACACCGATGCCCGCCAGGTGGGCGGGCCGGTCGTCGAGGTCTCGGGCGAGCATGGCGGCGTCGGCGGCGAGGTCACGCAGCGTGTACGCGGGAGCACCGGGGTCCTGGGTTGTCGACTCGCCGCAATCGCGCAGGTCGTAGCGCACGACATGGCGTCCGCCGTTCGCCAGTGAACGGCACAGCGAGTCGGGCCACGAGAGCATGGTCGTGCCGCCCGCGAGCAGCACGAGGGGTGCGGCCGGATCACCGAAGTGCTCGACCCCGAGCTTGACGTTCTCCGACATGCGTTGCTCCTTCGCTTCCGGCAGCCTGGCGGCCGCACTCATGCAGACGAGATCCGGCGCCGAAACTCATCGGTTAGAGTCGCCCCCATGGTCGATCCATGCCCAGACGCGGTTCCGCTTGAGGGCGGGCGCATGTCGGTCGGGATCGCCCGCGTAGGCGATACGGTCCGCCGCCCGCTCTCCGGCTCCTCGGACTTCATGGCCGCGCTGCTGCGGCTGCTCGAACGGCGGGGATTCGATGGCGCCCCGGAGTACCTGGGCAGGACTGACGGGGCTGACGTGCTCTCCTTCATCCCCGGCGAGGTCCCGACTCGGTTCGGCGTCTGGTCGGACGACCAGATCCAGGCCGCCGCGAGACTGCTGCGGCGGATGCACGACGCGACTCGCGGCAGTGACCTCGCCGGGAGGTTCGATGTGGTCTGCCACCACGATCCCGGCCCGAACAACGCCGTCTTCCGAGACGGCGTCCCGGTCGCGTTCATCGACTTCGCCGAGGCCGCGCCCGGCGGCCGACTCGAAGACGTCGCCTATATGGCCTGGACGTGGTCGATCGCTTCCAAGCAGACCCTTCCGCTTGGGCGCCAAGCGGCACAGGTGCGCCTCATCGCTGACGCGTACGGCCTCGATGCGGCCGAGCGCCACGTCCTGGTCGACTGTGTCCTCGAACGTCAAGCCCGCAACGTCCGGTTCTGGGCCGAGTTCCAGGCCAAGCCCGCAAGCGCTCCGGCCACGCCCGCTCAACTCGCCGACCGCATCGCATGGAGCCGCCGCGAGCACGCGTTCGTCGCCGAGCATCGCGACGTGTTCGACCGGGTCTTGAGCTGACCTCGCTGAATGCCTGTTCGCGCTTCGGCCGTTCGCAGAACGTGGCGAACCGGCGCAAGCGACCGATTCCGTTGTCCGGCCTCGACGCGACTTCACTTCAATTGCGCTACAAACGATCAGCGACGAAACAGGGGGAGTTCGCCCGAAGTCGGGCTTCCGGGCCAGGTCGACTATGGACTGAGGTTCAGGCAGTCAGCGACGGGAGCGTGAGGTGGCGCCGTGGGCTTGGTGTCCGGGGCCGAGCGACGTTTCGATCTGGGTTCAATCTGGCGGCGAGGGAGTGGTGGGCGGTGGTCCGGGGGTGGGTCGCCGGGGTGGGGCCGGTGGTCGCTTCCGGTCGGGCCGGGTGGGGTTGGGACCGGGTTGCGTGTCCGGGGCCGGGGTCGTCTCTGGAGCGAGGTGCAAACCGGCAGCGAGGGAAGGGTTAGCGTTGCTTCGGCGGTGTGTCGCCGAAGCGGGGCCGGTGGTCGCTTCCGGTTGGGGGCTGGGTGGGTCCGTCCCGATGCCGCAGCGGCGGGGCGGTCGGCGACAAGGGAGCTGGCAGTGGACGGGATCGGCGCGGATATGCTCGTGCTCGTGTGCATGGTCGTGGTCCTCATGCGCCTGTGTCGCCTCCTTCCCGCTGCTCTACTTGCTTCCCTCGCTGGCCCTGCTGGTCTTGCTGGTCTTGCTTCGGCTTCCGGTTCTGGCCCTTCGGCTTTCGCCTGGCCGCGCGCCGCTCCTGCCAGGGACGGGCGCTGGTGCCTGCCGTCCCTGAGGAAGTGGTGCGGCCGCCCGGTGGTTGCCGGTGGCGGGTTCGCCTCCCGAGGATCGCTTGCCGTTCCTCGGGGTCCGTCCTGTAGTCGCGCGGGCTTGGGGGCGCGGCGCTGCCGGGACGGGGTGGTGCTCGCCATGGACGTGCTTGCGGTGTCGCCGTACCGAGTCCTCTATTCGCTCGGTGTGGCCTCACCGCTGACGCTGGCGGGTCGTGCTCGGTTCGCGTATGCCGTCGGTACGGCATCGCCTGCTGGTTGGGGTGATCCCAACTAGGATCGTCCACCCAGTCACGGCCCGTCGGGGGCGCGGACAGCTGCGGGCGATGGCACGGGGGTGAGATCGGACGCCTCCAGTGGAGGAGCACCCTGGCTTGCGGGGTCGTCGCCTCGAAACAAGTCGGTTTGTCGGATCGGCCAGAGGCTTGTCGTAGTCTGCTTACACCTACCCCGACACCTGTACCAGTTTCCTGTCCCTGTACGTACCTCAATTGTCCCTCATACAGCCCCCGACTGTCATCACCCACAGGTGGAGAACCTCCTCATGTTCCCCACCCCGAATCCGACCAGAGCTCCTGCGCCCCAACCCGAAACAGACCCGCCACCCGACCAACCCACCCCACCCGTCCACCACCTCATCGCCGCCATCTTTGAGGCCGAATCCCACCTACTGTCGATTTGACTCCGCGCTGGCCGCATCAACCAGGCAGACGCTTCCTCAACCAACTGGTTGACAATGACCCGTCAGAGGTCTAGCGTTGTATTCAACCAATTAGTTGAGGACGATCCGTGGGTGACAGTACGAAGCAGCTCGACCGGGCCTTCGCGGCGCTCGCCGACCCGACCCGACGCGACCTCGTCGCCCGGCTCTCCATCGCGGACGCGACCGTAGGCGAACTGGCCGAACCCTACGACGTGAGCCTCCAGGCCATCTCCAAACACGTGAAGGTGCTCGAAGACGCCGGCCTGGTGACCCGCAGCAAGGACGCCCAGCGCCGACCCGTCCACCTGAACCCGGAGGCTCTCGACCTCATGACCCAGTGGATCGAACGCTATCGGCGCGACGCCGAAGCACGCTACCGTCGCCTCGACGCCCTCCTGGCCCGCACGGCCCAGGACGACGAGGAACGGGGAACCGATAAGGAGCAGGCATCATGACCAAGCACGAAACCGAGATCGTCGCAGATCCCAAAGTCCCGACGATCGAGATCACCCGCGAATTCGACGCGACGCCCGAACGCGTCTTCCACGCTCACATCGACCCCGATCTCTACGCCCAGTGGACCGGGCCCCGCTCGTCGAACACGAAGATCACCCGCTGGGACGCCCGCACGGGCGGCGAATGGGCGTTCACCGGCGACAGCGGAGGTGAGACGTACGCCTTCTTCGGCAGCTTCCACGAGGTCCGCCCGAACGAGCGGATCGTCTGGACCTTCACCTATGAGGGCGAGCCCGACGGTGTCTTCCTCGAGACGCTGACCTTCGAGCCGATCGAAGGCGGCCGCACGCGGCTACGAGTGCTGAGCGTGACTCAGGACTTCGAGACCCGCGACGGCATGCTCGCGAGCGGCATGGACATCGGAGTCAACGAGGGGTACGAGAAGCTCGACGAAATGCTCGCGGCACCGACCCAGGACGAGGCGTAGACCGTGGCGCAGAACGGAACGCCCGTGCCCGACGACCCCAGCGGGCGGCACGCCCACGACGCCGCCCGCTTCACCGCCCTGATCGAGTCGGCCAGACCCGAGGACTGGGTGCGCCCCAGTCCGGTAGCCGGATGGACGGCCCTGGACGTCGTGAAGCACTTGATCGAATGGCCGCGCGGCTTCCTCAAAGGGGCTGGGATCGAACTGGGGCCCTTGGACATCGACGCCGACCCGGCCGCCGCCTGGAAGCGACATGTCACCGACGTCCAGGACATCATCGACAACCCCGCCGGGCGCGTCCTCAGGAACCCGAACACCGGCGACAAGCCCGTGGACGAGGCGATCGACCAGTTCTACACCGTCGACATCTGGATGCACTCCTGGGACTTCGCCAAGGCCCTGGGCCGCGAACCAGAGCTGGGACAGGAGCGCTGCCGCACCGCGCTGGCCGACCTGCAGCCGATCGAGCAGGCCCTGCGCGACAGCGGACACTACGGCCCTGCCGTGCCCGTCGCCGACGATGCCTCTCCGCAGGACAAGTTGGCGGCCTTCATCGGCCGCGACCCGGCCTGGAAGCCCGAGAGCTGAAGGAGGAACGGCGAAGGCCGGGAACACCATCACTGTCCCCGGCCTCCACTGGTCGCTCGTGCTTGTGGCTAGATGCCCGACCCGCCGCCGGACGTGTTGGTCCACCAGGCGTGGTATTCGTTGAGGTTGTACCGTTTCGGCACGCCGCTGGTCGAGGTGATCTCGAGGCCGAACTGCATCGTGTCGAAGGTGGTGTTGCGCATGCGGCCTTGCTCAGCGGCCCATCTCCAGACCGCGAGGGCGTCCACGTAGCCTTCGTTGTTCTGCCGGGCGGGGATGAACTGCAGGACGTTCCAGCCGGGGTCGGCCTGCCAGACCGACTGGTAGAGGATGCCGCCGATCGTCACGTTGCTCGCGATCTGCGTGCCCCAACCGCCTGCCGGTCCCTGCGGGTTCCAGCTGGTGAAGATCATGATCTCGTCCTGGTTGCCGCTGGACCAGATGTCCGCCGTCCAGTTCCACCAGTCCTCGCCGCTGGGGGCGGCTGACGAAGTATTGTACGTGAACCCCGCGTTCGCCATCTGCGACAGGGGAGTTCCCGGCCTGACCGAGGTGTTCGGGTACGACTTGATGCCGCCGCCGGACTGGGTCGAGTCGACGTACCAGGAGTTGATGCTGTTGACGCGCAGGCACTGCGACTGGTTGCCCTGGTTGCCCCAGACGTTGTTGTAGATCGTCCAGTCGTTCTGGTGGTACTCCGCGAATGTGGCGCACGAGGAGAACACCTGGGCTTGCGCAGGAGACCCGAAGCTCAGGAGACCGGCGATCACGAGGACGGCCAAGGCGAGCCGGCCGAGAACCGCCGGCTTGCGTTCGACTAGTTTCATCTGACCTTTCCTTCTTGCGCGCTCTAGATATGGGACCACTGTCCGCGCACAGATCATGTCGGAACGTACCAGGAGCGTGTACCTGGTCTGATATCTAGACATTCTGATACATCATATAAAGGAATGTCAATGTTTGATCGCCTGGGCAAACAAATAGAGATCAGATGAATGAGTTCCGCAGCCCCGTAACCACTGTCGCCGCACGGATGCCTTGTCGCCGACCACCAGGCTCGCCGCCGGAACGTCATCGGCCACGATCGCGCCCGCCGCGATCACGGCGTCGCGGCCGATGCTGACGCCGGGAAGGATCATGGCCCCGGCCCCGATCCACACGTTCTCCGCCACGGTGATCGGCGCGCCGCTCAGCCACCCCCGCCGCTCCTCGGGATCGACCGGATGGCCGACGGTGATGAACGTGGCCTTCGGGCCGATCATCGTGCGCTCGCCGATTTTGATGCCCGCGTAGTCGAGGAACGTGCAGTTCTGGTTGATGAACACCCGCTCGCCGAGATCGAGGTTCAGCCCGTGGTCGGTGAAGAAGGGCGGGTAGATCGTGACCTTCGGCGGCAGCGGCCGACCGAGGATCCGCTTGAACAGCTCCGCCTTGCCCTCCTCGTCTTCAAATGGCAGGACGTTCAGGCGTGAGGTCAGCTCGGTGGCCCGCAGGACCCGCTGGGACATGGCCTTGAACTCGGGACTGTGGATCCGCATGAGGCGGTCGTTGGACATGCCGCGAACCTTTCGGGTGCTTCGGAACTGGACGACGCTCAGTAGATCCTGAAATATGAGGAAGGGGCCAGCGCGTTTCGGGACGGCCGAGCGCCGGGACCGGACCCGGGCGATGATCCTGCCGTTGGCGCACACGGATCCGGGACCGGAGGCGAGGATCCATGAGCGACCTGGACGTCAACGGGTGCCGCCGCCGCGCGCGCAAGGCCTCGAAGCGATCCTATGCGGCCATGGCCCGCAAGAACTCGACCAAGGCCCACCGCCATCTCGTCATTGCGAGCGACGCCATGCGGATGACTCGTGACCAGAATAATAATATGGTCACAAGTTGAGATCCGGTGCCGGAGGCGATCATGACGAAGACCCAGCGAGCCGACCTGCGGCAACGTGCCGACGCGTTGCTCGATGCCGCTGCGGAGCTGCTGATCACCGGCGGATCGCGCCAGATTCGCATTGAGGAGGTCGCGCGCCGTGCAGGGGTCGGGAAAGGCACGGTCTACCTGCACTGGCAAAGCCGCGATCACCTGCTGCTGTCCGTGGGCGCCCGCGAGGCCGCCGCGATGACCGAGACCGTGATCGCCGCGATCCGCGCCGACTCGGTCGAAGCCGCTCCGCACCGCTACCTTCGCCGACACTTCCTCGAAGCCATGCGGCGGCCGATCCTCGAGACGATCTTCAGTGCCGAAGGCCCCGAACTCGCCGCCTTCGCCCGTCAGCCGGCGCGCTCCGGACTCACCGCCTACAAGACGATCACCTCGCGCGAGTACCTGACCGCGCTGGCCGACCATGAACTGCTGCGCCCCGGCATCGATCTATCCGATGTCGACTATGGACTTCAGGCGATCGCTTACGGCTACTTCACAGTCAGCCAGCTCCTGCCCGACGCCCCGCAATCCGCTCTCGACCATCGAGCGGATCAGCTCGCCGAGGTCATCCGGCGTTCTTTCGAGCCCGAACCGATGCCTGCACCGGACCGCTACGCCGCCGTCGCACCCCATGCCATCGAAGCGTTCACTCGCCTCGCCGACGAATTCCGCCGGACTGCTTACGGCGCAGCGGCCGACTGAAGCCGATGTCTCCCTCCAGAAAGGCCAACAGCATGGCTGCCGACTCCAGCGCGGACATCACCGACCTTCACCATGTCGGCCTCGTCGTCCGCGACATGAACGCGGCGATCACCGCGTTCACGCGGTTCGGCTTCCACATCGGCGCGCCGGCCTACCCCGCGCTCCCCTCTGCCCGGGGCGCAGCGCCTGAGCCGGTCGGGGCGGGCAACACTCATGCCGATTTTCCACGGAGTTTCATCGAACTGCTCGCCTTCGCGCCCGAGCGTCGAGAGCACCTTCCCGCCGGCTCACGGCTGGTCCCGCTCCACGTCCCCGAGGAGCAGCTCGCCGTGACCAGGACGGCGATCCGGCACACGATCGCGGGTCTCGCTGCGCGGCTTGACATCTCTGAGGGCGCTCACATCCTCGTCTTCGCCACCCGCGATGCGGAACGGACCGCGATTCGACTCGAGCAGGCGGGCGTCGCCCGCACCGAGATCCGAACCCTGCAGCGACCCATCACCACCGCCGGGGGCACCAAGCTCGCCGCCATCAAGGTCCTCGAATTCAGCGACGTCGATCCAGCCATGCCCGCGGGCATGGTCCCTGAGGGCCGGGTCGGCGCCGCCGAAGATGTCCCGAACGATCTCCTCGACGCCCAAGTCGGTCTCGCTCATCCCAACGGCGCCACCGGCTTGGCCGAATGCGTCCTCTGCGTCGACGACGGCGAACTCGATTCCGCCGGCGAACGCTACGAGCGCTATCTGAACCTGCCTGCGTCTTTGGAGGGCGCGACCCTCAGCTTCGCTCTCGGCTCGAGCCGTCTGATACTGACCAACCCAGCCGGTCTGGCGGCGCTCCTGCCGGGCGAACGGCCGCACACCACACCGGGCCTGAGTGCCTACACCGTCGAGGTCGCCGATCTGGCCGCTGCTGAAGCGCACCTGCGCGCCCAGAACGTCGAACTCCGACGGTCCGTGGACGGCCGACCCTTCATTCCTGCCAAGGTCGCCTTCGGTGCTGCCCTCATCCTGCAACAGGCCAATGGGGCCTCCGCAGAGCGGAGGCCCCCTTCCGAGATGTCTGTTGTCAGCCTGCGGCGTTGATCAGGGCGCCGAGGTCCTTGGGGGACAGATCGAATACGGGGGAGTCCGTGTCGAGCTTCGAGTCCCGCAGGTGGAAGGCGGTGTCGTCGGAGCAGAGGGCGAGCTCGACGCAGTTGGTGTTGTTGTCGGCGCCGCTGCGAGAGCCTTTGCGCCAGGCGCGGCGAACCTCGACGCAATTGGAGTTGTTTCCAGAGCCGCTGCGGGTGCTCTTACGCCAAACGGAAACGCCTGTCGTCATCGTGGTAGACCTCGATCCGGATCGCCTTTTTCCAAAGCATCTTGCGGACCTCATCGTAACTCGCGATACGGGTGGGGTCGTCGATGAGCCAGCTCGAGTCGAGCACCTCGGTGTACGCGAAGGGCGGACCTGCGAGCTTACTACTGCCTTCCATGAAGATGTCGAAGTTGCTGCGCTGAGCCAGCACCGGACCTGGCAGGATTCGGATTTTCACGCCCGTCTTCCGCGCCCAGCGATGCAGGTGCGCCATCTGATCTCGATAGAGCTCCTCGGAGATCTGGCGAAGGTGGAGGAGTGCGGCCTCCCCGATAAGGAACTGCATCTCAGGCCGATCCACGCGCGTCGCGATGGTCTGCTGGCGGCCGTCTTTGAAGTCCCAGCCGTTGTCGACCCACTCGTCGGAACCGGGTTCGGCCTGTCTGGCAACGATGTAGTGGTATTCCTGGAGCTGGAGGATCCCGGGAATCATCAGGGCGTCGAACTTGAAGAAGAAGCCATAGTGCTGTTCGGCCAGGGCGATGAACATCGCGTTGAACCGTTGATCGGCCTCCAAGGCTTCCCCGTTCTTGCGGCTGAGCGCGACCTGCACCATGTACTGGGCAGTTTCGTCGCTCAGCCCGCAGGCTCCTGCGAGCCCTTTGATGGTCTTGGCGGGCGGGGTAGCGCGGCCCGCTTCGTAGGCGCGGTAGGTGTCCGTGGAGTAGCACACCTCCTCCGCGATTTCCCGCTGCGTCTTGTCGAGTGCGAGACGACCTTTTCGGAGCATCATTCGTGTGAACCACGAGCCGAGTTCCGTCTGCGCCATACCTGCCCCCAGGCGTTCGGTCCTGCATGCGAACTCTCACTATCGCACAGTCCACTTCAAAACCAATGCTGTGAGAATCGCTGCGTGAGTGGACAACCGTGAAAAACACGCGGTCCATTACATACGGTCTGATCATCACGGTCCCGTTGTGCCGCAGCAAGGTTCATCTTGTGACCTGCGGTTTTACCGCCTAGATTCATGGATGTCGCGAATCGAGCTGTTCGGTTCGCGACATGGTGGGGACGCCCGGGGCCGCTTTGCACCTTCCGCTGCCAGCGGCTCCGGCGCGCCAGTGTCGGAAATCCGATACCCAAAAAGGGGGACAAGCGATGAAGAACTCGCTGAAGCCGGCCGGTTCGACGGATCGGGATGGGCTTGAACGAGGTTCGTTCCACGATGACTACCGGACCTATCGAGTCCGTGCGTCGAGCGCTGTTGCGCCCGACTCGTTCCAGGTGCTGACCGGGGAGACCGAAGACCTCGTGCTGATCGTGTCCGGCCTCAACTCCGGTGAGCTGAAAGCGACCTGGGGGCCGTTCTGGCGTTCCTTCAAGCCCAACTGGAAGATCTGGGTCGAGGAATCGGCTTTCAGGGTCTTCTACAGCCAGCGCCAGCCGATCGCGTCCGCGCCGGTCACCTGGAGGTTCTGTGAAGGCTGAGACGACCCTCCGCCATCCCGACGATGACGGCTGGCTCGGCGACTTCCACAGGGGCCCAGCGGTGTTCAGCGTCTTCCGTGAACTCACCAACCGGCATCCGCTGATCCCGGACGAATACCGCATCACCTGCAACGACGGTGCGGGTCCGCGAATGATCTGCCGGTTCGTCGATGAACCCGAGATGGTCCCGGAGTGGTTCGGCGCCTGGAAGAACGACGAGTGGTGCGAGTGGATTCTCAAGCGGACCTTGGCGCTCGTCGCCAACCCGGAGAACACCTGACCACAGGACGATGTGGATCGCGAGTTCCCGACCGACATCGACCCGGTCACCGCCTCCGAGATCCTCGCGTCCCGCGCCAGGCTCACCGGTGCCCCATAGTGGGCATCTCGTGACGGAACGGGAATGTCGCACCGCCGCTTTATGCTCGGCTGCGACATTCCCGGCCACGCGAAGGACGATGATGACGAAAGCCCTTGCGCCACAAGAGGACCAACTCGAACTCCCCTCCTCCTGGACCGCCAAGGTGCTGCCGCGACGCGGCAGTGCGGTCAAGCGACGGGTCAAACTCGCCGATCCGACGATCGTCGAGGAACTCGCCCGCGAGCGAGCCGACAAGGCCGAAGACCTCAGGGCCGCACTCGACCTCACCCCGAACGAGCCCTTCGCCGCCGAAGGCAAGGCCTACCTCGACGGCCAGACCGACCCCCGCGGTGCGGCCGTGATCGCCTGCCTGTTGGTCGACAAGCACGAGCGCCGCACGGAGTCATGGCTCCGCCCGACCTTCGACGGCTGGGTACACGAACACGGCCTCGCGTTCGCGGTGGCGGCGACCGTCGAGTTCCTTGCCTTCGGCGAGCGAACGGAGTGGTATCGCGAGACGCCGCCGCTGCAGCAACGGGTCCTCGTCGAATGCCCCACCGACGAGCCGCGTCCGGTCGCCCATGAACTGGAATACGGCGGGATCGCCGCCGCGCGCTCGCTCCTGGCCGCCGCATCCGACGACGAATACGCCGAAGCCGTGTCCGTCGTCGCCGCTCACCGCGACACGGTCGCGAAGCGTATCGCCGCCATGGCCCTGTTCCCCGATGAGGAGGACTGGCTGTTCGAGGCCGCGGCCGAATACATGAAAGGTCGCGAAGACGGCTACATCGGCGACGAAGTCGTATGGCGGTCGCTCACCAGCCTCGAACAGATCGCCGCCGTGGGCATCGCCGACGTCGAGCATCACTGGGTCAGCTACCGAACCCTCATCCCCCTGGTCGCCACGTTCGGCACCGACACCCTCCCGATCCTCACCGGGCCCATCTTCGCCGACTGCAAGGGCACATACCTCGGCAATCTCGTCCTCAAAGCGATCTCCCTGATGCCCACTGACGACGCCACGGCCCACCTCCTGGAACGCCTGGAAGAGCCGGGCACTCGAGCGGCCGCCGTCGAAGCGGCCGACCGCTTCCCGCTCCGCACGCTGCGCGTCGCAGCACGCCTGGCGCCCACCTTCACCGCCGAACAGCGCGCCCGGCTCGTCACCATCGCCGCCCTGCCCGACCCCGCACTGCGCGTCCACCTCTGCGAAACCGAGCGGGCCGACCTCGACGACCTCTTCGCCAGCACCGGACACGTCCCCGAAGCCGCCCCCGAGGACCTGCCGCCGCTCCTCGTCACGCCGCCCTGGAACCGCAAGCGGCCCAAGGCCGTAACGATCGAGGGCCTGGAGGCGCCGGCCGCCGCGTACTTGATCTGGGCCGCTGGCGAGCAGGAGTCCTGGAACGCGATCCCGGACCCGTCCGACCACAACAGTCTCTGGCTCGAGCATTTCGGCAAACTGCCGGACATCGACGCCTACGGCCGGCGAATGACCCGGTTCCTGGCGCACGGCGTCATGGAACTGGCGGAGCCCCGCCTCGACGACTGGAAGGGCGACGAAAACCAGGACGACCCGACCGACCGCCAACGCATCCTCGCGCGATTCGGCGAACGCGTCGTGGACCGGGTGCTCCACGAATCCACCGCATACCTCAGCCTCGAGCTCCCCGGGCCCATCCTCAGCCTCAAAGCGGCCCGGATCGTCGGTGAGCGGCTGGTGAAGTTCAAAGACGCCCACCCGAGTGCGCGCCAGTGGCTCGACCGCCACGGCGTGGCCGCAGTCCCTTACCTGGTGCCCGACGCCCTCGGACCCAGCAAGCCCCTTCGCAAGAACGCCGAAGCCGCGCTGACGCGCCTGTCCGAGCGATTCGGAGCGGCAGCCGTTGCAGCCCAAGCCGAAATGTACGGGCCCGAAGCGGCCGCGGCCATTGCCAAGCTTGTCGGCGACGATCCGCTGCTGCCGAGCGTCAAGGTCCCCAAGCCCGGTCCCTGGACGGTCCCCACCGCGCTCCCGCAGGTGCTCCTCAGGGGCGGCGGACGCGCGCTGCCGGCCGACTCGGTGGGCCACCTGATCACCGTGCTCGCGCTGGCGACCCCCGAGTATCCCTATGCCGGCCTCGAAGTCGTCGCCGAGACCTGCGACCGGGACTCGCTCTCCCGGTTCAGTTCCGCGCTGTTCGAGCAGTGGCTCGAGTCCGACGCTCCGTCGAAGGACCGCTGGGCGCTGACGCAACTCGCCCACTTCGCCGACGACGCCATCACCTCACGGCTCGCCGAACTGGTGCGCGAATGGCCGAACAACAATCAGCACAAACGGGCCGTCACGGGCCTGGAAGTGCTCGCCGCGATCGGCACCGAGGACGCCTTGCGGGCCTTGCAGCAGGTCGCCGACAAGGTGAAGTTCAAGGCCCTCAAGGCCGAAGCGGGCCGTCAGATCACCGCGATCGCCAAGCGGCTCGGCCTCAGCCGCGAGCAGCTCGCCGACCGACTCGTCCCCGACTTCGGGCTCGGCGAGCAGGATGCGCTGGTGCTCGACTACGGTCCCCGACAGTTCACGGTGGTCCTCGACGAACGGCTCAATCCCAGCGTCACCGACCAGACCGGCAAGTCCCTCAAGACCGTGCCGAAACCCGGCGCGAAAGACGACGCAGCAGTGGCCCGAGCCGCCTATGCGCGCTTCGCCGCACTGCGGAAAGACCTCCGCACCGTCGCCGCCGACCAGGTCCGCCGCCTCGAAGCGGCCATGGTCGCGGCCCGCACCTGGAGCAAGGCCGAGTTCGAGCGGTACTTCGTCGACCACGCGCTCAACCGGCACCTGGCCCGACGCCTGGTGTGGTCGGCCGAGATCGACGGCGCCCACACGGGTTTCCGGATCGCCGAGGACTCGACCTACTCCGACGCGCACGACGGAGCGTTCACGCTTCCCGACGACGCCATGGTCCGACTCGACCACCCGGTCCTCATGGGGGAGCAGGTCGAGGACTGGATCGAGCTCTTCGGCGACTACGAGATCCTGCAGCCCTTCGACCAGTTGAGCCGACCGGTCCTCCAGGCCACCGACGAGGAGCGAGCGACCGGCCGCCTCACCGGTGCCGACGGCCTCAAGATCGAGGCCCTCCGGATTCTCGGGGCGACAGGTCAAGGCTGGGAGCGGGCGAAGCCCGAGGACGCCGGCGTCGAGCCGGGCATCACGTACGCCCTCGCGAACGGCCACACCGTCGCGGTGCTACTGGAACCGGGGATGTGGGCCGGCGCGGCGATGGAATCCCCGGAGCAGACGGTTCGCAGCGTCGTCGTCTCCAAGGGCGAACCGTGCTGGCGGGTCGACGAGCGGAGCCCGGCGGTCGCGGTCGACCCGGTCACCGCCTCCGAGGTCCTGGCGCGGATCACCAGGCTCTCCGCATAGTCGGCACCTCGTGACGGAACGGGGATGTCGCACCGGCGCTGCGTTCTCGATGGCGACATCCCCAGCCGCACGAACGATGGTTCCGGGCGCGCTGCCCAAGGATTGAATCCGGCCGTCCCGAGGCGGGTCGGGCCCGGACGTGCCGGTGCGAGGCGTTGCCGGGTTTCGGGCAGGACCGCCAGAACATTCGCGGCGTCATCGGCAAGGGCGTCGCAGGCGTCCGTTCGGGCGGCTCGGGCGAGGTCGCCCCGTCGCCAGAACGCCTTGTGTCGACAAACTGACCATTGTCGACTCCGCTGGTAGCGCTATCATGCCATCTTGCTGGGGAGATGCTGCCAGCGGATAGGTTCGGCGTCCCCGTATCGAGCCACAAGGGACCCACGGTGCCTGTGCGTGTTGGTAGCGTGACTTCTTGCCAGGTCATCACGCCTGGCGTCGGGCCCGACTCTCGCAATCCCATTCCTCCTCGATGAAGAGCAGATCGGATTTATCCCATGAAGAACCCCATCACGAAGCGCGTGCTCATCGCGCTCGTGGCGCCCGCCCTGCTGCTGGCCTCGCCGGCAGCCGTCACCGCCCAAGAGAACGACCCCGACCCCAAGGACGGGTACCAGAACCCCGAGGAAAGCCTCAAGGACGAACTCACCAACACCGCCGAGACCCACGGCTGGACCTTCGAAGAAGCCGAGGCCCAGTACAAGGTCGCCGAGACCATCGGCGAGATCGCGGCCAAGATCGCGCCCGAGCGCCTGGACGTGTTCGTCGGCACCGCCCTGTCCGAGAAGCCCGGCGGCACGCCCACGCTCTACATCAAGGGCGAGGCCGACTCGTTCGTGTACGAGGTGATCAGGGAGAGCGGCCTCGACGTGATCGTCGCCGACCGGCAGCCGTACTCGTTCCTCGAACTGCAGGAGCGCAACCAGCGGCTCAACCGCGAGCTCACCGGGCTCGGCTTCCGCGAGATCTCCAGCGGCTTCGACATCACCGACAGCGGCACGATCAGCGCGGAACTCGGCGCCGACCCCAAGCTGCCCTCCGACCCCGAAGAGATCCGCAAGGGACTCTCCGAGGAGTTCCAGAAGGGCGTCGAGCTGACGGTCTCCGACAAGCTCGGCAACACCGCCGAACACGGCTACGGCGGCATGGCCGCCTATGTCGGCAACACCTTCAACTGCACCACCGGATGGACCGTGGTCAGCCCCAACGGCACCACCGGCGTGAGCACCGCAGGGCACTGCACCGGCATCAGCCAGGCATGGCAGCCCGGCCACGGCTTCATCGACCTGGACTTCCAGCAGCAGCACCGCGGCTACTGGGGCGACATGGAATGGCACACCACCCCCGGCCACATCGACGTGGCCGAGTTCTACGCCCACCCCAACACCCGGCGCGACACGCTGTCGGTCGAACCGTGGTGGGGATTCAGCGTGGGCGAGTCGATCTGCATGTTCGGGCGGTCCACGAACGTCCGCCACTGCTCACTCGACGTGCAGAATCCCTGGTGGTCCTGCACCCTCGACGGCTTCCTCACGGACAGCCTGGTCCGCATGAACGGTGATGTCACCATCGGCGGCGACTCCGGCGGCGGCTGGTCCTGGAACAACCGCGCTTACGGCTCCCACGTCGGCGACTGCAGCTGGCAGAACGTGTTCTCCAGAGTGGACGACATGAACGAGGCGATCGGCGTGAGCGTCCTTACGCAATAGCCCCAACGGAAACCGCGGCCCTGCACTTCAGCGGGGCCGCGGCCCGATGGCCCTCGAAGTCGGCGCCGACTACTCCCCGTCCGCCTTCACGATCGCCCGATGGTCGCGCCATCGAGCTCGAATCGGTCGCCGGCGTCAGTGCGTCGCTCAACGCGCCGACGTTCTTCCTCGTCACCGGCCGGAACAACGGGTCCATCATCTGCGACAACGGTTTCGACAGAACGCCGACGTCCCAGTGAACTCGTTTCAACTTGGCTGGGGTGTCTCGATTCGGCCTGGGTGCTACACCGCTCGTGCGGTCGTGATGATCGAGTAGGAGGCGCCGGGGTCGAAGGGGGTCTGGTCCCAGGTGCCGAACCGATGTTCGATGGCGAAGCCGGTCGCGGCGAGGTGGCGGTCCAGGGCTTCAGCGCTGGTGAAGCGCAGACCGCAGGAGGCCACGAGCGGCTGATCCCAGTAGGCGGCCTCGAACGTCGCTTTGAGTGCCACGACACCGTGCTCGTCAGGTTCGCCGGCCTCCTGGTAGATGCGCATAGGTTCGCCGAGCGGGTCCACGATCTCGAAGGGTTGCTCCGGGTTCCAGGTGCGCCATTCGCCCACGGCCGGGTTGCGAGTGTCGAAGACGAATTGCCCGCCGTCGACGAGGGCCCGGCGGATCGCGGCGAGTGAGGCGCGTGTCGTCTCGTCGTCGAGCAGGCATTGGAAGGCATTGCCGCTCATGATTGCCAGATCGAATTCGCCCCTCCATGGTGCTTCGGCGGCCGGGGCGAGCATCCATTCGGCGGCATCGGACTCGCGGGCCTGATCGAGCATGGCCGGGTCGGGGTCGAGACCGCACAGACGCCCAGTGTGTCCTTCGGATCGGGCGCGGCGCAGCATCGCGCCGGTGCCGCATCCGACGTCGAGGACGTTCTCGGCGCCCATGACGAAGTCGAGATAGAAGGTGTCGCTGGCACCCCAGGAGTTGAGGTGGTCGTAGAGCAACGCATCCAGGGTTTCCCCGTCGAGGGAGCGCGGGTCGTACGCGAGTGCCATCGCGCCAGTATGGGCACTCCCTCTGTGTGCTGCAACCGCATTTGCGTCGAGCGCCACCGCAGGGCTTGATCAAGTTCCCTGTGGGTCTGGTTGGTGGCTGATGCCCAGGATCGGGAGGGCTCGTTTGGGTTCTTCCCGGATCGCCCTGGTGGTCTTGGCGATGTTGGTCGCGCCGAGGATCTTGAGGGCGCCGATGGCGAGGTTTCCGAAGGTGGCCATGGCGCGGGGCGCGGTCCCGGTGTGGACGGTCGAGGCGCCTTCGCCGAAGGTGGCGTCCCGGATGTGATGCGATCCGTTCTCGATGCCCCACTCGTCGCGGATGAACGCGGCGATCTGGGCGGGCGTGGCCTGGTGGGCGTCGAGGCTGGTCACGGCGTAGTCGGTCCGGCGGGTCTCCTTCTTCCCGGTCTCCTGTCGTCGACGGTGAAGGCGAATCGCGAGTGTCGCGTGGGGGAAGGAGATACCGCCGAGCTCCTGGGCCACGGCCATGAGCTTGATCGAGCGCGACTCCCTGCGTCCGTGCCAAGTCTCCGAAGCCGAGTGCGCGACCGGCACTTGGCCCCAGGGGAGGAGCGCGGAACCTGATCAAGCCCTGCCTGCCTCCTCGGCCGTACGCTCTGCCGCCATGCCAAGCTGATACTAATCCGGAACTGTGAAGTTGGTTGTTCTGGTGTCATTCCGGTTGGGCGGCAAGGATGTAGGCGAGTTCGGGGTGGTTGAAGAAGCGCTTGACGGTCTCAGGGAGTTTCTGGAGACTGCGCAGG
>NZ_JAERMK010000018.1:0-19912 GCF_016918015.1 Glycomyces sp. YM15
CGGTTCGCTGGGCGTGTCGCCGAGGGCGGCCTCCCACCTGACGTTGGAGCCGGAGGCGTCGGACGGGAGGCGGTCGCGTGCGGCGGTGTCGCCGTACATGGTCCACCGTGCCCAGTCGATGACGGTGGTCGGGAAGCGCTGGTCGCTCCAGAAACTGGTGTGGCTGCCGCCGACGAAGGTCATGAACGCCTTCGGCCAGTTCATCTCGTTGTACGCCTGCCGCGCCGAGGAGTAGGACGTGGTCGAGTCCCGATCGCCGTGCACGAACAGAACCTTGGCCGAGACGGTGCTCGACGGGTTGCCCATGTCGACGCAGGACTGCGGGTTGGCGGAGATGATCCGGCTGTCGGGCCAGGAGGTGAGCAGGCCGTGGGTGGTCATGCCGCCCAGGGAGTGGCCGGAGACGCCGACGCCGATGTCGGTGCGGATGCGACCGGCCAGCGGGCCGCTCGTGTTGAGCGCGAGGGTGTTGGTGATGATCTGCGAGACGTCCTTGGAAGTGTTGCCGTTGTTGACGTCGGAGAAGTTGTGATTGAAGTGCGGGGCGGGGACGATGAAGCCCGCCTCGGCCAGGCGCCTGATGATGAACAGCGAGTTCTGCGGGCTGCTGCCGTAGCCGTGGGTGAAGTTGTAGACGGGGAAGACCCCGTTGGCGACCGGGGCGTCCGTCACCGGGTTGCCGCCGATGGTCCCGGAGGCCGCCGGGTAGTAGACGTAGGTCGTGCAAGGGCGGCTGCCGCGGGTCCAGTTGTAGCGGCGCACGCCGACGGCGAACGGGTTGGCCGGTGCGGGTTCGGCGAGTGCCGGGGCTGCGCCGAACAGGGACGCGGCGCCCGCACCGACCACGCTGGCCGCGCTGAGGCCGAGGAAGGTTCGTCGTTGCATTGACATGAGTGCTCCTTCAAGGAGAGTCGTGAGGGTCGCTGGAGAAGGAATTCCGTGGGAACGTTCACAGCAGAGTTTATTGTATCGATATATGTAGATATAGTCAAGAACTTCGATATGTTGCTCTGACCTGGGATTTCGCGGACCGCGATCAAGCGCTGTCGCGGACGATCAGCTCGGTCGGCAGCACCACCGAGGTCGCCTCCTCCTCGTCCAAGAGTGCGATGAGCAGGCGCACCGTCTCTTCGGCGATCCGGTCCAGCGGCTGCCGAACGGTGGTCAGCATCGGGCTGGTGGCGGTGGCGAGCGCCGAATCGTCGAACCCGGCGACGGCCACGTCGCCCGGGACGCTGCGTCCGGCGGCGTGCAGCACCCGGAGCGCGCCCGCCGCCATGAGGTCGGAGGCGACGAAGACCGCGTCCAGTTCCGGGAAGGACTCCAGCAGCTCGCGCATCGCCCGTTCGCCGCCGGACTGCGTGTAGTCGCCGTGGACGACCATCCGCTTGGTCACCTTGCGGCCCAGGACACCGGTGAAGCCCTCCAGCCGCAAGGTCCCGCCCGGGGTGTCGAGCGGGCCGGTGATCATGCCGATCTTGCGCCGCCCCTGGTCGACCAGGTACCGCGTGGCCAGCCTGGCCCCGCCGCGGTCGTCGGCCGCCGCATACGGGATGACGCTCTCCCTCCCGAGCACCGCGCCGCAGGCCACGACCGGCACCTGCGAGCGCTCGACGGCCTCCACGAGCGGGTCGTCGGCGTGGGTCGAGATGAGCAGCGCGCCGTCGGCGTGGCCGGCGCGCAGGTAGCGCGCCACCCGGTCCCGACCGCCCGCGTCGCCCGCGATCATGAGCACCAGCGACATGTCGCGCTCGGCGAGCCGGTTCGTCGCGGCCCGCATGAGCACCGAGAAGTTCGGGTCCTCGAACAGGCGCTCCTGCGGCTCCGAGAGCACCATGACGATCGAACCGGTCCGGCTCGTCTTCAGGCTCCGCGCGGCCCGGTTCACCACGTACCCCGTCTCGGCCACCGCCCGGCGCACCGCGAGCTCGGCCGCCAGGGAGACGTTGGCCCGTCCGTTGAGGACGCGGGAGACCGTGCCGCGCGACACCCCTGAGGCCTCGGCGACATCGTTGATCGTCGGTCGTTTCGCTGGCACGTGCGTCATGCTCCCTGGTCTCCGTCGTCTGTCGCCGCGTGAGCGGGGAGGCCGCCCCGGTTCCGACGGCCTCCCCGCCCGACTCAAGCGGTCCGCACCAACCGGACCTGATCGAGGTTGATCCAGTTGCCGCCGTTCGCGACCGTGTAGAAGCCGACCTCGATCCGGCCGCTGGTCACCTGGATCCCCGAGATCGTCACCTGCGTCCACGTCGAGGTCACCGGGAGATTCGCCTGCCGCTCACCGCCGCCGTGGTTCTTGGCGTACATGCGCGCGGTGCTCTGCCCGCCGCCGTTCATGACCCAGGCGGTGAGCGTGTACGTGCCGTTCGCGACGCTCGTGCCCTGGTAGGCCGACGCGGTGTACGCGGAGCTCTTCCAGAACGTGAGCTTGCTCGAGCCCTCGTAGATGCTGCCGCGCGACTCCCTGAAGACGGCGCTGGTGTCCGCGCTGCTCGCGCCCCAGACGCTCCAGCCGGACGCCGGGCTCCCGGCGCCCTCGAAGCCGCCGTTGGTCAGCACGTTCTGGCCGGTGCCCGGATCGCCGCCGCCGGTCGTCTCGGCGAACACGTCCAGTGTGGATAGCGCGCTGCCGCTGCAGTTGAACAGACCCTGGTTGTCCCAGGAGTTGCTCTCACCGGCGAAGTCGTTGATGTACGCCATGCCGGCCTGGGTGGCCCAGGAGGTGTCGCCGAGCCACGCCGGCTCCCACCACACCAGGCCGCGTCCCCGGTCGTTCGGGACCGCCTGTACGGCGTTCCGCAGATCCCGCAGGAACTGCGTCTGGCCCGCGACCGTCGCCGGGTAGCCCGATTCCTGCGCATGCGAGGCGGTGAAGATGTTGCCGCGTCCGTCGCAGTCGGTCAGGGTGTGCCCGTAGGCGGTCTCGACGATGAGCACGTCCTTGCCGTAGCGGGCGGACACGTCGTTCATGTTGCTGCGCAACTGGCTCATGGTGCCGTGCCAGTACGGGTAGTACGACATGGCGATGATGTCGTACGGGACGCCCTGGTTGCGGGCGTTGTCGAACCAGGTCCGGTACGCGGCGTTGTTGCCGCCCCGGTCGAGGTGCAGCGCGATCTCGATGCCGCCGGCGCCCTGGTGGACGCCCTCGATGCCGGCCTTCAGCAGGCCGCCGAGCTGCGACCAGTTCGAGGTGCTGCCGGTCGGCTGCAGCATCCCGTGGGTGATCTCGTTGCCCACCTGCACGATGTCCGGGGTGGCGCCCGCGGCGGCCATCTGCGAGACGACGCTGCGCGAGTAGTCCCGCACCGCGGTGGTCAACTGGCTGTAGGACATGCTCGACCAGGCCTTGGGCTTGATCTGCTTGCCCGGGTCGGCCCAGAAGTCCGAGTAGTGGAGGTCGAGCAGGACGTCCATGCCGAGGGCCTTGGCGCGCTGCGCCATCGCGATGGTCTTCGTCAGGTCGTTGGTGCCGCCGCCGTAGGGCTGGCCCGAAGCGCTGTACGGGTTGTTCCACAGCCGCAGGCGCACCAGGTTGGCGCCGTTGTCGGCCATGATGCTGAGAGCGTCGTCCTGCACGCCGCCGTCGGAGAACGTGACCCCGGACCGCTCGACCTCGATCAGGGTACCGGGGTCGATGCCCATGTAGAAGTCGTCGCGCACGGCCTGGGCCGGGGAGGCGGTGGCGAAGGCGACGAAGCTCAATGCGGCGGCCAGAGCCACCGCGACCATTCGTCTCATGTGTCGCTCCTTTGCGATAGGGGGCGCGTGGTCGCGCCCACGGCGGCGGTGAGGAGTCGCCGCCGGGTTCGGGCGGCCTCCGAAGAGACCGAGCGGGCTCATCCCTTCTCCGCGCCGGCCATGGCCCCGGTGACCAGGTGGCGCTGCAGGACGATGTAGAGGATCGTGATGGGCAGGGCGAGCGCCACCGCGCCGGCGGCGAAGGTGGTGAAATCGTTGCTGTACTGGTCGGTGATCATCTGGAACAGTCCGAGCGCCACGGTCTGCTTGCTGTTGCTCTGCAGCAGCAGTCGCGGGAGGATGAAGTCCATCCACGGCGCCGTGAAACTGGTGATGGCCACGAACGTGAGCATCGGCCGCATGAGCGGCAGCACGATCTTGCGGAAGATCGTGAGCCGCCCGGCCCCGTCTATCGCGGCGGCCTCGTCGAGACTCGCGGGCAGGTTGTCGGTGTAGCCCTTCATGAGCCACGTGTTGTAGGGCAGAGCGGCGGCGATGCTCACCAGCGCGAGTCCGGTGAGGGAGTCCAGCAGCCCGAAGTTCAGGAAGAGCATGTACACCGCGATCGCGGTCAGGAAGCTGGGGAACATCTGGAGGATGAGGATCCCGAGCATGCTGGCCTTGCGCCCGCGGAACCTGACGCGCGCGAACACCCAGCCGCACAGGGCGGAGAGGGCGACGGACCCGACCATGTTGAGCACGGCGACGTAGAGCGAGTTGAGGTACCAGCGCCCGTAGTTCGTCTGCGTGAACAGGTGCACATAGTTGTCGAAGGTCGCGTTCTCGGGGATGGGGGTGGCGTTGGCCAGCCCCCCGCCGGGGCCGAACGAGGAGCCCACGACCCACACGAGCGGGTAGATCACGATGACCGCGACCATCAAGAGGACGAGGTGCATGAATGCGCTGGTGGCGCCGTCGCGCACGCGCTGGCGGCTCTCGATGCCCTGCCCGCGTCGGGCCGCGGAGGGGCGGCGCCCGGTCTTCGCTGGAATGGCGGCCATGGGTCAGAGCTCCCGGATCGCTTTGGTGCGGTTGAGGTTCACCACGGAGATGACGCCGACGATCATGAAGATGACCAGGCTCATCACCGCGCCGATGTTGTAGAGGCGGTTGTCGAGCGTGAGCTTGAACAGCCAGGTGACGAGCAGGTCGGTGCTCCCCGCGAAGCGGTAGTCCACATTGTCCGGACCACCTTCGGTGAGGAAGTAGATCACCCCGAAGTTGTTGAAGTTGTGCACGAACGACAGGATGATGAGCGGAGTGACCGTCCGCTGGACGATCGGCAGGGTGATGTAGCGGAACTGCTGCAGCGGTCCGGCGCCGTCGATGCGGGCGGCGTCGTAGTAGCTCTCAGGGATGTTCGCGAGGACGCCGCCGACCAGGGCCATGAAGAACGGGAACCCGAGCCACAGGTTGACCAGGAGCGCGATCGCCCGCGCCAGGTTCGGGCTGGTCGGGTCGGTGAACCAGTAGACGCGCTCGTCGGTGACGCCCATGTCGACCAGCCACTGGCTGACGGGTCCGAACTGGCCGTTGAACATCGAGCGGAACACCAGTGCCGACACGATCGCGGGCACGGCCCACGGCAGGAGGAACACCGAGCGCCACACGCGCGGGAACCGCACCCTCCTGCTCGCCAGCATCACCGCGATGAGCAGCCCCGCGGCATACGTCGTGATCGTGGCGATCACGGCCCACACCACGGTCCAGCCGAGGATCCCTCCGAACGTCGCGGCCCATGAGGGGACGGCGAAGATCGTCGCGAAGTTCTCGAAGCCGACCCAGTTGACGAGGTTCCTCGGCGGCAGGTTGTCGCGGCTGTAGTCGGTGAACGCCACGAGGATGCCGAAGAGCACCGGCAGCACCGACATGAAGACCAAGAGGACCAGACCGGGGGAGAGCGCGATGAAGGCGAAGGCGCTCTCCCACAGTCGCTTGAAGTAATCGCCCGAGGTCTCGGCGGGTCCTCCGGCGTTGAGCGCGGCCCGGTGGCGGGCCGCGTCGCGGACGCTCCAGATCCAGATGATCGCCAGGAGCGCCAGCGTCAGGAGCGCGATGAGCCCGTTGGCCATGAGGACGATCGAGTTGTCGCCTTCGGTGAGGCCCGTGAGGGTCATCTCGCGCGGCTGCGTCCCGAGCGTGAACAGTCCCCACAGGCCCCGGATGAAGAACCCGCCGTTCGCGCGCGGAGTGAACTCCATGCCGGCGTAGTAGTTGCCGGTGGCGATCTCCCAGACGACCGCGCCGGCGAAGAACGCGAAGAAGAACGCCGCCTTGCCCGCCTGGCGGTTGAGGAGCTGGCCCGCTCCCCACACCAGTGCCGAGGCGAGGCCCGGCACCGGTGCGGGGAGCCCGGGGCCCGCCCGGCCCGGCGCGCGGGGCGTGCGCGCCGGGGCCGGTGCGGGGAGTTCGGGGGTCTCAGTGGTGCTCACAGCGGTCGGTCCCTAGAGCCCGTGCAGTTCGTTGTAGCCGGTCACTGCCTTCTCCTGCGCGGCGGCGGAGTCGGACAGGCCGTCCCACACGTCGACGACCATCGTGTCGCCGACCTCCCAGAAGTACTCGGGCACCTGCGGGATGAGTTCGGCGTTGGCCGACTGCGCGACGATGCCCGCCACGTGCGGGTCGTCCGCGATGCCTTCGATGCCCGAGAGGAGGTCCTGGTTGAGTGCGGGGATCTGGCCGCTCGAGGCGTAGACGGCGGCGGCGCCGGCGTCGGAGGCCATGAAGTTCGCGAAGACGCGGGCCGCGGCCGGGTACTCGGAGTATCCGGAGACGGCGGCGACGTGCATGCCCGCGAAGGACCCGGGGGCCTCGCCGCCCGCGACTCCGGGGAGGGTGGTCACGCCGTATTCGAAGCCGTTCTCGGCGGCGCCGGTGTCGAAGAGCGAGAAGCTCCAGGGGCCGGTGATGACGTACGGGGTCTCGCCCTTGGCGAAGCCCTCTTCGATGACCTCCCAGGTGCTGTCGGCGCTGGGCACGTTGTAGATGTCGCGCAGGCCGGCGTAGTAGTCGAGCGCGGCGGTCAGCGCAGGGTCGTCGAATCCGGGCTTGTCCACGTCGCCGTCGGGGTAGACCTGCCAGCCCATGGCGGAGAGGATCGGGTAGGCGCGGTAGATCTCCATGGTGGACATGCGCATCGTCCAGCGGTTGGCGCCCGGGTCGTTGTACTCGGCGGCGAGCTCCCGGATCTCCTCCCAGGTGGCGGCGGGCTCGGGAGCGCCGGTCAGCTCCTCGAGCAGCGTGGCGTTGTAGATGAGTCCGAGCGATTCGGTGGTCACGGGGACCGCGTACATCTGGTCGTCGACGGTGACGACGCCGGTGGAGGCCTCGCTGATGCGCTCGCGCAGGACGCCGGTGTACTCGCCCAGCGGGGCGGCGGTGCCGTCGTCGATGGCGTTGGGGATCTCGTTGTAGAAGGTCATGAAGACGTCGGCGCCGGTCCCGGCTTCGCCGGCGAGGGCCATCTTGTCGACCGCGTCGTGCTTGCCGACGAGCTCGTACTCGATCTTCATGTCCGGGTACTCGTCCTCGAACTCCGCTTCGAAGGCCGCGATGACGGCTTCGGCGAGGTAGTCCTCCTCGAACCAGACCTTCAGCGGCACTTCGCCGGAGGCGATCGCCTCCTCGACGACGTACTGGCGGGCCTCGGCGTCCCATTCCAGTTCGGAGGCCTGCTCTTCCTCTGTGGGGCCGCCGCAGGCGGCCAGTCCCAACGCGGCCGCGGCCGCGACGGCGACAACTCCCTTGCCTCGCATGATGTGTCCTTGTCTCAGTTGAGGGATGCCGGCATCGGTAGGCGCCGGACTGTGAACGTTTACATCAACATAACTACATGCCTCACTGAGCACAAGACGAACATGACGTTTATGCGGCTTTTGCACCAACATTATTTCGATAAAATGATTGCAGTTCCGAAACGACGATCGCTCCCGCGGACGGTTTCGTCCGTTCGAGAGCGATTTCTGCGTGCACGTTCACATGCCTTGCGGCGGAAGGGAAGGCCGGGCGGCTGGTGCCGCCGCCCGGCCTTCGGTCAGCGGAACAGGGCCGCGGGCACGATGCCCTGGCTGCGCATCTCGTTCCGGACCAGCTGCGCGAACTGGTCGGCGCCGTAATCGGAGGTGTGCGTGTTGTCGCCCACCTCGTTCGTGAGGTAGAGCGCCTTGGAGCGCTCGGGACCGAGCTGCTCGACCATCTGCTTCGTGAGCGCGGTCATGTCGATGAGCTTCACGCCTTGTTGTTGGGCCACGTTCCGCATCTCGCGCGGCAGGTCGACGCCCAGGCCGTTGACGTGGAGCGCGGTCCCGTTGTTCAGCGTCCCGTCGCTGTTGAACGAGCGGCGGACGATCGAGGTGACGAGGACCGGGACGCCGCCTTGCGCCTCAACCCCGTCGATCAAGCGGGTGAGGTTGCTGCGGAAGGTCGAGGCGTTCGTCTGCTTGTCGTTGTGCCCGAACTGGATGAGCACCACGTCGCCCGGCCGGATGAGCGGCCGCATCGTCGGGAACAGCCTCGAGTTCGACAGGAACGACCCGGAGCTCTCCCCCGAGTCGGCGTAGTTCGCGACCGACAGTCCCTGGTGGAAGTACTGCGGGAGGTGCTGGCCCCAGCCGGCGTACGGGCGCACGGACTGGTCGCAGGCGGTGGAGTCGCCGGCGATGAACAGCTGTGGCTGCCGTGCCGGCGTGACCGTCACGCTGCTCACGCGCGGCGCCGAGCCGCCGAAGTACAGGTCGAGCCCTTGGCTGCCGGTGGATCCGGTGGGCTGGCCCTCGGGGTTGCGCACGTTGACCGTGAAGTGCCGGGTCACCTGCTGCCCCGCGGCGGTGGCCGTGGCGCCGAGCATGGTGCGCCGAGCCTCAGCCGTGATCACAGTGGATCCCGCCTGCGCTCCGCCGAGCACCACGGTGACGTCGTAGGTCCCCGGTGCCACGTTGTACCTGCAGGTGATGGGCGAGGTGCCGGTGCAGCCTTCGAGGCCGCCGCCCGGCTCGCCGTCGCCGTCGACGGGGATCAGCTGGAACTGCTGGTTCGTGCCGCCGTTGGGCGTGTACTGGCTGATGCGCGCGCCCGGGGCCGTCGAGCGCTCCCAGACGTCGAGGGCCTTGCCGGACGAGCGGCTGATGAAGGTGGCGTAGCCGCCGCTCTCCTGGACCTGCCACTGCTGGTTGGTCGAGTTCTGATCGTTGTACTGGGCGATGGTCGCGCCGTCGGCGAGGCTCTTGCCCCATACGTCGAGCACCTGACCCGAATGCCGGGCCTGGATGCGGTAGTAACCGCCGCCTGAGTCGACGAACCGGAACTGCTGGTGCTGCGCGTCGGTGCGGTGGTTCTGGACGAGCCCGGCCCCGGTCGCCGTGGAGCCGCCCTGGATCTCGAACACGAGCCCTGAGGACCGCGACTGGATCACGTACCAGGCACCGGTGTCCGGTGCGGCCGAAGCCGCCGCGGGGGAGAACACGAGGAGGGTCACGGCCACTGCCGCGGCCGCCAGTAGGGCGCCTGATCGGCGCAGCCATCGGATGGGGGAGCAGCGCATGAGCGCTCCAATCTCTTTGGGGGAGTGAGCCGGGCTCGAAGCATTTGGTGACCGCGGGGCCTGGGCGTTCCGGCACGGCGCCCGGGCCCCGCGGGGTCTCTTACGGGGTGTGGACGTCAGGCCACGCGTAGACGGTCTTCTCGCTCCCGATGTGGAAGCTCGGGTGCGGCGGCTGGTTGTACGCCGTGTTCTGCCAGGCGATGGCGACCCGGTACTGGATGTCGTGCATCAGGGTCGGGATGCGCAGGTTCGTCTGGTGCGGCGTGGCGTAGATCCGCAGCCGCGTGCTGTCACTGGTCTTCCAGACGACCTCTTCGCGCCAGTCGCCGAACAGGTCGGCCGACAGGCCCGGAGTGGACTTGGTGCCGTTGTTCGAGGTCACGCCCGATCCGTTCAGGAGCGTGCCCGACGGGTAGTTGGCGATCTGGGTGCCGTTGAGCAGTTCGCGCTCGCCGTCGCCGTCCCACCAGGACACGAAGTTGATCGAACTCGGCTTGGAGCCGATGTTCTGGCCGGAGGCGTTCTGCATCCCGCCGACGGAGGCGGACCAGTATTCGGCGCCGGGGTTGCCCGTCCAGATGTTCGCGGCCACGCCGCGGCCGTTGTCACTGCCCGGACTCGTCTGGTACAGGACCCGTCCGGTGTCGCCGTCGACCAGTCGCGACGAGGGCATGGTGGTCCACTCGCCGGGCATGAAGACCTCCTGGCCGGGATTGTCGAGCACGAAGTCGCCCACGTGCAGCGCGTCGCCGTGCTTCAGGTTGGTGTTCCACAGCGGCTGCCCGTTCGAGCCGATCGCCATGGCCCCGAAGACGACGTCCTGGCGTCCGTCGCCGTTGAGATCGGCGATGGAGAGGCTGTGCGCCCCGTTGCCCTCGTACTGCGAACCGGCCTGGTTCGAGTCGAAGGTCCACCGGGTGGTGAGGTCGGTGCCGTTCCAGTCGACGGCCCAGATCACCGAGCGCGTGTAGTAGCCGCGGGAGAAGATCATCGACGGGGTCGCCCCGTCCAGGTAGGCCGTCCCGGCGAGGAACCGGTCGACCCGGTTGCCGTAGTTGTCGCCCCACGAGGACACGTTGCCGCGCGGCGGGTTGTAGTTGATCGTGTCCATCGCCGCGCCGGTCTGGCCGTTGAAGACCGTCAGGAACTCGGGGCCGGACAGGATGTAGCCGCTGGAGTTGCGGTAGTCCGCACTGGAGGAGCCGATGACCGTGCCGACGCCGTCCCGGGTGCCGTCAGCGGTCTTCATGGCGATCTCGGCTTTGCCGTCCGAGTCGTAGTCGTAGACCTGGAACTGGGTGTAGTGCGCGCCCGAGCGGATGTTGCGGCCCAGGTCGATGCGCCACAGACGCTGCCCGTCGAGCTTGTACGCGTCGATGATGGTGTTGCCGGTGTACCCCGACTGCGCGTTGTCCTTGGCGTTGGTCGGGTACCACTTGACGATGAGCTCGTAGGTGCCGTCGCCGTCGAGGTCGGCGGTGCTGAGGTCGTTGGCCTCGTAGGTGAACGAGCCCGACGGGGTCGATCCGCCCGCGGGCTTCTGGATCGGGACGTCGAAGTAGCCGCTGGAGTTGAAGGCGACCTCGGTGCCCGCCGCCGCGCCCTCGCTGCCGTCGACGACCGTGCGCACGGTGTACTGCGAGCTCGACGAGCCGCCGGTGTCGAGGTAGTTCGACGCGCCGGTGAGCGGCGAGCCGTTCAGCCTGGTGCCGTCGCGGTAGACGTTGAACGCCACATTGGACGGGTCGGTGCCGAGCAGCCGCCACGAGACCAGCCGGCCCGAGCCGGAGGGCACCACGGTGACACCGCGGGTCAGCTCCTCCACTTCGTATCGGCCGTCGCCGGTCTGGGGCGGGTCGCCGTCGGTGATCTCGACGTAGTCGATGTTCGCCAGGCCCGATGCGGTCGTGGCGACCAGGCGGACCGTGTTGCTCCCGGCGTTGACCGGGATCGTGACGGTCTTGGTCGACCAGGTGTTCCAGGCGCCGGTCGCGCTGAAGGCACTCGCCGTCTGCACCGCGGCGCCGTTGACGAGGATGTCGGCCGAGCGGGTGTCGGTGGCGCCGTTGGCGTACCGGATCGCCAGCGTCGCGGTGCCCGCGCCGGCGGCGTCGACGGTGAACTGGTTCGCCGAGCCGACCGCGTTGGTCGAGTTGCAGAACCCGGTCCCGGAGTGGCCGGCGTGGTTCGAGTCGATCGTGCCGTCGCAGGTGGCCGGGGCGCTCTCGGCCTCGTAGCGGACGGTGGCGGCGTCGGCGGTGTTCAGCGTGATCATCGTCGCCGCCGCGGCGACGAGACCGATCACCGCCGCTGCGGGTGCTCGCAGGCGTCTGGCCCGTCGAGTAGTTGCCTTGTGCATGTTCGCTCCGTGAGTGCTGAATGGCGTGAGGGTCGGGAGGCCTGCGCTCGGGCGCCTGCACGGCGTCCGCGCGCGGTTCGATTTATATCGAGAGATTGGATTGTATCGATATTTGAACCGTTTCAGAGTAGCGGCGAATCCGCCGCCGCGCAAGCAGATCCGCTTCCGCAGGTAGAAGGCGGTTCCAGTGCTGGTCGAGGGACTGAATACGCTTGCGGCCCAATGAGATCAGGGCGAGGAATCGAAACCAGAGTGACTGCGGTGCACCAATGCGCCGGTGAAACGATAAAATGCCGTACGTCTGCCGCTCCTCGCCGACACGGCGATCGGTTGCAGGCCGATAGACTCGTACCCCAGGGCCCGCCGCGGACACCCCTGCCCCCTCGGCACCGCGACGCCCGGCCCCGGAACCGACGGAGTGGAGTACTGGTGCGGCGCAGGACAGTCACCATGAGCGACGTGGCGCGCCTCGCGGGCGTCTCCACCATGACCGTCTCGAACGTCGTCAACAACCGCGTCAGAGTCAGCGACGCCGCCCGCGAACGCGTGCTCGAGGCCATCCGCGAGTCCGGCTACCAGGTCAACCTGACCGCCCGCAGCCTCAGATCCGGACGCACCGGTGTGCTCGGCGTGGCCGTGCCCCAGGTCGGCAACCCCTACTACGGGATGCTCGGCTCCCTCCTCATCGAGGAGGCCCGCCGGCACGGCTACGAGGTCACGATCGGCCAGACCGGCGCGCTCGCCGACGGCGAGGCCGCCGCGGTCGCGCAGTCGCGCTGGCTGCAACTCGACGGGCTCTTCCTCTCGGCGGTCGAACTCGACCCCGAGCTGCCGCTGCTGTCGGCGGTGGGCTTCCCGATCGTCATGTTCGGCGAGCAGGGCGGCGGCGGCCGGTTCGACCACATCATGCTCCCGAACGAGGTCGGTACCGCCGCGGCCACGGCGCACCTGATCGACCGGGGCTGCGAACGGATCGCGGTCGTGACGGGGTCGAGCCTCGACCGCCTGAACATGGTCACGCGGCGCTACAACGGCTATCGTTCCGCGCTCGAGGACCGTGGCCTGCGACCCGATCCGGAGCTGCGGTTCGTGCTCGACTCGCTCTCGTGGGAGGGCGCGCGCGACGCGGGACGCCGCATCGCGGCCTCCGGTCTCGGCGTCGACGGGGTCGTGGTGTTCAGTGACTCGGTCGCGGTCGGCGTGCTGCGCGGGCTGCGGGACGGGGGCGTCTCGGTCCCCGAGGACGTGCGCGTGATCGGCTTCGACGACGTTCCCGTCGCCGAGCAGTTCATCCCCTCGCTCTCGACGGTCGCCCCCGACCACGGGTGGATCGCCGCCAAGGCCATCGAGCTCATCCTCGCCCGCATCGACGACCCGGCCGTCCCGCCCCGCCAGTTCACCGCGCCCTTCGAACTGCGACTCCGCGAGTCCACCGCCTAGGCGCTCATTCAGGTGCCGCGTACGAGCGCGCCTGCAGCCGCCACAGGTCCGCGTAGACGCCGCCCGCGGCGACCAGTTCACGGTGCGGTCCGAGTTCGATGAGCTTGCCCTCGTCCAGGACCGCGATCGCGTCGGCGTGGACCACGCCTTGGAGCCGGTGCGAGATGAGCACGGTCGAGGCGGATCCCGCGCGGGCGCGCAGCGTGTCGAACAGCAGCGCCTCGGCGCGGGCGTCGAGCGCGGCCGAGGGCTCGTCGGCGACGAGCAGTCCGCCGTGGTCGCGGTAGAGGCCGCGCGCCGAGGACAGCCGCTGCCACTGGCCGCCGCTGAGGTCGGTGCCGCCGCGGAACTCGGTGTCCAGCAGTTGGTTCCAGCCGTGCTCGAAGCCCTCGATCATGTCGAGCGCGCCCGCGTCCCGTGCGGCGGCGACGAGCCGTTCGCGGTCGACCGGCGCGTTCGACCGTCCGAGCCGCACCGAGAGTTCCGCGGTGAACGGCCACCGCTGCACCTGCTGGGCGATCACGGCGACGTGGCCGCGCCACCGGGCGGGGTCGATGCGGGTGACGTCGACGCCGTCCCACAGGATCCGCCCCGAAGTGGGCGTGTAGAGACCGGCGAGCAGCTTCGCGACCGTCGTCTTCCCCGAGCCGTTCTCGCCCACGAGCGCCAGGGTCCGGCCGCGTTCGATCACGAGGTTCACGTCGGTGACCGCATCGGTGTCCTTGCCCGGGTAGCGGAACGAGACGTCGACCAGTTCGATCGACTCGGGCACCGGGAGCGGGCCCGAACCGGTCGGCGCGGGATCGGCGAGGTGCGGTTGCGCGGCGATCCGCTCGGCCGCGATCGCGTCGAACTCGTGCCGGTCGGCGGCATAGAGGCCGTCCTCGTAGACGGTGTTCACGGCGACGAGGAGGTTCTCCATCCCGGCCCGGCCCTGGCCGATCGCCACGACCGCGGCGGCGGCGACGGCGAGCGGCACGGTTCCGGCCGCGAGCATCCACAGGAGCACCCCGTACACGGCGGCCACGGCGATGCCCGCGACGACCTGGCCGGTCGCGCGCGTGAGCGTCTGCGAGCGGATCACCTCGAAGTCCGCCCGCGTCTCCTGATCGACCATGACCTGGTGCTGGCCGCGCAGCCACGGGCCCGCCTCGTGGTAGCGCTGGTCGTCGGCCGTCCAGCGGTTGTCCATGAGCCACTCCACCATCCACAGTCGACGGCGACGCGACACCCGTGAGCGGTTCGAGACGTACATGAGGCGCGCCGAGCGGACGGCCGCCCAGCCCGTGGGGAGCGCCGCCGCGAACAGCAACGGGATCAGCACCGGCTCGATGACCGCGAGCGCGGCCGCGACCGCGGCCACGGTGACCGCCGCAGTCACCAGGTCGACGACGTCGCCGACGAGATCGACGACGGCCCGCGAGCCGCGGTCCTTCGCGGCCTTCAGCCGATCGGCGAACGTGTCGTCGTCGAACGCCGAGCGCGGCACCTCGGTGATGAGGCGGTAGAACTCGCGTTCAGTCCGGTTGAGCACGAGCGGGTTCAGCCGCTGCTGCGCGAACCCGGCGCCGATGCCCAGACCCGCCCGGGCCGCCGTCGCGCCCACCAGCAGGCCCAGCGCGGGGCCCGCGGCGGCGAGAACGCGTTCCCAGGTGGGCGATGCCGCGAACAGGGTCGCGGTCGCGTCCGAGACCGCCAGGAGCGCGGTGGTGGTCGCGACCCCGGCGATCACGTTGAGTCCGATCGCCGCGAGCGTCCAGCCCTTCGAAGCGGCCCAGGCGGTCCGCAGCGCTTGCGCGACGAGACCGGGCAGCTGCCGAGCCATGCGCCAGAACGACGCCGTCTCGGCGTCCTCCGCATGGCGGTACCAGGCGATGTCCTCCAGCTCGGGAAGCGCCGCAACGGCGGTCGCCGCCCCGCTCCCGTCCTTTCGCCGCTGGCGCGGCATCAACCGCGCCAACCAGCCTGTTCCGCTTCGCATCCGACCTCCCGCGACCCGACGTCGGGGCCCATCATCCCGGTCGGCACCGACATTCGGGGTCCCCGGAGCGCCTGCGCGCCAGTCGGGTTCGCGACAACGTCAGGGGGGCGCCTCAGCCCCTTACCGCGGCAGGAGGGCGCGGACCTGGCCGCCGATCTCCTCGATGATCTCCTCGACGCCGCGGTCGATGTTGAGGGCGGCGGCCATGCTGAGGAACATGACCGCGGAGACGACGCGGGCGAGCGTCGGCGCGGTGCCGGGTTCGACGCGCGGGTCGCGTGCGAGCGCGGCGGCGATCGCCTCCTCGGTCTGGTCGGCGAGGGCGAGGGCGGCGCGGCGGCCCGGCTCCTCGGGGTCGCCGAAGACCATCTCCCGCAGGTAGGTCCGGCCGTTGTCGATCTGCTTGCGGTTGCATTCCACGACCGGGCGGACCACGGCCATGACCGCGTCGAGCGTGTCCGAGGCGGCCTCGGCGGCGGCCCTGCCCTGCTCGAGGGCGTCGGCGTACGAGGAGTTCTGGGCGAGCAGCAGCAGGTCGCCCTTGGTCTTGGCGTAGAGGAACAGCGTGCCGGTGCCGACGTCGGCCCGCTCGGCGACCTGCTGGGTGGTGACCTCGTCGACGCCGTGCTCGGCGAACAGCTCGCGTGCGGCGGCGGTGATGCGGTCGAGCTTCTCCCGCTTGTTCCGCTCACGCCGTCCGACCCGCTGCGGGGCGTCGGACATGTCCTCTCCTTCGCGATCGTTGCCGACCATGCCCGCCTGCGGGCATGGTCGCGGTGGTGTGGGCGCGGCGGCGCCATCGAGCATTCTTCCACGACCGCGGATAACCGCAGATAGTGCGGAAGGACCCTGCCGTCCTGCACATAGGTGAGCGTCTCGGCGACGTCGTAGGCGTGGACGGCGGAGGCGAACACGGCGAGCCCGGCCGACGCGCGCGCGAGCGCGCCACCCGGGTAGAACGCCCCGCGTGCCGAGGCATCGGCGCAGCCCCCGAGCAGCGAGGCGTGGAAGCGCGCTTCGACCGGGTTGTCGTGCGCGACGTTCGGTGTGTTCCAGAGCCGCTCGTTCCACGGCATGAACACCTGGCTGCGCAGCTCCGACAGTTCGCCGGTGCGCGCGAGCGCGGGCACGAGCGATTCGCTGAGGTGCCTGCGGAACCTGCCGGTGCTCACGCCCTTGCGCCGCTGGAGGTAGACCAGGGCCCGGGCCCCGGGCCGCTCGCCGGGCGCGGCGACGTCGTACCAGCGGGCCGAGTTCGGCGGCCCCGCGTACAGCAGCGTGCGGCGGAAGACGTTGACCTCGTCCGCGTAGGCGAGCTTCGTCTGCTTCCGGCCCGCGATCGGCGAGAGCACCGACGCCATGGTGACCTCGGCGAGCCCGTCGATCCGGCGGTCGGGCGGGACGGCCGTCTCGACGCCGTCGGTGGCGGGCCACCGCCCTGGGTTCGCCTCGGCCAGGTGGATCTGGCGGTACTCCTCGAATCCCGGTGTGGCGCTGATGATCCCCGAGTGCGGGCCCTTCCAGTAGTCCATACTCTCTCGGCGCGGCCGGTCGGCGCGGACCCACAGCGGGATCGACGACACGAACGGCTTCTTGGTGTAGCGCAGTGCGTGCGGCATCGCCCTGCCTCCTATCGGTCTTCGCCGAGGAACCGCACGACGACGGGGGTGAACTCCTCGTGGTGCTGGAAGATCCCGCCGTGACCGGAGTCCGCGTAGATGGCCAGCTCGGAGCCCTTGATGCGCCGGTGCAGGTCCTCGGAGAGGACGGTGGGCACCATGCGGTCGTTGTCGCCGTTGGCGATCAGGGTCGGCTGCGTGAAGGCCGACAGGTCGTCGGGCGCGCCGCGCCCCCATTTCTTGATGGCCTTGAGCTGCTTCTGGAACCCCTTCAGCGGCATGGGCGCGTCGCGGTCCTCCGTGCGCTCCTCGAGGCGCTTGACGAACGCCTTCGCGGCGGGCTTGCCGGTGGCGTCGCGGTTGAAGAACAGGAACTCCTTCGGGTCCGAACGCGTCAGCGCCGCCCGCAGGATGTCGTAGTAGGTGACGCCGGCGACTTTGTCGATGTCCTTGCCGCCCTTCGGGCCCGTGCCGGTGAGGACGAGCTTGCGCACGAGCGCGGGCCGTTTGACCACGAGCGCCTGGGCGACCATGCCGCCGAGCGAGAACGAGAAGACGTCGATCCGTTCGTGGCCCAGCGCGTCGATGAACGCCAGGGCGTCGTCGGCCATCGCCTCGATGCTGTCCGGCACCGTGCCGGTGGAGGCGCCGACGCCGGGCTGGTCGAAGGTGATCACGTGGCGGTGCCGGGCGATCGGGTCGACGATGCGCGGGTCCCAGTTGTCGAGGGTCGCGGCGAGGTGGACGAAGAAGACGACCGGGACGCCGCCCTTCGGGCCCAGCTCGCGGTAGGCGTAGCCGACGCCGCCGGCCGAGACGGTGCGGGTCGGCGCTTGGGCGTACGACGTGATGACGGGTTCGGTGCGGTCTCGCGTGTTCATGATGTCCCCCTAGGCCTCGACACTTTGCCGAGTGAACTCAATTATGAGTGGACTCAGCAAATCTGTCAAGCGAAGGTATCGATCAGGTTGCAGATCACACAGGAGTCGTCAGGTCTTTGAAAGTTCCGGTCTCGCTCCGGCCTGGGTCGACTTGGATAAGGCTTGCCTAGGGCGGGGCATTCAACGGAGAACCGGTGAATCGGCGCTCAAGACGGGCTTTCCGGGAAAGCGGGCGGTGAACGCCGGAATTGTTGTCGCTGCCTGGGCAAATCCCGGCTGGATTCGTGTGTTTGGGGCCGTTCCTCCGCATTGCCTCCCGACCCCCGATCCTCACTCTACGTGTCGCATGGGTCACGAAAAGAGATTCATTGACATCACTGCTTGTTCTCACTAAGCTCTGGAAGTTATCGGAAATAGCCCCGAAAGTTTCGATCGTTGCGGCAGTGGATCCCTCGCTCGCCGGAAATGGACCGAGGGGCGGTTTTTTGGGCAATCCCTCAAGGAGGAGAGACATGTCAGGTGTGTTCGGGCGGACGCCCATCGGAGCCACCCGTCGCGGAGTCATCGGATTCTCGCTCGCCGCTTCAGGCATGGCCGCGCTCGCGGCGTGCAGTGACGACGGCGGCGGCGAACTGGACGTCGAGGCCCAGTCGAAGGGCGCGATGGAGGACTTCGCGGCGGACACCCAGTTCACGGCCACGGAGCCGTTCACCCTCTCCGTGCTGTGGACGGACTGGCCCGACCTTCCCATCACCGACAAGTGGCAGTTCTTCAAGGAGATCGAGAAGCGCACCAACGTCAAGCTCGAGGTCACGAACATCCCGTTCAGCGACGCGACGGAGAAGCGCAGTCTCCTGATCAGCGCGGGCGACGCCCCCACGGTCATCCCGCTGGTCTACACCGGTGAGGAGAACTCGTTCGTCTCATCGGGCGCGATCCTGCCGATGAGCGACTATGTCGAGCACATGCCCAACTTCCAGAAGTACGTGGAGGAGTGGGACCTGGGCGAGATGATCGACAACCTGAAGCAGGCCGACGGCAAGTACTACATGCTGCCGGGCCTCCAGGAGGTGTCGGTGCCCGTGTTCACCCTCGTCATCCGCAAGGACGTCTTCGAGTCCGTCGCCGGCGGCATCCCCCAGACCTGGGACGAGATGCGGGCGGCGCTGGTCAAGATCAAGGCCGAGTACCCCGACTCCAAGCCCCTCGCGGACGGGTTCGAGGGCGCCTCGATGCTGAACTACGCCGCCCACGCCTTCGGCGCGCAGGCCGGCTGGGGCTTCGGCAGCGGCATGATCGACGACGGCTCCGGCAGTCTCGTGTACACCGCCGCGACCGAGGGCTACAAGCAGATGGTCGAGTTCTTCCACGGCCTCGTCGAGGACGGCCTCCTCGACACCGACTCCATGACCGCGGCGAACGACGGCAGCGGCGGCGGCAGCGTGACCGAGAAGGTCGCGGCCAACCTCGTGTTCGCCGCCTCCGGCTCCGCCGGCACCGCCATCGAGTTCGCGACGGCCCTCAACGAGACCGTCGGCGAAGGCAACTACGAGATCCTGCAGATCGCCCCGCCCGGCGGCCCGGCCGGCCAGATCTGCGAGCCGCGCAACTTCTGGAACGGCTTCATGCTGAACTCGGAGATCCAGGACTCCGAGAACTTCATCGCCATCCTGCAGTTCCTCGACTGGCTGTACTACAACCAGGAGGCCCGTGAGCTGCTCCGCTGGGGCGTGCTCGACGAGACCTACACGAAGGACGCCTCCGGCAAGATCACCCTCAAGCCGGAGTACCGCCTCGACGCCTACGGCATCAACCCCGGCGCGCCCACCGACATCCAGAAGGACCTCGGCTGGTCGAACTCCGTGTTCGCCGACTCGACCGAGTCCCGGATGCTCAAGGAGTCCTACAACTCGCCCACGTTCGTGGAGTACATCGACTCCGTGCTCTCCACCCGCACGCCGCGCGACCCGAACCCGCCGGCCCCGCTCGAGGAGATGGAACTGGAGCAGGCCTCGCTCCAGGCCACCCCGCTCAAGGACACTGTGGACACCGCCACGTTGCAGTTCATCATGGGCGACCGCGACCTCTCCGAATGGGACGCCTACGTCGGCGAGCTCGAGGCCCAGGGCCTCCAGACCTACGTCGACCTCATGAACACCGCCCGTCAGCGCTTCGAGGAGGAGAACTCCTAGTCCGCCTGCCGGGGCCGACGTGGCCCCGGCGCGGACGGGAGGGAGTGCTTATGTCCCTCACACAAGACGAGCAGTCCCCGCGGGCCGAGGCCCGGGGGGGGGGGGGGGGGGGCCGCCCGCCCCCCCCCCCCCCCCCCCCGCCCCCCCCCGGGCGGGGCCC
>NZ_JAERMK010000018.1:19922-58952 GCF_016918015.1 Glycomyces sp. YM15
GGGCGGGAGTGCTTTTGACCCACCCACAACCCGAGCCGCCCCCGCGGGCCGCGGCCCGCGGGGGCGCTGCGGCGCCCGCAGCGCCCCCGCACCCGCCCGCGGCCAAGCCGAAGGCGCGGGCCCGCAAGCGCAAGCTGAGCTGGAAGACCGCGTTCAAGCGCGACTGGCAGCTCTACACGCTGGCGATCGTGCCGCTGATCTTCTTCCTGATCTTCAAGTACGGCCCGATGCTCGGGAACGTCATCGCGTTCCGGCGGTTCCGCCCCGGCGGCAGCATCTTCGGCGACGAATGGGTCGGCCTGCGCTACATCCAGATGTTCGTCAACGACCCGTCGTTCTGGCACGTCTTCACGAACACGGTGGTCCTGGGCAGCCTGACCATGGTGGTCTGCTTCCCGCTCCCGATCGTGCTGGCGCTCATGTTGAACGAGGTGCGGCAGCAGTACTTCAAGAAGCTCGTGCAGTCGATCTCGTACCTGCCGCACTTCCTGTCGATCGTCATCATCGTCGGCATGGTCATGCAGCTGCTGTCCCTCGAGGGAACGGTGAACCAGATCATCGGGGCCTTCGGCGGCGAGGGCATTCCGTTCCTGCAGCGCGCCGAGTGGTTCCGCTTCATCTACGTGGGTTCCGAGGTGTGGCAGACCATCGGCTGGGGCACGATCCTCTACTTGGCGGCGCTCACCTCGATCGACGACTCCCTGTACGAGGCGGCGAAGATCGACGGCGCCGGCCGGTGGCGCCAGACCTGGCACGTCACGCTGCCGGGCATCCGCCCCACGATGGTCGTGCTGCTGATCCTCAACATCGGCTCGTTCCTGAACGTGGGCTTCGAGAAGGTGTTCCTGCTGTACAACCCGCTGACGTACGAGACGGCCGACGTCATCTCGACCTATCTCTACCGGGTCGGCCTGGTGTCGAACAATCTCAGTTATGCGACGGCGATCGGCCTGTTCCAGGCGCTGATCGGCCTGGCGATGGTGCTTTCCGCGAACCTGATCTCGCGGCGGACGACGGGGACGAGCCTGTGGTGACCGATATTCGCACGCCCGACCTCGCGTCGGTGAAACCGCGGACGACGCAGCGGACGAGGGGCGAGCGCCTCTTCGGCGCGTTCAACGCGACCTTCCTCGTGCTGCTGTGCCTGGGGATGCTGTACCCGTTCATCACGGTGCTCGCCCAGTCGTTCAGCTCCTCCGGGGCGATCAAGGCCGGCCAGGTGAGCTTCTGGCCGGTCGGGTTCAACCTGGACACGTACGGCGCGGTGATGTCGAACGACATGTTCTGGCGCAACTACGGCAACACGGTCCTGTACACCGTGGTGGGCACGGCGATCGCCATGACCCTGACCACGACCTACGCGTTCGTGCTGTCGAAGCCGCACCTCAAGGGCCGCAAGGTGCTCATCGGCATCGCCGTGTTCACGATGTTCTTCAACGGCGGCCTCGTGCCGAACTACGTGCTCATCTCCGCGCTGGGCATGAAGAACACCATGTGGGCGCTCGTCCTCCCGGGCGCGATCTCGGTGTTCAACCTGCTGGTCATGAAGACGTTCTTCGAGAACCTGCCGAAGGAGCTCGAGGAGGCCGCGCAGATCGACGGTCTCGGCTGGTACGGCATCTTCGGCCGGATCGTGCTGCCGCTGTCGAAGGCCGTCATCGCCACGATGGTGCTGTTCTACTCGGTCGCGTTCTGGAACGACTGGTTCGCCGCGTTCCTGTACCTCGACAAGAGCGAGCTGTTCCCCATCACGCTGTTCCTGCGCAACCTCATCGCGGGGGCGTCGACGACGGCGTCCGAAGGCGCCGCGGCCGCGGGCAGCACGACCGCGCAGGTCTCGGCGAACATCCAGGCGGTGACGATGATCCTCACCGTCATCCCGATCCTGACCATCTACCCCTTCGTCCAGCGGTACTTCGTGTCGGGCGTCATGCTTGGATCGGTCAAGGGCTGATGAGCGCAAGGGAAGGGGCGGCAGCATGAGCACGCAGCAGGACGCGGGGGAGATCGGCCCGGGAGTGCTCTCCCGGTTCACCGCCGCGGTCTACCGGCACCTCGTCATGGGGGTGTTCCTCGCGGTCGCGGGCCTGCCGACGCTGCTGGTGTGGATGCTGCTCGCCCCGGTCCCCGCCAACGTGGTCTGGTTCGTCGCCGCGCTCCTGCCGGCGGCGCCCGCGCTCTCGGCGGCGCTGTACGCGCAGCGGGCGTGGGCCAAGGAACCCGACCTGAGCCCGGCGCGCCCGCTGCTGCGCGGCCTCCGCATCAACCTGCGCGACACGCTGGCCTGGTGGGTGCCGGTGCTGGCGGTCGCGACGGTGCTCGGGGTGAACGTGCTCTTCGCCGGCCAGGTGGCCGGGGGCGGGTTCCTGCGGCCGGTGTGCGCGGTGCTGCTGGCGGTGCTCGCCGTCTGGTCGGGGCACCTGCTGGCGGTGTCCTCGTTCTTCTCGTTCCGGTTCCGGGACGTGCTGCGCGTGGCGGCGGCGGAGTTCTTCCTCGCCTGGAAGTCCTCCCTGGGCATCCTCTCGCTGCTCATCGTGGCGGTGGCCGCGGTGTTCCTGAGCTCTGAAGCCGTGGTGCTGCTGCTCGCCTGGGCGTTCGCGGCGATGCTGTGGATCGTGGTGCGGCCGGTGGTCGCGGACATCACGAGGCGGTTCACCGCCGCCGAGTGACCAGTGCTCAGCCGCGCGGCTCCTTGACCAGGTCGAGGAGGTGCGCGGCGGGGGAGTCGGCCCGGTCCCGGCCGGAGGACACCGCCGAGACCGTCCACTCAGGTGCGTCCTCGGCCGCGATCGGCAGGGCCCGAAGCCCGCTCGCCTGCGGCTTGGCGGCCACGTGCCGCGGCACGACCGCGATGCCGAGCCCCCGGCACACCAGATCCAGCAGGGTGTGGACGTCGTTGACCGAGCAGCGGACGCGGCGGTGCACGCCGCGCGCGGCGAACGCGTCGTCGTTCAGCGTCCGCACACCCCAGGCCGGTCCGAAGTCGATGAACGACTCCTCGGCCAGCGCCTCCCACCGCACCGAAGCGCGGCTCGCCAGCGGATGGTCGAGGGGGAGCAGCGCGAGCAGCGGTTCACGACCGATCTCCAAGCGCGGCAAGCCGCTCAGGTGCCGTTCGGTGGCGACGAAGGCGACGTCGAGCTCCCCGGCGCGCAGCAGCCCCAGCAGGTCGTGCGAACCGGACTGCACGAAGTGGGTCTCGACCCGCGGGTGCCGCCGGTGGAAGCGGTCGAGCAGGGCCGCGATGTCGACCAGGCCGAGGCACTGCTCGGCGCCGATCCGCAAGGTGCCGGCGAGGTCGCGGCTGGCCTTGACGACCGCGTCGCGCGCGCCCGCCGCCTGCTCCAGCATCGCCCTGGCGTACGGCAGCAGCGCGAACCCGGCCTCGGTCGGCTCCACGCGCCGGGTGGTCCTGATGAACAGGCTCGTGCCCAGCTCTTCCTCGAGCCCGCGGATCGCCGCGGAGAGCCCCGACTGCGAGATGCCCGTGAGTTCGGCGGCGCGAGTGAAGTGCCTCTCATCCGCCAGCGCGACCAGGTACTCCATCTGCCGCAGATCCATGAATGATGCCCCGTGCTTCTCAATCCTAGAATGGCGAGTTGTTGGACTTCTAGATTAGCGGTCCCTAGCATGGGCGGGGCAGGCCCACCTGGGGCTTCATATTCCAGCTCCGGCGAGGAGAGACCGATGAAGACCTTCACCATGCCAGGCACCGACATCACCGCACCGAACGTGGTGCTCGGCTTGATGCGCATCCAGGAGAAGACCGACGAGGAGGTGCGCCTCCTCCTCAAGACCGCGATCGACGCGGGCATCACGTTCCTGGACCACGCCGACCTCTACGGCAGCGGGCGCCACGGCTGCGAGCGCCGCTTCGCCGAGGCGATGAAGCTGACGCCCTCCGAGCGCGAGCGCCTGGTCATCCAGACCAAGACCGGCATCATGCACCCCGGCCCGTACTTCGACTTCTCGTACGAGCACATCGTCGAGTCCGTGGACGAGTCCCTGGCCGCACTGGACACCGACTACCTCGACATCCTGCTGCTGCACCGCCCGGACGCCCTGGTCGAGCCCGAAGAGGTCGCCCGCGCGTTCGACGACCTGTCCGCCGCCGGGAAGGTGCGCGCGTTCGGCGTCTCGAACCACACCGCCCGCCAGATGGACCTGCTGCGCAAATACGTGAACCAGCCGATCGTGGCGAACCAGGTGCAGCTCTCGATCACCCACGCGCCCTTGATCGCCCAGGGCGTGGCCGCGAACATGCAGGGCCTCGAACAGTCCGTGTCCCGCGACGACGGCATCGTCGACTACTGCCGGCTGCACGACATCACCCTCCAGGCCTGGTCGCCGTTCCAGGCGGGCTTCTTCGACGGGCCGTTCCTCGGCTCCGACCGCTACCCGGAGCTGAACGCCGTCATCGACCGCCTGGCCGCGAAGTACGGCGTCCCGCCGATCGCGATCGCCGTCGCCTGGATCACCCGCCACCCGGCGCAGATGCAGGTCGTCATCGGCACGACCAACCCCGAGCGCGTGGCCGCCTCGGCCCAGGGCTCGGACGTGCCGCTGACGCGCCCGGAATGGTACGAGCTGGTGCGCGCGGCCGGGTACACCGTCCCCTAGCTCCATTGAGGAATTGCGGACGCTTCGTAGACTGGGCGGGTTTCGGTGACCCGCCCAGGACAAGGACCGCAATGACCGCACCAGTGCCCGGCCCGAGGGCGCTCGTCTCCTACATCCGGACCGGCAGTCGCGAGGCGCGCATCGCCTACCGCGAACTCCCGGAGAAAGAGCGATCCGCCTACCGCGCCCTCGTGCGCCGCGTGTTCGAGACCGCGATCACCCGCCACCTCGGCAAGCGCCCCTCCAGGGAACGGATGCTCGCGCTCATCGAACGGACCGGTGACCGCCACCCCCAGTACGCCGGCGGGGTGCGCCGCGTCATCCGCTCCGCTGTAGAAGGCGTGGCGGTCAGCGGAATGAGCCCGCGCCAGGTGCTCACCGCGCAGCACCTCGTCATCCGCGAGATCGCCAAACTGCACGAGGACTTCCGCGCCGAAGCCGACGAGATCGTCGACCCCGGCACCGAGTTCACCGGCTCCGAGCCGCACGCCGTCGCCAAGGTGACGCTCAAGCTCGACGGTACGATGCACGCGCTCGAACTGCTGCGCGGCGCAGAACGCATGGGCGGCAAGTCCCTCGGCGCGTGCATCGTGCGCGCCTGGGTCGACGCCGAGCAGCGGCGCTGGCGCAGTGCGAAGGAGCTCGGCCGATACGACCTCTTCCCCGAGATCGGCTCCGGCAAGGGCGGCGGCGACGACTACCGGCACGAGGCCTATTCCCCGAGCGGACTCTGCAGGGCCACAGTGGACCGTTATGGCCGCCTGCGAGCCGTCACCTTCATGCGCACCGCCCTCTTCGGCGACGACGGCCGCCACGGCCTCGCCGAACAACTCCGCGAAGCGATCACCGAAGCCCAGGCGGGCCTGAAGACGGCCCTCGAGCCCCGGGCCGCGGCGAACGTAGCCGAGGTCGTGAACCGGATCGCCTAGGCGATCGCGCAGGCCACCTCGTCGAGTCGCGCCTCGCGGGAGGCCTTGACCAGGACGATGTCGCCGGGGGCGAGGCGCTCGCGCAGCCAGGCGATCGCTTTCGCGTTATCGGGCAGGCTGATCGCCCGCCCGCCTGCGCCGTCGGCGATCGGGCGGGCCGCTCGGCCGACCGCGACGACGATGTCCGCCCTTGCCGCGGCGTATCCTCCGACCGCGCGGTGCTCGGCCTCGCTCGCGTCGCCGAGTTCGGCCATGTCGCCGAGGACCGCGATGCGGCGTCGCCCTTCGATCGCCGCCAGCGCATCGAGTGCCGCACGGGCCGAGTCCGGGTTGGCGTTGTAGGAGTCGTCGAGCATCGTGACTCCGCTCGGGAGCTCACGCAATTCCATGCGCCACTTCGAGAGCGACGCACCGGCCAGAGCTTCGGCGGCGCGATCCAGCGGGATGCCGGCGGCCAGGCCCGCCGCCGCTGCGGCCGCCGCGTTGAACGCCTGATGAGCGCCGATGAACGGCAATGCGACACGTACCGAGCCCTCGGTGGTCTCCAGTGTGAAGGTCGGCCGGCTGCGCCGGTCCAGCGTCAAGTCGCTCACGCGCACGTCGGCGTACGCCGCCAGCCCGAAGGTCAGCACCGGCCCGTCGGTGAGTGAACGCATGGCGGCCACGGCCGGATCGTCGGCGTTGAGGATCGCGGTGCCGCCGGGCGCGAGACCCCGCACCAGTTCGCCCTTGGCTTCGGCGATCGCCTCACGCGTCCCGAAATAGCTCAGGTGCGCCTGGCCCACGTTGAGCACGACCGCTGTGTCGGGCGGGGCCAACGCGGCGAGCGCCGCGATGTCGCCGACCCGGCGGGCGCCCATCTCCAAAGCGAGGCAACGGGTTTCGTGACCCGCGCGCAGCATGGTGATCGGCACGCCGAGCTCGTTGTTCATCGAACCGGCGGTGCTGATCGTCGGCACGGCGCTCGACAGCACGGCCCCCACGAGGTCCTTGGTGCTGGTCTTGCCCTGCGAGCCGGTGACACCGACGACCGTGAGCCGGTCGCGCAGCCGGGACACGACGTCCGCGGCGAGCGCCTGCAGCGCTTCCCGCGCGTCCGCGACGACGATCGTCGGCAGCTTCGTCGGCCGGGAGCCGAGCACGGCCACCGCGCCGGCCCGGCCGGCCTGTTCGGCGTAGTCGTGGCCGTCGACGTGCTCACCGTCGAATGCGACGAAGAGCCCGCCGGGCTCGGACAGGCGGCCGTCGAGCACGGCCGGGGCGGTCACCGTCACGTCGTCGCCCGCGACCGTGCCGCCCGTGATCGCGGCGATCGCTTCGAGGCTGAGCGGGATCATGACCGCGACTCGCTGATTGCTTCGGTTCGGTTCATGCGTCCAGTGCACGCGCCGCACGGTTGTCGCGGCGTATGCGCTTTTCGATACACCCGCGATAACCGCGCGACCTATCGTCGGCGTATCGAAAACGCCATACGCTCCTGTAACGCCCCGCCCCGTTGACTGCGGGCATGACCTACAGGGAACCGGTCGGCATCACGATCTACGGGTGCGGCGAGGACGAGGCCGCGCTGTTCCGCGAGCTCGCGCCGCGCTTCGGCGTCATGCCGACCATCACCGCCGAGGCGGTGAACGAGTCCAATGCGGACCTCGCGGCGGGCGACCGGTGCATCAGCGTCGGCCACAGGTCCCGCGTCACCGGCGCCACGCTGCGCGCGCTCAAGGACGTCGGGGTCGCGTACCTCTCCACCAGGAGCATCGGCTTCAACCACGTCGACGTGCGGTACGCGGAGAGCCTCGGCATCGCCGTCGGCAACGTCGCCTACTCCTCCGACAGCGTCGCCGACTACACGCTGATGCTCATGCTGATGGCGGTGCGGCACGCCAAGGCCACGATCCTGCGCGCCGACGTCCACGACTACCGGCTGCACGAGGCGCGCGGGAAAGAGCTGCGCGACTTGACGATCGGCGTGATCGGCACGGGCCGCATCGGCACCGCCGTCGTGGACCGCCTGCGCGGGTTCGGCTGCCGCACCCTCGCCCACGACAACACCCCCAAGACCGCCGCCGAATACGTGCCGCTCGACGAACTGCTGCGCGAGAGCGACATCGTCACCCTCCACACTCCACTGAACCCGCGCACGCACCACCTGCTCGATCGGCGGCGCATCGCCGCGATGAAGCACGGCGCATACGTCGTCAACACCGGGCGCGGCGCCCTCATCGACACCGAGGCCCTGGTCTCGGCCCTGGAGAGCGGCAGGCTCGGCGGTGCGGCACTGGACGTGCTCGAAGGCGAGGAAGGGATCTTCTACGCCGACCGCCGGGACCGGCCCGTCGAGAGCAAGCCGCTGCTGCGCCTCCAGCAGCTGCCCAATGTGCTCATCAGCCCGCACACCGCCTACTACACCGACCACGCCCTCAGCGACACGGTCGAGAACTCCATCGTGAACTGCCTGAATTTCACCGAAAGGAACCAACATGGCTGAACTGCAGGTCGGCGTCATCTTCGGCGGCTGCTCCGAGGAACATCCCGTCTCCGTCAAGTCCGCCCGCGAGGTCGCGGCCGGCCTCGACCTCGACCGGTACGAGCCGCACTACATCGGCATCACCCCCAGCGGCGCCTGGCGGCTCTGCGAGCACCCGGGCCCGGGTTGGGAGCAGGGCCTCCCGGCCCTCCTGTCACCCGACCGCGACGCGCCCGGCCTGCTCGTTCTCGAAGGGGGACGGTACAAGACGATCCGCCTCGACGTGGTCGTGCCCGTGCTCCACGGCAAACTCGGCGAGGACGGCGCGATCCAGGGCCTGCTGGAACTCTCCGGCATCCCCTACGCGGGCTGCGACGTCCAAAGCTCCGCGCTGTGCATGGACAAGACCCTCACCTACCTCGTCGTCGGCGCCGCCGGAATCGCCGTCCCGGCCCACTGGAGCGTCGACGCCGACGAGGAGATCGACGCCGAGACCCTGCCCTATCCCGTCTTCGTGAAGCCCGCGCGCTCCGGCTCCTCGTTCGGCGTCACCAAGGCGACCAGCGCCGCGGATCTGGCCGGCGCGATGGCGACCGCGCGTCAGTTCGACTCGAAGGTCCTCATCGAGGAGGCCGTCGCCGGCAGCGAGATCGGCTGCGCCGTCCTCGGCAACGGCTCGGCGCTGTTCGCGGGGGAGGTGGACCGCGTCGCGCTCTCCCACGGTTTCTTCAGGATTCACCAGGAGGACGCGCCCGAGACCGGCTCCGAGAACTCCCGATTCATCGTCCCCGCCGACATCCCCGCCGAGTCGCGCGCGCTCGTGCGGGAGACGGCGAAGGCGATCTACCGCGCCCTCGGCTGCAAGGGCCTCGCGCGCGTCGACCTGTTCCTCAAAGCCGACGGCACCGTCGTCCTGAACGAGGTCAACACCATGCCCGGCTTGACCTCCTACAGCCGCTATCCGAGAATGATGGCGGCCTCGGGGCTGCCGCTCACCGAGGTGCTCGACCGGATGATCGCACTGGCGCTGGAGGGAACGGCCGTTGCGCGATGACTTCGCCTACGTGGACGACCTGGTGCCCGGCCTGCGCTGGGACGCGAAGTACGCCACCGCCGACAACTTCACCGGCGCCCCCGTCGACGGGTACCTGACCGACCGCATCGTCGGCACGACGGCGCTGTGCGCCGCCCTGCTCGAGGCGCAAGGCAAAGCGGCGGCGATCGGCCTCGGACTGCTCGTCTGGGACGCCTATCGGCCGCAGCGCGCCGTCGACCACTTCCTGCGCTGGGCGGCGATGCCCGAGGACGGCCGCACGAAGGCGAGCCACTACCCGAACATCGAGCGGTCCGAGATGGTCGCGAAGCACTACGTGGCACCGAAATCGGGTCACAGCCGCGGCAGCACCGTCGACCTGACGCTCTGCCGCCTAGACACCGGCGCCCCGCTTCCGATGGGCGGCCACCACGACCTGATGGACCCCGTCTCGCATCACGGCGCGGACGGGGTGACGGGCGTCGAAGCCGCCAACCGGAGACTACTGAGATCCATCATGGAAGATTGCGGTTTCATGCCGTACCAATGGGAGTGGTGGCACTACACGCTCAGGAACGAACCGCACCGGGACACGTACTTCGACTTCCCCGTCGCCTAGGAGGCCGACTATGCGGATACGACCGCTGCACCGCGACGACGCCGATGCCGCAGGGGAGCTGCTGCGCCGACTCGGCTACCCGCAGAGCGGAACGACGGCGACGGCCGCGCGCATCCAGGCCTGGAGCGAGGACCCGTCGAGTACGGCCCTCGCGGCCGACCTCGAAGGGCACGTGCTGGGACTCATCGCCGTCCACGTGTGCCCGTCCTTCGAACGCACCGGCTCCTGGGCGCGGATCGTGGCGCTCGTCGTCGCCGACGAGGCACGGGGCCGGGGCGTCGGCGGGCGACTGATGGAGGCCGCCGAAGCGTTCGCCGCAGCTCGCGATTGCAGGGCCATGGAGGTCACCAGCAGCGACCACCGCGAAGCGGCGCACGCCTTCTACCGGAACCGCGGCTACATGATCCAGACAGGACGGTCATCGCGGTTCCTTCGAGGTCTCGGCGACGGGTAGCCGGACCTCCGCCCGGAGCCCGCCTTCAGCGCGGGCGGTCAGCGTGAGACGGCCATCGTGGGCCCTGACGATGTTCTCGACGATCGCCAAACCGAGGCCGACGCCCGCGTGGTCGCTGTGGACGCGCCTGCTCCCGCGCTGGAACGGCTCGGTGAGCGTCGAGACCAGGTGCGGCTGAAGCAGCTCGCCGGTGTTCTCCACGGTGAGCACCGCGGCCTCGGCGTCCACGGCGGTCTCGACCCGCACCTCGCCGCCTGCGGCGAGGTTGTGCACGATCGCGTTGTGCAGGAGGTTCACGGTCATCTGCAGCAGCAGCGCGGGCGCGCCCGCGGCCGAGGCGAGATCGCCCGAGACCTGGATGTCCACGCCCCGCTGCTCGGCGAGCGGGAGCAGCGTCTCGGCGGCCTCCTCCGCCACGATCGAGAGGTCCACGGTGCTGCGGGTGAACGAGCGCTGGCCGGTGCGGCTCAACATGAGCAGCGCCTCGGTGAGGTCGATCGCCCTGGCGTTGACGAAGTGCAGGCGGGCGACCAGCTCCTCGGACCCGGGAGCCGGGTCGCGGTGGGCGACCTCGAGCAGGGTCTGCATGGTCGCCAGAGGAGTGCGCAACTCGTGGGAGGCGTTGGCGGCGAACCGCTGCTGCTCGCTCACGTGCGCTTCGAGCCGCTCGAGCATGGAGTCGAAGGCGTCGGCGAGCTCGCGGAACTCGTCGCGCCGACCCGGCAGCCGGATGCGGTGCGCGAGTGAGCCCTTCTCGGCCGTGCGGGCCGCGTTCGCGATCTGGTGGAGCGGCGTCAGCATCTGGCCCGCGAGCAGCCATCCGCCGACGAGGCCCACCGCCAGCAGCAGCCCCATGAGCACGGCCGCCTTGGGGGCGAAGGCCCTCCAAAGGTCCAGGCGCCCGGGGATGAAGGTGCCGGGGCAGAGCCGGTCCGGGCAGTCGCCGCGGATCGTGACCGCCTCGGCGGGCACATACCGCAGCAGGTAGAGCCAGATGATCGCCAGCACCAGCACCCCGGCGAGCAGCAGGAGCGCGGCGTAGCTGATCGACAGTTTGACGCGGACGCTCAGGCCGGGTCGCCTATCCACGTTCCGCGCCCGTCTCGATGCGGTAGCCGACCCCGGGGACGGTCGCGATGACCCATGGTTCGCCGAGGCGCTTGCGCAGGGCCGAGACCGTGATGCGCACTGCGTTGGTGAACGGGTCGGCGTTCTCGTCCCACGCCCGCTCCAGCAGGTCCTCGGCGCTCACCACGCCGCCCTCGGCCGCGACGAGCACTTCGAGCACGGCGAACTGCTTGCGGGTGAGCGCGACGTACCGGCCGTCGCGGAAGACCTCACGGCGGAACGGGTCGAGGCGCAGGCCCGCGATCTCGCGCACCGGCGGCCGATGGTGGGCCCGCCTGCGGTCGAGGGCTCTGAGGCGGAGCACGAGTTCCTTGAGCGCGAACGGCTTCGTGAGGTAGTCGTCGGCGCCGAGCTCGAACCCGGAGGCCTTGTCGTCGAGCCGGTCGGCGGCGGTGAGCATCAGGATCGGCATGCCGCTGCAGGAGTCGACGATGTGCGCGGCGACCTCGTCGCCGGAGGGCCCGGGGATGTCGCGGTCGAGGACCGCGATGTCGTAGGCGTTGACGCTCAGCAGCTCCAGGGCCGTGTCGCCGTCGCCGGCGATGTCCGCGGCGATGGCCTCCAACCGCAGCCCGTCGCGGATGGCCTCTGCCAGATAGGGTTCGTCCTCGACGATCAGCACTCGCATGATGCCACGATGCTATGCGGCCGGACATATCGTCGGCATATCGAAACGGTGGGTCCGATGATGCGGCTCATGGCCGTCATGAATGCGCGGTCCGAGCCCGTCATCTTCTCGACCGAGACGGCCCGCGCGAACTCGGGCGGCAGGTCGGTGGGTGCGGACTCGCGCAGGATCGCTCCGAGCTCCGTCCAGATCCTTTGCAGCCGTTCGATGGTGGCCTTGAGCTCGGCGTCGAGCTCGCGCAGTTCCTCCTGGGGGTGGACCGCATCGCCCATCGCGGCGATCTGCGGCAGTGAGAAGCCGAGGTCGGCGAGTCGCTTGATACGCAGCAGTCGCACGAGGCGCGCGACCCCGTACTGCTTGTACCCGTTGCGAAGCCGCTCGGGCTCGTCGAGCAGACCGACCTCGTGGTAGTGCCGCACCGTCCACAGGCTGGTTGCCGGCGAGTTCGGCGATCTCGATCGTACTCCACGTCTGGAGCCTCTGTCAGCGACGGAAGAGCGGGCTGCACCCGAGGCTCCGCGTCCGGGGCCGGGCGAGGTTTCGGCCCGGGTTCAATCCGGCAGCGAAGGAAGGAGTGGTGAGCGGTGGTCCGGTGGTGTGTTGCCGGGGTGGGGCCGGTGCTCATTTCCGGTCGGGCCGGGTGGCGCCTGGGGCTTGGTGTCCGGGGCCGGGCGGCGTTTCGGTCCGGGTTCAAACCGGCAGCGAAGGAAGGAGCGGTGAGCGGTGGTTTCGGGGCGTGTCGCCGGGGCGGGGTCGGTGGTCGCTTCCGGCTGGGCCGGGCGGGACAGCTCCGATGCTGCACTGGCCGGGTGGCTGGCGGTGGGGGAGCAGTGAGTCGACGACATCGGCTCGGTTGCGCTGGTGTGCATGGTCGTGGTCCTCATGCGCCTGTGTCGCCTCCTTCCCGCTGCTCTACTTGCTTCCCTCGCTGGCCCCGCTGGCCCTGCTGGCCCTGCTGGCCCTGTTGACCTTGCTTCGGCTTCCGGTTCCGGCCCTTCGGCTTTCGCCTGACCGCGCGCCGCTCCTGCCAGGGACGGGCGCTGGTGCCTGCCGTCCCTGAGGCAGTGGTGCGGCCGCCCGGTGGATGCCGGTGGCGGGTTCGCCTCCCGAGGATCGCTTGCCGTTCCTCGGGGTCCGTCCTGCAGTCGCGCGGGCTTGCAGGCGCGGCGCTGCCGGGGCGGAGGTGGTGTTCGCCATGGACGTGCTTGCGGTGTCGCCGTACCGAGTCCTCTATTCGCTCGGTCTGGCCTCACCGTTGACGCTGACGGGTCGTGCTCGAACCGCGTATGCCGTCGTGTACGGCATCGCCTTCTGGTTGGGGTGATCCCAACTAGGATCGTCCACCCAGTCACGGCCCATCGGGGGCGCGGACAGCTGCGGGCGATGGCACGGGGGTGAGATCGGACGCCTCCAGTGGAGGAGCACCCTGGCTTACCGGGTCGTCGCCTCGAAACAAGTCGGTTTGTCGGATCGGCCAGAGGCTTGTCGTAGTCTGCTTACACCTACCCCGACACCTGTACCAGTTTCCTGTCCCTGTACGTACCTCAATTGTCCCTCATACAGCCCCCGACTGTCATCACCCACAGGTAGAGAACATCCTCATGTTCCCCCACCTCAAACCCGACCAGTCCCGCTGCGCCCCAACCCAACCCACACCCGCCGCCCGACCCGCCACCCGACGAGTCAACCCCGCCCGTCCACCTCCCATCGCTGACTGCTCTAACCGCAGACGACACGGACCAGCAGGCCGCCGACCTCCGACCAGCCCGGCCGTGATCAGTTGGCGAGGCGGTGCCCGATGAGGGCCAAGTTCTGGATGGTGGCCAGGCCGCATTGGGCGGCGTCGTTGGTGGAGAGAGTCCGGGCTTCGTCCACTGGGGCGAGCACATACGGCGGGAGCATGCGAACCGCCTGGAACGCTTCCTCTCCCATGAACTCGCCTCCGGCGAAGTAGGCCCGCCACGCGTGGTCCGCCAGCGCGTCGTCACCGGTCCGCTCGGCGGCGTACGCCGCCAGCCGCGAATGGGCCTGCTCCAAGTGGATGCCCGCCGGCGCTACGCCGAGTTCTGCGCGCTGCTCCTCCGGATCGGCCAGATAGAGGCGGCAGTACTGAAGCCAGGCTTCACGGAAGCCGGGAGCCTCGAGCAGCCCGGCCTCGATGAGGTCGACGAGTTCGCTGCAGACCTCGACCAGGCCGAAGACCGCCGAGAGGTGGGAGACGTTGACACGATCTCGGGTCGTGTCGAAGCGGCCGGTGTCGAGGTCGTAGAGGGCCTCGCCGGTGAAGAATCCGCGCGGCAGCGCCCCGATGTCGCTCATCGTCCCTATCAGACGATCCCGCGAATGCTCGTTGCCGGTGATCTCCCAGTCCGCCAGCCAGGTCGCCGCCAGCGCGCTCCAATCGGTGCCGAGGCCGACGGCGAGCGCGCGGCGTTCGGGCCGGTACGTGGCGGCGTCGGCACGGACCTTGCGGGTCGGGTCGAGGGCGAGGAAGGTGGCGTCGGAGTCGCGGAGTTCGAGCATGAGGTCGCGGGTGTGCTCGTCGCCGGTGAGGAAGTAGTGGCAGCGGCGGTAAGCCGGTGTGGAGATCCGCAGTTGCTTTGCGCTGCAACCCCAGTGCTGCACGTTGTGGCGGGTGCCGAGGCCCTGCCACGGGCCGCGATGGTAGACGTCGACGTCGCCGGTGTGGCGGGTCATGCGCTCGGCGAGGCGGAAGACGTCGGCGCGGCCGGTGCGCAGGAACGAGGTCCAGAGCCAGAGGTCGGGGGAGAGCTCGGAGTTGTCCCAGGCGTAGCCGCCGATGTCGTAACGCCAGGTGTGGCGGTCGACGTCATAGGCGTGCATGACGTCGCCGAAGCTCCAGAAGCCGTACCAAGAACGCTGATCGACTTGGCCCACATAGAAGTCGAGCAGGAAGTCGAGTCGGTCTTCGAGTGCGGCGCGGCGCGGGTCGGTGCGGTCGGGGAGGTCCCAGTCGCCGAGGACGCGGGCGGCGTGCAGGGCTTCGGGCGTTGGCACGAGCTGCGGCCGGACGGCGGTGCCCCGGGCGATGCGGGCCAGTGCTTCGACAGGGGGTGTGGCGGCGAACGCGGTGACGGTGAGCTCGTGGGTGCGGCCGATGCCGTGTGCGGTGCCGAAGCCGGGTTCGTAGTCCTCGTAGGTGATCTCGAGGGCGTCGAGTTGGTCGGCGAAGTCCTCCTGGCCGAGGCCGTCGTGGTAGAACCGCAGGTCCATTGGAGCGGCGTCGGGTGACCACAGCCAGGTGGTCAGCGTGGCCGCGTCGGTGTCGGCCCCTCGTATGTCGAGGCCGGTGGGGTGGGACTGCCAGAAGCCGGTGAGCCCGACGGCGAGTCCGCCGGAGGTGTCGCCGAGGTAGGCGAGCCCGTCGGATCGGGTGCCTTGGGCCACGTCGATCCAGGGACGGTCGGGGTCGGTTCGCTTGTGGAGGGTGTAGCCGTTGGCGTTGAGTTGGCGCAGTGAGTAGTCGGCCCAGGTCGGGATCCAATTCGAGAGCCGTTCCACGTCGGCGGCCCAGGTCGACGGGGGCGGGGTGGGCCTGCCGTCGAGTTGCGCGGCGCGCACTTCTGGTCCGGGGTCGCGGCGCAGGCCGGTGAGGCCGCGCACCGCCTCGCGCAGGAAGCCGCCGTCGGCTCCGGCGATGCGCACGTGCCGGTCGTGGGCGTCCGCGCGCAGCGGCACGGTGAATCGCAGGCCGAGCGATGCGAGGAAGTCGCGCTCGGGTTCGCCGTCCCAGACGAAGGAGTGCACGAGTCGGAAGGTCGCCGCTCCGGCGGCGAAGACGAGCCGCACGGTGAACGGCAGCCATGCTCGTTCTTCGTCGCGGTGGACGCCTTCGACCCGAACCACGGCCCGCATCGGACCTGTCTGCTCCACAACGCAACTGGTGGTGTGCCCGAGGGCCCGGGTCGGGTTCGCGTCCGGTTCGGGGCGCTCCTGCCGACTCGAGATCAGCTGACCGGCCGAGGCCACTTCGGTGCCGTCGACCGCTATGGACCGCACCAGCTCGGGTCCGCTGCCGGGCACGATCACCCGGCATGCGCCGGTGTCGACCAGGACGCCGTCTTGGAGGGGCGTCACCTGGATCGCGATCGCCGGATCGGTGGCGGTGTCGCTCAGGACGATCCGGTAGCCGTCCGAAGGTTCGCGGTCCGCGCCGAGTGCGATGCCGGCCCATTTGAGGCTGCCGTCGGGCCAGGTGGCCAGCGGCCAGGTCTGGGCGGCCACGGGTTCGCCGGAGGCGTCCAGGACCGCCAGGCGGCCCGGGTCGGTGACGGCCCCGGCCTCCAAAGGCACGCCGCAGGTGACGCCGCCGATGCTGAGGTCGGGCGCGGCGTCGTCGAGCCAGCGCAGTGGAATGTCGACCGTGGTCACGACAGCTCCTTGACTTCCAGGTTGCGGTAGTGGGCCTTGAGCGGGGACATCTGGCGGAAGCCGATCCGTCCGGCGCCGAGTGGTTCGGCGTCGCGGAACGTGAACAGCTCCAGCTCGTCGATCGCGAAGCGCACTTCGGGACCGTGTTTGCGGACGCTGACGCGGTACCGCCCGTCGGCGTCCTCGGGTCCGGGCAGCGGGTCGGCGCCTTGGGCGACGAGTCGGAATCCGGGGCTCCTGCGGAGGTTGCAGGTGCGGAAGCGGCGCTCAGAGGGCCACTTGCGGCGCAGGTAGGAGACGTGGAGGGTCGACACGTCGCCGGAGTGGTACTGCGGGTAGTGGCCGGTGCGCGGCGCGAGCGACGGGTCGAACAGGTCGCGCCCGCCGGTGCCGGTCGCGGCGAAGAAGAGCATCGCGAGACCTTCGCCGCTGAGCGGTTTGAAGTCCCAGGAGATCTCGACGTCGGCCGCGAACACCTCCGGGCACCAGTAGGTGAAGTGGGCGTGGTCGCCGCGCCCGGCGGCGGCGAGCGCGGTCTCGTCCGCGGTGCTCGCGAGCACCATCCCGTCGTCGCGGTGTTCCACGCCGACAGGGCCTTCCGCGACCCAGCCCTCGAGGTCCGAAGGCCGGGCCAGCGGATTGCGGTACGTGCTCACTTGCGGACCATCTCGAGTCCGGCTGGTACGGCGTCGGCGCCGTGGCCGTCGAGCGCGAGGAGTGCTTCGGCCACGAACCCGGCCACCGCGGCGGCTCCGGCGGTCGTGTAGTGGGTGTTGTCCTTCTTGAGGTCCGCGCTGACTTCGATGCCGCGCGCGGCGGCGGCGCCGTGGACGAAGAGCGCGGCGGACTCGTCCTTGCCGAGCCAGGTGTAGAGCCAGCGGGTGAAGGCGTTGAGGTCGATGACGGGGACGTCGAGTTCGTGCCCGAGGCGGCGGACTTCGGCCGGGTAGGGGCCGTGGGAGTACCGCAGTGTCCCATCGACCGTGAACATGCGGCGTTCGACGCTGGTGGTGAGGACGGGCCTGGCGCCCGCGCTGCGGACCTCTTCGATGAAGGCGGTGAGGTGCTCCCTGTAGCCGCCGTCGGCGGCGAGCTCGTCGGGTTCCTTCTGGTCGTTGTGGCCGAAGCCGAAGACGACGGTGTCGTCGGGCTGGAGCTCGTCGGTGATGAGCTTCCAGTTGCCCTGCTCGCGGAAGGTCGTGGTGGTGGCACCGCCGAAGGCGCGGTTGCGCACGGGCTCTTGCAGGAACGCGGCGAGTTCGTCGCCCCAGCCGAGGAGCGGCAGGTCGGCGTGGCCGGAGGTGGCGCCGTCGTCGGTGGGGGCGAGGGTGGAGTCGCCTGCGAGGTGGATCATGGTCAGCCTTTCACGCTTCCGATGAGCATGCCTTTTGCGAAGTGCTTCTGGAGGAACGGGTACGCCAGGAGCACGGGGATCGTGGCGATGATGACGACGGCGAACTTGATGCCCTGCGCGGGCGGCGGCACGTCCGAGTTGAGTTCGTCGGCGGAGAGCGAGGCCGCGGCGGTGACCTGGCGCAGGATCATCTGGAGCGTCCATTTGCCGGTATCGCTGAGGTAGAGCAGCGGCGAGAGGTAGTCGTTCCAGATGCCGACGGCGTAGAACAGCGCGAACGTGGCGAGCACGGGTTTGGACAGGGGGATCACGACGTGCCGGAGCACCTGCAGTTCGTTCGCGCCGTCGATCTTCGCGGACTCCTCCAGCTCGTTGGGGAGCTGCTGGAAGAAGTTCTTGATGATGATGAGGCTGAACGGGTTGATCGCGGCGGGCAGGATCAGCGCCCAGTACGTGTCGAGGAGGCCGAGGTCCTTGACCACGAGGAACGTGGGGATCATGCCGGCGCTGAAGACCATCGTGAAGACGACGAGGCTGAGCACGGTGCGGCGGCCCGGCAGGTCCACTTTCGACAGCGGATAGGCCATGAGCACGGTGAGCGCGAGCTGGATCAGGGTGCCGACGACGGTGACGGCCACGGTGGTGACGAAGGCCCGCAGGATCACGTCGGAGGACAGGATCGACTCGTACGATGTGGTGGTGAACTCTTCGGGCCACAGGAAGAACGGCCGGGTGGTGATCTCGAGTTCGGTCGCGAACGATCCGGCGAGCACGTATACGAACGGCAGGATCGCGAGCACGCCCACGCCGGTGAGCAGCAGGACGTTGAGGACGTCGAAGGCGCGTCCGGCGCGGGTGTTGAACCGCTTGTGGGTCGACGGGCTCATCAGAAGATCCCCTGCTGGTTGAAGCGCTTGGCGAGCCAGTTGGTGCCGAAGATGAGCACGAGGCCGACGATGGCCTTGAACAGGCCCACGGCCGTGGCGTAGCTGTACGCGCCCTGCTCGATGCCCGCGAAGTACACGTAGGTGTCGAAGACGTCGGCCACGGTCCGGTTGAGGGCGTTCGACATCAGGTAGATCTGCTCGAAGCCGGTGTTGAGGATCTGGCCGGTCTGGAGGATGAGCAGGACCACGATCGTGGGCATGATCGAGGGCAGCGTGATGTGCCAGACCCGCTGCCAGCGCCCGGCGCCGTCGATGATCGCGGCCTCGTACTGCTCCTGGTCGACCCCGGCGAGCGCGGCGAGGAAGATGATGGTGCCCCAGCCGGTGTTCTTCCAGACCTCCTGCATGAGGATGAGGGGCCGGAACCAGTCGGGGTCGGCGAGCATGTTGGCGTCGGTGCCGAGGATCCACCCGAAGAACGTCCAGAGGGGACCGTTGCCGATGGCGAAGAGCAGCGCGGTGATCGAGACGACCACGGTCCACGACAGGAAGTGCGGGATGTAGACGAGGGTCTGCACGGTGCGCTTGAGGACCTGGAGCCGCAGTTCGTTCAGCAGCAGGGCCAGCACGATCGTGAGCGGGAACGCGATGAACAGGCTGAGCCCGGCGACGATGAGCGTGTTCTCGAGCAGCCGCGGGAAGTCCGGATTGGACAGGAACTCCCGGAAGTGGGTGAGGCCAACCCATTCACTGCCGTCGATGCCGAGGAACGGGATGTAGTTCTTGAACGCGATCCGGGCCCCGTACATGGGCCAGAACCGGAACAGCGCGAAGTACAGGACGCCGGGCAGCATCAGGACGAACAGCCAGCGGTACCTGACGAGGTCGCCGAAGCGTCGCTTGCGGCGGCGCGCCCGCGGCGGCGGCGTGGGCGGCGATTCGGGCCGGGCCGCTAGGAGGGTCATGGTCGCGGTCTCCTCGAGGGATCGGGGCGCGGGAACGGCATCGCGCGATGCCGTTCCCGCGCAGGGGCAGGGAGCGGCGGTTGCCTACAGGAGCTCGTTGACCTCCTGGATCACGTCGTCGCCGCCGCTGGAGCGCCACGTGTCGATGGCCGCCTGCAGTCCGGCCTCGTCGATCTGGCCGGCGATGTACTGGATGCGGGCGTCGGCGATGATCGTGTCGAGCTGGGCGCCACTGGTGGTGTAGGTGGGCGACACGACTCCGGCGGCCGGGTTGTAGACCGCGTTGGGCAGGTCTTCGGCCTGGAGGTCGAGCCGGAGCTGGTAGAGCGCGGCGTCGAACTCGGTCTCCTGCTTCTTCGGGTGGGCGTTGTACCCGGCGACGTTCATGCCCAGCTGCGCCCAGGCGCCGGTGACCTGGTCGGTGAAGTCCTGCTTGGCCGGGTCGAAGACGACGCCGCCGTCCTCGACGGTGTAGTTGTCGCCTTCGATGCCGTGGTTCATGAGGTTCTGCGCCTCGGTGGAGTTCAGTTCGTTGAGGGCCGTGAGGACCTGCGCGAGCTGCTCCTCGGTCTGCACGCCCGATCGCGGGATCGCGAGGAAGCCGGAGTACCCGGCGGTGGGCATCGCGTAGGTGCCGTTGGGGCCTTCGAGCTGGCCGGCGAGGGCGACGTACTGGTCGAAGCCCTCGGGGTCCTGCTCCTTGAACAGCTTGGCCAGTTCGGCGGCGCGGGACTGGACGTCGATGATGATGCCGCCCTCGCCGTTGAGGAACGGCTCGTTCCAGGTGGCGGGGTCCATGGTGGCGTAGTCGGGGTTGACGTAGCCGTTCTGGACGAGGTCGCGCTCGTACTGGAGGGCCTGGCTCCATTCGGGAGTGGTGAACGCCGGGACGAGTTCGCCGCCCTCGTCGCTCCACAGGTTGCCGGAGCCGTGCCAGACCTCGATGGCGTCGTAGGGGCTGCCGTTGCCGATGCCGCCCCACGCGGGGTTGATCATGCCGTAGGTGTCGTCCTGGCCGTTGCCGTCGGGGTCGTCCTCGGTGAACGCGCGGGCGATCTCGTACAGGTCGGCGGTGGTCTCGGGCAGTGGGAGGCCGAGGTTGTCCAGCCAGTCCTGGCGGATGATCACGCTGTGGCGGATGACGTCGCGGGCGCGGTAGACGCCGTAGACCTTCCCGTTGACGCTGGAGGCCTCTTGGACCTCGGGGTTCTCGGTGACGAGGCTGGGGTAGTCGCCGGAGGCGAGGTGCTCGCTGAGGTCCCAGAACCCGCCGGCTTCGGCGGTCTGGACGAAGGCCTGGTCCTTGCCCTGGATGACCATGACGTCGGGGATGTCGTCGCCGGCGAGGACGGTGTTGGTCTTGGCGCCGTAGTCGCTGTTGGGCACCCATTGGACGCTGAGGTCGAGTCCGGCGAGTTCGCTGAGCGCCTTGTCGATCGGGTCGTCCTCCGCGGGCGGGACGGGGGAGAAGAAGGGCGCCATGATGTCGAGGGATTCGAGCGGTTCGTCGCCGGCGCCGCCGCCGTCGGAGCAGGAGGCGAGGGCGAGGCCGCCGATCGCGATCAATGCGATCGGTATGCGCTTGCTTGTGGTCGGGCCGTTTCTCATCGGGGGTCGGGTCCTTTCAGACGGTTCAGCGAAAGGGGATCGCTTCGGTCGGTGGTGCGGTCAGATCGCGGCCGGGAGGTTCCGGTCGTTCGCGGCGTAGAAGGAGAGGCAGAGCGCGGTGCACAGGTGCACCCAGGCGCCGATGGCGATCACGGGCAGCAGCCCGGGTATGAACGCGGTGATCGCGGCGGTGAGCACGGTGGTGGCGATGAGGAGCAGGGGCGCGCCGGGGAACCGCACCAGGAACGTCCAGGCCAGGCGCACGCACTGGACGCGGCGCAGCTCGTAGTGGGCGTCCATCGTCAGCACGAGCACGAGGTGCGCGAGGCAGACGGCGGCCGCGGCCCACAGTCCGAACTGGAGCGCGGGAGACTCGCCGGTGTAGGTGAGGAGCCCGACCGCGAGGCCGGTGAGCGCGACGGCGGAGGGCGCGGCGAGGAGGTTGGCGTGGAGGAAGTCGCGGCGCCACCGGGACGCGAAGGCGCGCACGAGCCGCTGCGAGTCGCCGCGCAGGCGGGTCCGGCTGCACGAGGTCGCCGCTGCGAGCGCGGGGGCCCAGCCGAGGACGAGCCCCCCGGCGAGCGCGAAGGCGATCACCAGGAGATTGAGCAGGCCCACGTAGGCCGCCGCGTCGGCCCAGCCGTACCAGCGCTCCAACCGTGTGCCGCGGTCGGCGGTCCGGTCGGTCGCCGACGGCCCGCCGGGGGTGGCCCACGTCGTCATGCGCGCTCCTGCCGTCTACATCGATGTATGCGAACAGTTCGATTCCAACGGTCGGCAGCCGGTGCCGTCGCCGAGGGGCACCGAGTTCGCTGTCGATTGAAAGGATTCAACTGTGGTTGCCACCATAGTTAACGATCAATCTCCCGTCAATACCTGGATGCACTCGCCTTTAATGGCGCGGCGGCAGGGGTGGCGGACCGTGGTTCAGTCGTCGCAAGTTGAAACGGTTCAATAACATTGCGGTGCTCGACCTTAAGAAAATTAATCTCTGACTCTTGAATCTTAAGATTCCCGTAGGTATAACTTGAGGTATGGCAGATGAGGCAATGGACTGGCAGGAACTCACGAACCTGACCCGCGGCCGCCCGTTCACCGTCGAGCGGGTCCGGCTCGACGACGGCGGCGTCGCGATCGAGGGGACGTTCGAGCTCCCGCAGCTCGCGCAGCTCAGCGTCGAAGACCAGGTCTTCGTCACCGCGTTCGTGCGGTGCCACGGCTCCATCAAGGAGATGGAGCGGACCTTCGGCGTCAGCTACCCCACGATCAAATCCCGGCTCAACCGCATCACCCAGGCCCTCGACTTCGTCGAGACCGACCCGGCGCCCTCTCGCGCCGACGTCATCGACCGGCTCCGGCGCGGCGAGATCACCGCCGAACAAGCCCTGTCCGAATTGGAGGGACCGAGGTGATGCCCCAGCTCGTCACCGTCCGAGTCCGACGCCCCGGCCACCGCACCGTCAGGCTCTGGATCCCCGTGCTCCTCGTGGCGATCGTGCTCTCGCCGATCCTGCTCCTGGCGCTCATCGGCGGCGTCATCGCCTGCCTGATCTTCGACCTGCGCCTACCGCGGACCTTCGCCGGCGTCTGGCGCGTCATCGCCGCACTCCCCGGCGCCCGCTTCGACATCGAGCGGGGCCGCAACGCCGTGCTCGTCATCATCCGTTGAAAGAGAGAACCGCAATGAACGAACAGCGCAAAGCCATCCTGGACATGCTCGCCGAAGGCAAGATCACCGCCGACGAGGCCGAGCGGCTGCTCACCGCCGTCGAACCCGGCGAACCGGCCCCGAACACCACCGCCCGTCCCAAAGGCAAGGCGAAATACCTGCGCCTCCTTGTGGAATACGTCGAGAACGGCGAACCCGGACGGGTCAACATCCGCGTCCCGATCGCACTCCTGCGCGCCGGCGTTCGCCTCACCGCCCTCGTCCCGCCCCAGGCCCTCGAGAAGGCCAACGCCGAGATGGCCAAGAACGGCGTCCCCTTCGACCTGACCCAGCTCAGGCCCGACGAGCTCGAAGAGCTCGTGAACCACCTCGACGAGGTGACCGTGGACATCGACAGCTCCGATGCCCAGGTCCGCATCTTCAGCGAGTAGTGCCCATGTGGCGCTTTCGCGTGGCGGCGAACCTGATGCGGGCCCGGTGGCGCTGCGCCGCCTGGAGATACCGGGCCCGCTGGGGCCGGCGGGCCTGAATCCGCCGCATCAGTCCGCCGGCCCCTTCGCCCGCGGCAGCGTCAGCACCATCGTCAGCCCGCCGCCCGGCGTCGCCTCCGGCACGAGCGAACCGCCCATCGCCTCGGCCAGCCCGCGCGAGAGCGCCAATCCGAGCCCGACGCCCGTCGTGTTGTCCCGGTCGCCCAGACGCTGGAACGGCGTGAACATCAGCTCCCGGTCCTCGTCCGGCACACCCGGCCCCTGGTCGACGATCCGCAGATGCACCTGGTCGCCGTAGACGCTCGCACCGACCATCGGCGGCCGACCCGGCGGACTGAACCGCAACGCATTCGCGACGACGTTCACCAGGATGCGCTGCAGCAGACCAGGGTCGGTCGAGACCTCCGGCAGCTCCCCGGGAATGTCGAGCCGCACCCCCGAAGCCGCCTCGCCCAGCTCGTCCAACGCGGTCGGCAGCGCCTCCTCCAATGCGATCGGCACGACGGTCGCACCCAGCACCCCCGCCTGCAGGCGCGACATGTCGAGCAGGTTGTCGACCAGGCTCGTCAACCGCGCGAGCGAAGCCTCCGCCGCCTCCAGCAACTCCGCCCGCTCCTCGGCGGAGAACAACGCCTCGGAGGACTTCAGACTGCTCACGGCCACCCGCACCGACGCGAGCGGCGTCCGCAGATCGTGCGAGACCGCCGCCAGCAGCGCCGTACGCAACTTGTCGGTGTCCGTCAACCGCTGCACCGCCTCGGCCTGGCGCTCCAGCCGCTGGCGCTCGAGCGCGGCGGCCGCGTGCATCGCGAACGCCTGCGCGATACGACGATCGGACGCCGCGAGCGTATGCCCGCGCAACGCCAACGCGAGATCGTCGTTGATCGGCAGGTCGTTCTCCGCCGCGCCCGGGCTCGCGCAGCCCTCGCCCGCGCACGCCGCCACCCGCCACAGCCTCGGATCCTGCCGCTCGGCCGGCCCCGCACCGGGCTCGATCCGCTCCATCAGCGTCGCCGATTCGAGCGAGAACGTCTCCCGCAACTGCTCCAGCAGGTCCTCCACCCGGTTCCCGCCGCGCAATACGTTGCCCGCCAACGTGGCCAGGGTCTGCGCCTCGGCGCTGGCACGGGAGGCGAGCCGGGCGCGCGCCGCCGAAACGTTCACCACCGCCGCCCCGCCCAGAGCGAGCGCCACGAAGAGGAACAGGGCGATGAGCTGCTCCCGGTCGTCCACCCCGAACGCGAAGTACGGCTCGGTGAAGCAGAAGTTCAGCAGCGCGAACCCGAGCAGGGTCGCCAGCAGCGCGGGCCACATGCCGCCGGTGAGCGTGAGGCCCATGACGGCGGTGAGGACGAGGAGGATCATCGTGGTCAGCGGCAGGTCGTCGCGGAACGGGGTGAGCAACGCGACTATCGCAGGAATCCCCAAGAACGCCAAAGCGATCCCCAAACGCCTGCGGCCGCCGATGGCCCCCCGCACGACGTTCCCCCGATTGACGGCCGCGACCCGCTCGTGGGTGACGAGGTGGACGTCGATCGATCCCGAACGCGCCGTGGTCGTCACGCCCACGCCGCGCGAGAGCATCTGCGCGAACCGGCCCCGCCGCGAGGCCCCGAGCACGAGCTGCGTCGCGTTCACCCCGCGCGCGAACTCGAGCAGCGCGGAGGGAATCGACTCGCCGATGACCTGGTGGTAGCTGCCGCCGAGGTCTTCGACCAGGAGACGCTGACGCGCGAGGTTCCGGGCGGCACGGGCGCTGGTGAGCCCGTCGCCGGACGCCACGTACACGGCTTTGAGGTCGGCGCCGCCGGAGCGCGCCGCGATGCGGGCGGCGCGGCGGATGAGCGTGTCGCCCTCGTCGCCGCCGGACAGCGCCACGACCACGCGCTCCTTGGATTCCCAAGTGGCCGTGATGTGCTGGTCCTCGCGGTACTGCTCCAGCTGGTCCTCGACCTTGTCGGCCAGCCACAGGAGCGCGATCTCCCGCAGCGCCGTCAGGTTCCCGACCCGGAAGTAGTTGGCGAGGGCGGCGTCCACCTTCTCGGCCGGGTAGACGTTCCCGTGGAGCATCCGCCGCCGCAGCGCCTCCGGCGTGATGTCGGCGAGTTCGACCTGGTCGGCACGGCGCACCACCTCATCGGGCACCGTTTCGCGCTGCGGCACTCCGGTGATCGCGGCGACCACGTCGTTGAGCGATTCCAAGTGCTGGATGTTCACCGTCGAGATGACATCGATCCCGGCCTCGAGCAGCGCGTCGATGTCCTCCCAGCGTTTGGTGTGGCGCGAGCCGGGCACGTTGGTGTGCGCGAGCTCGTCGACGAGGGCGACCCGCGGGGCGCGCGCCAGGACGGCGTCGAGGTCGAACTCCTCGAACGTGCCGCCCCGGTACTGGACGGCGCGGCGCGGCACCGTCTCGAGGCCCGTGAGCAGTTCGGCGGTCCGCTTCCTGCCGTGGGTCTCGACGAAGCCGACGACCACGTCGGTGCCCCGCTCGGCGCGGCGGTGCGCCTCTTCGAGCGCGGCGAAGGTCTTGCCGACCCCGGGGGCGGCCCCGAGGTAGATCCGCAGTTGGCCACGTGTCACAGCCATGAGGATCCTCGTTTCCGCTCGCGGCCGCCACCCGGTCCGGCCATCATGTGACGGGGCATTCCTCGTCGAGGGCCAGGTGGAGTTCGAGGACGTTCACGCCGGGTTCGCCGATGAACCCGAGGAACGCGCTCGCCTCGCGTTCAGCGGCGATCACGGGGCCGCAGCCGCTCGTCCACGAGGCTGAGGTGCGGTGGTGGGGATCAGGCACATGAGCAGGGCGATCGGCACGATCCCGGTGACGCCCTCCTGATTCAGGACCGTGGAGTTCGGAGCGGCGGCCATGTGGTCCTTGGCGATGATCGCGACGGGCTGCATCGTGACCACGGCCATCAGGAAGATGACCGCCATGGCCGCGAGCAGGATGTTCAGCGCGGGCACCGACCGGTCGCCGCCTCGGACCGGCGTCGACTTCGTTCGCGAGATCGCCAGGGGAGCAATGCCAGCGGGAGCGGCCATCGCACGGATGGCCGCTCCCGGTCCACTCAGATCTGACGGAACTCGGTAATGGTGACGTCGTTGAACACCGCCGGACCGCCGTCCGTGAACAGGGCCAGGCGGTCGTCCCCGGGCTGGGCGTACACGAGGCTCGAGTGCACGTAGCGGCCGTCGTCCATGAACGCCTCCACCGAGAGGTTGTCGACCAGGATCCGCAGCGTCGCCTCCTTCCGGGAGGCGTCGAACGGAGTGCGGCTCTCCATCCACCGGCCGGTGGCGTCGGGGTTCCCGGTGTACGCCCGGTTGAGGTACGCATAGCCGCCGGCGAGGTAGACGCCCGCGTCGGCGTGGCGCGAGCCGTCCGCCGACAACCGCAGCTGCATCCCGAGGTTGTCGAGCTGGTTCCAGGTGACTCTGGTCCGGACCTCGTAGGCGCGGCCGCGATAGTCGAGCGGCGTGATGCCGTCGACCGCGACATCGCCGAGGCTCACCGTCCGCTCGGCGTGGTCGGCGAGCGTGCGGACCGGCGTCGAGAGCAGCACCGGTTCCGTTGGGCTGTACCAGTGCAGCGCGATCTCCCGCACGATCGAGTCGGTGCCGTTGAACGCGTCGGCCTCCCACGAAGGGGTCTCGCCGAAGTAATCCCAGTGGTTCATCCACCCGATGGCGTAACGGGTCCTCGGGTCGATCCGGCCGCCGGTGCGCCGCTCCCAGGTGACCGCTCCGTACCAGTCCCAGCCGTGGTCCAGCCACTTCGGGTCCGCGTGATCCGGGACGAACGTGGTGCCGTTCCATTCGCCCGTCCAGTACGCGTAGGTCGCGGGGCCGCCGGAGCCCTTGGCATTGGCGCTGGCGCCCAGCACCCAGCGGCCGGGACCGGTGGAGGATTCGAGCCAGAACAGGTCGGGGCATTCGAGGACGCCGATGCCCTGCTTGATGAAGCCTTCGGTGTACGACCAGCTCTTGAGGTCCGTGGAGCAATAGAAGCCGATCTTGTCGTTCTCGGCGAGGGCCATCACCCACTGTGAGCGCTGTGCGTCCCAGATGACCTTCGGGTCGCGGAAGTCGACGACGCCGGGGTTCGGCAGCACGGCCGGCTCATGGCGGCCGAAGGTCCGGCCGCCGTCGATGGAGTAGAAGAGGAACTGCGCCTGGCGGTGCGGGGCCGTCGCGAAGCGGTCCTCCTGGGTGGCGAGGGCGATGATCGCTCCCGCGCCGAATCCGGCGGTGTTCGCCTCGTCGACCACGAGGCATCCGGACCAGATCGATCCGTTCGGGTTCGTCTCCTTCGGAATGGCGGTGCCGAGGTCGGCGAAGGCGACGTTGTCGTCTGTTGCGGCGATCCGCCAAGAGGTGCCGGTGCCGAGTTCGGGGTAGTCCTTGTTGTAGAGGTAGTAGTAGTACGTCTTGCCGTCCACGTGGATCGGTCGCTGCGGATCGTTCTTCCAGTGGTCGGGAACGGAGAAGTGGTAGACGGGCCGATAGGTTTCGTCTTGGGCTGCGGCCGGGCTTCCCACCAGGGTCACCGTTCCGCCTACGGCGGCGGCGCGCAGGAGGTTCCTTCTTGATGTTCGCGGCATCATCGCTCCAAACTCGTGCATCGGAATCGATCTCAATATCGAAGATCATAAATGGTTAAACACAGTTAAATCCATCTATATGAGAGGTTAATTCCGGTTAATTCGAAAGGGCCGACCCGAACACGGATCGGCCCTCGAACGGCTCGCTGTCACAGTTCCGATCGGAACGGCGGGTTCGCGCCCGCCCTCGAGCAGGTGATCGCCGCCACTGTGGAAGCGAACGCGACGGCCTCGCGGGCCTCCCCGGCGGTGAGCCGGTCCAGGCCGCCCGGTCGCAGGCGGTCGTTCCGGCCCAGCCAGTCCAGCAGCGCCCCGCTGAAGGAATCGCCCGCGCCGACCGTGTCGACCATGTCGACCGGCGCGGCGGGCACCGCGAACGCCTCGCCCCCGGCCCACACCAGCGAGCCCTCGCCGCCGCGCGTGACCACGACCAGCTTGCGGCCCTTCGTGATCCAGGACTCCGCGAGTTCGGCCGGATCGACTCCGGGCCAGATCCACTCCAGGTCCTCATCCGAGACCTTGACGATCGCGGCGAACTCGAGCCAGCGCTCCAGGCGCTCCCGGTAGCCCTCGCGGTCGCCGAGCAGGGCCGGGCGCACGTTCGGGTCGAGGCTGATCGTCGTGCCCGCACTGAGGTCCGTGAGCCACCGCTCGACCACCGCGCCGCCGGGATCGACGGCGAGCGCGAGTGATCCGGCGTGGACCGCATCCAGGCCTGGACGGTGCGGCAGTTCGCCTTCGGTCCATTGCCAGTCGGCGGTGCCCTCTACATGGAACGCATAGCTCGCCGAGCCGACTGGGTCGACCGAGACGATCGCGAGGCTCGTCGGCTCCTTCGCGTCCACGACCCACCGGAGATCCACATCAGACGCTTCCAGGTGCGTCCGCAGCAGCCTCCCGAACGCGTCCCCGGAGACCCGCCCGAGGAAGGCGACCTCGGAGCCCAAGCGCCCCAGCGTGACCGCCACGTTCATCGGGCTGCCGCCCGGATGCGCGACCGGATGTCCGGCGTCCTCATGCCCGACCTTCAAGTCGATCAGGGCCTCGCCTACAACACCGATCACTTGCGGACCAGCTTCTCTCCGTCCCAGCGGACGGGGATCGGGTCGGTGAGCTCGCCGACGAACTCGCCGTCCTCGAGGTTGCGGAAGCCGATGATGACCGTCTGTCCGTCCACCTCATGCAGCCGGGCGGCGTAGAGGCTCTCGTGCTCGAACGGGCGGGCCTTGGCGATGTCGAAGACGGCGCCGTCCAGTCCTCCGAGCGGATCGTCGACGGGCACGACGTAGTTGTCGCCCTTCTCGCCCAGCGCCCGGCGCGCATCGGCCGCTTCGCCCTGGCCGCAGCAGAAGAGGAGCAGCCACTGGCCGTCCACGCGGTGCAGCTGCGTGACCTCGATCTGGCCGAAGCCGAGCGCGTCCGGACGGCTCAGCGGCGGCAGCACCTCCCAGGTCTCCAGGTCCGCCGAGCGCGCGTGCCCGACGACGCCGCGTTCGCGGGTCGCCTCGGGCCCTTCGACTCTCGCGGTGAACAGCATGTGCCAGGCGTCCTCGGTCCGGAACACCCAGGGGTCGCGGCAGGCCTCGTCGAACCAGTCCGACTCGGGGGAGAACCGCTCGTAGAAGCGCGGGTCGGCCTCGACCTGCGGGCCCGGTTCGCGGTGCCAGACAAGGAGGTCGTCGGAGACGGCCGAGCCGATCCGCTGCACGTTCCCGCCCTCGGCCCGGGAGACGCCGGTGTAGAACATGCGCCACCGTCCCGAGTCCTCGCGCACGATCGAGCCGGTCCAGGTGGCCTGGTCGTCCCAGGCGGGGGCGTCGGCGAAGACCAGTGCGTCCGGCAGCAGCGTCCAGTCCTTCAGGTCCGCGGAGACGGCGTGCCCGATGGAGGCGCGGTGGTGGCGGCGGCCCTCTTCCTGCAGCGCACGGGAGGCGCGCAGGAAGAACACGTGGTGCCGCCCGTCGTCGTCGGTCGCGTACCAGGAATCCCAGACCCAGTGGTCGGCGAGCTTGAGCATGAGTGTCCTTACTAGTGGGTGGGGAGTTCAGTCCTTCATGCCCGCTGAGGCGATGGACTGGATGAACGCGCGCTGGAAGACGAGGAACACGATCACCATCGGCACGGTGATCATGGTGATGTAGGCCATCACTTCGCCCCAGGCGGTGTCGAGCTGGAAGAAGTATTGGACGCCGACCATGACGGGGCGCAGTTCTTCGCTCTGCACGGTCATGAGGGGCCACAGGTACGCGTTCCAGGTGGCGGGGGAGGTGACCACGGTGAGGATCGCGACCGTCGCGAACACGGGTTTGGAGAGGGGCACGATGATGCGCCAGTAGGTGCGCAGCCATCCGGCTCCGTCGATCGCGGCGGCCTCTTCGAGTCCCTTGGGGAGGCTCTTGAAGTACTGGGCGAACAGGAAGATCGAGAAGGCGTTCACGATGAACGGGATGATCTGGACGCGATAGCTGTTGAGCCAGCCGAACTCCAGCACCGGGGTGAGGCCGTCGAAGCCGATCCACGGCAGGTTCGCCACGAGGTACACCATCGGCACGATCGTGGTGTCGAACGGAAGGATGAGCGTGGTGATGATGAGGCCGAAGACCAGGCCGCGGCCCTTCCAGCGCATCCGGGCGAGCGCGTAGCCGCACATGGAGTTCACGATCAGGCCGAAGGCGGTGACCATGAAGGTGACGAACAGGGTGTTCCCGAGGAAGCGCCAGAACGGGACCCGGTCGAACACGGCCGCGTAGTTCGCGAGCGAGAGGTCCCCGACGGGCAGGAACGCCCTGAGCGAGTTCATGTCCGCGAAGATCTGGTGGTCGGTCTTGAGGCTCGCGGCGACCATGAACACGATGGGGAAGAGGAAGAAGGCCGCGAGCACGGTCATCGGGACGTAGGCCCACCCTCGGCGGGCGGCGGTGGCGGCGTTCATGAGTCCTTGTCCCTCGTCAGGCGGCGCTGGACGAGCGCCAGGGTCAGCACGATGCAGAAGAAGATCAGCGAGAGCGCGGCGCCGTAGCCCATCTGCTGCTGCTGGAATCCCTTCTGGACGATCTGTAGCACGATGGTGCTGGTCGAGCCCACGGGTCCGCCGCCGGTCATGATGTTGACCTGCACGAACAGGCTCATCGCGGCGATCGTGATGGTGATGAGCACGAACACGAAGGTGGGCTTGAGGAGCGGCAGCGTCAGGTGCCAGAACCTTTGCCACGGGGTGGTGCCGTCGAGCGCTCCGGCCTCGTAGACCTCTTCGGGGATGGTCTGGAGGCCGGCGAGCCAGATGATCATGTGGAATCCGACGCCCTGCCACACGCTCATGACCACGATGGCGCCCAAGGCGGTCGACGGGTTCGCGAGCCAGGCCTGCCCGGCCCACGCGCCGCCGGTGAGCATCGACAGCGCCGAGTTGACGAGACCGTCCTCCTGGTAGAGGAAGCGCCACAGGAGGCTGACGACCACCATGGAGGTGATGACCGGCAGGAAGAACACGGTGCGGAAGAAGTTGCGCCCGGCGAGCTTCTGGTTGACCAGGAGCGCCAGGACCAGACCGAGCCCGCCCTGCAGCGGGACGACGATGCACGCGAACAGCAGCGTGTTGAACAGCGAGCGATGGAACGTGGCGTCCTCGCTGAAGGCCCGGCGGAAGTTCTCCAGGCCGATGAACTCGGGCGGGGTCGGCGAGATGAGCCTGGCATTGGTGAACGCCAGGACCAGAGAGACGACGGCCGGGCCGATGACGAAGACGAGGAGCAGCACGATCCCGGGCACCGCGAAGGCGGTGCCGGCTCGCTGTTCGGCGCGGGAATGGCTGCGGCGCTTGCGCTTCTGCGGCGGGGCCGCCGCCGTGGCGGCGGCCCCTTCGATGGTGGGCGAGTCCGGGTACCGGCTCGCGAGCTTGGCGGCCATGGTCAGAACCCGTAACCGGAGTTCGCGTCGATGTCGGCGTCGATCTCGGCTACGGCCGCGTTCAGGGCGGTCTCGACGTCGCCGCCGTGGATGATGTCGCCGGCGTACTGGCTGAACACGGAGGCGATCACGGTGTACGCGGGGGTCTCGGGTCGGAGGGTCGCGTAGGCCTTGGAGTAGTCGACCATCATGCGCAGCTTGCCGTCGGCACCGTAGTGCTCGGTGAGTTCGGCCGCCGCGTCGGTGGCGGGGATGAGACCGGTCTGGTTGGCGAACTCGGCCACGTACTCGTCGGAGAGCGCGGTCTCCAGCCAGGCGGTGGCTCCGGCCTGGTCCGCGGTGGCGGTGACGGCCCACTGCCAGGAGCCGCCGCCGATCTTGGGGCCGTTGCCGAAGTCCGGCGGCGGGAGGAACAGCATGTCGTCGTAGAGGTCGATGGCGGGCAGGGCGCCCCAGTTGCCGTGGAAGGCCATGGCGGCGTTGCCCTGCATGAAGTCCTCGGCGCCGCCGAGGGAGTCCGGGTTCGAGAGCCCTTCGGTGAACAGTCCTTGGAACCACTCGCCCCAGGCGAGTGCCTCCGGTCCGTTCAGCACCCCGTCGGCCTTCAGGTAGGTCGAGCGGTCGATGAGGTCGCCGCCGAAGCTCTGCAGGAAGGGCGAGTACGCGTACGGGTACCACTCGCCGGTGTCGGCGGTGGAGAAGTCGATCGCGTACTTGTAACCGGCCTTGCCCTTCACGGCCGCGAGCGCGTCGTCGAACTCCTCACGGGTCCAAGGGGACTCGATGGTGGGAATGCGGACGCCGGCGGTCTCGAGCACGGATTGGCGGGCGAAGATCGAGCAGGCGGCCTCCCAGTGGCCGACGGAGTAGAGCTCGCCCTGGAAGATCCCGAGGGTCGAGGGCAGGAACTTGCCGGTGATCTCCTCGGACACGGTGAGGGGCTGGAGGTGCCCGGCCCAGGCCCAGTTCGGGACGTTCGGTCCGTCCACGGTGAGCAGGTCGGGGAGGTCGCCGGAGAGTGCGGCCGCGTTCACGCTGTCGTTGTAGACGTCCTGCGGGAACGGCTCCAGTGCGGCCTTGAGCGCGTCCTGCGACCCGTTGAAGGCCTTGATGATGTCCTCGGTGACCGCGACTTCGAGGGGGCTTCCGGCGTTGTGGCTCCAGAGGAGCAGCTCGCCGTCGGAGGAACCGGAGCCGGAGGCGGTGCACGCGGCCAGCGCGGGTCCGGCGAGGGCGGCGCCGCCTGAGGCGGCGGCGAGTTTGATGAGGTGGCGTCGTTGCATGGTGCTCACTCCAATGTGATTCGGGCGGAAGGGTTAGTGCGGCTTGGCGACGGAGTGCCGCCGTGCCACCGGGCAGGGCATGAGGTGCTGGACGGGCGCGGCCTCGGGGTCGTCGAGGCGGCGCAGCAGCTCCACGACAGCCCAGCGCCCCATTTCGTAGTGGGGGAGGGCGGCCGAGGTGAGCCCGGGATGCAGTGCCGGTGCGATGAGCTCTTGGTCGTCGTAGGAGACGACCGACAGGTCATCCGGGATGGACAGGCCGAGTTCGGCGGCGGCGCGGTAGACGCCCATGGCCATCCGGTCGTTGAAGCAGAAGAGGGCGGTGGGCCGGTCGGGCCGTGCGAGGAGTTCGAGCGCGCCTTCGTAGCCGAGCTGCGTGGTGCCGCGTTCGACCTCCACGAGCAGCGGCTCGGGGTCGATGCCGCAGTCGCGCAACCGTTCACGCCAGGTCTCGAGGCGCACCGCGCGGGCCTGGACCTGCTCGCGGGTGGTGATGTGGCCGATCCGGACGTGTCCGGCGCCCGTCAGCTCGGCGAGGACGCCGAGGGTCCCGCCGCGTTCGTCGGGCACCACCGAGGAGGCGGAGCCGTCCGGAGTCCGGGCGTCGAGCAGCACGCAAGGGGTGGAGCCGATGGAGTCGGGCACCTCCACCACCTGGTGGTACATGGTCGCGAGGAGGATGCCGTCGATCTGGCGCTCCTGGAGGGCCCCGATCGCCTCCTCGGTCTCGGCCGGGTCGCCCGAGGTGTCGACCATGAGCAGCAGGAACCCGGCCTCGCGGGCCGCGTCGTGCGCGCCGCGGATCATCTGGCCCGCGAAGGGCGTGGTCGCCACGTCGTCGCCGACGAATCCGATCATCTGGGTCCGCCTGGTCCGCAGCCCCCGCGCGACCGTGTTCGGCCGGTATCCCAGCTCGGCGGCGGCGGCGCGCACCCGCTCACGGGTCTCGGGTCCGATGCGCCGGCCTCCGGTGTCGTTCAGCGCCATCGAAGCCGTGGCAGTGGAGACGCCGGCCGCCTTCGCGACATCGGCCAATCGGGGCTGCTTGGTCACCGTTGACTTCCTTTCATCGGTTAATCGATTAACCACTTTGCCGAGAGGCAACCGCGAGCAATTGTTAATCGATTAACGGAGAATCTACGACCGCTCGGAAACAACCCGGCCACGTCCACATCACGGTTCGGCAACGACGTGACCGGCGCAACGGACAGCGGACGACGGCGCCTGGCAGGCCTGGCCCGCCGACCCGTGGTCCTGAGCGCCACTGCTCCGGGCCGGGGCGTGTTAGGAATGGACATGCCTCTGCACAAGTCGTACGACGCCGTGATCGTGGGCGGCGGGCACAACGGTCTCGTCTCGGCCGCCTACCTCGCCGGAGCGGGGAAGCGCGTCCTCGTGCTCGAACGCCTGGGGCACACCGGAGGCGCGGCGATCTCGGCACCCGCGTTCCCCGGTGTGGACGCCCGGCTGTCGCGGTACTCGTACCTGGTGAGCCTGCTGCCCCGCCAGATCGTGGACGATCTCGGCCTGCGGTTCGAAGTGCGCAAGCGGAGCGTCTCCTCGTACACGCCGACCCGACGCGGCGGCCGCCCGACGGGCCTGCTCGTCACGCGAGACGCAGACCGCACCAGGGCGTCCTTCGCGCGGCTCACCGGCTCCGACCGCGAATTCGAGGCCTGGCGGGACTTCTACGCGAAGGCCGCGCACGTGGCCGAGCGGGTGTTTCCGACCCTCACCGAACCCCTGCCCACAGAGGACGAACTGCGGGAGCGCGTCGGCGACGACCGGATCTGGGGCATGTTCTTCCAGCAGCCCCTCGGCGCGACCATCGAGCAGACCTTCGCCGACGACCTCGTGCGCGGCATAGTGCTCACCGACGGCCTCATCGGCACCTTCACCTCCGCCTGGGCCGAAGACCTCCGTCAGAACCGGTGCTTCCTCTACCACGTGATCGGCGGCGGCACCGGCGACTGGGACGTGCCCGTCGGCGGCATGGGCGCCTTCCCCGACGCGCTCGCCGACGCGGCGAAGGCGGCGGGCGCGGAGATCCTCACCGGCCACGAGGTCGCGAACGTGTCGACCGACGACACGCGGGCCGAAGTGACCTACGTGAACGAGCAGGGGAGCGGCATCGTCGAAGCCCGGCACGTGCTGGTGAACGCCTCGCCCGAGGCGCTGGCGGATCTGCTCGGCCGGAAGCGCCCCGAACCCGCCGAGGGGGCGCAGCTCAAGGTCAACATGCTCCTCAAGCGACTGCCGAGGCTGCGCGACACCGGCGTCGACCCGCGCGAGGCCTTCGCCGGGACCTTCCACGTCGCCGAGTCCTTCGATCAGCTCGAGTCCGCGTACGCGGAGGCGGCCTCCGGGCGGTTCCCGTCGCAGCCGCCGTCCGAGATCTACTGCCATTCGCTCTCCGACTCCTCGATCCTCGGGGACGAGCTGGTGCGGCAGGGGTACCAGACCCTGACGCTCTTCGGACTCCACACCCCCGCAAGGCTCTTCGACGGCAGTGGGGACGAGAAGGCCCGACTGCTCGAAGCCACCGTCGCGCAACTCGACCGGTACTTGGACGAGCCGCTGGCCGACTGCCTCGCCACGGACGGCGACGGCGCGCCGTGCATCGAGGCCAAGACCCCCATCGATCTCGAACGCGACCTCCGGCTGCCGGGCGGCAACATCTTCCACCGCGACCTGTCGTGGCCGTTCCGCACCGGCGAGGCGGCGGGCCGGTGGGGCGTGGAGACCGAGCACGCCAACGTCTTCCTGTGCGGTGCCGGGGCGGTGAGGGGCGGCGGCGTGAGCGGGATTCCGGGGCGCAACGCGGCCATGGCGGTCCTCGAAGCCCGACCGGGCGTCGGACCGCGGTCATAGGACACAGCGGGACCCGGCGCGGGAGCTGCAAAGCGCCTGACCGGCGCGGTCGGTACAGGGCCGCGATCGGCGCGCGGGCTTCGCCTTCGGGTCGAAGCGGCCCGTTCAGACCTCGACCGGGGGCTCTTCTTCTCCTTCGCCGGGCAGGAACGGCAGCGAGTCCTCAACGCCCAGCAGGTGGTTGGCCATGCGGATGCGCGCGGTGTCGGGCTCGTGGAAGTACAGGGCGCGCCAAATGGCGTAGTGCTCGCCGTGGGTGCGGCGGTCGATGCCCTCTTCGCGGAGGCTGCGCCACAGCCGCGCCCGCACGGTCCTGCTCGCGAATGCCTCGATCATGCCGGTGAGCACGGAGTTGCCGGTGTGCGCGGCGATGATGCGGTGGAAGGCGATGTCGATCTCGATGATCCGCTGGTGGTCTTCCGGCGTCTTGTCGAGGATGCGTCCCGCCTCGTCCAGCAGCTCCCGTGCCTCTTCGAGCGCCTCGTCGGTGATCCTGGTGGCGGCGAGCCGGGCCGCCTCGCTCTCGAGCAGCCGCCGGATGGCGTGCACTTCTCGTGCCTGGCCGTCCCCTTGGAGGTCGACGACGAAGCCCATCGGCGCGAGCAGTTGCGAGACGTCGAGGTCGGTCACGTAGGTGCCGTCGCCCTGGCGCGAGTTGAGGATGCCGAGGATCGACAGGGCCCGGACGCCTTCGCGGAGGGAGCCGCGGGAGACACTGAGCGTCTCGGCGAGCTCCTTCTCCACCGGCAGTCGTTCGCCGGGCTGCAGCTCGCCGTTGAGGATCATGTGTTTGATGCCGTTGACGACATCGTCCGTGCGGGACATGGTTGCAAGTATCACCGAGTCACGCGTGAACCGCAAGAATCATCGGATCTTTCATGTCACAGTTGCTTTGATCTGGCGGCATGACAAAGGGGGCCTTCCGTTCCGGGCGCAGTGTGCAGTCTGCGTCGCCCGGGCCGGAAGGCCCCCGATCGCGAGGAGTACGACAGCGAATCGACCCCCCGACCCTCACATCGTCCTCGCGACCCACCCCAGGGTCGAACGCCCCGGGACGTCTATCCGGCCTCGCCGAGGCCGCGGGCATCAGCCCTTGATGGCCCCCGTGATGACGGCCTTGGTGAAGTGCTTCTGGATGAACGGATACATGATCACGATCGGGATCACGGTGCAGACCACGACCGCCATCTTGAGCGCCGCGGTGGGCGCGGCCTCGCCTTGGGGCTGATACTGCGCGGCCCCCGCCGCGCTCTCGGGCAGGCCTTGGGTGGACATGAGCATCCGCTGCAGCACGACCTGGATCGGCTGCGTCTCCAGGCCGGGCGTATAGAGGACGGCCGAGAAGTAGATGTTCCAGTAGCCCACGGCGTAGAACAGGGCGACGACGGCGAGGATCGCCTTCGACATGGGCAGCACGATGGTGAGGAGGATACGGAACTCTCCGGCGCCGTCGATGCGGGCCGCGTCCAGCAGTTCCCCGGGGATCGTGTTCATGAAGAACGCCCGGAGCACGATGAGGTTGAAGCCGCTCAACGCCACCGGCAGGATCAGCGACAGGTAGTCGTTGAACAGGCCGAGCTTCTGCACCACCAGGAAGCTGGGGTACATGCCGGGGCCGAACAGGAACGTGAAGAGCACGAGCATGAGGATCGGCCGGTGCAGGAGCGAGCTCGTCCGCGACAGCGCGTAGGCCCCGCAGACGGTGAGCACCATGCTGAAGGCGGTACCGCCCACCGTGAGGATGATCGTGAGGAGCAGCGAGTCGGTGAGCGCGCCGCCGCTGAAGATCTCGTGGTAGGCGGCGAGGCTCAGGTCGGTCGGGAGGAGCAGGAGGTTCCCGCCGGCCCTGTTGAGAGCCTCCTCACTGGCGAAGCTGGTGGCCACGATCGCCCACAGCGGGACCACGATCGCCGCGGCGTAGGCGATCAGGAACAGCGATTTGAGGCTCTTGCCGACCAGGGACGGCTCCTCGTCCCACATGGGACGGTTGCTGCCGCGGCGCTTGGGTTTGATGTCTACGGCGGTCATGACTTCTGGTAGATCCCTTGCTCTCCGAGGCGGTGCGCGACCTTGTTGGCGGCGAGGATCAGGATCAGTCCGATCACGCCCTTGAACAGGCCGGCCGCGGTGCCGAAGGACGCGCCCTCGGTGCCGATGACGCTGCGGTAGTACACGTAGGTGTCGAGCACTTCGGTGGCCTGGTATCCGACGGCTTGACGCTGCAGCTGGTACTGCTCGAAGCCGACGGAGAGGATGCCGCCGATCTGCAGGATGAGCAGCAGGATGATGACCGGCCGGATGCCCGGCAGGGTGACGTGCCACATGCGCCGCCAGCGGTTCGCGCCGTCGACCGCGGAGGCCTCGTAGAGGCTCGGGTTGATCGAGGCGAGGGCGGCCAGGAAGATGATCATGCCCCAGCCGGCGTCCTTCCACGCCCACTGCATCCACGCGAGCAGCAGGAACGTGTCCGGGTTGGAGGTGAAGGTCATGCGGTCGCCGCCGAGGCTCATGAGCCAGTTGGAGACGAGGCCGTCGGCGCCCAGGACCTGGACGAAGACGGTGACGACCAGGACCCAGGAGAAGAAGTACGGCAGGTACACGATGGACTGGAAGGTGCTGCGGACCTTGGTGGAGACCACCGAGTGCATGACCAGCGCGAGGATGATCGACAGCGGGAACAGCAGTAGCAGTTGCGCGGCGGCGAATTTGAGCGTGTTCAGCAGGGCCGGAACGAAGTACGGGTCGGCGAACAGCCGCTGGAACCACGCGAAGCCCACGAACGGGTTCTCCCAGAACGGCCGGTGGGGGCTGTAGTCCATGAACGCGATGATGTTCCAGGCCGAGGGCCAGTAGAAGAAGATCGCGAGCTGGGCGACGACCGGGAGCGCCAGCACCAGGAGGGGCCAGTCGTGCCGGAGGCGCTGGGCGGCGGTCCGCTTGCGTTTGACGACTCGCGCGTCCGGGTGTCGGCCCGTCATCGGCGGGGCCTCGCTTTGCATTGTTGCCATGGGAATTCCAGTCTCAGGTCCGAGGTGAGTGGGCGTGAGCGGCCGGGGGGGGGGGGGGGGGGGGGGGGGGCGGCGCCCCCCCCCCCCCGGGGGGTAGGGGGTTGTGGGGTGGGGTGA
>NZ_JAERMK010000018.1:58962-128445 GCF_016918015.1 Glycomyces sp. YM15
TGGTAATTCCCGTCTTTGGGCGGGGGTGTGGGGGGGGGCGCGGCGGGGCCGCCCGCGTTGCGGGCGGCCCGGCACCCGTCACTTCTCGTTGAGGCTCTTGTAGACCTCGGTGTAGAACCCGCGGGCCTCTTCGCCGCCGTTCGCCATGAACGTCGCGACGATGTCCGGGACGGTGGAGAGCTCGGCGCGGCCGTAGGCGATGTCGTTCTGCTGGTCGTTCAGGACCTGGGCGGCGGACTTGGCCGCGGCCGGGGCTTCGATGCGGACCCCTTCGAAGAGGCTCGGCACGACGTACTCCTTGGCCATCTCGTTGAATTCGAAGTGTGCCTGGACGACTTCGGGGTCACCGGTGAGGAACTTCTGGACCTTGCCGGAGAACTGCTTGAGGTTGACCGGTGCCTGGACGATCTTGCTGCCGTGCTCGGTGTAGACCGGGTTCCCGGAGGCGTCGTACTCGAAGTGATCGCCCTCGACCCCGTACTCCATGAGCTCGTTCTCTCTGGTGCCGAAGGGAGCGGAGCACCAGTTGGCGACGTCGAGGATCTCCTCGACCTGTTCTTTGGAGAGGTCCTTGTTCAGGAAGGTCCAACCGTCGACCGTGGTGCTGGCCTTGAGGGTGGGCTTGCGCCCCTTCGCGCCGAGCGGCGGGAGCGGCGCGATCGCGCCTTCGGCCTTGCCGTCCTTGACCAGGGCGGCGTACTCGTACCAGCGGACCGGGTTCTCCTGGGAGAACAGCGTCGTCCCGGCCACCTGGAGCGCGTGGCCGTCCAGAGTCCCGGTCGGGGCGTCGGGGTGGATGAGCTTCTCGTCCCACAGGGTGCGGCGGAATTCCATCATCTCGGTGAACTCGGGCTTCTCGCAGTCATGGATGAGCTTGCCCTGCTCTTCGTCCCAGGACCAGCCGTCGTCGCCCATGAGACCGAACAGCTGCGGCACGATCCAGTCGACGCCGGCGAAGGCCCACTTGCCGTTCGCGTCGTCGGACCAGGTCCGGCAGGCCTCCAGGAGTTCTTCGACCGTGGTCGGCATCGCGATGCCCGCGGCCTCCATCAGGTCGATGCGCGTGAAGAGGGCGTTGCCCGTTCCACCGCTCATGGTGGAGGGGATGCCGTAGAGACGCGCGCTCTTGGCGTCCGCCGGATCCTCGGACCAGACCGACTGCGCCCACGACTGGGTGGGAAGCCCGGCCAGAAGCGGCCAGCGCTCCGAGATGTCGCCCTTGAGGATGTCCGTCAAGTCGTAGAAGGAATTGACGACGGTCTCGGGGAAACTGGTGTGCGAGCCGAGCATCCAGCCGAAGAGCAGGATGCCGTCGCCGTACTCGTTGGCGTTGAGCCACTGGACCGAGGTGTCGGCGTACGTGTTGCCGTCGGCCTGGCGGAGGTTCATGGTCGTGCCGCCCCAGGCGTCGCGGAGCGCCGCGAAGTAGGTGTCGTCGTTCGACGGGGCCTCGCCCCAGAACGGGACGGTGATCTCATAGGTGCCGGTGCCGGCGGGCACCTCCGTGATGCCCTCGACCGGTTCGGGGTACGAGGTGAATGCGGACGGACTGGCCGGGGGCTCGCCGACCAGGTCGGGCTCGGCCGGGAGGGGCCATTCCTTGTATTCGGGAAGGAAGTCGAAGCCCTCGGTGGCTTGGGTCGAGCCCTCGCCGGTCTTGAGGTCTGAGCAGGCGGCTGCGAAGGGCAGTCCGACGGCGCCGACGGCGCCGAGACCGGCGACCTTGAAGAGGGAGCGGCGCTGCATCGGTGCGGAGGAGGAGTCGGGCATCGTTGGCCTTTCGGTCGTGCTGCCGCGAGGGATGGCCCGGCAGCAAAGGGATCTCTAAATTTGGATATGCCTTCAAACAAACGTTAATGAGGTGAGGGGCCCAAGGCAAGACCCCGGGGTCATAAAGATCAGATGAATCCCAAGCAATATTGGATTGATGCCGATTCGTGACATTACAGGAACTGGGGAAACGCTTCCACACGTGCACCACCACGGAGGAGACATCGGATGCATCGTCACACCACGGTGAAGATCCGGGCGGCAGGGCCAGCGGGCACCTCGACCACCGGCGAACCGTCTTCGGCGCGGACCGTCCACTGCGACGACGCGACCGGGTAGACCTGCTCCACGGTCCGCCCGCGCAGCTCCGGCAGCGCGATCTCGGCCGCCTTGCCCCGCGACCACAGCGCCAGCAGCGACTCGTCGCCCGTGTCCAGGCGCAGCGCGATCACCTCGTCCTCCCAACCGGGAAGCCCGAGCGGCCACGACGGCGTCGAAGCGGCGATCCGGTGCCGCCAGTCCTTGTGGAGCGCAACGGCCTCACACACCAGCGCGGACTGCTCCCCGTTCAGCTCGTTCAGGAACCCCGAGAGGTACAGCCGACCCATGACGCCCGCCGTCATCGCGAACGCCGTCTCCTCCAAACCCATCGACGCGGCCGGATACGCCCAGTTCCCCGCCTGCTCGGGAAGCACGCTCGCCGGCGCCGCCGCCGCGATCGGCGCGTACTTCCGGCAGTCCTGCTGGTCGCTCGTCGACTGCAGGTGCGCCACGGCGAGGATGTTGTAGTCCATGCGCATCGCGCCCGAACCGCAGTTCTCGAACAGCACGTTCGGATGCCGCGCCTGCGCGTCGCTCAACCAGTCGCGGAAGGCCCGCGTATGCCCCAGGAGCCCCGCCCCCGGCGCGGTCGCGTCCACATCGGTGCCCACACCGGAGTTCCTGTTGTAGTCGAGTTTGAAGAACCCGAGCCCGAACTCGTCCACCAGCCGATCCACCGTCCCGTCCAGGTGGGCGCGCGCCGCCGGATGCCGCAGATCGAGCTGGAAGTTCCCCGCCTCGACCACTCGCTCACCGAACCGCCGGAAGAACGCCTCCTCCGGCAACCGCTGCGCCATCGCCGACTCGACCCCCACGGCCTCCGGCTCCAACCACAGTCCCGGCCGCATCCCGTTGGCGCGGATGACATCGATGACCGACAAGAGACCCCCGGCGAACCGCTCGGGAGCCTCGAGCCACTCGCCCGCACTGGTCCACCAGTGGCCGTCCAACGCGGCGAACCAACCCGCGTCGATGCAGAAGTACTCCGCTCCCGTCTCGGCCGCCGACTCGATGAGCGGCAGCAGCCGCTCCGTCGTCGGCCGGCCCATGAGCGTGTTCATGAAGTCGTTGTAGACCACCGGAAGCCGCGCATCGACCGTCCGCAGCTCCCGGATCGCGCGCCGGTACCCGGTGAGCGCCGAGAAGGCCGCATCCCTGCCGCCATCGGCGACGCAGAGACCGGCCGTCACCGAGGTGAACTCCTCGCCCGGAGCCAGCCGCGCGGCGAACTGGTGGTACATGTCGGTCGCGCCGTGCACGCCCACCGTCACCGTGCTCCCGGTCTGCGCCACCTCCCAGTGCCAGCCCGCACTCGTCTCGACCTGCCACGCGATGGAGGGCCCGCCCTCGGCCGCGAGCATGCCCGTCGGAAGGAACGAACCGGTCGACCAGCTTCCGTGGCTCGTCAGCGAGAAGAGCCCGCGCGAGTACTGGCCCCCGTGCATCGCCGGATCGATATCGGGCAGCAGCTCGGCCAGCGGGCGCTGCCGCCAGCGTCCCTCGGCCAGCCATTCGCTCTCGCCCCAGAGAAGATCCTGCGCGCCGTCGGCGGGCACGGCCACGAGCGCGGAGCTCACCGAGAGCAGCACCAGGTCCCGCCCCGACGCGTTGCGCACGGTGTGCCGGATCTGGAGGCCCGGTCCCGCGACGCGGAAGACGCTGATGACCTCGAGGCCGGACTCCGGTGCGCTCTGGCGGATCCGCAGCTCGGTGTCGTCCGATTCGTGACCGGCGTAGCGGAGCCGCTGCCCGGTCCCGGAGTTCATGAGGGTCTGGTGGTTGCGGGCGCGATGCTCGCCGCCGGCGGTGATGACGTCGACGATCGCCCAGGGTGCGGCCGCTGACGGCGCCTCTGGTCCGGTCGCCAGGCGTACGAGCCGCACGGGCCGGTCATCGCGGTGGTCGAACTTCAGGTGGAGCCCGGGGAGGGACCACTCGAAGGCCGGATCCTCGTCGCGATGCAGCGGGGCGGTCGATCCCACTTGTTGCTCCACTCTGGATAAATGTTGATTGATGCGTCAACGAATCAAGCTAGCCGCATGACCGGATGATCACAAGGGGTGAGCACGGAAAAGGCAGATGAATCTGTCCGGCGAGGTGCCGCACCGCAAAGGTCTCAATGCAAAATGTACGGATAAAGCGGAAATATCGGACATACTTTGGCACGCGATTGCCATGAGAGATCCGATGTATCAACGGTTCTCGGGCAGTCGACCAAAGGTCACAGATGAATAAATTAAGTTGTAACGGTTGCCCAAACATTTGACAACCTCCACTGAGATATAGCAGTCTTTCCATATCTCGCTCTCCGGCGACGACACGGAGGCGAGCCGGCATCTACCCACCCCGCACCTACCCGCGGCGCGACCGCGGACCGTCCCAGGTGCGCTGAAAGGGGAACTTCCTTTGATACGCAAGACCATGAGATTGCTCTTGGCGGCCCCGCTCGCCCTCTCCCCGCTGGCCCTCCCGGCCACCTCCCAGGCCCAAGACGCCGAGCCGCAGACCGCCGAGGAGATCGTCGCGGCCATGCAGCCCGGCTGGAACCTCGGCAACTCCTTCGACTCCATGTGCTGCGGCGACGAAGACGCCGACGAGACCACCTGGGGCAACCCCCGGCCCGACGAGCGCTTCTTCGAGTCGCTTCGGGCCGAAGGCTTCAATTCGATCCGCATGCCCGTCAGCTGGAACACCCACACCGGCCCGGCACCCGACTACGAGATCGACCCTAAGGTCATGGCCCGCGTCCAAGAGGTCGTCGACCTGGCGCTCGCCGAGGGCTTCTACGTCATGATCAATACGCACCACGACTCGTGGCAGTACCTCCACAAGCTCTCCGACCCCGAGCAGCACGACGCGGTCATGGCCCAGTTCGACGCCACCTGGGTGCAGATCTCGGAGACCTTCGAGGACTACCCGCAGCAGCTCGTGTTCGAGGCCATGAACGAGGTCGGCTGGGGCGACACCGCCACCACTGAACAGAGCCACGTCCTCATGGCCGAGCTGAACCGCTCGTTCCACGAGATCGTGCGCGGCTCGGGTGGCGGCAACGACGACCGCCTCCTCGTCCTGGAGACGATCTACACCTCCGCCGACCAGGTCCACCTGGACGCCCTCGCCGCCGAGATCGAGGCGCTGGACGACCCGATGCTGGCCGCGACCACGCACAATTACGGCTACTGGCCCTTCAGCGTCAACATCGCCGGAGGCACCAAGTACACCGAGGAGTACCAGGGCTACCTGGAGGAGAACTTCCAGACCCAGGTGGACACCTTCGTCTCCCGAGGCATCCCGGTCATCATCGGCGAGTACGGCCTCCTCGACGGATACGGCCGCAGCGTGGAGCGCGGCGAGTACCTGAAGTTCTTCGAGCACTTCGGCTACCTCGCCCGCACCAGCGGCATCACCACCATGTGGTGGGACAACGGCACGCACTACGACCGTTTCAAGCGCGAATGGCGCGACCAGGAGCAGTTCGACTACATCTCGAGCAGCTGGACCACCCGCTCGGGCACGGCCTCGTCGGACCTCGTGTTCGTCGATTCCACCGACAAGGTCACCGACAAGTCCGTGACCCTGAACCGCAACGGTCTCGACTTCACCGGCCTGTACTTCGGCAACATCGAGCTGAAGGAGGGCAAGGACTTCACGCTGGAGGGCGACACGCTGACCGTCAAGGCGAAGGTCCTCAAATACATCCTCGGCGACCGGGCGGTCGGGACCAAGGCGCAGCTGCAGGTCCGCTTCTCCGCGGGCATGCCGTGGAAGCTCAACGTGATCAGCTACGAGAACCCGGTGCAGGAGGACGCGACCGGCACCGCCGAGTCGGTGCTGATCCCCACCCGGTTCAACGGCGACCAGCTGGCCACGATGGAGGCCGTCTACGCCGACGGCACCGCCGCCGGGCCCCATGACTGGACCACCTACAAGGCGTTCTGGGAGGCCTTCCGGCCGAACTACAAGAACAACACGATCCAGCTGACCAAGGCGCTGCTGGACGAGTTCGACGAGGGCGCCCCCGTGACCCTGAGGTTCCACTTCTGGAGCGGCGCGGTCCTCGAGTACACCGTGACCAAGAACGGTGACGTCGTCACCGGCACCGTCGCGTAACCGCAGTGAACGGACAGGGGCGGCGCTCTCGCGCCGCCCCTGGGCCACGACGAGTACATCTGGGGCGACGCGAACCCCGACGCCACAGTGGCGACCTATCTGGACTGGATGCGCCGGAGCCTGCACGGCGACAACGCCGCCCGCGACCGCTGCCGCCGGTCTGGCCGCGACGGGGGCGATGCTGTTCGCCGGCAACGCAGGCGGAGGTCTTCCGGACGAGCGTGCCTGAACGTCGACCGCTGCATCGGCATCACCGTCTGGGGCATCACCGACAAGTACTCGTGGCGCGGCGAGGAGACCCCGCTGCTCTTCGACGGGAACTACCAGAAGAAGGAGGCCTACCAGGCCGTCCTCGACGCACTCAACGCCGCCTGACCACGCAAGACCCAGGGGCGCAGTTTATCCCGGGCTGCGTCCCCTGTGGCGTTCAAACCTTCGGCTCCCACGGCACGGCGGCGCTGAAGGACGTGCCGAGGAGGCGGGTCAGGTTCCAGTAGTCGTCGTCCGCGGCCGCGTGCTCGCCGAGGAGCAGGTGCGCCGGTGGGAAGGGCCGCCGGGCCCGCAGCTGGGCGATCTCGATGAGGTTGGCGCGCTCCGATTCCGGGTCGACAACGGCCTCCATGGAGGCCAGTGCGCTGCGGAGCGCGGGCTGGAAGGCGTGCTCCTCCCAGAGTCCTTCGATCTCGTCGAGTTCGATCGTGACGAACCCGCCCGGCGCGTCCTCGACGGCTCGCCGCAGCATCGCGGCGTGGTCGTCAAGGGGCCCTTCCGAGGCGAAGAGCCGGTTGAGCATCGGCAGGGCGGCGTCGAGCTGGGCGAGCGCCCGGTCCTTGGCGACCAGCGGTGCGACGGCCTCCACGATCTCGTCCTCTTCGTCGCCCGGCACTTCGACGAAGTCGCCCGTCTCCTCGTCGAACTCGGCGTAGACGGCGTCCGGGTCGGCCTCGATGAGAATCGTCTGGGTGCTGAGGTCGGCCGGGCGGAATAGGGCGAGCCAGAGCAGCGGCACACAGCTGGCGTCGCAGGCGACGACGTCGGTCGCGGGGGCGAAGCCCTCCACCGTGGTCGAGGGGTAGAGGGAGTCCCGGTCGGCGGTGCAGAGGTATGAGGAGTTCGGCATGGCCGGAGCGTATCCGGTGGGTCCGACGCCGCGGCTTGACCTGATATCGACAACTGTCTATGGTGAGTGGAGCGAAACGATCGTCCTCAGTGTCGAAAATTTCGCAACGGGTGCGGTCCGGTCCCCGCCGCGCCCACGCGCCGCCGCCTGCCGTCGCGGCGCGTCCCGGCTCCGGCCGCTCCCTCCATCCGTGAAAACCCGAATCTGGAGTTCGCATGAGACTGAGAGCGCTCACATCCCGAGGTCGCGGCGCCGCCGCGCTCCTCCTCGCCTTCCTGATGGTCCTTTCCGCCCAGCTTCTCGCCCCGCAAGCGGCCCAGGCGCAGACGGGGCTCACCGTGAACCTCGCCTCGAACGCCGGACCCTCCACCGGCGTGGGGCTCGGCTTCCTTTACGGCGTCAACGCGGACGGGTCGCAGCCGCCCGCCTCGCTGCTCGATCCCCTTCGCATGAACGCCTTCCGCGGCGGCGGCCACGTCTCGCGCGGTTGGATCGAGGACGGCTACCACGACGGCCAGGCCACCCAGGCCGTGCTCTCCTCGATCACGTCCCAGGCGCGGCGCTTCACCGCCGCCCCGTACAACGCCCAGTACCAGGCGATTCTCAGCGACATGTACGGCGCTTACGGCGGCCAGGGCGCGAACACCATGTACCCCTGCGACAACGGCGACTGCTCGAACTGGGTGACCTTCCTCGAGACCGTCGTCGGACAGCTCCGCGACACCGGCCTGCCGATCAGCTACGACATCTGGAACGAGCCCGACATCGACATCTTCTGGACGCGCGGGGTCAACAGCCCGCAGTACTTCCAGATGTGGGACACCGCGGTGCGCACCATCCAGCGCGTCGACCCCGACGCCGAGATCGTCGGACCGTCCTTCGCGTACACGCCCGACCGCCGCCCTGAGCAGTGGCAGACCTTCCTCTCCCACGTCAAGGCCGCCGGGACCCTGCCGGACATGATCGCCAATCACACCCTCGGCAACATCGACGACCCGGTGACCGTGGGGCAGTCCACCCTCGCCGCGCTGTCCGCCAACGGCATCCCGGCGCTTCCGATGTCCGCCAACGAATACCAGCCGCAGAACATGCAGACCGCCAACGTCACCGCCTGGTACCTGGCCCGATTCGCCCAGTCCGACTACGACAACGCGATCCGCGGCAACTGGTTCTGCTGCCTCACCCCGAACCTGACCGGGCTGCTGACGCAGACCGGGGGCACCTGGTCGCCCACCGGCAACTGGTGGGTGATGAAGTCCTATGCGGACATGACCGGCACCCTCGTCCAGACCTCCGGCCAGGTGAACGGCACCGCCGTCTCCGCTTCGAAGGACGAGGCCGCCCGCCGGGCGGTGGCCGTCCTGGGGAACATCAACGGCGCCACGGGATCCACTTCGGTCACCTTCAACGGTTTGGCCTCCGTGCCGTGGCTCACCGAGGGCGGGAACGTCCACGTCACCGTCAACCGCATCCCCGAGGCGGCCCCGCTGAGCGCGCCGCAGGTCGTGTACAGCCAGGACGTCAGCACCGCGAGCGGCTCCGTCACCGTGCCGCTCACGATCCAGGACGCCCGCGACGCGTACTCGGTCTACCTCACCCCCGCGACCGGCGGCGGTGGCGGCGACACCGGGCAGCTCCGCTCGGCGGACTCGGGCCGGTGCCTCGACGTGCCGAACTCGACGACCACCGCCGGGACCCAGGTCCAGATCTGGGACTGCCACAGCGGCACGAACCAGCAGTGGACGCTCAGCGACTCCGGTGAACTCTCCGTCTACAGCGGAACGTCGCGGCGGTGCCTGGACGCGTATGAGAACCAGACCACCGCGGGCACGCCGGTGATCATCTGGTCCTGCCACGGCGGCGCGAACCAGCGCTGGTCGCTCCAAGCCGACGGCACGGTCAGGAACTCGCTGTCGGGCCTGTGCCTCGACGTGAACGGCGCGGCCACGGCCAACGGGACGCAAGCGGTGCTGTGGACCTGCCACGGCCGATCCAACCAGCAGTGGACCCTCGGCTGATCAGGCGCTCCGCCCGCCCGCGATGCCGCGGGCGGGCGGAGCGGTGCTGTCGCGCAGGACGAGCTCGGTGGCGATCTCGACGCGGCGCTTGGCCGGCGGGCGGCCCGCCGCCATGTCGAGGAGCGTTGCGGCGGCGGTGGCGGCCATGTCGTGCAGCGGCTGGCGGACCGAGGTGAGCGGCGGGATCATCCACTTCGCCTTCGGCAGGTCGTCGAAGCCGACCACGCTGAGCGCCTCGGGCACGCGGACGCCGAGTTCGGCGGCGGCGTGGTAGACGCCGAGCGCCGATCCGTCGTTGCACGCGAAGATCGCCGTGGGCGGGTCGGGGAGTCGCAGCAGGGTCTTGGCGTGGTCGCGGCCGTCCTCGATCTGGAAGTCGCCCACGCACACCAGGGCCGGGTCGACGGGTACGCCGGCGAGGTCCATCGCGGCGCGGAAGCCGTCGAGCCGGGCACGTCCGGCGAGGACCCGTTCGGGGCCGGTGATGACGGCGATGCGGCGGTGCCCGAGTTCGAGGAGGTGCCGGGTGGCCTCCAGGCCGCCGTTCCAGTTGCTGGTGCCCACCGACGGGTCGTCGTGCCCGGGCTCGCCGGTGGGGTCGACGGCGACGATCGGGATGTCCCTGGCGCGCAAGCGCTCCCGCTGGTCTTCGGTGACGCCGCAGAAGACGGGGATGACACCGACCGGTCGCCGGGCCAGGACGTCCTCGACCCAGCCGCGGCCGGGCACATGGCTGCCGCCGAGTTCGGAGACCACGACGCCGAGGCCGTTCGCTCGCGCGACGGCGCTGACGCCGTTGATGACCTCGACCGGGTAGAGCCCGCGGACCTCGTGGAAGACCAGCTCGATGAGCGGGGCGGGGCGCGAGGCGCGCTTCTGGCGGCGGTATCCGTACTGGCGGATGAGGGTCTCGACGAGTTCCCGGGTCTCGGGCGCGACGTCGAGGCGCCCGTTCACGACCTTGGAGACGGTGGCCACGGAGACACCGGCGCGCGCGGCGAGCTGCGCGATCGTGAACGGCTCGTCGTGCGGCGCCGGGTCGGCGGGAGTGTCGGGGGAGGAGGTCATTCGAGGATTCTAGCTGCGATGGGGCCGAATACTCCGAGTCGTTCCCCGTTCCACTCTTGACAGACATTGAGGGTTATCGATAACTTGTATTCGGAAGTTTCGATTCATCGATCGAAAGTTTCGTCCCTCGGATCGAGCCCCGGCAAGCGAGTGCCCGCCGCGCAGCGGCGGCCCTCAGTACTCGAACAGGAAATCCAATGACGCTGAAATCCGCGCGCCGCCTCATGGCCACCTCCGAATCCCCCGACCTCGCGGTCCTCACCCGGTGGTCCCGCATGCTGACCGCCCTCGCGGTCGCGGTCGTGCTCGCCACGGCCGGGCTGATCGGTCTCGGCGCCGACCGCGCCGAAGCCCAGCCGACCGCCAGCGACTGGTACACCGTGCAGTCGCGCCACTCCGGTCTCGTCCTCGACATCGAGGGCGCCTCGACCGCGACCGGCGCGATCCTCACCCAGTACACCGACTGGAACGGCACGAACCAGCAGTTCCGGTTCATCGACGTCGGCAACGGCTACTACAAGATCCAGGTGCGGAATTCCGGTCTGGTGCTCGACGTCTGGAACTTCAGCACCGCCGACGGCGCCACGATCGCCCAGTACACCGATGTCGGCGGCACCAACCAGCAGTGGCGGGTCACCAGGGACTCGGCGGGCTACTACTCGATCGTCAGCCGCCACTCCGGCAAAGCGCTCGACGTCTACAACTGGTCGACCAGCGCGGGATCCCCGATCGTGCAGTACACCCCGACCGGCGCCACCAACCAGCAGTGGTCGCTGAACCCCGTCGGCTCCACCTGCGGCGCCGACACCGTCCTCGCCGACATCGCCGAGGCCTGAAGCCGATCCCCATGGGGCGGTCGGCGCCGACGAGCGATACCGACCGACCGCCCCGCCCTTCTGCGACGGAAATCTGCGCAGCGCAGCACCACCGGCCTCGCCGCCGACACCTCCGGCGGCGGCATCGCCCGGGAAGCCGACCTCGACTGAGGAGTACCACCGTGAACTGGATCGACGACGCCCTCGAACACCAAGCCAACCGGCGCCGCCTGCTCATCGCGGGCGCTGGACTCGCCGCCGGAGCCGCAGCCGCCGTGTACGCGCCCTACACCCTCGGCCAGGCCGAGGCCCAGCAGACCAGCTACGCGAACCCCGTAGTGTGGCAGGACTTCGCCGACGTCGAGGTCATCCGCGTCGGCGCCGACTTCTACATGACCGCCTCCACGATGCACTACTCTCCCGGAGCGCCCGTCCTGCACTCAAAGGACCTGGTGAACTGGGAGTTCATCGGGCATTCGGTGCCCTCGCTCGACTTCGGGTCGAAGTACGACCTGAGCGGCGGCCGCGGCTACGTGCGCGGCATCTGGGCCTCCACCCTCAGCCACCGCCCCAGCGAGAACCGCTTCTACTGGCTCGGGCAGATCGACTTCGCCCGCTCCTACATGTACACCGCGACCAACCCGGCCGGACCCTGGACCCGCCACGCCGAACTGAGCCGCGCCTACTACGACGCCGGGATGCTCGTCGACTCCGACAACACGATGTACGTCGCCTACGGCAACACCCAGATCTCCGTCGCCCAGCTCTCCGCCGACGGCAGGACCGAGGTCCGCAACCAGCAGGTCTTCTCCACGCCCTCGAACATCGGCACCCTCGAAGGCGCCCGCTTCTACAAGATCAACGGCTCCTACTACATCTTCCTCACCCGCCCGGCCAACGGACAGTACATCCTCAAAGCCTCGTCCCCTTGGGGCCCTTACACACTCCGGCAGGTCCTGCTCGACATGCCCGGCCCCATCGCGGGCGGCGGCGTCCCCCACCAGGGCGGTCTCGTCTCCACGCCCGGCGGCGCCTGGTACTACATGGCCTTCGTCGACGCCTACCCCGGCGGCCGGATGCCCGCCCTCGCGCCCATCACCTGGACCTCCGACGGCTGGCCGCAGGTCCAGACGGTGAACGGCGCCTGGGGGAGCACCTATCCGTTCCCGAGCCTCACCCCGCACCCGGTCCCGCCGCTCACCGGCACCGACACCTTCACCGCCGCGACCCTGGCGGCGAAGTGGGAATGGAACCACAACCCCGACAACACGAAATGGACCACCGGCAACGGCCTCCGCCTCCAGACCGCGACCGTCACCAACGACCTCTACTCGGCCCGCAACACCCTCACCCACCGCATCCAGGGACCGAGCTCCACCGCCACCGTCGAACTCGACCTCGCGTCCATGAGGGACGGCGACCGTACCGGCCTGGCGATGCTGCGCGACGCCTCCGCCTGGATCGGCGTCCGCCGCGACAACGGCGTCCTCCGGGCGGTCATGTGGGACGGCCTGACCATGGACTCGAACTGGAACACCACCGGCACCGGCACCGAACGCGCCACCGCCGACCTCTGCGACACCCGGATCTGGCTGCGCGTCAAAGCCGACATCCGGCCCGGCTCGGGCCGACAAGCCCAGTTCTCGTACAGCACCGACGGCGCCGACTTCGTTCCCCTCGGTTCGAACTTCACGCTGGGCAGCAGCTGGACCTTCTTCATGGGCTACCGCTTCGCCGTCTTCAACCACGCCACCCAGGCCCTCGGCGGCGCCGTCACCGTCAAACGCTTCGAGGTCGCGACGCCCTGATACGCGCGGCGCCGCAGCCGCCGTCGCACCCGGCATCGGCGGCGAACCCCGCCCGGTCGCACATGCTCGAAGCCGCACGCGGCACCGGGCGGGGTTCGCCGTGCCCACGTCACCGTGAGCGCTCACATTTCGGGAGGGCCGTCGACCGAGGAAGCGATCCCATCGCAGCCTGTTACGTTGCGATGCATGGAACCCCTGAACGTTCACCACGAAGGCCGCACCCTCCGCGGCACCCTGCACCTCCCGCAGTCGGGCCCGGCCCCCGCGGTCGTGCTGTGCCACGGCTTCTCCGGCACCCGCACCGAATTCGGGCACATGTTCGTGCGCCTCGGCAAGCGACTGGCCGAACGCGGCATCGCCGCCTACCGCTTCGACTTCGCCGGCGGCGGCGAATCCGACGGCGACTACGCCGACATCACCGTCTCCGACCAGGTCGCCCAGGCGCTGGCCGCGCTCGACGCGGTCGGCCGACACCCGGGCGTCGACCCCGAGCGGCTCTCCCTGCTGGGCATGAGCCTCGGCGGCCTCACCGCCTCGCTCGCCGCCGCGAAGCGCCCGGTCCGCTCCCTCGCCCTCTGGGCCCCCGCCGCCGTCGCGGTCGACGCCGAGGTCAACCGGCGCCGCCAGGCGATCATCGCCGAGCACGGCTACGACGACTTCGGCGGCACGCCGATCTTCAAGCGCTACGCCGATGACGCCGAGACCATCGACGCCTTCGCCGACGCCAAGGGCCACACCGGTCCCGTGCTCCTCGCCGCCGGCACGGAGGACCACGTCTTCGGCGACCACGTCTTCGACGGCTACCAGGACCTCTACGCCGACCGGCTCGAATACCACCGCCTCGACGGTGTCGGCCACGGCTTCGAGACCGTCCCGGCCCGCGAACACCTGCTCGACCTGACCGAGTCCTTCCTCCTCCGCCACGCGTGAACCCGTTCCTCGTGCCGGGTGCGCCCGGCACGAGGAACGGCGGCCGTCACGCGACGGCAGTGCCCTCGAGCTCGACCATCTGGCCCGAGACCGCCAACCGCGCCACCCCGAGCATCGTCGTCGCGGGCGACACCCGCGCGGCACCGAGCCGCGCCGCCAGCACCCCGTAATGCGGGAACAGCAGGTCCACATCCGTCGTGTACACGTTGAGCCGCACCAGGTTCGCCAGCGACATCCCCGCCGCCGCGAGCACCGCCTCCAGATTGTCGAGGCTCAACGCGAGCTGCCCCGCCATGTCGCACTCGTGCCGCGGCTTGCCGTCCGCGTCCATCGCGGTCTGCCCCGAGCAGTACAGGGTCCGGGTGTGCCCGGACACGAGCTCGCCCTGGTTGAACCCCAGCTCGAGCGACCAGTCCACCGGGTTGACCGCGGTTCGTTCCATCGCCACAACGGCTCCATTCCATGCGCATCGGGCGGCCCCTTGCCGCCACCGGAACGAGCTTCGCAGCGAATCACGACATCCTGTGTCAGATATTCCCGTAGAGTCTCCCCATGCGCGCCGACCGACTGGTCTCCCTCGTCCTCCTCCTGCGCCAGCGCGGCCGGATGACCGCTGAAACCCTCGCCCGCGAGTTGGAGGTCTCCACCCGCACCGTGCTGCGCGACATCGAAGCGCTCGCTTCCGCGGGCGTCCCCGTCTACGCCGAACGCGGCCGCCACGGCGGTTTCGCGCTCCTGCCCGGCTTCCGGACCGAGCTCACCGGGCTCAACCACGAAGAGGTCCTTGCGCTCCTGACGGCCGGGTCGGGGCGCGGCGAGCGGGCGTTCGGCCTCGGCCCGGCGCTGGCCTCGGCGCTGCGGAAGGTGGTGGACGCCTTGCCCGAGAGTCACCAGGCGAGCGTGGGCGATGCGGCGAGCCGGTTCCTCGTTGAGCCGGAGACGGATCTGCTCTCGCGGCGGCCGTCCACGGAGGCGGTGCCCGAGGCCGTGATGCACGAGGTCAGGCGGGCGGTGCTCGCCGGGCGGCGGCTCCGCCTCCATTACGCGGCCGCCGGTGAGGCGCCTGAATGGCGCATTGTGGACCCGCTCGGCCTGGTCACCGTACGGGACCGCGCCTACCTGCTGGCCACGCGCTCAGGCGAGGACCGCACCTACCGGCTCTCGCGTTGCCTCGCGGCAGCGGTGCTTCCTGAACCGGCCGAGCGGCCCGACCGGGTCGATCTGGACCGGATCTGGCAGGAGCGGTGCGCGGGTTTCCTGTCCGAGGGCCATCTCATCGTGCAGGTCCGCGTGTCCTCAGAGCGCCGGGACGATCTCTTGAATGCCGCGGTGGCCGTCCGCGCGGAGACGCCGGAGCCGGACGGTCGACTACGGCTGGAGGTCACCTATCAGGACGCGGAGCACGCCGAATGGGCGCTGTGGCAGCTCGGCGCGGACGCGGAGGCCCTTGCCCCGCAGTCTTTGCGCGCCGCACTGCACACCCGTGCGGCGGCTCTCGCGGCCCGGTACCGGTGATCGGGTCATCGAGGCGGAGCGGGCATCGGGACGGGCAGGTCGAGCTCGCCGTTGTCGACGAGCCAGCGGAGCGATTCGAGGACGGCCTGCTCCGGTTCGTACGCGGGGGCGTAGCCCAAGCGGGACTTGGCCTTCTCGATGGTGAAGCACTGGCTGCGGTCGAGGTGGCCCCATGAGGCGTCGGCGTGCCCGGGCTCGGTGCTCGCGCGGAACTCGTCCCAGGTCACGGATTCGAGGGTCGCGGTCTGGCCGAACCAGGCGGCGGCGATGCCTGCGTAGCCGCGGACGCTGAGGGCGGTGGGGGCGACGATGTTGAAGTCCTCGCCCGCGGCCGCGTCGCGGTTCGCGATGGCCAGTTCGAAGGCCTGGGCGAGGTCGTCGGCGTGGACGTGGTGCATCATCTCGGTGCCGCTGCCGGGCACGCGGAGGGTCTGCCCGTTCGCGATGGCGGTCCAGACGGCCGGGTCGAGGTTGCCGAGCGGGCCGATCGGGTGCCAGCCGGGGCCGACGATGTGCCCGGGGTGGATGGTGGTGGTGACCAGGCCGCCCGAGGCGGTCTCCTGCTTGAGCATCCGCGCGATGCGGTCCTTCTCGACGCCGTACTCGTCGAGGGGCGGTTCGGTGGAGTCGGCGCCTTCGGCGATGGGGAGCTTGCGGCTCCTGCCGTACCGCCAGATGGAGCCGCAGTGGAGGAGGTGCGCGACGCGGCCGCGCAGCGCCTCGACGAGCGCGGTCGCGGATTCGAGGGTGAAGCAGACGAGGTCGACGACGACGTCCGGTTCGAGGTCGAGGACCGTGGCGCCGAAGGCGCCTTCCGCGTCCTGCCGCTCGCGGTCGGCGACGACCTGCCGGACCTGTTGCCATTCGGGCGCGTCGACGTAGGCGCTGCTGGTGCCGCGGCTGATGTTGACGACTTCGTGCCCGGCGCGCACGAGGCGCGGTACGAGGAAGGTGCCGATGTGGCCGGAGCCGCCGATGACGACGATGCGCATGCTGTGGTTCTCCTATCGGGTCGCGACGCGGCGAAGTGTACCGGCGACGCGAGAGCCCTGCCAGGTTCTAGTCGCCGAGCGCCTGCGCGAAGTCCGCGACCAGGTCTTCGGCCGCTTCGATACCGGCCGAGAACCTGATGTCGGCCTCGGACGGGCCCGGCTCGCCGAGCGGGGCATGGCCGGCCGCCGCCGGGCGGGTGACGAGCGATTCGACGCCGCCGAGGCTCGATGCCGCGTACGGCAGCCGCAGCGATTTGACGAGCACCTCGGCCGCCGCGGCGCCGCCGTGTGGACGGAACGACAGCACCGAACCGTACCCGTCGAACCACGCGGCGGCACGCTCGTGGTCGGGGTGCGACGCCAGCCCGGGGTAGCTGACCTGCGCGATCCTGTCATGCGCCGCGAGGTATTCGGCGACGGCCATGGCGTTGGCGTTCTGCTGGCGGACCCGCAGCGCGAGTGTCTTGAGCCCGCGCGAGAGCAGGAACGCCGCGTGGGGGTCGAGGGCGGACCCGTAGGCGTTGAGCACCGAGGCGACGCGCTCGATTCGTGCGCGCGACCCGGTCACGGCCCCGGCGGAGAGGTCGGAATGCCCGTTGAGGGCCTTGGTCGCCGAGTGGCAGACGAGGTCGAAGCCGATCGTGTGCGGCTGGAAGACCACCGGTGTCGCGAGCGTGTTGTCGATGATCGAGGTCAGGCCGTGCTCGCGCGCGAAGCCCGCCGCGCCCGCGAGGTCGCCGACCCTGATGTCCGGGTTGGTGATGGTCTCGGTGAGGAACGCCTTCGTATTGGGGCGCAGGACTTCCCGCCACGCGTCGGCGTCGCCGGGGTCGACGAGGTCGAAGGCCCAGCCGAGCCGTTCGGTGTGCTCGGCGAGGAACTGCCGAGTGCCGCCGTAGAAGGCCCCGGCGGCGATGAGGTGGTCGCCGGCGCCGAGCGCACTGTGGAGCGCCGCGGTGATCGCGGCCATCCCCGACGCGGTGGCGACCGCGGCCTCCGCGCCCTCGAGCGCCGCGAGCCTGCCGTGCAGGTGCCGCTGCGAAGGGTTGGTGCCGAGCCGGATGTACGGCATCCCGCCGCTGGTATCGGCCTCGAACACCGTCCCCTGGTAGATCGGGAAGACCACCGAGCCGCCGCGGCCCGGCCGCGGTTCACCGCCGTGCACCGCGAGGGTCTCGAACCGGGTTCGCCTGTCGCTCATAGGGCTGACGCTACGGTGGCGCCCAAGCGCGATCAACGAAATGTCCTTAACTTTCGCTTACGTTCCGCCCAGCGACCGGACCCGAGGAAATCTGCGATAGCATGTATAATATATTAAATATTGAAACTCGAGGAGGCGCGATGACGCGACTGTTCAACGACCCGGCGGTGTTCGCCGACGAGATGATCGAGGGGTTCGCCGCCGCCGCGGCCGCCTGGGTCCAGCCCGTGCCCGGCGGGGTGGTCCGATCCACCCGCGCGGCAACGCCTTCCGTCGCCGTCGTGATCGGCGGCGGTTCCGGCCACTACCCGGCGTTCGGCGGGCTCGTCGGCTCGGGGCTGGCGCACGGCGCCGCCATGGGCAACCTCTTCGCCTCCCCGTCCGCCCAGCAGGTCCACTCGGTCGCGAAGGCCGCCGACCAGGGCCGCGGCATCCTGCTGGCCTACGGCAACTACGCGGGCGACGTGCTCAACTTCGATGAGGCCGAGGCGCGGCTCACCGCCGAAGGACACGACGTGCGCACCGTCGTCGTCACCGACGACATCTGGAGCGCCCCGAGCGAACGCAGACACCAGCGCCGCGGCATCGCCGGCGACCTCGCGGTCTTCAAGATCGCCGGAGCCGCCGCCGAGGCAGGATACGACCTCGACGAGGTCGAACGGGTCGCGACGCTCGCGAACGAGCGCACCCGCTCCTTCGGCGTCGCCTTTTCCGGCTGCACCCTCCCCGGCGCGAGCGCACCGCTTTTCACCGTGCCGCAGGGAAAGATGGCCGTGGGGCTCGGCATCCACGGCGAACCCGGCATCGACGAGATCCCCGTGCCCACTGCGGACGAACTCGCCGCCATGTTCGTCGCACGGCTCCTCGAAGAGACGCCCGAAGGCGCCGGCACCCGCGTGGTCCCGCTCCTCAACGGCCTCGGCGGCGTCAAGTACGAAGAGCTCTTCGTCGTCTACCGCGCGGTGAACCGCCTCCTCGCCGAGCGGGGCCTGCACGTCCTCGAACCCGAGGTCGGCGAGCTCTGCACCAGCTTCGATATGGCCGGATGCTCGCTCACCCTGCTGTGGCCCGACGTCGAACTCGAACGCCTCTGGACCGCACCCGCCGACGCCCCCGCCTACCGCAAAGGCATAGCGCCGCAACACGAACGCGTCATCGTGCCGACCCATGCCGCCGACCCCGACGCCATCCCCGTGGGCAGCCCCGAATCCCAGCGCACCGCCGCCATCGTAGGCGCCGCCCTCGACGCCATGGCCGAGGCGATCGACGCCGCCGCCGACGAACTCGGCCGCCTCGACTCGGTCGCCGGGGACGGCGACCACGGCATCGGGATGCGGCGCGGCGTGAACGCCGGCCGCGACGCCGCCCGGGCCGCCATCGCCGCCGGAGCGGGAGCGGGCACCGCCCTCACCCGCTGCGCCGACGCCTGGAGCGCCCGCGCGGGCGGCACCTCCGGTGCGATCTGGGCCGCCATGCTCCGCGAACTCGGCGGGAGCCTCGGCGACGACACCGCCCCCACCCGCACCGACGTCGCCGCGGGCTGCTCCCGTGCCCGCGATGCCGTCATGGCCTTCGGCAAGGCGCGCGTAGGGGACAAGACCATGGTCGACGCCATCGTGCCCTTCGCTGAAACCCTCAACGCCGCCGTCGCCGACGGCCGCCCCCTCGCCGACGCCTGGTCGCACGCCGCCCGGGCGGCCCAGACCGCCGCCGACCGCACCGCCGATCTGGCCGCTTCGCTCGGCCGCGCCCGCTCGCACGGCGAGCGGTCCATCGGCACCCCCGACCCGGGCGCGATCTCCTTCGCGCTGCTCACCCGGACCGTCCACACGGTCCTCGCCGAACCCCAGGAGGAACAATGACGTGGCGCTTGATCGTCGGCAGCGACGACGCCGGCTTCGAATTCAAGGAGGCCGTCAAACACGACCTCGGACAGAACGGCCTCGTCTCGAGCGTCCTCGACGTCGGCGTCGTCTCGGACGACCACACACCTTACCCGCAGGTCGCCGTCGAAGCCGCCGAACGCGTGGCCCGCGGCGAAGCCGACCGCGCGATCCTCTTCTGCGGCACCGGACTCGGCGTCGCCATCGCCGCCAACAAGGTCCCCGGCATCCGCGCCGTCACCGCCCACGACTCCTTTTCGGTCGAGCGATCGATTCTCTCCAACGACGCCCAGATCCTCTGCATGGGCCAGCGCGTCGTCGGCATTGAGCTCGCCCGCCGCCTCGCCCGCGAATGGCTCACCTACACCTTCGACGAGACCAGCCACTCCAAGGCCAAGGTCGACCGCATCCGCGCCTACGAGAGCCGCTGACGTGCCCCTCCTCATCGGTACCAGCCTCAAGCTCTACTTCGGACGCGAACGCACCAGGGAGTGGAGCTGCGCCGTGATCGAGGCCTGCCGGACCCACCCGGCCGTCGTCGCCGAATGCGTGGAGCCGTTCATCGTGCCGAGTTTCCTGTCGATCCCCGAGGTCGCGGCGCTGGCCGAGGGCACGCCGGTGCGCGTGGGCGCGCAGGACGTGCACTGGGAGGAAGGCCCCTATACCGGCGAGGTGTCGGCCCCGCAGCTGCGGGACTTCGGCGTCGAGCTGGTGGAGATCGGCCACGCCGAGCGCCGCCGCCTCTTCGGCGAAACCGACGAGACGGTCGCGAAGAAGGTGCGGGCCGTGCTCGCCGAGGGCCTGGTGCCGCTGCTGTGCATCGGCGAGGCCGAGCGCTGCTCGGCGGCCGAGGCGGCGCTCCGATGCGTCTCGCAGCTCAAGGCCTCGCTCGGCCCGGCGCTGAGGGAGGGGTTGCGGGGCCGCGTGGTCGTGGCGTACGAGCCGGTGTGGGCGATCGGCGCGGCCGAGCCCGCGCCAGAGGCGCACATCAGGGCGGTCTGCACGGCGCTGCGAATCGAGCTCGACCGGTCGGGGCCCGCCCCCGACTCGGCCGTGATCTACGGCGGCAGCGCGGGCCCGGGCCTGCTCGGTCGGATCGTTCCTGCGGCCCAAGGCCTCTTCCTGGGCCGCTCGGCACATGACCCGCGGGCGATGGGCCGTATCCTCGATGAAGCACTGGAACTGACATAGGAGGCCGTACGTGACGAGTCTGCCGCTCGGACGCGTCGTCGAGCGCGAACGGCGCGCCCTGCGCGACCGGGTCTACGACCGCATCCTCGAGATGCTCCTCAAGGGAGAGGTCGAATCCGGGACGCGGCTCTCGCCCGAGTCCATGGCCAAGCTGCTCGACGTCTCGCCGACGCCGGTGCGCGAGGCGATGGTGCAGCTCGAACGCACCGGACTGGTCACGCGCGAGGCGCTGCGCGGCTACCGCGTCGCCCCGCCGCTCGACGAGCGGCAGCTCGCGGAGCTCTACGAGGCCCGGATCATGCTGGAGACGGCGGCGACGCGCGGCGCGGCCGCCGAGGCCGCGAAGGTCGTGCCGGCGCTGAGACGGGCCCATGAGCGGCACCGCCTCGCTAGCGAGGCGGTGGTCGAGGCGCACGGGTACGGCGACGTGCCGATCGAGCTGACGCACGACTACTTCCGGGCCGACACGGATTTCCACCTGGTTCCCTTGGAACACTTGGGGAACCGCTACATTCGCGGGATGTACGACGATCTCGGCGCGCTCACCCACCGGATGCGGCAGCTGGCGCTGCGCGGCCCGGACGACGTGCACGAGGCCGTGGCCGAGCACGCCGCGATCCTCGCGGCGTTCGAGAGCGGTGACGAGGAGGCGTGCGTCCACGCGATGCGCGCCCATATCGAGAACGCGCGGGACCGTTCCCTGCGCCACGGCACCGACTGAAACAGAAGCCTCGCCCGTTACGAAATCGTTTCGAGCAAGGTTTGTCTTCACTCACTATAGAATATATTATCTTTGTTATCGCATACGATGGCTTCCGGCACAACGACGTGGCCCACCTGGGCAGAGAGCAGGAAATCATGCCTGATCCGCTACCCCGGATCGCACTCACACTCGGCGATCCCGGCGGCATCGGACCCGAGCTCGTCGCGCGACAGCTCGCTCGGCCCGACACTACCTCCCGGGCCGAGATCTACCTCGTCGGCGACGAGCGGGAGCTCCGCGACGCCCAGGCCGACGCCGGCGTCGCGTTCGACTGGACCACCGACCCCGGCCGGGGTCTCCCTGTCCTCGTCGACAACGGCGCCGCCCGCCCCGCCGAAGCGTTCGAGCGCAAGGCCGCGACCCGCGAAGGCGGGCAGTGGGCGATGGCGAACCTGCGCCGCGCGCTCGAACTCTCCAAGCAGGGCACGGTCGACGCGATCGTCTTCGCGCCGCTCAACAAGGCCTCGCTCCACCTCGCCGGGATGACCGAGAATGACGAGATGAGCTGGTTCGAGACCGTCCTCGACGACGGCACCCGCGCCACCGAGCTCAACATCCTCCCCGAACTCACCACCGGCCGCGTCACCTCCCACTGCCCGCTGTCCGAGGTCGCCGCCGGGATCACGCGCGAACTGATCCTCGAGCGCTACCGGCTCCTCGAAGGGGTCCTGCGGGCCCGCGGCATCGAGCACCCGAGGATCGGCGTCTGCGCCCTCAACCCGCACGCTGGGGAGAACGGCGCATTCGGCCGCGAGGAGATTGACGTCATCCGGCCCGCCGTCGCCGAACTCAAAGCCGCCGGGCATGCCGCCGAAGGGCCCTTCCCGAGCGACACCATCTTCGTGCTGGCCCGCCGCGGCGATTTCGACGGCGTCCTCACGATGTACCACGACCAAGGCCAGATCGCCATGAAGCTCATGGGCTTCGACCGGGGCGTGACGATGGCGGGCGGCCTCTCCGTCCCCGTCTGCACGCCCGCGCACGGCACCGCGTTCGACCTCGTCGGCACCCGGTCCGCCAACACCGGCGCGTACGAGCACGCCTTCGACGCCGCCGTCGGCGTCGGCGCCCAGGCCCGGGCCGCGGCCCTCGCCTGACCCGCGCAACCCCATCAGATCCCCTCCGCATGAAGGAAATGACAATGAAGTCGAGCAAGATCCTCGCCGCGTCCCTCGCCGGCGTCGCCGCACTCTCCCTCGCCGCCTGCTCGGAAACGAGCGCCAGCGGCGGCTCGTTCCGCGCCGCCAATACGACCATGGTCGTCCCGTTCGCCGCCGGGGGCGGCTCCGACGTCTCCGGCCGCACCGTCGCCCAGGGCCTCGAGGCCGCCACGGGCGTCAACATCACCGCCGAGAACCGCGAAGGCGGCAACGGCGCAGTCGGCTACTCATATTTCCTCGGCCAGCAGGGCAACGGCAACACCCTCCTGGCCGCCGAGACTTCGCTCCTGACGCTCCCCATCGCGCAGGACGTCGAGTTCGACTACACCTCGTTCACTCCGATCATGAAGCTCGGCGACGACTACACGCTCATGGTCGTCCGCGCCGACTCGCCGTACACCACTTGCGACCAGGTCGTCGAGGCCGCGCGCACCGAACGCGTCGTCGCGGCCGTCTCCGGCGCGGTGAGCCTCGACGAGGTCGTGTTCTCCTTGGTCGAGCAGGACCAGGGCGTCGAATTCGACCGCGTCCCCTACGAAAGCGGCGGCGAGGTCGTCGCAGGCCTGCTCGGCGAGCAGGTCGACATCGCCTCGCTCAACCCGAGCGAAGTGGTCGGCCAGCTCGAATCCGGGGACATGCGCGCCCTGTGCGCCTTCTCCGAAGAGCGCTACGCCTACGAAGAACTCGCCGATATCCCCACCGCGGGCGAGCAGGGCATCAACGTGGCCTTCGCCCAGTTCCGCGGCTTCATCGCCCCCGGCGGCATCCCCGAGGACGCGACGACCTTCTGGATCGACGCGGCCGAGGACTTCGCCGAATCCGAGGAGTACAAGGCCTACATCGAGGACAACTACATGCAGCCCAACGTCGCGTACGGCGACGAGTTCGCCGACTACCTCGGCACCGCGTCCACCGAGCTCGAAGCGGTGTTCGCCAAGTGACCCGCACCCTTCGCAACGCCAGGATCGCGGCCTCCGCGGTCCTGGCGGCCCTCGGCGCCGCCGCCTGCGTCGGCGGCCTCGGCTACGGCCTCGAAAACGAGGACGGCGCGGTCGGCACGGGCCTCCTGCCCGCCGCCTCCGGCGCGCTCATCGCCGTCCTCGCCCTCGTCGACCTCGCACAGCAGCTGCTCGCGGCCCGCCGCGCCCCTGCTTCGGCCGATGCAGACATCAACGCCGCCAACGGGTCCGGCGTCGCTCTGCTCATCGCCGACGGCGAGACCGGCGGTCCGACCGACGGCATCGACGTCCTCGGCCGCACGCCCCGCCAGCGCAACCGCAACCTCGTGGTCGTCCTGGCGCTCGTGTTCGCCGCCGCACTGCTCGTGCCCTTCTCCGGCCTCCTCATCGCCATGGGCCTGCTGATACTCGCGATCACGATCGGCGTGGAGCGGATGCGGCCCCTGTCGGCCGTCGCCGTCACCGCCGTGGCGCTGGCGTGCGTGTGGCTGGTCTTCGCCCAAGGGCTCCGGGTGCCCTTCCCGACCGGAATGCTGGGGCTCATCTGATGCTCGACAACCTCCTCCTCGGCTTCCAGACCGCGATGACCTGGGAGAACCTCGTCTGGTGCCTTGTCGGCGTGCTGCTCGGGACGGTGATCGGCCTGCTGCCCGGCCTCGGTTCGACCACCGGTGTGGCGGTGCTGCTGCCGCTGACGTTCACGTTCGAGCCCGTCACGGCGCTCATCATGCTCGCGGGCATCTACTACGGCGCGCAGTACGGCGGCACGATCACCTCGGTGCTCATCGCGACGCCAGGTGAGGCCGCCAGCGTGGTGACCACACTGGACGGCTACCAGATGGCGAAGCAGGGCAGAGCCGGTGCGGCCCTGGCCATCGCCGCCATCGGCTCGTTCATCGCCGCGATCATCTCGCTCGCCCTGCTCATGGGCCTGGCGCCGCCACTCGCGGGCCTCGCCCTGGAGTTCGGTCCGGCCGAGAACCTGGCGATCATGATCCTCGGCCTGGTCATCGTGGTGTCCTTCCAGGGCGGCGCGTTCGTGCGCGGCGCCCTCATGGCCGCGGCCGGCCTGCTGCTCGCCACTGTGGGCATCGCCGCCGGCTCCGGCGAGGCGCGCTTCACCTTCGGCAACGTGGACCTGCTCTCGGGCATCCCGTTCGTGGAGGTCATGATCGGCCTGTTCGCATTGGGCGAGGTGTTCCACCAGATCCGCATGGGCGCGGAGAAGCCCATCCGGGCGCGCTTCAAGGACATGGTCATCCGGCCCCGCGAGGTCGCCAAGAGCATGCCCTCGATCCTGCGCGGATCCGGCATCGGGTTCTTCCTCGGGATGCTGCCGGGTGCTGGATCCACATTGGCCTCGTTCATTTCCTACGGCATCGAGCGCCGCGTGAGCCGCAACCGCGATAACTTCGGCAAGGGCGCCATCGAAGGCGTCGCGAGCCCGGAATCGGCAAACAACGCGGCGGCGAACGCCAACTTCGTGCCGACCCTCGCGCTCGGCATCCCCGGCGGCGCGACCACCGCGGTCCTGCTGGGCGCCTTCACGATCTACGGCCTCCAGCCCGGCCCGCTCCTGTTCGAGCAGCAGCCGGACCTGGTGTGGGGCCTCCTGGTGTCGTTCTTCGTAGGCAATGTGCTGCTCCTGGTCCTCAACCTGCCGCTCGCGCCGGTGTTCGCCCAGATGCTGCGCATCCCATACGGCTACCTGTACCCGCTCATCATCCTCACCTCGTGCATCGGCGCGTATTCGGTGAGCAACAACATGTTCAGCGTCTGGGTGGTGCTCATCTTCGGCGTCATCGGGTTCGTCCTCAAGGAACTCGACCTGCCGATCGCGCCGCTCGTGCTCGGCCTGGTGCTGGGCCCGCTGTTCGAGAAGGCGCTGGTGCAGACGAGTGCGGTCGGCGACGGCAGCCTCGCCGTCCTGTTCACCCGCCCGATCGCGCTCGGCATCCTGGTGTGCGCCGCCGCGCTGATCGCGGTGCCCCGCATCACCGGGGCCCTCCTCAAGGGCCGCAAGGAGAACCAGAAGGAAAGCGTGACGCAGTGACCCACCAAGCGGCCCCGCGCTACCTCGCGGACACCTGGCCGATCGCCACCTGCATGCACGGCTTCCCCGTCGCGGGCCCGGACGGCATCGCGTTCCAGGACGCGCCCGCCGAGGTCTGGGACGACGTCTTCGCGCAGATCGCCGACGTCGGCTTCACTCTCGCCGAGATCCCGGACGACCGGATCCGCCCCGCGGAGCTCGACCCGTCCCGCCGCGACGAGTTCCTGGCGATCGCGGCCTCGCACGGGGTGCGCATCCCGAGCGTCCACGTGCAGCGCCGCAGCGTCATCTGGCCCGGTCGCGGGGAGGAGAACCTCGCATACGCGCACAAAACGATCGACGCGGCGGCCGAGTGGGGCGTCGAGGTCTTCTCGACCGGCCTGCACCGGCCCTTCACCGAGGCGCAGCGCAACGCCCTGTGGTTCTGGACGGCCCAGGGCCCGAAGGACCCCGACGACCCGGAGGTGTGGCGGACCGCCGTCGAGCGCCTGCGCGACCTCGGCCGCCACGCCGCCGAGGTAGGGCTGCAGATGTCCCTGGAGATGTACGAGGACACGTACCTCGGAACGGCCGACAGTGCGGTGCGCCTGATCGAGGAGATCGGGCTCGACAACGTGGGCCTCAATCCCGACGTCGGCAACCTGGTGCGCCTGCACCGCCCGGTCGAGGACTGGCGCGAGCTGTACGCGAAGACGCTGCCGTACACCAACTACTGGCACGTCAAGAACTACACGCGCGACGAGTCGGCCGACGGGGCCTTCCACAGCGCCGTGCCCACCTCGCTCGAACTCGGCCTCATCAACTACCGCCAGGTAGTGCGCGACGCCGTCCGGCAGGGTTTCCGCGGCATCTTCCTCATGGAGCACTACGGCGGCGACTCGCTCGGCGTCTGCGCCACGAACCAGCGCTACCTGCGGACCCTCCTCCCCAAGCGGCGCTGAGGGTCTCACCCGGCGTCGCGGTCCCGCAGGCCCGAGGATTCGAGGAAGTTCCGCAGGACCATCGCCGCGCCGCCGATGGCCGGGGCCTGGGAGACGTCGGCGGCGAGTTCGACGCGGACGCTGTGGACCTGCCGCATGAACACGGACCGGTCGAGCACCTCCTGGATCGCGTCCCGGTAGCGCGGGCCGAGGTCCTCGAAGGCCCGCCCGGCGAGCACGACGCGGCCGACGTCGAACATGTTCACCAGCGAGACGGTGGCGACGGCGAGCATCTGCGCCGAGTCGTCGATGAGCGCCGCGGCGTCAGGGTCGCCCGCGAGCGCCGCCCGGCCGAGGAGCATGAACGCGTCGAGCTGGTCGCCTCCAAGGTCGAGCCGCCCGCTCAGCTCCGGGTGCTCTTTCGCATTGCGCACCACCGCGTTCGGGCCGCCGACGATCTCCAGGCAACCGCGGTTGCCGCAGCCGCAGACCTCGCCGAGGGCGTCCACCGAGATGTGCCCGAGCTCGACGCCGTTCGAGGTCACGCCCCGGTAGGGGAACCCGTCGAGGATGACGCCGGAGCCGATGCCGCCGGACATGAACACGACCGCGAAGCTCGACGCCGCGCCGTCCTGCGCCTGCACGCCGAGCCCGGCGGCGGTGGCGTCGTTCTCGATCCGCACCGGCAGGCCCGCGGCCGCCGAGAGCTCGGCCGCGAGCGGGTAGCCGCGCCACGCGGGCGCCGGGTACTCGGTCAGCAGCACGCCCGCGTCCCGGTCCTGCGGCCCGTGGGTGGCGACCCCGATGCCGAGCACGCCCTCGCGCGGCACCCCCGAATCCTCAAGCAGCGCTTCGATCCTCGCGGCGTAGTCGGCGATCACGGCCCCCGGGTCGCGGTCGCCGGAACCCGGCATCGCCCGCTGCGCCACGACATGCCCGGCGAGGTCGACGACGACGCCGAGCGCCGTGTACCGGTCGAACTGGAGGCCGACCATGTGGCGGGCGTCGGGCTGGAGCTCGAGGAGCCGCCGCGGCGTGCCCCGGGCCGAGCGGGCCGTGCCCACTTCGTGCACCATGCCGAGCGCGATCAGCCGGCGCACCGCGTGCGTCATGGTCGCCTGCGTCAGGCCGGTGGCCTCGGCGAGCTCCACGCGGCTGACGGTGGTGCGCTCCCGGATGAGGTCGAGCACCACGGACAGCGTGGACATCCGCGTGTCCGAGCCGAACGACCTCAATGCGACCTCCTGAGCCTGGCCCGGCCTCCTGCACGAGACCGATCCGCACCACCATACTTGCCCCGCCTGCTCACCCCGATCCGATGACCGCCGGGGTCCGGCGCACGTCCCACGGCATGGTGCGCAGCACGTGGAGCGCCCCGCCGATGGCCGCGGCGGTCTCCACATCGGCGGCGAGGTGCACGGCGGGGCGGCTCAGCGCCCTGGTGAGCGCGCGCCGCTCCAGCTCGGCGGCCACCTGCCGCCGGTACAGCGGCCCGGAGGTGGCGAACGCGGGTCCGGCGAGCACGACCGTGTCGAGGTCGAAGAGGTTGACGAGGGTGACCGCGGCCCGACCGATCCAGCCCGCGGACCGCTCCAGCAGGGCCGCGGCCTCCCGGTCGCCGGTGCGCCAGGCGCGGGCGAGCCGTTCGAAGTCGGCGAGGGTGTCCTCCGGGTCGCCCCGGATGCCGAGCCGCGCCGTGAGCGCGGTGTCGGCGAGGGCCTGCGCGACCACGGCCCCCGGGCTCGCCTCGGCCTGGGCGCAGCCGTTGTTGCCGCAGAGGCAGGGAGCGCGGCCCCCGCCGAGCGCGACGTGCCCGATCTCGACGGCGTTCGAGGTCCGGCCCCGGTAGCTCTCGCCGTCGACGATCACGCCGCCGCCGATGCCGGAGGCCATGTAGATCAGCCCGAACGTGTCGGCCGGGACGGCCCCGGCCCACTGCTCGCCGAACGCCGCCGCCGTGGCGTCGTTCTCCAGCAGGACCGGGATGCCGAGTCCCTCGGCGAGCGTGCGGGTGAGCGGGAATTCGAGCCAGGCCGGGTCGGGTTGCGCGGTGAGCAGCATCCCGCGCTCGCGGTCCTGCGGCCCGTGCGTCACCAGCCCGGCGCCCAGCACCCGCTCGGGCGCGATGCCGCTGTGCCGCAGCAGTTCCGTGACGTGCTCGACGAGGGCGGCGATGGTCGTCTCGGGGCTCTCGCCCCCTGAGCCGCGGAGGCTGGCATCGGCGACGCGGGTTCCGGCGAAGTCGAGTACCACGATCGTGGTGGTGGTGCGGTCGACCTGGATGCCGACGGCGTGCCAGGCGTTCGGGTCGAGTTCGAGGAGGCGCCGGGGCTGGCCTCGCCCGCTCTGGTGCCCGCGGCCGATCTCGTGGACGAGCCCGGCGTCGATGAGGCGGCGCACGGTGTTGGTGATCGTCGCCGGGGTCAGGCCGGTCCGCTCGGCGAGCTCGACGCGGCTCAAGGTGCCCTGCGTGCGCAGCAGGTCGAGCATGCGTCCGGCTGTGGCGGCGCGGCCGGTGGCGGCCATGCGGTGCTCCCTCCGGGCCCGTTCACTGAACCGAAACTTCTTCTTGACACGTTTAATTTAACGCGTTAATAATAAACACGGCGCCCGGAGCGGACGCCACCCCTCCCGTCCCGTGGGAGATCCCCCCACGGTCCTGAAAGGACAATGATGTCTCTCAACATCCGAAGGCGAAGTGCCGCGGCGCTGCTCGCGGGCGCGGCCGCGATCGGCCTGCTCGCGACGGGCTGCTCCTCAGGCGGCTCCGGCGGCAGCGGCGACCCGGCCACCCTCATCGCCTACACCGGCCAGGCCGGTGACTACCAGATCAACTTCAACCCCTTCTCGCCCTCCCGGATCGGCGCCCTCGGCACGATCTACGAGCCGCTCTTCTTCCACAACAAGGCCGAGGTCTCCGACCCCGTGCCGCTGCTGGGCACCGAGTCGGCGTGGAACGAGGACGGCACCGTGCTCTCGGTGACGCTGCGCGAAGGCGTCGAGTGGAGCGACGGCGAGGCGTTCACCGCCGAGGACGTGGCGTTCACGTTCGACATGATCAAAGCGAACCCCGCCATCAACACGGGCGGTTTCGACGGCGAGGTCGCGGCCGTCGACGACACCCACGTCACCCTCACGTTCGCCGAGCCCGCGTTCGTGCGCGGACCGGACCTGCTGAGCACGCCGATCGTGCCCGAGCACCTCTGGAAGGACGTCAACCCCGCTGAGGACGTGATGGAGGAGCCCGTCGGCACCGGCGCGTACCTCCTCGACGACTTCAAGCCGCAGGCGTTCACCTACAAGGCCAACCCCGACTACTGGGGCGGCGAGCCGAAGGTGCAGCAGATCCGCTTCCTCGCGCTCTCGGGCAACCAGGCGGGCGCCGACGCGATCGCCGCGGGCACCATCGACTGGCAGACCGGCCCGATCCCGGACATCCAGAACACGCACGAGAACTTCCCGAACTACGACGCCTACACGCAGGCGCAGAACCAGATGGTCCTCGCCTCGTGCTCGAGCGCGGACATGGGCTGCGAAGGGCCGCAGACCGACCCGGCCGTGCGCCAGGCGCTCTACTACGCGATGGACCGCGCGCAGATCAACAGCCTCGCGTTCATGGACACCGCCAGCGACATGTCGCCGACCTTCGCGCTGACCCCGAGCCAGGACTCCTTCGTCTCGGCCGCCGTCACCGAGAAGACCGTGCCGACCGAGCCCGACACCGCGAAGGCCGCCCAGCTCCTCGAAGGCGCCGGCTGGACCAAGGGCGACGACGGCATCTACGAGCAGGACGGCGAGCGGCTCTCGCTGACCATCGAGGTCGTCACCGGCTGGACCGACTACATCACCGCCGTGGACACGATCGCCTCGCAGGCCGCCGCGGCCGGCATCGAGGTCAAGGCCGCGCAGTCCTCCTGGAACGAGTGGACCGACAAGAAGGGCAAGGGCAACTTCCAGCTCGCCATCGACTCGCTGTGGCAGGGCCCCACGGCCGACCCGTACTACCTCTACAACTACTTCTTCGACTCCAGTTCGGGAGCGGCAGTGGGCGAGGCCGCGGGCAACAACTACTCGCGCTACAGCAACCCCGCGGTCGACGAGGCGATGGACGCCCTCGTGCAGATGCCGCTCGACGACGCGGCCGCCCGGCAGCCGTACTTCGACACCATCCAGGGCGAGATCGTGCGCGACATGCCGTACATCCCGATCCTGACCGGTGGCACGACGAGCGTCTGGAACACCTCGAAGTTCTCCGGCTGGCCCTCCGACGACGACCTGTACGCCTTCCCGGCGGTCTGGTCGGCGTTCGACGCCGCCGAGATCTTCAAGCACCTCGAGCCGCAGGGCTGACGCGCCCCCGTCGCCCCCGAAGGAGAACCGCATGAGCTACTTCCTGCGCAAGATCGGCTTCTACGCCGTCGCCCTGTGGGCCGCGCTGACGCTGAACTTCGCGATCCCCCGCATGCTCCCGGGCAACCCGGTCGACATTCTGCTGGCGAAGCTCCAGCAGCGCGGCGGCACGGTCACGCCCGAGACCAGGGAGGCCTATGCGCTGCTCCTCGGGGGCGACGACTCCCTGCCGCTGTGGCGGCAGTACATCGACTACCTCGGCAACCTGTTCCAAGGCGACCTCGGCGTCTCGGTGAGCTACTACCCGGCGCCGGTGAGCGAGGTGATCGCCCAGTCGCTGCCGTGGACCGTCGTCCTCGTCGGCCTGGCGACGGTCATCGCCGCCGTGCTCGGCGTGGCCCTCGGCGCCTTCGTCGGCTGGAAACCGGGCACCTGGCTCGACTCGCTCATCCCCGCGACCACATTGCTCGCGGCCGTCCCGTACTTCTGGCTGGCGCTGCTGCTCACGTACCTGCTCGCCCGCGTGCTCGGCTGGTTCCCGCTGCAAGGGGGCTACGACGTCGTGCTCACCCCCGGGTGGAACGCGGAGTTCATCGGCTCGGCGATCACGTACGGGTTCCTGCCCGCGCTCACCATCGTGCTCGCCTCGATCGGCGGCTGGCTGCTCGGGATGCGCAACATGATGGTCTCGACGCTCTCTGAGGACTACATCCTCACCGCCGAGGCGAAGGGCCTCTCGCCGCGGAAGATCCTGCGCTCCTACGCGTCCCGCAACGCCGTCCTGCCGTCGGTGGCCGGATTCGCGATCTCGCTCGGCTTCGTGGTCTCCGGCTCGGTGATCACGGAGCAGGTGTTCTCGTACCCCGGCATCGGCGGGCGGCTGCTCGGCGCGGTGTCGAACAACGACTACGCGCTCATGCAGGGTCTCTTCCTGTTCATCACCCTCGCCGTGCTCGGCGCCAACCTCGTGGTCGACCTGCTGTACGGCCTGATCGACCCGCGCACCCGCGCCCGGTCCTGACGGGAGACCCGCAATGACGAATCTGAAACCCTCCAGCGAGCCCTCGGTCGCCGACAGCGCCGAACTGCTCGCCGAGACCTCCACCGAGACCGGCCGCCGTCCGCGCGCGGGCTGGCGGATGCTCCTGCCCACCATGACGCCCTGGCTGGCCATCGGTCTCGGCCTCATCATCGCCATCGCCCTGTTCGGCCTGATCGGACCGCACCTGGTCGGCGACCCGCGGGCCATCCGCGACATGGGCCTGACCGGGCCCTCCGCGGAGTTCTGGCTCGGCACCACCCAGACCGGCCAGGACGTTCTGGCCCAACTCGCTTACGCCACCCGGGGATCACTCCAGATCGGCGTCATCGTCGGCCTGCTCGCCACCGCGCTCTCGGCGTTCTTCGGCATCTACGGCGCCTACCGCGGCCGCGTCGTCGACGAGGCGTTCTCCCTGTTCACCAACGTGTTCCTGGTGATCCCCGGGCTCCCGCTGGTCATCGTTATCTCCGGGTTCGTGCCCGCCGAGAGCCGCGGGCTGTGGACGATCGCCATCGTCCTGGCCATCACCAGCTGGGCCGGCTCGGCCCGCGTGCTGCGCGCCCAGACCCTCTCGGTGCGCAACCGCGACTATGTGGCCGCCTCGCAGGTCTCCGGCGAACGCCCCTGGCGGGTCATCGTCGTGGAGATCCTGCCGAACCTGCTCCCCGTGATCGCCTCCCAGTTCGTGTTCGCCGTGATCGCGGCGATCCTCGGTGAGGCCGGCCTGTCCTTCATCGGCCTCGGCGCCTCCAACTCCTCCACCCTCGGCACGATGCTGTTCTACGCCCAGAACGGGTTCGCCCTGTCGCTCGGCGCCTGGTGGTGGTTCATCCCGCCGGGCCTCATCATCGCGCTGTTCGGCACCGGTCTCTCCCTCGTCAACTTCTCCATCGACGAGATCATCAACCCCAAGCTCAAGAACCTGCGCCTGCACCGCAAGCGCGCCCGCCGCGCGGCCCGCCTCGAACGCGAACTCGCCCAGGCGACCCGCCGGAACGGCGGCGTGCCGACCCAGACCGCGAAGGAGTCCGCGCGATGACCACCGCCGACCGACGCCGCACGGAACCCGTGCTCACCCTCGAAGACCTCACCGTCGTCTACGAGACCGAGCACCCCGTCACCGCCGTCAAGCACGCCGACCTCACGCTCCACCGCGGTGAGATCCTCGGCCTCGCAGGCGAATCCGGGTGCGGCAAGACCACCCTCGCGTACGCGATCAACCGTCTCCACCGCCCGCCCGCCCGCATCGCCTCCGGCCGCATCACCTTCCACGGCGACGACGGCGACATCGACATCCTCGCCCTCGAGGACCGCGAGCTCCGCGCCTTCCGCTGGGAACGCCTCTCCATGGTCTTCCAAGGCGCCATGAACGCCCTCAACCCCGTCACCACGGTCCGCGCGCAACTCAAGGACACCCTCCTCGCCCACCGGCCCCGCATGTCCCGCAAGGAGATCCGCGAACGCTCCGAGGACGTCCTCAATCGCGTCGGCGTCGACCCGCGCCGCCTCGGCTCCTATCCGCACGAACTCTCCGGAGGCATGCGGCAGCGGGTCATGATCGCCATGGCCATGCTCCTCGAACCGCAGATCATGATCATGGACGAGCCCACCACCGCGCTCGACGTGGTCGTGCAGCGCGACATCCTCCGCGAGATCGTGCGCCTGAGGGACGAACTCGACTTCGCCGTCGTCTTCATCACCCACGACCTGCCGCTGCTGCTGGAGATCAGCGACCGCATCGCCGTGATGCTCGAAGGCGAGATCGTCGAACTCGAAGCCGCCGACCGCCTCTACCGCGACGCGCGGCACCCCTACACCCGCAGACTCCTCGGCTCCTTCCCGAGCCTCTCAGGAGAGCGGGGCGCGTTCATCCGCACCGGCGTCGACGAGACCACCCCGACCCCGACCGAGGAGCGAGCATGACCAGCGTCAAGATCACCGATCTCGTCAAGGACTACACGCTGCGGGCCGGACTCACACGCACCCGCCTGCGCGCCGTCGACCATGTGAGCCTCGAGCTCATCCCCGGCCGCACGGTCGCCCTCGTCGGCGAGTCCGGCTCCGGCAAGTCGACCATCGCGAAGATCCTCACCCGCATGGAACGGCCCACCTCCGGCACCGTGGACGTGCGCCTCGACGACGGCACCGCAGTCGCGGGCGCCCGCTACCGCCGCGAAGTGCAGATGGTCTTCCAAGACCCCTTCGCCTCCCTCAACCCCTTCCACTCCATCGAGCACCACATCGCCCGGCCTCTGCGCCTCCACAGGCGCACCAGCACCAACCGGGAAACGCACGAGCGGGTGATCGAAATGCTCGAACGCGTCAACCTCACCCCGGCCGAAGCGATCGCGACCCGCCGCCCGCACGAGCTCTCCGGCGGCCAGCGCCAACGCGTAGCGATCGCGCGGGCCCTCGCCCCGGGCGCGCAGGTCCTCATCGCCGACGAACCGGTGTCCATGCTGGACGTCTCGATCCGCCTCGGCGTCCTCAACCTACTCGGCCGCCTGCAACGGGAGGATCAGCTCGCCGTCCTCTACATCACCCACGACCTCGCCACCGCACGCCACTTCTCGGACGAGATCGTCGTGCTCTACCGCGGACGCGTGGTCGAACGCGGCCCCTCCGACGCGGTCATCCTCGATCCCCACCACGACTACACGAGACTCCTCGCGCTGGCCGCTCCCGACCCCGAACGCCCCGGCCGGGTGACCTCGGAGGCCGGTGTGGACCGCGAGGCGATCGACAACAGCCGCTGCTACGACCACTTCGCGGGCGCATGGCGGGAAGCGGGCGTCTCGGCCGCGGAAGCGAGGATCGACGCATGACCGCGAGCCCTTGGCACAGCGGCGAGCCCGGCAGCGCGGTCCGAGTGAGCGTGCCGCCCCCGTCCCCGCGGCCGCCCGCGCGCCTTGCCGACGGCCTGGCCTTCGGCGGCGACTACAACCCGGAGCAGTGGCCGCGCGAGGTCTGGGACGAGGACGTCAAGCTCATGCGCGAAGCGGGCGTCAACCTCGTGTCGCTCGGCGTCTTCGCCTGGGGCACGGTCGAGACCGCGGCCGGCGTCCGCGACTGGTCCTGGCTGGACGACATCGTCGAGCTGCTGCACCAGGGCGGGATCGGCATCGGCCTCGCGACCCCGACCGCGGCCCCGCCGAGCTGGCTCCTGGCCGCCCATCCCGAGATCGCGCCGGTCCTCGCGGACGGCTTCCGGGAGCCGCCCGGCGGGCGCCTCGCCTGGTGCGCGGCGTCACCGGTCTTCCGCCGCTACGCGCTCCGCCATGTCGAGGCGCTGGCCGAGCGGTACGGCCGCCATCCGGCGGTTCGACTGTGGCACATCGGGAACGAGTTCGGCGGCGGGAACGCCCGCTGCTACTGCGACCTTTCGGCCGAGGCGTTCCGCGACTGGCTGCGCGACCGCCACGGCGGCCTCGACGCGGTGAACGCCGCCTGGGGGACGCAGCAGTGGGGGCACCGCTTCGGCGCGTGGGAGGAGATCCTGCCGCCGCGCGGCCGCCACGGCGCCCCGAATCCGGGCCTGTACCTCGATTACGAGCGCTTCTCCTCTGACGCGCTGCTCTCGCAGTACCTGGCCGAGAAGGCCGTGGTCGAGCGGCACTCGGCCGCGCCGGTCACGACCAACCTCATGGTCGGCGCCGGAGCGCAGGTCGTGGACTACGCGACCTGGGCCCCGCACACCGCGATCGCCGCCAACGACCATTACACCCTTGTGGACGATCCGCTCCGCGAACAGGACCTGGCCTTCGCCGCCGACCGGATGCGCGGCCTGTTCCCGGACCGGCGCCCGTGGCTGCTCATGGAGAGCTCCACCGGTTCGCCGAGCTGGCAGCGGCGGAACCGCGCGAAGGACCCCGGGGAGATCGCCCGACACTCCCTCGGGCATGTCGCCCGCGGCTCGGACGGCGCGATGTTCTTCCAGTGGCGGGCCTCTCCGGCGGGAGCCGAGCAGTTCCACTCGGCGATGCTGCCGCACAGCGGGAGCCGTTCCCGCGTCTGGCGGGAGGTGCTCGAACTCGGCCGAAGCCTGAAGGCCCTCAGGGAGGTCCAGGGCACGCGTGTGGAGCGCGCCCGGGCCGCGATCGTCGTCGACGACCCGGCCGGTTGGGCGCTGCAACACGGCCTCAAACCGCACCGGTCACTGTCGTACGGTCGAGAGCTCCGCGAGTGGCACCGGGCCCTGTGGCAACGGAACCTTCTGTGCGACGTGGTCCCGCCGTCGGCCGACTTCGACGGCTACGACCTGGTCATGGTCCCGACCCTGCTCACCGTCGCCGAACCGGTCGCCGCCCGCCTGCGCGCGGTCCCCGAACGCGGCGGCACGCTCCTGGTCACCTACCTCTCCGGTGTCTGCGACGCGGACGGCCGGGTGATCACGGGCGGCTTCCCCGGCGCGTTCCGGGAGGTGCTCGGCGCGTGGACTGACGAGTTCTACCCGCTGCAAGAGCACGAGACGGTCGCATTGGACGACGGTGGGACCGTGACGGAATGGACCGAACGCGTGCATCTCGAGGACGCCGAGTCCATCGTCGGCTACGCCTCCGGCACGCTCGCCGGCGCTCCGGCCGTGACCCGCCGCCCGGTCGGCGACGGCGCGGCCTGGTACGTCTCGGCGCACCTGCCTCCCGACTCGATCGACCGCATCGCCGACCGCTTGACCGCCGAGACCGGACTGGTTCCGGCGGCCGAGGCCGATCCGGGCGTCGAAGCGGTGCGCCGCGTCGGCGACGGTTCCTCGTTCCTGTTCCTGCTCAACCACACCGATGCCGACCGCAACGCCGAAGCCTCGGGCCTCGACCTGCTCACAGGCGAAGCCTTCGACCCCATCGTCACGATTCCCGCGAACGGCGTCCGCGTCCTGCGCGAGACGCCCGTCTGACCTCCATCCTTGAGGAGCCTCCCCATGTACTACCCGCCCCACTTCCATGCCCTCCACGAGGGATGGACGCTCACCGCCGCCGACCTGGCCGCCGACGCCCCCGGGGGAGTGGCGGCGCCGCTCGCCGAGGGCATCGCGGCCGTCGTCCCCGGCGAAGCGCACCTCGACCTGCTGCGGGCCGGACTGATCGAGGATCCGTTCGACGGTGACAACGAGGCCGCGCAGCAGTGGATCGGCGACACCGCCTGGACCTTCAGGACCGTGTTCGACTGGACCGACGACGGCTCGGCCCGCCACGACCTGGTCGCGCACGGCCTCGACACCGTGGCCGCCGTGACGCTCAACGGCATCGCGATCGGCCGCACGGAGAACCAGCACCGCTCCTACCGCTGGGACGTCCGGGAGGCGCTGCGCGAGGGCGAGAACACGCTCACCGTCGAGTTCGCGGCGCCGGTCCCCGAGACCGAAGCCCGCGCCGAGCGCGACGGGGTGCTGCCGAGCACCAATCACCACGAGTACAACCAGCTGCGGAAGATGGCCTGCTCCTTCGGGTGGGACTGGGGCATCGACGTCGCGGGCGCGGGGATCTGGAAGCCCATCGGCCTCGAATCCTGGTCGGGCACACGGGTCGCCGCCGTCCGGCCCCTCGTCGACGTGGTCGCGAACGGCGACGGCCACGACGGCGTCCTCACCGTTCATCTCGAGATCGAACGCGCGGCGGGCGACGACGATGTGGAAGTCCTGGTGATCGTCGTCGGTCCCGATGGCCGTCCATTGGAGACCTCCGCTGCCGTGGCCTCGGGCACGAACTCCACTGTGGTCGTAATGGACGTGCCTGACGTGCGCCGGTGGTGGCCGGTCGGCTACGGCGACCAGCCGCTGTACGACGTGAGCATCGAAGCGGGGGACGGGCACTGGCGCGGGCGGGTCGGATTCCGCACCGTCGAACTCGACACCGCACCGGACGAAGCGGGTGCGCCGTTCCACCTGAAGGTCAACGGTGAGCGGATCCTCGTGCGCGGCGCGAACTGGATTCCCGACCACGCGTTCCTCACCGAGATCGACCGCGACCGGTACGCGCAGCGCGTCGAAGACGCCCTCGAGGCGAACATCAACCTGCTGCGCGTGTGGGGCGGCGGCATCTACGAGTCCGACGACCTCTACGACCTCGCCGACGAGCACGGCCTGCTCATGTGGCAGGACTTCCTCTTCGCCTGCGCCGCGTACAGCGAGGACGAACCGCTGCGAACCGAGATCGAGGCCGAGGTCCGCGAGAACGTCACCCGCCTCAGCCCGCACCCCTCGCTCGTCCTGTGGAACGGCAACAACGAGAACACCTGGGGCTCGGTCGACTGGGGCTGGGCCCACCGCCTCGGCGGGCGCGGCTGGGGCGACGCCTACTACCGCGAGCTGCTGCCCGCGCTCTGCGCCGAACTCGACTCCACCCGCCCGTACTCGCCCGCGAGCCCGTACTCCTACGGCGACTACCGCTACCCCAACGACGAACGCTACGGGACCATGCACGTCTGGGACGTCTGGAACCAGGTCGACTACAAGGTCTACGCGGACTATCGGCCCCGGTTCGTGTCCGAGTTCGGCTTCCAGGCCCCGCCCGCCTGGTCGACGCTCGTCTCGGTGGTGCACGACGAACCGCTCGACCCGTTCGGCGCCGAAATGCTCGTGCACCAGAAGGCGCACCGCGGCAACGAGAAACTGCAGCGCGGCTGGCAGGGCCACCTGCCCGATCCGCAGTCCATCGAGGACTGGCACTGGACGACCCAGCTCAACCAGGCGCATGCCATCCGCTTCGGCGTCGAGCACTACCGCTCGCTCACCCCGCACTGCACGGGCACGATCCTGTGGCAGCTCAACGACAACTGGCCCGTGGTCTCCTGGGCGGCCGTGGACTTCGCCGGCCACCGCAAGCCGCTGTGGCACACGCTGCGCGACGCCTACGCGCCGCGCCTGGCGACCTTCCAGCCGCGCCCGTCAGCGGAGAGCCGCGCGAACGCCTGGGAAGGACTCGTCCCCGAGTTCGACCTGATCGCGCTGGTCCTCGTCAACGACACCGGCGAGTCCTACTCCGGGTCGTTCACCGTGACCCGTGAGGCGTTCGACGGCACGGTGCTCGCCAAGGCCGTGGTCGAGGCCCGAGTGGACGCTCGCGACGGTGCGACGATCGCCGTCCCGGCCGAGGTCGCGACGTTCCACGACGCGGCCGACGAGTACCTCCGGGCCGAAGGCGAGGGCTTCGCTCCGGCGTTCCACTATGGTGCCGAGGTCGTCGACCAGCGCCTCGCCCCGCGACCGTTCGAGGTCGAGGCCGAAGCCGCCGAGGGCGGTTGCGTGCTGCACGTGACCGCGACCGGCCTGGTGCGGGACCTGTTCTGCCACGCGGACAAGGTCGACCCGGCGGCCCGGGCCGAGCAGGGCATGCTGACGCTGCGCGCGGGGGAGACGGCGGCGATCAAGATCCACTCGTCCGCCGGCGACCCGGCCGCTTTCGCCGCGGTGCTGCGCTGCGCGAACGACCTGCGTTGAGTGAACTGCGGTCGGCATGCGAAGCACCGCTTCGCATGCCGACCGACCTCACGGCCTACCAGGAGGTCAAGGCCCACCAGGCTCCCCGGCAGCCCCGAAATCGCCCGGCTGCGGACGGCACCGCGGGCACACCAACCCGAGGGCACTCCACCGTCCGCGCACGATCGGTGCGGGCGAACCTGCAGGCCTCGGCGCCGTCACGCAGCTGGGTGAACCTTGTGGCACAGGGCGTTCATGCGGCCGTCGGTCGTACGGCATCTCGCGAAGCCACGGCAGTGGACATCGGCGGCGTCATCGCCCGATCCAGATCGGCGATCAGATCCTCCGGCGCTTCGAGGCCGATCGAGAGCCTGACCAGGCTGTCCGCCGGCTTCGCCGCGGCGGCGACGGGCCGGTGGGTCAACGCCGCCGGATGCTGCATCAGCGAGTCGACACCGCCCAGCGACACCGCATGCGTGAACAGCCGCACCGCAGACGTCACGTGCGCCGCCTGCTCGAACCCTCCCCGCAGATCGACCGAGATCATCGCCCCGGTGCCCCGCATCTGGCGCCCGAGCAGTCCCCCCGGGTCCCCGTCGCGCCCCGGATAGTGAACGCGGGCCACGCCCGGGTGGCGTTCGAGCCAGGCGGCGACGCGCTGCGCGGTCGCCTGCTGCGCCCGCACCCTGATCGGCAGCGTCGTCAGCCCCCTGTGGAGCAGGTACGCCCCGAGGGGATGCAGCAGTCCGCCCGTCACCGCGCGGACCCGCCGCAGCGCGGCAGCGGTCTCCTCGCCGCAGGCGATGACCCCGGCGACCACATCGCCGTGCCCGCCCAGATACTTCGTCGCGCTGTGCAGGACCATCGAGGCGCCGAAGTCGATCGGGTTCTGCAGCACCGGCGTGGCGAACGTGTTGTCCACGAGCACCGGCACACCCTGCGCCGCCGCAACGACCGCGCCGATGTCGACCAACTCGAGGGTCGGGTTCGCCGGAGTCTCGAGCACGACCATCGCCGTGTCGGACCGGATCGCGCCCGCGACCTCCTCGGCCGCGCAGAACTGGGTCTCCGTCCCGAGCAGCCCCGAGGACAGGAGGTGGTCGGTCCCGCCGTACAGCGGGCGGACCGCCACGACGTGACGACCGGTCCCGGCCGCGAGGATAGCGGCCGTCATCGCCGCCATGCCCGAGGAGAACGCCACCGCCGCCTCAGCGTGCTCGAGCCGCGCCAGCGCCGACTCGAACCGCGCCACGGTCGGATTCCACAGCCGCGCGTACACCGAGCCGCCCTCGGCGGTCGGCGTCCCGCCGTTCGCCATGGCCTCATAGGAGAGGCCGCCGGCCTCGATGCCGGGCAGGGGATTGGTCGACGAGAGGTCGATCGGCAGTGCGTGCACGCCGAGCTCCGCGAGGTCCTCGCGGCCCGCGTGTACCGCGACGGTGTCGAATTGCAGGTGAGGCGCATTCATGACCAGAATCTAAGCCGAACCGCAACAACCTGCAATACTTACTGCGGAAACCCGCATGAAATGCAGAAATCCATGAAGATTCTCCGGAAGGAGCCGATATGGCGGACGAGCGGTCGAAGAAAACACAACCCCCGCCGCTGGACGGCACCGACCTGGCCATCCTCGCCGCCCTCGCCGAGGACGGCCGGATGACGAACGCCGCGCTCGCGGCCCGCGCGGGCGTCGCCGAATCGACCTGCGCGTACCGCCTCCGCGCGCTGCGCGAGTCCGGCGTCCTCACCGGCATCGCCGCCCGCCTCAACCCCGAGGCCTTCGGCCGCCCCCTCCACGCGATCATCAAGGTGCGCTTGGGCAGCCACAGTCGCGAACACGTGCACAACCTCTACGACCGCCTCGTCGAGCTGCCCGGGGTGATGACCGTCTTCCACGTCGGCGGCGACGACGACTTCCTCCTCCACGTCGCCGTGGCCGGACCCGAAGCGCTGCGCGACCTCATCCTGGAGCACGTGACCGCCCACGCCGTCGTGCGCCAGACCGAGACCCAGCTCGTGTTCGAAGTCCGCGACGGGCGCGGCGTCCTGCCCCGCTTACCCACTGAGTCGTCGGCCCCGGATGCGAAGCTGGACCTCCAGTCATCAACGAGGAGGCGCGCATGGGCAAGGTGATCTGTGGCATCACGATCTCGGCCGACGGCTACGCGGCCGGGCCCAACCAGACCGAGGAACGCCCGTTCGGCGACGACGGCGGCAACGGGAGGGGCGAGGGGCTGCACGCCTGGATGTTCGCGACCCCCGAAGAGAACCCCGCCGAGATCGCCCAGATGACCGCCGCCAAGGCGTTCATCATGGGACGCAACATGTTCGGACCCGTTCGCGGCCCCTGGGACCGCGAATGGAACGGCTGGTGGGGCGACAACCCGCCGTACCACGCCCCGGTCTTCGTGCTCACCCACCACGCGCGCGAGACCGTCAGGATGGACGGCGGCACCACCTACACCTTCGTGACCGACGGCATCGAATCCGCGCTGGCGCAGGCCCGCGAGGCGGCCGGCGACGGCGAGATCGCCGTCATGGGCGGCGCGACCACCGTGAACCAGTACCTCGCCGCCGGACTGATCGACGAACTGCGGCTTCACATCGCGCCCATCACCATCGGCGCCGGGAGCCGCCTCTTCGAAGGCGTCCCGCCGCTCAAGCTCGAGCAGGTGAGCGTCCGCGGCGCGACAGCGGTCACCCACGTGACCTACCGCGTCCTCAAGTGAACCGGTCCGTGCGCCGACGTCATCGCGAGGCCGCGGCCGCACCGACGGGCAACGTTCCGTAGCTCAGAGCGCCGGAATCACTCGGGTGGTGACCAGGCCGAGGTCGCGCATGAATCGTTCGAGCGCGATCGCGGCGATGCCCTCCATCCCGCACGTGGGGGAGAGCTCGATCGCGAGATCGGCCGCGGCGTCCCCGGGAGAGTCATCGAGGACGCGGCGCCGGACGATCGGTGCGACCCGCTCCCGCCATACCGGCCACCCGGCCCAGCCCTTCAGGGCGATGACCTCGGGGTTGAGGATGGCGACGATATCGGCGAGCGCGGCGCCGAGGTAATGGGCGCTGCGCTCGATCGTCGCGACGGCGGCCCGGTCCCCGTCCTTCGCGGCGTCGGCGAGGGCCGCGACGAGGTCGAAGCCCTCGGGACCTTCGGCCGGGGCCGCTACGAGGTCGACGCCTTCGGCAAGAGGGTGGCCGGGAGCGATCTCGGCCAGGGTCCTTCGGATGCCCGGGATGCCGACATAGGCCTCGACGCAGCCCTTGCGTTCGCACTGGCACCGACGCCCGTCGAAGACCAGGAGGCTGTGGCCCCATTCGCCCGCCGCATTCGTGGCGCCGCGAACGACCGCGCCGTTCTGGATGATCCCCGCGCCCACCCCGAATCCGAGGCTGACGGCGACCACGTTCGCGACGCGCCTCCCGGCGCCGAGCCAGAGCTCCGCGGTTGCGATGGCCTTCAGGGGGTTGTCGACCACGACCGGGAGGCCGAGCGTGTCGCGCAGGCGGTCGAGATGGAGCCAGATGGCGTCGGGCGTCGTCGCGGCCTTCACCGGGCGCTGCATGCCGCCGGGCAGCAGGATCCCGATGCCGAAGACGTCCTCGCGCTTCGCTTGCGCCCGTTCAAGAACGGTGTCGAGGGTGCGGACGATCCAGTCGATGACCTCGTCGGCCTCCGCAACGGATTCGTCAGAGGTCGCCTCGACTGTCGCGAGCTCCCCGAGCGCCGCGTCGAACACCGTCGCCTCCAGGTACCGGTCCTCCACGTAGACGCCGACCACGCGGCCCCGGTCGGCGTTGAGCCGCAGGCCGGTCGTGGGCCTCCCGATGCCGGTGCTCAGCAGCCCGGTCTCCGCGACGATCCCGTGCTTGAGCAGGTCTTGCACGATCGTGGAGACCGTTCCGAGGCTCAAGCCCGTGGCCTCCGCGAGTTCGCCGCGGGTCGACTCGCCCGCCGCGAGCAGGGAACGCACGACCACGAGCCGCGATTCGCTGCGGATGTCGCGTGACGTAAGCCTGCCGGACACGAGCCCTCCCGGATCCTGCGGAATGTTCGGACTCGAAGACTAACAAAGCGATCCGTCCATATTCATCCTCAATGACGCCCGCCACCGCACCCGCATCCGGCCCGACCGCGGCCGGGCGGAGCGCCCGCGGCCGTCTGCCACGGGAACCTCATGCGGGCGCGACCAGGCTGCCCGGGTCGGTGTTCGCTCCGCACAGCACGACGGCGACCGTTGCCGCGGCATCGATCCCGGAACGTCCGCTGAGGACTCCGGCCAGGGCGGTCGCCGCGCCGTGCTCGACGACCAGACGCCGCTGATCCCACAGCGATTGGCGCGCGGCGATGATGTCCTCGTCGCCGACGAGGATCGAGTTCACCGAGGCGCGCTGAGCGGCCGCGAACGCGATGTCACCGACCCGCTTGGCCCCCAGAGCGTCGGCGGCGACGCCGGAAACCTCCACATCGACCGGTGCTCCGGCCCGCAGGGCCTCGTGCAGGGTCGGTGCCCGTTCGGGTTCGACGGCGACGACGCGGACGCCGTGCTCGGCCGCGACCGTGGCGATCCCGGCGAAGAGTCCGCCGCCGCCCACGGCGACGACGATGTGCGTGACGTTCGGCAGGTCGCGCAGGATCTCGAGTGCGACGGTCCCGGCCCCGGCCGCGACGGCGGGCTGGTCGTAGGCGTGGACGAACGTCGCTCCGTTCTCGGCCACATGGCGCCCGGCGGCTTCGTAAGCCTCGGCGTACTGGTCGCCGATCTGGTGCACCCGGGCCCCGAGGGCGCGGAGCTCGGCCACCTTCATCGCCGGGGCGGTGGTCGGGACGAAGACCGTGGCGGGCACGCCGAGCGTCGAGGCGGCGTAGGCGGCCGCGAGGCCGGCGTTGCCGCCGCTCGCGCAGACCACGCCGACCTCGGGGTCGAGTTCTCCTGCCTCGCGGGCGGTCAGGAGCCGGTTGAAGGATCCGCGCGGCTTGAAACTCCCGGTGTGCTGCGTGAACTCCGCCTTGAAGTACCGGCCGTCGGCCTTGAACAGCGGGGTGTCGCGGACGAAGGGAGCGATCCTCTCGGCGGCCTCCAGCACGTCCTTGAGATTGATCATCGGTCGCTCCTTCCGTGGTTTCGATCGGTCGGCACGACTGTATCCACCGGCTCGCCGGGGGAGCGCGCGAACGGGCCGGGAGGGACGACGCTCCCGGCCCCGCTGCCGGTCTTACTCCCAGTCCTCGATGACGTCGTCGATGGCGCTGTTGAAGTCGGCCGGGCTGAGCCGTCGAAGTGCTCAGCCGTCGAGGTGCTCGGTCGCGGCGAGGCGCAGGACCAGGCGACCGCGGTACCGGTCGTCCTCGTGCAGCGTGGTGATGCTGCCCGAGCGGGCCTTGAAGAGCGCGTAGCCGAGCGTTTCGATCGGCATCCGGATCCAGGCGGCGACCACGAACGTGAACGCGAAGCCGTGGGTCACGATGATCTGGTGCTCGCACGGGCTCCGGGTGATCTCGTCCATGATCGCGTAGACGCGCTGCGCGACTTGGGTCCTCGATTCGGAGCCCGGGACGGGGAAGTGCCCCATCCGGTCGCCCTCCACCGGCGGCGGCGTGAAGAGCTCGTCCCATCGTGACTGCGGGTGCCCCTCGGCCTCGCCGAACGACGACTCCCGCAACCGGGCGTCGAGGACCGGCTCCAGCCCGAACCGCTTGCCGATCACATCGGCGGTCTGGCTGGTGCGCTGGAGATCCGAGGAGTAAAGCTCCACTTGCGACTCACTCGGGACGGCCGCCCGCAGGGCTTCGGCGATGCGTCCGGCGGCTTCGACGCCCGCAGGAGTGAGGTCGGAGTCGTGCCAACCGCCGACGCGCCCTTCGACGTGGTGGGTGGCCTGCGGATGGGTGACGACGTGGAGCGTGCGCATGGGTCTGGGCCTCTCTGAGCGGGGGAGTGCTCGACTCTAGACCGATGGGCCGTCGAGCATTCGCATAGGATTGGCGCCGACGCAGAGGAGGGCGGGCATGTCGACATCGCGTGGCGCGCGCCAGCCGACGATCAAAGAGGTCGCCACGCGCGCCGGAGTCAGCCCCATGACGGTGTCCCGCACGCTCGCGGGCGGCGTCAACGTGCGGCCCGACCTCCAGGAGCGCGTGATGGCCGCGGTGCGCGAACTCGGCTACTACCGCAACGAGAACGCGCGCAGCCTGCGGCCCGGCCAGCCCAGCGGGCTCGTCGGCGTCGCGATCACCAACCTCGCCAACCCCTACTACGGGAACTTCGCGCTCGGCGTCGAAGAGGTCGCCGCCGAGCACGGGCGGCGCATCATCCTCGGCAACACCGGCGAGGACGACGCGCGCGAGCGCCAGCTCGTGAGCGACTTCATCGGGCGACAGGTCGACGGGCTCATCCTGGTGCCGACCAGCGGCGACGCCGAGCACCTGCAGCCCGAGCGGCTCGGCGACGTGCCGCTCGTGCTCGCCTCCCGCCGCGTTCCCGGCCTGGACGTCGACACGGTCCTGCTCGACGACGTGGGCGGCGCCTATCGCGGCACGATCTCGATGCTCGACGCCGGGCACACCCGCATCGGCTTCCTCGGGAACCGCAGTTCCGTGTTCACCGGCGAGCGCCGGTTCCGCGGCTACGAGCAGGCGATGACCGAGCGCGGCGCGCCGATCGACACGTCGATCATCGCCCGCGACCAGCAGGACGTGGACGCGGCGAGTCGGGCCGCGCGGGCGATGCTCGACCACCCCGAACCGCCGACCGCGATCTTCAGCGCCAACAACCGCAACACGATCGGCGCACTGCGCGAGATCGGGCGGCGCATCCGCGACGGCGTTCCCGGGCCCCGCCCGGCGATCGTGAGCTTCGACGACTTCGAGCTCTCCGAGCTCATGCCGGTGCCCGTCACCGTGATCGACCACGACGCGCGGCTGCTCGGCCGCGAGGCCGCGACCCTCCTGTTCGCCCGGCTCGACGGCACCGCCGAGGAGCAGGCGATCACTGTCGAACTGCCCGTCACCATCAAGCATCCCTGAGGTTTCAAGCCATCTGAGCTGCATGTTTGCCAAAACTCGCCCCTCGTTGGTAACGTTACCAATCGCAAGGAGCATCCCGGCGCATCTTGCGAGCCTTGCACGAGTTGGGAAGGAGACGGGCGATGGAGCTCTGCATCGACTTCGGCGGATCCGAGATCAAACTCGGCGTCCTCGACCGCGGCGAACCCGTGCACACCACGACCGTCCCCACCGGTCCCCGCGACCTCGAACAGGTCCGCGACGCCGCGCTGGCGCTGCTCGCCGAGAACGGCCCCGCTCAGGCCGTCGGCATCGCCGTCCCCGGCGTCGTCGACCGCGACGCGGGCCGCCTCGTCAAGGCCCACGACAAGCACCCGCGCCTCGACGGGCTCGACCTGATCGGCTGGGCCCGAGAGTCCTACGGGCTCCCCGCGGCGATCGAGAACGACGCCCGCGCGGCGCTCGTCGGCGAGACCGCGGCCGGTTCCGCCGCCGGGGCTCGCGACGCCGTCCTCATGACCCTCGGCACCGGCATCGGCACCGCCGCGATCATCGACGGCGTGCTCCTGCGCGGCGCCCACGACCACGCTGGCATCCTCGGCGGCCACTTCACCGTCGACTTCGCCGGCGCCCGCTGCAACTGCGGCAACATCGGCTGCGCCGAGTCGATCGCCGGCGCCTGGGCCCTCCGCCGCGACCTCGCCGTGCGCGGCGACGCCGTCACGGACGTCAAGGAGCTGTTCGAGACCGACGACGACGCCGCACTCGCCTTGCGGGACAGGGCCATCTGCGCCTGGGGCGCCACCGCCGTATCCCTCTGCCACGCCTACGACCCCGAGGTCGTGATCCTCTCCGGCGGCGTCATGCGCGCCGGAACCGCCGTCGCCGCGCCGATCGAGGCGTACGTCCGCGAGCACCTCTGGACCAGCTCGCACCGGCCCGCCTTCGTCGTCCCCGACCGCCCCGACCTCTCGGTGCTGCGCGGCCTCGCCGTCCTCGCCGCCGAAACCCGAAACTGAAGGAGCGCCAGTGTCCCCCGACCCCGTCCCGATCGGACAGTACGAGAAGCGGCCGACCGTCCCGCTGCCGGACGGCGCCCGCGTGCACCACGGCGATCCGGCCTGGGCGCTCGCCGCGGCGACCGCCGCCGCGAAAGCGGGCGATCACGCCCCGCGGCTCGTCGTCGACGCCTACCCCGGGGCCGACCTCCCCTTGATCGCCAAACTGATCGCCGACGCCCTCCCGGACTGGCGCGTCGTCGACGTCGAGGAGGCCGCCGCGCTCCCCAACGAGCTGATCGAAGCGCGCTTCGCCGACAACCTCACCGAGGACCGCGTCTTCGGCGTCCTCTCGCACGCCACAGTGGACTCTTTCTATGACGCCGAGCGCCTCGACAAGCTCGCCGTCGAAGCCGACGGCGACGACCGCCCGGTCGTGCTCCTCGGCTGGGGCGCCGACCTCGTGGCCAGGCGGCTCACCTCCCCGTACGCGCTCGTCCTGGCCGACATGGCCCGCTGGGAGATCCAGCAGCGCCAGCGCGCGGGCGCCACCAACTGGCGCGCCCGGAACCCCGACGAGGACCGGCTGCGCAAGTACAAGCGCGGCTTCTTCGTGGAGTGGCGGGTGGCCGACCGGCACAAGCGGACCCTGTTCGACCGCATCGACTTCCTGTTGGACGCCAACGCGATCGGTGGCGCCGGGACCGTCTCGCGCGATCCGGGGATGATCACCGGCGAGGCCTTCCGGGCCGCGCTGGCGAACGCCGCCGAAGCGCCGCTGCGCGTCGTCCCGTTCTTCGACCCCGGCGTGTGGGGCGGCCAGTGGATGAAGGAGAAGCTCGACCTCGACCCCTCGCAGCCGAACTACGCCTGGTGCTTCGACTGCGTGCCCGAAGAGAACTCACTGCTGCTCGAAGACGCCGAGGGTGCGATCGTGGAGATCCCGTCGCTCGACCTCGTGCTCTCGCAACCGAAGGCGCTCCTGGGCGAACGCACTTACGCGCGGTTCGGGGCCGAGTTCCCGATCCGGTTCGACTTCCTCGACACCATGGACGGCGGCAACCTCTCCCTGCAGGTGCATCCGCTCACCGACTACATCCACCAGACGTTCGGCATGCAGTACACGCAGGACGAGTCGTACTACATGCTCGACGCCGGAGAGGGCGCCGTGGTCTACCTCGGCACGAAGGACGGCGTGGACCGGGAGGCGATGCTCGCCGACCTCCGGGCCGCCGAGACCGGCGACCGGCCCTTCCCCGCCGAGCGGTACGTGAACGCCTTCCCCGCCAAGAAGCACGACCACTTCCTGATCCCGGCGGGCACCATCCACAGCTCGGGCGCGAACTCGATGGTCCTGGAGATCTCCGCCACCCCGTTCATCTTCACCTTCAAGCTCTGGGACTGGGGCCGCCTCGGTCTCGACGGCATCCCGCGGCCCGTGCACCTCGACCACGGCGAACGCAACCTCGCCTGGGAACGGGGAACACAGTGGACGGAGGCGAACCTCGTCAACCGCATCGAAGTCCTCTCCGAGGACGGCGATGTGGTGGAGGAGCGCACCGGCCTGCACGAACTCGAGTACATCGAGGTGCGCCGCCACTGGTTCCCGCAGGAGGCCGCCCACGACACCGAGGGCACCGTGAACGTGCTCAACCTCGTGGAAGGGGACGAAGTCGAGATCGTCAGCCCTACCGGCGCTTTCGAGCCCTACATCATCCACTACGCCGAGACGTTCATCGTCCCGGCCGCCGTCGGCCCCTATGTCATCCGCCGCACGGCCCGCTCCCGCAGCGAAGGCTTCGGGACCGTCAAGGCCTCGGTCCGAGGCACCCGGACCGGCGAGGCCTGAACCGCCCGCAACCCCACCCCCTTACCGGACAAAGGAGTTCACGATGGATCGCAAGACAGTGAGATCCCGGAGGATCCCGCTCACCATCGCCGCTGCGACGGCCGCCTCGATGCTGCTCGCCTCGTGCGGCGGCGGCGGGGAAGACGACGGCGCGACCACCGGCACCCTCGACTTCTACACCAACAAGGCCGCCTGGGAACCCGACTTCGACGAGCTCAACGCGCAGAGCGAGAGCGATGTCGACATCAGCCTCGACACCACCGGCTACTCCGATGCGGCGCAGTACGACGCGTTCATCAAGCAGTCCTTCCGCACCGACAAGAGCCCCGGCCTGTTCACCTGGCAGACCGGACCCTCCCTCGCCGAACTCGTCGACGAGGGCCTCGTCGCCGAGACCACCGACATCTGGACCGAGGCCGTCGACGAAGGCTGGATCGGCGAAGACCTCAAGGACGCCTACACCTTCGACGGCGAGCAGTACTGCGTCCCGATGAACATCGCCTACTGGGTCATGTACTACAACAAGACCGTCTTCGAAGCGCAGGGCATCGCCGAGCCCACCACCTGGGCCGAGCTCGACGCCGCCGCCGCGAAGCTCAAGGGCGCCGGGATCACCCCGTACTACCAGACCAGCACGCTGTTCACGTTCCCGTGGTTCCAGCAGCTCGTCGCGGGCACCGACCCCGAGCTCTACAACGGACTCGCCACCGGCGAGGTCGAGTACACCGACCCGCGCATCGTCGAGATCATGGAGACCTGGCGCGCACAGCAAGACGCGGGCTGGTTCAGCGACGCGGGCGCCACCGTCGATCCCGCCGTCGGCCTCAAACAGGGCGACTTCGCGATGATCAACTTCGGGTCGTTCTTCAACGGCTCCCTGGACGGGGCCGGCATGGTCTCCGGCGAGGACTACGACATGTTCGTCATCCCCGCCGTGAACCCCGATCTCGAGAAGACGCCCGTCGCCGTCGAATCCGGGCCGCTCTGCGTCGCCGAGAACTCCTCCCAGAAGACCCTCGGCCTCGAGTACTCCGAGTGGTGGATGTCCCCTGACGCGCAGACCGCGTGGAGCGCCGCCCGCGGCGACGTCGCGTTCAACCCGCAGGCAACGGTCGCCGACCCGATGCTCGAGGAGCTCGGCACCACCGTCGCCGGGGACGGCTACGAAGCCTACGACCGCTACTACGAGGCCACGCCCACGCCGATCCTCACCGTCGCGCTCGAGCAGTTCGGCGCCTTCATCGCGAACCCCGGCGACCCCCTACCGTTCCTGGAGACCATCCAGGCCGAGGCCGACGACTACTGGGCGAACTAGGGGCAGCACCGCATGACGTCCGACCAGACCACCCTGAAGCGCCCCGAGGAGCGGCTCCGCCGGTCCTCGGGGCCCGATCAGACGACCCCGACGCGCCGGGGCGACCAGTACCGCTGGTCCGCCCTGGGGTTCATCGCGCCCGGCGTGCTCCTCGTGGCGGTCCTCCTGTACCTGCCGCTGCTGTGGACCACGTTCCTCAGCCTCACCGAGTACAACGGGCTCGGCGACCCCGAATGGGTCGGCTTCGAGAACTACGTGGAGATGCTCGACGACCCCGCATTCCTCGGCTCCGTGCTCAACACGCTGCTGTGGGTCGCCGGGACCCTCCTCGTCCCGGTCGGGATCGGACTCGGCGTCGCCCTGCTCACCTGGAACCTCAAGGGCGGCATCTGGCTCCGCCTGCCGTTCCTCATCCCGTACGCCCTCTCGGGCATCGGAGTGGGCGTGATCTGGTCGTTCATCCTCTCCGGCGACGGCGCCCTCGACCAGGCGCTCGCCGCCTTCGGCGTCGACGACACGCCGCGCTGGCTCGTCGACGCCCCGCTCAACACGGTCGTGATGATCCTCGCGACCGCATGGCAGGGCGTCGGCGTGAACGCGCTGCTGTTCACGATCGGCCTCCAGTCGATCCCGAAGGAACCGCTGGAGGCGGCGCGCGTCGACGGTGCCAACGGGCTCCGTCTCTTCAGGAGCATCCTGTGGCCGATGCTGCGCCCGCTCACCGCGGTCGTGGTCGGCCTCTCGATCGTCGCCTCCCTGAAGACCTTCGACATCGTGCAGGGCATGACGAAGGGCGGGCCCGGCCGAGCTTCCGAGACGCTCGCCCTCACGATGTACAAGGAGACCTTCGTGAACAGCGAATACGGCCTCGGCTCGGCGATCGCCGTGTTCCTCACGGTCGTCACGCTCGTGGCCTCGATCCTCTACCTGCGCCGGCAGCTCTCCACCAAGCACGGGGTCTGATATGTCTCGCATCGTTCGCACCACCGTCCTGGCCGTCCTCGGCGCGCTCTGGCTCCTGCCCGTCTACCTGCTGTTCGTGAACGCCGCGAAGGCACCGGAGACGTTCACCAGCAAGGAGTCGTGGATGCCCACGGACTTCTCGCTGTTCGCGAACATGGCCGAGGCGGTGCGCCTCTCCGGTCTCGCCGAGAGCGCCGCGAGCACCCTGCTCTACGCGGTCGTCTCGCCCGCCATCGCGGTGGTCGTGGGCGCCGCGGCCGGATTCGCGATCGTCGCGCTCCGGCTGCGGCACGGCTTCGCGTGGTTCGTCGCGATCTTCGGCGGCACCGTGTTCCCGCTCCAGATGATCCTGCTGCCGCTGTTCGACGCGTACTCGCGCGTCGGCCTGTTCGACTCGCGGCTCGGTATGATCGTGGTCTACACGGCCATCTCGATCCCGTTCTCGGCGTTCGTGATGCGCAACTTCTTCACCGGCATCGCGCACTCGGTCTTCGAGGCGGCCGTGCTCGACGGCGCGTCGACCTGGCGGATCTTCTACCGCGTCTACCTGCCGATGGCCTCGAGCGCGCTCGTGGCGGTGTTCATCCTGCAGGCCACGTTCATCTGGAACGACTTCCTCCTCGGCCTGGTCCTCAGCCAGTCCGACACCGTACGGCCCATCGTGACCAGCCTCGCCGGGATGCAGAGCACCTACGGCGGCGCGCAGATGTCCACCGTGCTCGCCGGCGGCCTGCTCGTCTCACTGCCCACAGTGGTCCTCTTCCTGTTCACGCAGCAGTTCTTCGCCCGGGGCCTCGCCCTCGGGCAGTACTAGGAGCTCCCATGCGACGCATACCGAACGTCGACGATCTCGCGGCCGACCCGGTCACGCACCACTACGACGACATGATCGCGCCGAGCGGCCTCACCAACTTCCTCGGCACCGCCCGCGTCGACCACGACCTCACCGCGATCAGCGCCGTCACCTTCCCACCGGTGTCACAGGGCCTCACCCGCACCGCCGCGTGCTTCGTCGACGGGCGCCTCGTCGAGTCCTACGGCGCCCCCATCACACACGAATGGCGCCCGGACCGCGTGCGCCGCAGCGTCGCTCTCCCCGGGCTCGACCTGTCCACGCTCACCGTGTGCGCGCCGGGCGAGACCGCCGTCGCGATCGACGTCAGCGTCACCAACACCGGCGACCGGGCCCGGACCGTGCCGATCACACTGACCCTCGCCGCCGGAGCCGCGCATTCCGAGGAGGCCTGGCTCGACGCGGTGACCCCTGAGGAACGCAACCGCGCCGCCCGAGGCGAGCACCGCCTGGTCTTCACGAACGGGGCCGGCACCGCCTGGAGCGTCCAAGGCGTCGACACCGATGCCGAAGTCCGCCTCTCGGGCATCGCGCCGACGGCGGGGGATCACGAGGTCGGCATCGGCGGCATCGAACGCGGCGGGGAGGTCACCGTGCACCTCGACATCGCACCCGGCGCGACCGCCCGATTCGGGTACGCGCACGCCCTGGCCGCCACCGAAGAAGCCGCCAACGCGACCTTCGAGCGCGTCACCGCCGACCTCCCCGGCATCGTGAGCGCCGCCGAAACCTTCTGGAACGAGCAGCTCGACGCCGCCTTCACACCCGGCAACGGCCAGTTCTCCGGAAACCTGCCCACATTGGAGACCAGCTCCGAAGCGCTGCGCCGCCTCTACTGGTGGGGCGCCCTCGGCACCATCTGGTTCCGCCGCGACTTCGCGGGCAACGTGCTCGGCCGCAGCTACGACACCCTCATGCCCAACTACTGGGCCACCACCACCTTCATCTGGGACTACAGCCTCAGCTCCATCACCCACGCCCTCCTCGACCCCGAGCCGATGAAAGCCCAACTGCGGCATTGGATCGCCTCGGACGTCCACACCCACTTCGGGACCTCCTCGCTCACCGGCGGACCCGTCGGACGCTGGTACTCCGTCAACGACTACGCGATGACCCGCCTCGTCCACGACTACCTGAGGTTCACCGGCGACACCGCGCTCCTCGACGAGGCCCCGGGCGACCGCCCGGTCCGCGAGCACCTGCGCGACTGGGCGCTGGCCTGGCAGTCGCTGCGCGGCACCGGGCCGCTCGCCGACTACGGCGAGATCGACAACCTCCTCGAATGCGTCAGCTCCTACACCCACGAGGTCGCCGGTCTCAACGCGGCGAACGTCTGGAACCTGCGCACCGTCGCGGAGATCCTCGCCGCCCAAGGCGACACCGACGGCGCCGCCGCGCTCGCCGCGGAAGCGGACGCGCTCGTCAAGGCCGTCACCGACCTCTACCTGCCGGGCACCGGCCATTTCGCCGCCCGCCAGCCGGACGGCACCCGCGTGCCGGTGCGCCACGTCTACGACTTCAGCGTCGTCGGCACCACGATCGCCGCCGACCTCGATCCGGGGACGCGCGGCGAGATGGTCGACTTCTACCGGCGCGAACTCCAGACCGGAGTCTGGCTCCGCTCACTGTCCCCATGGGACCCCGACGCGAGCTTCAGTCCGCGCCCGGACCACCAGTGGAACGGCGCGTACCCGGCCTGGCCCGCCGACGCGGCGCGCGCCCTCGTCGCGCTCGGCGCGCCGGAGGTCGCGATCGACTGGCTGCCGGGCCTCGCCCGCTCCGCCAACCAGGGCCCGCCCGGTCAGGCGCACTTCACCGAGGAGGCCGTGCCCGCCGTGAACGGCGGCGCGCGCAAGGCGCCGCCGCAGCTGCCGTACATCATCGACTGGGCCTGCTCCTCCGCCGGAGCCTATGTGGCCCTGGTGATCGAGTCGTTCTTCGGCGTCGACCCGAAGGCCGGATCGGGAGCGCTCGACACGTCGCGGGGATGCATCGCCGACCTCGATCCCGACGCGGTCCTGCGCGGCCTGCGCCTCGGGGACCGCCTCGTGGACGTGCGCGCCGACGGCACCGTCAGCGATGCCGCATGAGTATGCAGCCCTTCATGATCGACCCGCTCAGCGTCCGAGGCGCCGTCGAGGTCGAGACCACCGAGCGCGGCCTGATCCCGCATCGCCTGCCGCAGTGGGCGAGGCGCCAGATCCCGGACCGCTTCATGGCCCAGACCAGCGCCGAGAGCGCCGGAGTCCGACTCGCGATCCGCACCGCCGCGGACGTGGTCGAGCTCGACGTGCAGGGCCGACGGATCGCCGCCGACGCGACGGCGCCCATGCCGCCCAGCACCTACGAGGTCACCGAAGGCGGCGCGCTCGTCGCCACGGCCGGCGCGCCGGTCGGATCCCGATTCGTGTTCACCTTCGAGCGGCCCGACGGCGCGATCGTTCCCGGTCCTGATGCGACGGTGCGCTTCACGGGCCTCGGCACCGGCGCCGAACGCGACCTCGAACTGTGGCTGCCGTACTACGACCACGTCGAACTGCTCGCGCTTCGCGCCGACGCACCGGTCACGGCCCCGCCGGAAGGGGCCGCGCTCCGCTGGGTGCACCACGGCAGCTCGATCAGCCACGGCTACCGGGCCGAGACCACCACGGGCACCTGGCCGGTGGTCGCCGCGCTGCGATCGGGCGTGCACCTCACGAACCTCGCGTTCAGCGGCAACGCCATGCTCGACCCGTTCACGGCCAGGACGATCCGCGACACGGCGGCCGACCTCATCAGCCTGAAGCTCGGCATCAACCTCGTCAACGGCGACGTGATGCGGGTGCGCGCCTTCCGCCCCGCGGTCGACGGCTTCCTCGACACGATCCGCGAGGGCCATCCCGACACGCCGATCGTGCTCGTCTCCCCGATCTGGTGCGAGCCCGTCGAAGCCTCGGCCGGACCCACCATGCAGGACCCCGGCCGGGCCGAGGAGTGGTCGATCGCGGCGGGCAGCGAAGCCGAGGTCGCGACCGGCAAGCTCTCACTGAGCGTCATCCGCGCCGAACTCGCCTCCATCGTGGACCGACGCCGCGCCGACGGCGACCGCCGACTGCGCTACCTCGACGGCCTGTCGCTCTACGGCGCGCGCGACGCCGCCGCCATGCCACTGCCGGACAACCTGCATCCCGGACCGGACGTGCAGCGCCTCATCGGCGCACGCTTCGCCGACCGCGTGCTCGCCGAGCACGCCATCTGACCGATCCTCCTCCGTCCATGCACCTGTAAAGGAGCAGTCCATGACCCACCGATCGCTCACCCTCGCGATGGCCGCCGGCCTCGCGGCCGCCACCATCCCGATCACCGCCGCCGCGGCGGCCCCGACCGCTTGCCCCGCAAGCATCTCCACCGAGATCAACACCGAACTCACCGAACGCTTCGGCACCTACGCCGACACCGCCGGGCGCTGGACCGGCGCCGACTCCGCGTACAGCGTCGACCTCCCGGACGGCGCCACCGCGTGGATCTACTCCGACACGTTCATGGGCGAGGTCGACGAGAACGGCGGCAGGCCAGCCGACTCGCCGTTCCTCCACAACTCGATCATCGTCGACGACGGCGGCCGACTCACGACCTTCACGGGCGGTACCGAGTCCGCCCCCGAATCCCTCGTCGAAGTGGCCGGCGCCGACGAGACCCAGCGCTGGTACTGGTTCGGGGACGCCACGGTCGAGGACGGCATGCTCCGCGTGATGCTCCTCGAGTTCATCAAGACCGGCAGCGGCGTGTTCGACTTCGAGTTCACCGGCAACGCCGTCGCGACCCTCGACCCGGCCGACATGAGCCTCGTCTCGGTCACCGACCTGCCGGACTCGGAGATCAACTGGGGTTCGGCGATATACGAGGACGCCGAAGACGGCTACACCTACGTCTTCGGTGTCGAGGACAACCAGGCCCAGAAGTACGCCCACCTCGCCCGCGTCCCCACCGGCTCGCTGACCACCGCGGGCTGGGAGTACTTCAACGCGGGGGCGTGGGTCGCCGACCCGAACGGGTCGAGCCGCATCCTCGAGGGCGTCTCCAACGAGTTCAGCGTCTCACGTTTCCAAGGCGAGTTCACGCTCGTCACCGGTGATGCGACCGAACCGCTCAGCGCCGAGATCGTGATGTACCGCAGCAGCGACATCACGGGCCCCTACACCGGTAAGACCGAGCTGTACACCACCCCGGAGACCGGCGGGAACGTCTTCACCTACAACGCGAAGGCCCACCCGAACCTCGGCGACCGCGACACCCTCGTCATCACCTACAACGTGAACAGCTTCGAAGGCGGCGACCACTACTCGGACGCCCGCCTCTACCGTCCCCGCTACGTCGACGTGCACGCGCAGCGCTCGCGCCGCTAGACCGAACACCGCAACACCCCCGGGCCAGAGGCCACCAGCCTCTGGCCCGGTTGCGTCCCCCCGAGCGCTCGAGCCGCCTAGGCTGGTCCGGGACGCCAACGGGAGGAGACCGGCCATGGACGACACCGCGTTCGTCTACTTGTCGCGCATCAAGACCACGCCGGAGCGGCTGTGGCGGGCACTGACCGAACCCGCGTTCACCGAACGGTACTGGGAGCTCTCCTTCGACACCGACTGGAAGCCCGGCTCGCCCATGACCTGGCGCGAACGAGGCGGCAGCATCGCCGACCCCGGCCAGAAGGTGCTCGAAGCCGACCGGCCGCGGCGGCTCGCCTACACCTGGCACTCGTTCACGCCCGTCTGGGCCGAGCGGGCCGGCGTCGGCGACGACGTGCTCGCGGTGATCGCGGCCGAGCCGCGCTCCAAGGTCGCGTTCGACCTCGAGCCCGGGAGGGCCACCGTCCGCCTCAAGGTCACCCACGACGGGTTCGAACCCGGCAGCACCGTCCTGGAGATGATCAGCGAAGGCTGGCCCGAACTGGTCTCGAGCCTCAAGACCCTCCTCGAGACCGGCGAACCGCTGCCGTCCTGAACCGATGCGTTTCGGCCTTCGGCATCGTCGGTATACCTGAGGATCCCCGAACCAGAGGAGCAGCACATGGGCAAGCTCATCGTCACCGAGTTCATGTCCGTCGACGGTGTGGGCCAGGCCCCCGGCGCGCCGGAGGAGGACCCCGAAGGCGGTTTCGCGTACGGCGGCTGGCAGGCGCCGCTCATCGACCGCGATGAGGAGCACTTCATCTTCGAGCAGGCGAAGGGCATGGACGCGCTCCTGCTCGGCCGCCGCACGTACGAGATCTTCGCGGGCTACTGGCCCACGGCCCCCGCCGAGTTCGAGTTCACCGCGCTCATGAACCGCGTCCCCAAATACGTCGCCTCACGCACACTTCAAGCGCCGCTGAACTGGGAGAACACGAACCTCTTGGACGGCGACCTGGCCGAGGGCGTGGCGGACCTGAAGGACCGCCACGACAAGGTCCACGTGATCGGCAGCCTGAACCTGGTCCAGTCGCTGCTACGGCTCGGCCTCGTCGACCACCTCAACCTGTGGGTCTACCCGCTCGTCCTCGGCGACGGCAAGCGCGTCTTCGTCGGAGGCGCGATGCCCGCGGCCCTGCGCCTGACCGAATCGCGCGTCTTCGCCAACGGCACGGTCAAACTCGAATACGAGACCGCGGGCGAACCCGCGGTCGGCGACATCGACGCCGACGTCGACCGCCTGACCTGACCGGACGCCGACCCGGGTCCGACGACGGCCGCGATGATCCCGGTCGGGAACACGTCGGCGGTCCCGCTCGGGCTTCGGTCGACCTTCAGGCCCGCACCGACTGTCCCTTCAGTCTTGCCGCCAGCCTGTAACGTGAGCCACGTGTCGGAGTCAGAGGAGGCGCGCGGTGGACACCCACCCCCAAACGCCGAACACGTCGAGTCGCCTTTCGGTCCCCTCCTGAAGTCGCATCGCGAACGCCGCGGCCTGACACAGCGGGACCTCGCCGGGCATTCCGGCCTCAGCCTGGCCGCCATCCGCGACCTGGAGCAGGGCCGCAGCCGCCATCCGCGGCGCGATTCGGTGCACGGCCTCGCCGTCGCCCTGGGGCTGTCGAACCAGGACGAGGCCCGATTCCTCGCGGCCGCCGTCGGCGGCGACGTGTACGCCACGCTGACCCCGATCGCACTCGTCGACGCCGATCGGACCGAGCCCGAAGCGGGGACGACGCTCGGCGTATTGGGACCGGTCGCCCTGTGGGACAGCGGGATTCCAGTGCCGTTGACGTCGCCCAACCAGAAGTGCGTGCTGTTGCGGCTGGCGCTGAGCGCCGGCGAGGTGGTGGGACGGGAAGAACTGATGGACCTGCTCTGGGGTGAGCGACGGCCAGCCTCGGCCGCGAATCTCCTGCACACCTATATCGGCAGGCTTCGGCGACTGCTCCGGCCGGATTCGGGACCGATGCTCCAGACCGCTGCGGGCGGCTACCGCCTTGAGGCGGATCCGGTCAGCTTGGACCTGGCTCGATTCCGGAAGCTGGCTTCCCTGGGCGCCAAGGAGAACGACCCGGAACGGGCGCTGGGTCACCTCGCCGAGGCCGTCCGATTGTGGCGCGGCGACACCGATGTGGACGCTCTCCGGAACGGTCCGTTGATGGCGGCCGTGACCGAGGAGTACGTGACCGTCCTGTGCGCCTATGCCTCGGCCGCAAGGGATTTGGGGGAATCCGACCAGGTGCTGCCGCGCCTGCGAGAACTGGCCGACCGGCTCGAACTGCACGAACCGCTGCACGCGGAGCTCGTCATGAGCCTGTCCGCGAGCGGTCGGCAGGCCGAGGCGCTCGCTGCTTTCGACCGAGTTCGCACCGCGCTCGCCGACCAGCTCGGCATCGACCCTGGCGACCGGCTCCGTGAAGCCCACCACGGTGCGCTCCGGCAGCGCTGGAGCGCGCAAGCGAACGCGTCGCAGCGGCAGGCGGTGATACGGCAGACACCGGCGCCGCCCCCGGACTTCGTCGGGCGCATCGGGGAGTTGGACCTGATCGCCTCGACGCTCGGAGGCGACCGGTCGGGGGCCGGGGCCCGTCCGCGGATCATCGCCGTGAACGGCCCCGCGGGGGTCGGCAAGACCGCCTTGGCATTGGAAGCGTCTGGTCGCTTGCGGGAGGCGTTCCCGGACGGACAGCTGTACGCCGACCTCCGCGGCGCCTTCGGCGCACCGATTTCCCCTTTGGAAGTACTCGGGCGATTCCTGCGGGCGCTGGGCGTCTCCGGCGAGCGGATCGGTGCCGATGAGGCCGAAGCCGCCGCGTTGCTGCGCAGTGAACTCGCCGACCGCCGGATGCTGCTGGTCCTCGACAACGCGAAGGACGGACGGCAGGTGTCGCCGCTGCTGCCCGGCGCCGGCTCCTGCGGTGTGCTGGTGACCAGCCGCAGGCGGCTCACCGATCTGGTGGGCGCCACGGTGGTCGACCTCCCGACGCTGCCGGCCGCGGACGCCCTCGCCCTCCTGGCCGCCGCCGCGGGCACGCAGCGGATCGCCGCCGATCCGCAGTCGGCCAGGCAACTGAGCGCCGCCTGCGGGCAACTGCCGCTGGCGCTGCGCATCGCGGGTGCGCGATTGGCCGGCCGCTCTGCGTGGTCCGCCGCCGACCTGGCGAAGCGCCTGCGCGACGAGAGCCGGAGGCTGGCCGAGCTGAGCACCGGAGAGCTCAGTGTGCTGGTCAGCTTCCAGCTCAGCTACCAGGATCTCAGCGAGGACGCACGACGCACCTTCCGGTTGTGCGCCCTGCACCCCGGCGACGACTTCACTCTGGACGCCACCGCGGCCCTGCTCGATGCCGAAGCCCCCGAAGCGGATCGGATCCTCGGCGAACTGCTGGACGCCAACATGCTCCTGCAGTACGCCCCCGACCGGTTCCGCTTCCACGATCTGCTCGGCCTGTACGCGACCAGACTGCTCGCCGAGCACGACACCCAGGAGTACGCCGCGGACCGGGACCGGTACTACGCCTGGAACCTCCGAGTCGTGACGGCGGCGATGGAGTGGGTGTACCCGCAGCTCGTCAGATGGTCCACATGCGACGACCGAGAAGCCGTGTTCGAATCGCACGAAGCCGCGTCGGCATGGCTCGACACGGAGGCACCGGCACTGGTCGCGCTCACCGAACGCGTCGCTGACGCCGAGGAGCACCGCCACCTCGCCTGGCAGATCGCCGACCAGCTCCGCGGCTACTTCCTGATCAACCGACAGGCCGACCGATGGCTGCGGTCCGCCGACGCGGGCCTGCGCGCCGCGGAGGGCGATCCCACCGCCCAGGCGGCGATGCATATGACCCGCGGACAGGCGATGTGGGCACTCGGCCGCCACGAAGAGGCGATCGCCGTCTACACGGAGGGTGCGCGAGCGGCGGACGCCGGCGGGTGGCGGCAGGCCGCCGCCTACCTGCGGCACAACATCGGCTGGGTGCTGGCCGAACAGGGCCGACTGGCCGAAGCCGAGCGGTCCTTCCACCAGGCGATCGAACTCAGCGACGACGAACTGGGCCACGTTCGCGCGGTGACGCTCAACGGCTTGGGCTACGTGTGCTCCGACCAGGGCCGACTCGCGGAGGCGGCGGAGTACTTCGGCGCCGCCCTGCGCATCAACCAGAAGTCCGGACGGGAGAAATCCCTCCTGGCCAACCGCTCGAACCTCGGCATGGTGCTCCGCCAACTCGGGCACGAGTCGGCGGCCGAAGAGCATTTGCTCGCCGCGTTGGACGGGCACCGGCGAACCTCCAATATGAACGGTGAGCTGGCCGCATTGGAGGAACTGAGCCTCCTGCATGCGCAACGCGACCGGACCGCCGCAGCGGTGAGCGTCGCCGCACAGGGCTACGATCTCGCGGTGATCGCCCAGGACCGGCGCGCGCAGGCGGCGCTGCTGATCGCATTGGGCGAGGCGCAACTGGGCGCCGGTGACCTTCCGGCGGCCCAGGACTCGTTCCGGCGGGCGCTCGCACTCGCCGACGAGTTCCCGTTCCTTGCCACGCGCGCGACCACCGGCACGGCGCATGCGCTGCTGGCGCTGGGCGACATCGCCGATGCGCGCAGGCATGCGGAACGCGCCTTGGAGGAGGCGCGCAGACGCGGCTACGGTGTCCTCGAGGCCGACGCGCTTGCGGCGCAGGCCCGATGCGCCGCAAGCGAAGACCCGGCGGCTGCCGCACGGCTCGCCGCGGCGGCCGCCGAAGGCTACCGGACGGTCGGGGTGGAGTTCATGGCCGCCCGGGTCGAGGCGGAGGATTTCGGCCAGAGCCGGCAAGCCGGCGCATCGTCCTCGATGCACCGGCGTTGACGGGCGTTCGATCAGTCGAAGATCTTGTCGTAGCGGAGCGGGCTGTAGTCGGCGTTCTTCAGGGTGGTCACGTACTTCGTCTCGTACTTCATGTCCGCGCTGGGGGAGACCAGGTGGTAGACCTTCATTGAAACGCCCTTCTCCACCCACTTGGCGAACAGCATGCAGTGGTTGTCGTAGCTGTTGACGATGTCGCCCGGGAGGAGGCTGCTCCAGTAGACCGGGTGCGAGATGTCGGAAAGAGTGCGGGTGCTGTGCCCGGGCGTCGCGCTGTGCCAGGCCATCGAAACGAACCCGGAGCAGTCGCGGCGGTAGCGGTGGCCCCCGTCGTTGTCGGTGGCCGTGCTGCCCTGGTCGTACTGGATGCCGCGGTCGTACCAGTCCTTGGCCCGGGTCATCACGTTCGAGCGCGAGATGTTGCCCATGTAGTAGGCCTGGGCCGGGCTCGCGACGACGAGGGTCGGGATCGCCACCGCGGGGACGATGGCGGCCGCCTGCAGCAGTCGGCGACGGGAGAGGTTCGGCTTGTCGGATTGAGCGGCCATGGCGGGCTCCACTTCTCAGGTGTGGTTCGGGAGGTGCGGCCGGTCTGCTCTTGCGAGCGGTTCCGACCTGGAGATGACACTAGAAGCGGCCGGTCGCACGAGACTTGCGCCGAAACCCGTACTCGGCCCGTACCGATGCCATCGGGGTGCGGGCCGCTCCCCTTGCGTCCGGTCGCGGTCTGACCTAAGCTCGTCACGTCCCATTCATCGATATGAATTCCCAATGAATGGGACTGTCCAGTGTAGGGGAGCGAGCCGACATGACCAGTGAATCCACCTTCATCGAGCAGACCAGCGCCACCGAGACGAGCGCCGTGAACGAGCGCCACTTCAGCGCCCTGCAGCGCGGGGAGGCGAGCCGCGACCGCATCGCCTCCGTGCGGATCTCGCACGCGATCCTCCCGCTCAAGACCTCCATCAGCGACGCGAAGGTCCTGACCGGCCGCCAGAAGCCGATGACCGAGATCGCGTTCCTGTTCGCGGAGATCCGCACCGAGTCCGGTCTCGAAGGCGTCGGCTACGGCTACTCCAAGCGCGCCGGCGGCAAAGGCCAGTACGCCCACGCCCGCGAGATCGCCCCCGATCTGATCGGCGAGGACCCCAACGACATCCAGCGGATCTGGACCAAGCTGGTGTGGTCCGGCGCCTCCGTCGGCCGCAGTGGACTGTCCACTCAGGCGATCGCCGCGTTCGACATCGCATTGTGGGACCTCAAGGCCAAGCGCGCGGGGCTGCCACTCGCGAAACTCCTCGGCTCCCACCGCGACACCGTGGCCTGCTACAACACCTCCGGCGGCTTCCTCTCCTCCTCCATCGAGGAGGTCCTCCACAACGCCGACGCCGCGATCGCGAGCGGCATCGGCGGCATCAAGATCAAAGTGGGACAACCCGACACGCGCCTCGACCTGCGCCGCGTCGCCGCCGTCCGCGAGCACCTGGGCGAGGACTTCCCGCTCATGGTCGACGCCAACCAGCAGTGGAACCGCAGCACCGCGATCCGCATGGGCCGCAGCCTCGAGGAGTACGACCTCACCTGGATCGAGGAGCCCCTCGACGCCTACGACGCCGAAGGCCACGCCAACCTCGCCCGCGAACTCGCCACCCCCATCGCCACCGGCGAGATGCTCACCAGCGTCGCCGAGCACGCCGACCTGATCCGGCACCGCAGCGTCGACTTCATCCAGCCCGACGCGCCCCGCGTCGGCGGCATCACCCCGTTCCTCAAGATCATGTCCCTCGGCGAGCACGCGCGCGTCCGCATGGCCCCCCACTTCGCCATGGAGATCCACCTCCACCTCGCCGCCGCCTACGAGCACGACCCGTGGGTCGAGCACTTCGAATGGCTGGAACCGCTGTTCAACGAACGCCTCGAGATCGCCGACGGCCGCATGGTCGTCCCTTCCCGGCCCGGCCTCGGCTTCAGCCTCAGCGAGCAGGCCCGCGCCTGGACCGAGGCCACCGAACGGTTCGGATCCGCCGCGTGACACCCCGCACCGAGGCCCCCAAAGGCGCACTCGACCGGGCCCTCGAGATCCTCGAAGTGCTCACCATGCGCGGCAAGGCCACCACGTCCGAACTCGTCGAAGCCGTCGGCGTGAGCCGCAGCGCCGTCTACCGCCTCGTCGAACGCCTCCAAGCCGCCGAGTACCTGACGCTCGCCGACGGCCAATGGCGGCTCGGCCCCGCCGCCGCGCGCATGGCCATGGCCGCCGTGCACAACATGGACGTGCTCACCGTCGCCCCGCCCATGCTCCGCGACCTCGCGCACCGCACCGGCGAGACCGTCAGCCTCGGCGTCCTCAGCGGCGACGAGATCGTGTTCGTCTTCCGCGAGATCGGCCACCAGTCCGTCCACGTGCGCTCCGAACTCGGCGCGCGCCGGCCCTTGCACGCCACCGCCGTCGGCAAGGCCTATCTCGCGGGGCTCGCCCCCGAACGCTGCCACGAGACCATCGAGCGCCTCCCGATGCAGGTCTTCACCAAAGCCACCGTCGCCGACCGCGACCGCCTGCGGGAAACCGTGGCCGAAGCGCGCAGTCGCGGCTGGGCCGAAGAACACGGCGAATTCGACGCGGGCAGCACCTGCTTCGGCGCCCCCGTGTTCGACCAGAGCGGCGCCGTCACCGCCGCCATCAGCATCGCCGGACCCACCGCCCGCATGGACGCCGCCCGCGACCCCTTCGGTCCCCTCGTCGCCGAGACCGCCGCCGCGATCTCCCACCGCCTCGGCTACAGCGACCGCACCAAGCCGCACACGGCCCGACCGGAACACCTAGGAGCCTGACATGACCATCGCCAGCACCGACCCGCGCACCGGCGACCCCGTCGCTGAAGCCGCGCCCACCGCCGCCGAGGACGTCCGCCGCCTCGCCGCCACCGCAGCGGCCGCCGCCCCCGAACTCGAACGCCGCGGCCGCGACTTCCGCGCCCGGCTCCTCCGCGCCGTCGCCGCCCGCCTCGAGGAACGCCGCGACGCCATCGTCGCCCTGGGCCGGCGGGAAACCGGGCTCCCCGAGGCCCGCCTTAGCGGCGAACTCACCCGAACCGCCTACCAGGCCGAGTTCTTCGCCGCCGTCATCGAAGACGGCGGCTACCTCGAGGCGACGATCGACCACGCCTCCGACACCCCCATGGGTCCCGGCCCCGACCTGCGCCGCCTCCTCGTGCCGATCGGCCCCGTCGCCGTCTTCGGCGCCTCCAACTTCCCGCTCGCCTTCTCGGTCCCCGGCGGCGACACCGTCTCGGCGCTGGCCGCCGGGAACCCGGTGATCGTCAAGGCGCACGACTCCCATCTGGGGCTCTCGCAGCTGTCCTATGAGGCGCTCGTCCAGGCCTGCGCGGACGTCGACGCCCCGGAGGGCACGGTCGGCATCGTCTTCGGCACCGAAGCCGGTGCGGCCCTCGTCGTCGACCCGGCCGTGAAGGCCGTCGGCTTCACCGGTTCGCTCACCGGCGGCCGGGCCCTGCTCGACCTCATCAACGCCCGCCCCGAGCCGATCCCGTTCTACGGCGAGCTCTCGAGCGTCAACCCGCTCATCGTCACCGCCGCCGCGGCCGCCGAGCGGCCTGAAGCCATCGCGAACGGCCTCGTCGCCTCCGTCACCGGCTCGGGCGGCCAGCTCTGCACCAAGCCCGGCGTCGTCTTCGTCCCCACCGGACCCGACGGCGACAAGCTCCTCGGCGCGGCCTCGGCCCTCATCGCCCAGACCGCCGCGCCTCCGCTGCTGAACAGCCGTATCGCCGCGTCCTACCGCGACATCAGCGCCGCCCACACGGCCGCGCCGGGCGTGAAGGAACTCGCGATCGGCACCGCCGCACCGTCCGAAGGCGCCTTCGGCAGACCGCGACTGCTCGAAGTCGACGCCGCCGACTTCACCGCCGCCGTCGCCGAAGAATGCTTCGGACCCAGTGCGATCGCGGTCCGCTACGCCGACGCCGCGGAACTCCGCAGCGCGTTCGCAGCCCTCCCGGCCTCGCTCACCGCGACCCTGCACACCGCCGAGAACGACCCTGGCCTCGAACCGCTCGTCGCACTCGTGCGCCCGCTCGCCGGCCGCCTCGTCTTCGACCAGTTCCCCACGGGCGTCCTCGTCTCCTGGGCGCAGCACCACGGCGGCCCCTGGCCCTCGACGAACACCCTCCACACGTCCGTGGGCGCCACCGCGATCCGGCGCTTCCTGCGTCCGATGGTGTGGCAGAACGCGCCGGAGTCCGTGCTGCCGCCCGAACTCCGCGACGACGCCGCCGTCCCGCAGCGAGTGGACGGCCGGCTCCGACTGTGACCGAACTGCCGTCCGACGGCGTCGCCTGGGCCATGCTGGCCCTCGCGGCGGCGCTCGTCGGCTTCTCCAAGACCGGCATCAACGGCACCGCGTCCCTGTCGATCCTGCTGTTCGCCACGGTGCTCCCCGCCAAGGAGTCGACCGGCGCGCTGCTGCCGGTCCTCATCATCGCCGACCTGTTCGCGATCCGCTTCTACTCTCGGCACGTCGAGTGGCGGGTGCTCGGGCGCCTGGCCCCCTGGGTCGTGGTCGGGACCGCGCTCGGCGCGGTGGTGCTGTGGTTCGTCGACGACACGTTCATGCGGCTGCTCATCGGTGCGATCCTGCTCGCGATGCTCGGCCTTCAGGTCTGGAACAGGTTGCGGCCCAAGGCAGTGGACCCGAAGCCACCGAGCGGACTGGCCCGCAGGAGCGCCGCGGCCGGCGCCGGCGTCGCGGCGGGCGCGACCACGATGACGGCCAACGCGGCGGGACCGGTCATGGTCCTGTACCTGATGCTCTCGGGCTTCCCGAAGCTCAAGTTCCTGGGCACGATGGCCTGGTTCTTCTTCGCGGTCAACCTGTTCAAGGTCCCCTTCAGCGTCGGGCTGGGCCTCATCTCCTGGCATACGCTCCTCATGGCCGCCCTGCTCATCCCGGCCATCGCGGTCGGCGCGCTGACCGGCCGCACCGTGGCGCACCGGGTGAACCAGCAGCAGTTCGAGCTCGCGACGCTCGCGCTCTCGGCCGTGGGCGCGGGGCTCCTCATCGTCTCGTCCGCGACGAGCTGACCGGAGGCCCACGTGAACCCAAGCACGGCAACAACTGTGGAGGTCCGACATGGCTGACGAAGTGATCGGCGCCTTCGACGCTGCTCGCGAGCCGTCAATCGGCATTGTGGGCGCGGGGATCGTCGGCCTGGCGGTAGCCCGAGAGCTGACGCGGCGGCGCCCCGGCGCCCGGGTCGTGGTCTTCGAGAAGGAGGAGCGCGTCGCCGCCCACCAGACCGGCCACAACTCCGGTGTCGTCCACGCAGGGATCTACTACGTCCCGGGCAGTCTCAAGGCGCGCCTGTGCACACGCGGCGTCGCCCTCCTCAAGGCCTACTGCACCGAACATCAGCTGCCCTATGTGGAATGCGGCAAACTCGTGATCGCCGCGCGCGGCGACGAAGTGCCCCGCCTGGACGCCCTCTACGATCGCGCTGTCGCCAACGGCGTCCCCGGCCTGCGCCGCGTCGGCCCCGAAGGGCTCCGCGAGATCGAGCCGCACGCGACCGGACTCGGCGCGATCCACTCCCCGGGGAGCGCCATCACCGACTACGCCGCCGTCGCCCGCGCCTTCGCCGCCGAAGTGGCGGCCGCCGGAGGCGAAGTGCGCCTTCGCTTCCCGGTCGACCGCATCGAACCCGAAGGCGAACGCGTCCGCATCGCCTCGGGCGAGGAACGGGTCACCGTGGACCGGCTCATCCTGTGCGCCGGCCTCCAAGCCGACCGCGTCGCGACGCTCGCGGGCGACGAACCCGGACCCCGCATCGTCCCCTTCCGCGGCGAGTACCTGCGCGTCAAGAACGAGAAGGCCGATCTACTGCGCGGCCTCGTCTACCCCGTCCCCGAACCCGGTTACCCCTTCCTCGGCGTCCACTTCACCCGCCGCATCGACGGCACCGTCGAGATCGGCCCCAACGCCGTCCTCGCCCTCGCCGCCGAGGGCTACCGCTGGCGCGACCTCAGCCCGGTCCACCTCGCCCGGCTCGCCGCCTGGCCCGGGGCCTGGCGGATGGCCGCCCGGCACTGGCGCATGGGCGCCCACGAGGTCTACGGCTCACTCTCCAAGCGCGCCTATATGAAAGCCTCGCAGCGCTACTTTCCCGAGATCGGCCTCGACGACGTTGAACGCTACGGGGCCGGGGTCCGCGCCCAGGCCCTCGACCGCGACGGCTCCCTCGTCGACGACTTCCGCATCCACCGCCTCGGTCCCGTCACCGCCGTCCGCAATGCCCCCTCGCCCGCGGCGACCTCCTCCATGGCGATCGCCGAGCACGTGGTCGACGCCATCGGCTTACACGCGGACCACCAGCTTCCCGAACGTGTGCCGCCGCGCGAAGTCCGTGGCCGCCTGCGCCCCTTCGCCAGCGTGTATCGGCGACCGATCTGGGCGGCGAGTCGCTCAAGTGCGGCGGCAAGGGGCAGCGGGCGACGACGTCACACGCGCTGACGCATTCCTGCCGATGTGCGCGCCGAACTACGTTGCGGGATGCGCGCCGAACGCGTCACCTGATCGATGGCGTCGCTACCTCGCTCTCATCCTCGACGGCCTACGCCCCGAAGTCGCGCGGCCGGTTCCCGAGTCGGCCCCGGAGCTCAACTGATCGAGCGTGGCGTCGATCGAGCTTCGAGCATGCAGCGAAGGAGCGGCGGAGAAGTGGAGGAGTCAGCTCGAGCTTCAGCCTTCAGCCGCCGAGGGCGAGACCGGTTTTTATTGGGCTGCAACCGGTCAGAGATGTCGAGGCGAGGGGTTGCCCGGGGTTGTCTGGGGTTGCCCGGGGTTGCCTGGTGGTGCGCCGCCGGGTCGGGGTCGTCTTTGGAGCGAGGTTCAAGCTGGCGGCGAGGGGGAGTGGTGGGCGGTGGTCCGGGGGTGTGTCGCCGGGGCGGGGCCGGTGGTCGCTTCCGGCGGGGCCGGGTGAGGTTGGGACCGGGCTGCGTGTCCGGGGCCGGGGTCGTCTCTGGAGCGAGGCGCAAACCGGCAGCGAGGGAAGGGTAGGCGAGGCTTCGGCGGTGTGTCGCCGAAGCGGGGCCGGTGGTCGCTTCCGGCAGGGCCGGGTGGGTCCGTCCCGTTGCTGCAGTGAGCGGGTGGTCGGCGGCACGGGAGCCGTCAGCCGCCGAGTTCGGCTCGGTTGCGCTCTTGTCCATGTCCATGTTCGTGTGCATGGTGGTGGTCTTCATGTGCCTGTCGCCTCCTTCCCGCTGCTCTACTTGCTTCCCTCGCTGGCCCTGCTGGCCCTGCTGGCCCTGCTGGTCCTGCTGGTCTTGCTTCGGCTTCCGGTTCCGGCCCTTCGGCTTTCGCCTGGCCGCGCGCCGTTCCTGCCAGGGGCGGATGTGGTTGCCTGCCGTCCCTGAGGGAGCGGTGCGGCCGCCCGGTGGATGCCGGTGGCGTGCCCGGTGGATGCCGGTGGCGGGTTCGCCTCCCGAGGATCGCTTCCTGTTCCTCGGGTCCGTCCTGCAGTCGCGCGGGCTTGCGGGCGCGGCGCTGCCGGGACGGGGTGGTGCTCGCCATGGACGTGCTTGCGGTGTCGCCGTACCGAGTCCTCTATTCGCCCGGTGTGGCCTCACCGCTGACGCTGGCGGGTCGTTCTCGGATCGCGTATGCCGTCGTGTACGGCATCGCCTGCTGGTTGGGGTGATCCCAACTAGGATCGTCCACCCAGTCACGGCCCATCGGGGGCGCGGACAGCTGCGGGCGATGGCACGGGGGTGAGATCGGACGCCTCCAGTGGAGGAGCACCCTGGCTTACCGG
>NZ_JAERMK010000019.1 GCF_016918015.1 Glycomyces sp. YM15
GGTCCTTGAAGGAAGCATGAGCGCAGTACTCGACCACCATCGCCTCCGGCGTCGCGCAGAGGGTCTCGGGGTCGAAGGGGGAGGGGACCGGGGCCTGGAAGGGGGTGCGGGCGAACAGGCGCATGGCCGGGGTCTGGTCAAGCTGGCGGACGGCGTAAGCGACCTGGTCAATCCGGGCCCTCCCCGACACCGCCGCCTGGGCCAAGAGACGGAACTTCCCTGAGAGCCGGGCGATGGCGGCGATCGCGCTGGCGGTGTTGAAGGTGAAGTCGAACTGGGACAGGAGCAGGTCGCGGAGGGCGGAGAACCCGAACTCGGAGCGGTGCAGGTTCGCCTCCTTCATCGCGATCACCGCAGACAGGACCCGGGCGTGAAAGGCGTTGATGCCTGCGGCGGCCTCATCGAGGGTCGAGCGGATCGCCGCAGCTTGGGAGCGGCGGTCGGGGCGGGAGCCGGTGAGGGGGCTCGGGGTGGTGGTGGTGCTGGTGCAGTGGCTCATGGTTCCTTCGCCTCCCTTCCCTGTTCTCGAATGTCCTGCCAGTTTTCGGTTCCTTGTTCGTAGTTCAATGATGACAGAATGCTGTGCCGGTGTCATCACCCAACCGGGTGAACATTCCATGAGGGACACTCGCGCCAGGCCGTCACTCCACCTGGGGCGCAATGCAAACCAGGGGTCATATGAACCTCCGCCGCCCCTCCCCCCGCGCTGCCGGGCAGCCGCACCGCACACCCCACCACCACGAGACCCTTTTGTCGCCGCCCGCCTGAACCTCAACCAAGACGGCGCAGGAGGGCCTGGGTAGGCTGCGCTGCAACCGTCTTCGCGAGAAGCGCCGATGAAGGCCTAGCTTGATCCGATCCGACGCGTCTTGGTCCTCAATGCCGGTGCGGCCTTCACTCCTCCGGAGCATGTCGGTCCCACTTGGAAGTCTCGTTCGGTTTGGGAGAAGGCGTCTGCACCTCACTCGTCCTCGGCGCGGGCTGCCTGGCGATAGCGTTCCAGGGTCTCGACCGTCTGCCGCAGCGATCTCGGCTGGCCGAGCCAGCGCAGGCATTTCAGGGCGCTGGGCCGATGGTTGCCGCTCGTGGTGCGGATTTCGACGTCCCAGGTGCGGGAGTCGCCGCCGACTTCGATCGCCGTGATGTCGTTCCAGGCCAGGCGGATCTCGCTCATCGGTTGGACGAAGGTGACGCCTTCGTCATCGAGGATCATCTTGCAGCGCAGGCCGAAGGCGTTCCCGATGGCTGCGGCGACGATGACCAGGTAGAGGCAGCCGCCCAGCAGCGTCTCGATGATGCCCTCGTCGTTGCCTCCGATGATGAGGAACACCGGCACGGCGATGGACATGTAGCCGAGCAGGACGACGGCGATGAGCTTCCGCGCGAGCGCCGCGCGGCAGCGGAGGGTGAGAGGTTCGTCCACGACATTCGAGGATAGGAGCCGCCGCCCAGCGGGCAGGGCGTCGGCCCCGGACCTGCGTGGTCCGGGGCCGACGGTTTCCTGGTGGTGGTCAGACGTCGGATCGCTTGATGCGCCAGGCCGCCGCTCCGACGGTCGCGGCGATGTAGCCGCCGAACACCGCGAGTCCGGCCAGCGGCGAGAGCGTCCCATCCGCCTGCGTCACAGCGGTGAACGCGTTGCCGGCCTCGGAAGGCAGGTACTGGACGGCGTCGCTCCAGCTCTCCGGGATCAGCAGCGCGGCGACCATCGCGAGCAGGAACATGACGCCGAACAGTGTGGTGATCGCGCCCGGCGTGGAGCGCAGGAGCGCGCCGAGACCGAGGCCGAGGAGCCCCGAACCGGTGAGCAGGCCCGCGGTGCCGACGACCGCGCGTGTCACGCCCGGGTCGGACCAGGACGCGCCGCCGTCGCCGATGATCGCTTGGCCCGCAGTGAAGACGATGGCCGACGCGGCCAGCGCGACCGTGAAGACCACGACGGTGAAGACCGCGATCTTCGCCCACAGCATGGGCAGTCGCTTCGGCACGGCCGCGAGTGAGGAGCGGATCATGCCGGTGCTGTACTCGCCGGCCATGAACAGGACGCCGAGTGTGCCGAAGGCGAGCAGCGCGAAGTTCGTTCCGGTGAGGCTCGCGGAGATCGGATCGGTCGGTTCGTTGCCGGGAGGCCCGCCCGGTTCGGAGCCGTCGCCGAACATGGAGGAGGCGAGGAGGCCGAAGCCGATGAGGAGGACGACGGCGACGAGCAGGGTGATCACGGTGGAGCGCACGGACCAGAACTTGATCCATTCGCTCCTGATGACCCGGGCCTGGTCGACCCGCTTGCGGGGCCGGGCGGTCGCGACCGGTTCGAGCGTTGCCGTGGTCATCGTGCTTCTCCGATCAGCGTGGACTGGTATTCGACGGCGTCCTTGGTGAGCTCCATGAACGCCTCCTCAAGGGACGGCCGCACCACGGTGAGTTCGTGGATGGGGATCCCGGCGGCGGCGGCGCGGTCGCCGATGTCCTCGGCGCTCATGCCGGTGACCTCGAACAGGCCGCGGTCGACGCTGAGGACGGTGGTACCGGGGCCGGTGATGAGGTCGTGCAGGGCGTTGGCGTGGGGCGAGCGCACGCGGACGCTCTCGTTCGCGGCGGTCTCGATGAAGCCGCTCACGGAGGTGTCGGCGATCATGCGGCCCTTGCCGATGACGATGAGGTGCTCGGCGGTCAAAGCCATCTCGCTCATCAGGTGCGAAGAGACGAAGACGGTGCGTCCTTGCGAGGCGAGGTCACGCATGAGGTTGCGGATCCAGAGCACGCCTTCGGGGTCGAGTCCGTTCGTCGGCTCGTCGAGGATGACGACGTCGGGGTCGCCCAGGAGCGCGGAGGCGATCCCGAGGCGCTGGCCCATGCCGAGCGAGAACCCGCCGACCCGCTTGCGGGCGACCTGGTGGAGGCCGACGATGTCGATCACCTCGTCGACGCGTGACTTCGGGATGCCGGTGGTGGCCGCGAGCGCGTGCAGGTGCCGGTACGCGGAGCGCCCGGTGTGGACGGCCTTCGCGTCGAGCAGTGCGCCGGCCTGGTGGAGCGGGTCCGGGTGGTCCTCGTAGGGCCGCCCGTTGACGGTGGCGGTTCCGGCGGTGGGCCGGTCGAGGCCGAGGATCATCCGCATGGTGGTGGACTTGCCGGCGCCGTTGGGGCCGAGGAAGCCGGTGACGATGCCGGGCTTGACGGTGAAGGTGAGACCGTCGACGGCGGTCTGGTCGCCGTAGCGCTTGGTGAGGTCGTGTACTTCGATCATGCGGTCAAGTCTCGGATCCGGCGGCCGTAATCGTCGTCCTCCAGGCGCGGGCCGTCGAACTACCGCAGTTGCGGTAGACGCGCCGTGCACTGCTACTGCGCGTGGACGATGACCTGGGAACACGTGCGCGCGTACGATTTCGGCATGGCATGGGGGAAGGCTCGGGCGTGGGCGCGCAGGCACGCGGCGGTCATCGACGCGGTCTTCGCGGTCCTGTTCGTGGGCCTGTTCTTCATGGGCTATTTCTTCGGCGACAAGGACCACGGCCCCGGGCCCGGGCCCGGTCCGGGATTCGCCGTCGCCGACTCGGCTCCGGTGCACGTCATCGCGGGCGCGACGGCGCTGTTCGTTCTGGCGATGCGGCGGCGCTGGCCCGAGCGGCTGCTCATCCTCGACACCGCGGTCTCGGTCGGCGTCATGGCCGCCACCGGGTACCGCCATCCGCTGCTGATCGTGGCCTGGCTGATCGTCGCCTACACGTTCGCGCGGCGCACCAATCGGGGCCGGGCCTGGCTGGTCGCGGGCGTTTGCATCGCGGCCATGTACCTGGCGGCGGGGGTGTTCGGCGCCGGCGGATGGCTCGCTCCGGACAACTTCGGCGTCGCCGCGTGGTCGATCGCCGTCGTGGCGATCGGCGACGCCACCCGCAGCCGCCGCGCCTATATCGACTCGGTCGAGGAGCGCGCCCGTCGTGCGGAGGCGACCCGTGAGGAGGAGGCCCGCCGCCGGGTCGCCGAGGAGCGGCTGCGCATCGCCCGTGAACTCCATGACGTTGTGGCCCATCACATCGCGGTGATCAACGTGCAGGCCGGGGCGGCCGCACACGTGCTGCGGACGCGTCCGGAGGCGGTCGGCCCGGCGCTGGCCCACATCCGGCGCGCGGCGGACACGGTGATGCAGGAGCTGGGTTCGGTGGTCGGGGTGCTCCGAGGCGAGGACGAGCTCGACGAGCCCACCGAGCCGACCCGGGGCCTCGCCCGTCTCGCCGAGTTGCTGGACTCCTTCGCCGCCGCCGGGCTCCAGGTCGAGCACCGTCAGAGCGGCACCGCGCGCGACCTGCCCGCGGTGGTCGATCTGGCCGCGTACAGGATCGTGCAGGAGTCGCTGACGAACGCCCAGAAGTACGGCACCGGCCGGGCGCAGCTGGCGATCACGTACGCGCCGGAGTCGATCAGGATCGACGTGGGCAACGCGATCGACGAGGGCGCCAAGACGAACGGTTCAGGCTACGGACTGGTCGGGATGCGCGAACGCGCTGCTGCCACGGGCGGCACCGTCACCGCCGGAGCCGTGGACGGCCGTTTCGACGTCCACGCCGAACTGCCCGCCACCGTGAAGGAGACGTCGTGACCATCCGAGTCCTGCTGGCCGACGACCAGGCGCTCATCCGTGCGGGCTTCGCCATGATCATCGGCTCCGAAGCCGACCTGGAGATCGTCGGCGAGGCCACGAACGGCCGCGAAGCGGTCGAACTGGCCCGCTCCGAACGCGCCGACGTGGTCCTCATGGACCTCCGCATGCCCGAGGTCGACGGCATCGAGGCCACCGAGCGGATCGCCGCCGACGAGGACCTCGCGGGCGTGCGCATCCTCGTCCTCACCACGTTCGAGAACGACGACAACGTCGTCCTCGCCCTCCGCGCGGGCGCGAGCGGCTTCCTCGGCAAAGGCGTCGAACCCGCCGATCTCGTGCGCGCCATCCGGGTCGTCGCCGGGGGCGAGGCCCTCCTCTCGCCGAAAGCGACCCGCAGCATGATCGGCCGGTTCCTCAGCCAGAACGAACCGGGCCCGATCCCGACCCCCGAACCCCTTGCGGCCCTGACCGAACGCGAACGCGAGGTCCTCGCCCTCGCCGCCCACGGCCTCTCCAACGACGACATCGCCGCGAAGCTCTACGTCTCGCCGTTGACCGCCAAGACGCACGTCAACCGGGCCATGACCAAACTCGGCGCCCGCGACCGCGCCCAACTCGTCGTCATCGCCTACCAGACCGGGCTGGTCAGGCCGGGCGACCCGCTGCCCTAGAACGAACACCGCAAGCCCCGGCGGGCCGCCGCGAAGGACCGCCTCGGAGCCGCGGCCGCCACCACCGTGCACGTCGCGGCGCACCTGGCCGCGCGCAACCGCTGACCGTCACCGTCCTCAGCCTCCCGATTGCGCCCGTACCCGGGTGAAACGGGAGGTAGTGTCGGTGCGGGAGGGGTTGGAGCTTGGTTATGCGAACCGAAGACGCAAGGGTGATCGGCGATGGTGGACCTCGATTACGAGGCGCTGTTCGCGGCCGCACCCAGTCCGTATCTGATCATCGATCCGGACCTCGTCATCGTGGAGGTCAACCAGGCCTATCTCGCCGCCACCGCCCGCACCCGCGAAGACCTCATCGGGAAGCACATCTTCGTCGCGTTCCCCGACAATCCGGCCGACACCGCCGCCGACGGCGTGCGCAATCTGAACGCCTCGCTGCAGCGCGTCCTCGAACTGCGGCGGAAGGACGCGATGGCCATCCAGAAGTACGACATCCCCATCGCGGGTCGACCGGGGGAGTTCGAGGAGCGCTGGTGGTCGCCGATCAACGCGCCCGTCCTCGGCCCGGACGGCACGGTCGACCTGATCATCCACCGGGTCGAGGACGTGACCCCGTTCCTCAAGGCCCTCGCCTCCGGCGGCTGGCCCCCGGCCCGAGGGGCCGTCGACCGGGAGGCCGTGGTCGCCGAGCTCTACACGCGGGCCCGCGAACTGCAGCGCCTCAACGAGGAGCTGCGCCTGGCCCACACCCGCGAACGCCAGGTGGCCCTCACCCTTCAGGAGGCCATGCTGCAGGCACCGGACCTCGCCCTCCACGACAACGTCGCGCTGCGGTACCTGCCCGCCGCCGGTTCCCTGTCCGTGTGCGGCGACTGGTTCGACATGGTCGACCTGCCGGACGGCCGCTTCGGGGTGGCGGTCGGCGACGTGGTCGGCCACGGTCTGAAGGCCGCCGCCGTCATGGGGATGCTGCGCAGCGCCCTGAGCGCCACCATCCGGTCCCTGGAGCGGCCCGCCCAGGCGCTCGACGTCCTGAACCTGTACGCCCGCTCGATCGAAGGCGCGCAGAACACCACCGTCGTGTGGGCCATGGTCGACCCCCGCAGCAACCTCATCGTCTACAGCAGCGCCGGCCATCCGCCGCCGATCCTGGTGCACCCGGACGGCTCCTGCACCATGCTCGACCAGGCCGCCTATCCGCCCTTGGGCGCCCGCCCCCAGAACGTGCCGCACCCCCAGGCCGGGTTGGCCTATGACCGCGGCGACACGCTCGTGCTGTACACCGACGGGCTCTTCGAGCGCCGCGGCGAGGACATCGACGCGGGGCTGGCCCGCCTGGTCGACACCCTCGGCCGCCACGTCACCGAGAGCCCGGAACTGCTCGCCGACGACGTGCTGGCCGACCTCAGCGTGGCCGAGGGCGCTAGGGACGACATCGCCTTGCTCGTCGTCCGACTCTGAGCGCCGCCCGCGCGGTCAGACGCCCGTGAGCGCCGGTTCCTCTTGCGCCGCGACTGCACCGCGGTCCTTGCGCCGGAGGTTGAACGCCCCGATGGCCACCGCGATGACGGCGGCCGCGAGCGGGACCAGGAGCGCGGCCCGGTAGCCGTCGAGCAGTGCGCCGGGCTCGCTCGAAGCGGTCGCGGCGACGTTCACCGCTGCGACGCCCGCGAGTCCGATCGCCGCTCCGAACTGGAACGAGGTGTACAGGAGACCTCCGGCGAGCCCCTGCTCCGACTCCTCGATCCCGTTGGTGGCGATGATGGTCAGCGGGCCGTATGCGAGCGTGAACGCCAGGCCCATCGACACCAGGCTCGGCAGCATCGCCCAGTAGGAGGTGTCCGCACCGGCGGTCTGGAACAGCGCGAACGCGAGCGCCGCGAACCCGAGCCCGGCCAGGAGCACCGGGGCATTACCGAAGCGCCGCATCAGCTTCGGCGTCAGCGTCGGGGCGAGCGCCACGTCGACGCCGATGACCAGCATCGCCAGGCTCGCCTCGATCGTCGACCAGCCGCGCAGTTCCTGCAGGTACAGCACCACCAGGAACTGGAAGCCGAAGAACCCGGACATGAACAGCATCCCGATCAGGTTGGCGCGCACCAGTGAACCGGACTTGAGGATCCCGAGGCGCACCAGCGGAGCCGGGTGCCGCCGTTCGATCGCAATGAACAGCGCGAACAGCGCGAGGCTCGCCGCGACCGTCCCGGCCGTCCATTCCAGACCCACATGGGAGGCGCGCTCGACTCCGAGCACGAGCAGCACCACCGCCGCCGTGATCGTCAGGCCGCCGAGCACGTCGAAGCGCTGGCCGTCCCGTTCCGGGCGCGGCGACTTCGGGATGAGCACGAGCGCCGCGACCAGCAGCACCAGCGACAGTCCCACCGGCATGAAGAACACCCACCGCCAGTCGAGCGAGGTCAGCAGCCCGCCGATGACCATGCCGAGCGTGAATCCGCCCGCGCCGATCGCGCCGTAGACCGTCAGGGCCCGATCGCGTTTCGGCCCTTCGTCGAAGCCGGTGGTGATGATGGACAGGCCGGCGGGGGTCATGAACGCGGCGGCGAGGCCGGTGATGAACCGGGCCGCGACGAGCGTCGCCCCGTTCTCGGCGAGCCCGCCGAGGCCGGAGAACAGCAGGAACACGAGCAGCGCGACCAGGAACACCTGGCGGCGGCCGAGGAGATCGGCGGCCCGGCCGCCCAGCAGCATGAAGCCGCCGTAGCCGAGGACGTAGGCGCTCACGACCCACTGCAGCGACCCGGTCGAGAGGCCGAGTTCGGTGCGGATCGAGGGCAGGGCGATGTTGAGCATGGCGACGTCGATGCCCTCCAGGAAAATCGCTCCTGAAAGGACGAGCAGCACACCCCATTCACGGGCTTTCACAGGTGACTCCTTGGGAAGTGGAAATTTCCGTAGCCCGGCAATCATCGATCCGCCCGCGCGCGGGAACAACGGCGAAGAAAGCAACGTTCGGTAAGTCAGACTTACCGATGCGGAGGAGCCCGATGGAACGCGACGAACTCGAATGCTTCTTGATCCTGGCCGAGGAATTGCACTTCGGCCGCACGGCAGTGCGGATGCGGCTCTCCCGCGCCCGCGTCTCCCAGCTCGTCCAGCGCCTCGAACGCCGCCTCGGCGCGCCCCTCTTCGAACGCACCAGCCGCAATGTGCGCCTCACCGAACTCGGCGCGGGCTTCCGCGAGGAGGTCGAACCGCACCACCGCGCCATCGAACGCGCCCTCGCCCGCACCGCCGCGGCCTCGGTGGGACCCTCCGCGTCGGCTTCGTGAACTCCCTCACCGGCGAGATCGCCATCCGCGCCGTCGACCGGCTGCGCGCCGACCACCCCGAACTGGCCGTGGAGATCTGCGAGACCTCGTTCACCGACCCGTTCGCGCAGCTGCGCGACCGCTACTACGACGTCCAGTTCATGGAGTTCCCCGTCCGCGAGGACGACCTCGCCAAAGGCCCGACCCTCCTCACCGAGGCCCGCGTCCTGGCCGTCGCCACCGGCCACCCGCTCGCGAGCCGCCCCTTCCTCACCATGGACGACCTCGCCGAGACCGCCCTCCTCGCGATCGAAGGCGACCTCCCCGACTACCGCCGCGCCCCCGTGCGCACCCCGGACGGCCGCCCCATCCCCGCCGGGCCCGGCGCCACCAGTCTCCAGGAGGCCCTGATGCTCACGGCCGCAGGCAAAGGCGCGCTCCTCACCGGCGCCCACACCGCGGCTCACCAGCCGCGGACCGGCATCGCCTACGTCCAGATCCTCGACGCCCCGCCCGTCCGCTACGGCCTCGCCTGGCGCTCGGACGAACACACCGCCGCCGTCGAAGCCTTCGCCGTCCGCGTCGCCGCCGAGATCGAAGCAGGAGACCGCCTGATCACGGACTTCGCCAACGCCTGAGTTCGGCGCATTGACTTGATATTGATTGAAATCTATACTTTCTCTCGTGTGAGCGCTACCACAACGGGCGTGTGCACTGTTCGAAAGGGTTGGGATTCAAGCAAGAAGCAGCGGACTGGAGGGTGACCTATGCCCGAAGTTGACTACACACCGAAACTCATCAACTACAGAACGAGGAGCGGCGGGCAAGATCCTGCGACAGCCGCATTGGACGCACGGGATCGGCGGCTCTTCCGCCAGTTCGGATGGGGCCCCGCTCGGGCCGTTCCCCGAGTCGCGATCCACGAGATGATCGAGACACAAGCGGCCGCAGCGCCTTCGGCGACGGCCGCCGAGCACCGCGGCGAACGGATCACCTACGGCGAGCTCGAGCGGCACGCCAACCGGCTCGCCGCCCGCCTCGTCAAGGAGGGCGTCCGCCCCGGCGACCGCGTCGCGCTCGTCGTGCGGCGAGGGATCCCGATGGTGGTCGGCATCCTCGCGATCCTCAAAGCCGGCGCCGCGTACGTACCGCAAGACGCCAAGATGATCCGGAACCCGGTACTCCGGCACATACTCAGCACCACGCGCAGCACGATCGTGCTCACGCAATCCGATGCGCCCATTGCCATTCCGGCCGGGATCCTGGGCATCGACATCGACGAGGCCTGCGCCGAAGGCACCGATGTCCCGGCCCCGCGCATCGACGCCGACCCCGGGCGGGCCTGCTACGTCCTGTTCACCTCGGGCACCACGGGTTGCCCCAACGGGGTCGCGGTGACCCACGCGAACCTTGCGAACCTGCTCCTGACCGAACCGGGCGACCTCGGCATCAGGCCGGGAACGACGGTCGGCCAGATCCTCAACATCGCGTTCGACATGGCCGCGTGGGAGATCCTCGGCTGCCTCTCGCACGGCGGCACGCTGGTCATCCGCGGCGACGACATCGGCGAGACGGCGAGCAGGGTCGAAGTCCTGATCGCGACGCCGACGATCCTGTCCCGGATCGATCCCGACTCATGCGAACGGGTGCGGACCGTGGCCGTCGCCGGTGAGCCGTGTCCCCGGGCGCTCGCCGACCGATGGGCGCGGCGGTGCACGTTCTACAACGGCTGCGGCCCGACGGAGACCACCATCGTGAACACGATGCAGCGCCACCGCCCGAACGCGCCTCTCACGATCGGCAGGCCGACGCCCAACAACACCGTCTACATCCTCGACGAGCATCGCAATCCGTGCCCGATCGGCGAGGTCGGCGAGATGTGGGCGGGCGGCGACGGCGTTTCCGCGGGCTACCTCGCCAACCCCGTGCTGAACGCCGAACGGTATGCGCCCGATCCGTTCCTCGGCGGTGGCAGGAGCATGTTCCGCACCCGCGACCTGGGGCGATGGACCCTGGACGGCGAGCTCGAGCACTTCGGGCGCACTGACGACCAGGTGAAGATCCGCGGCTTCCGGGTCGAGCTCGACGCCGTGTCCGCGGTGCTGGAGGGCGTGCCCGGATGCGTCCGGGCGGCCACGGTCAGACTCGACGACCGCTCGCTGGCGTCGTTCGTCCAGCCCGCCACCGTCGATCCGGTGCTCGCACGGAAGATCGTGGCCGAGGCCCTGCCGTACTACTGCGTCCCTGAGTCCGTTCACCCGATGGAAGCGCTCCCGTTGACGGATCGCGGCAAGATCGACAAGCCGCGTCTGCTGCGACTCGCCCGGCTCGGACGGGAGGCGACGGCATGACGCAGCTGAAGAACGAAATCGTCGACGACGTCGAACTCCCGCCGCTCCTCCCGCTCGCGCGGCGCGCCTTCAAACATCCGGCGCTCATGCACTTCAACCGGTTGGCCGCCATCGTGATCGCGGTGAACCTGGCGGTCCTGATCGCAGTCGTCCCCGAGGGCGTCACGGCCGAGTTCGCCTCGCGCGCTGCGCTGTGCAACTTCGCCTTCGCGGTGCTCGTCCGCCGCCAGCGCCTCATCAACCTGCTGTTCCGGATGGCGACCGCCGCGCCGGTCACGTGGCCGCTCAAGGTGCGCTGGACGCTGGCGAAGGTGTATCACTTCGGCGGCATGCACGTCGGCGGAGCGCTCGCGGGCTCGCTGTGGTTCGGCGCGTTCGTCGCACTGGCCACAGTGGAAGGTGCACCAACTGATGCGCTGGTGCTGGCGTATCTGCTGGTAGGGATCTTCGCCGCCATGGTGGTGACCACGGTCCCGAAGCTGCGGGCCAGGCACCACAACCGGTTCGAGCTGGTCCACCGATTCGGCGGCTGGCTGTCGCTGGTGCTGCTGTGGGCCCTCCAGCTCGTGCAGGTCGGGCACAGCGGCGCGCCGCTGCTCTCCACATTGGAATTCTGGGTGCTGGCGGTCGTCTCCGCCGCGATCATCGCTCCGTGGACGCGGCTGCGCCGCGTCCCGGTGGACATCAAGCGGCCGTCGTCGCATGTGGCGATCGCGCGGTTCACACACGGCCGCAAGCCCTTCGCCGGCTCCTCGACCGCGATCAGCCGTTCGCCGCTGCTGGAATGGCATTCGTTCGCGAACATCCCCTCGCCCGGCGAGCACGGCTTCCGGTTGACGATCTCCCGCGCGGGGGACTGGACGGGCCGGTTCATCGACGACCTGCCGTCGCACGTGTGGGTCAAGGGCATCACGACCGCGGGCGTGGCGAACATCGAGGTTCTGTTCCGCAAGGTCGTCTACGTGGCCACGGGCAGCGGCATCGGCCCGTGCCTGCCGCACCTGCTGGCCCAGGAGGTCCCGGCGCTGCTGGTCTGGTCGACGCGCGCGCCGCGCGACACGTTCGGCGACGAGCTGGTCGACGAGATCCTCGCCGTCCAGCCCGAAGCGCGGATCTGGGACACCGCGCAGCACGGCAAACCCGACATGGTCCGCCTGGCCTGCGCGGCCTACCGCGATTTCGGCGCCGAGGCGGTCATCTGCATCTCGAACAAGAAACTCACCTGGCAGGTCGTCCACGGGCTCGAACGCAGGGGCATCCCCGCGTACGGCGCCATCTGGGACTCCTGAGGAAGGCAGACATCGTGCGACTGAAAATCGAACGCATCGGCCGGGTCGTGCGGGTCCGCCTGCACCGGCCCGAGGTCCTCAACGCCCTCGACGCCGCGCTCATGACCGAGCTGTGCGAGGCGCTGGCCCCGCTCGACACCGATCCCGGGGTCGGCTGCTTCGTGATCACCGGGTCCGATCGCGCCTTCGCGGCGGGCGCGGACATCACCGAGATGTCCGAGAAGTCCGCGGCGGACATGATTGCCGAGGACTACTTCGCGGGCTGGGAGTCCTTCGCGGCCTTGCGAACCCCGAAGCTCGCCGCCGTCGCCGGGTACGCGCTCGGCGGCGGCTGCGAACTGGCGATGATGTGCGACATGATCATCGCGGCCGACAACGCGACGTTCGGGCAGCCGGAGATCACCCTCGGCGTGATCCCCGGTATCGGCGGCACGCAGCGGCTGACGCGGCTCGTCGGGAAGGCCAAGGCGATGGACATGATCCTCACCGGCCGCCTCATCGACGCGCACGAGGCCGAGCGCATCGGCCTCGTCTCCCGGGTCGTCCCCGCCGATCGCCTTGCGGCCGAGACGGATGCGATCGCCAAGCAGATCGCTCGGTACGGCAAGCTCGCCGCGATGGCGGCCCGCGACTGCGTCGACCGGGCCCTCGAGACGGGTCTCGCCGAGGGGATCCGCTACGAGCGCAGGGCGTTCCACGCGCTCTTCGCAACGGAGGACCAGAAGGAAGGGATGCGCGCCTTCAAGGAGAAGCGGGAGGCGTCGTTCAACGGGAGATGAGCAGAGGGGCGCCGCGACCCGGTCGCGGTGCCCTCAACGCTGCAGGTACCGCTCGACGAGCCCCCACTGCTGCAGCTGCGCGACCTGGAGCCGCGACCAGGGCGACAGGTCGGAGTCCGCTCGCGTCGCCCGGTCGACGTACGCGGGCCAGTCGACCCACTCGTGCTCGGCGACCTCCTCGGCGTCCAGGGCGGGCTCGCCCGCGACGCGGCACAGGTAGACCGGGCAGATCTCGTTCTCGACCACGCCGTTCGACTCGGCCCGGTACCGGAAGGTCGGCAGCGCGCACACCAGGTCGCGGGCCTCGATCCCGAGCTCCGAGCGCAGTCGCCGGCCGACGGCCGCCTCCATGAACTCGCCGGGCCCGGGATGCCCGCAGCATGTGTTCGTCCACACCCCCGGGAACGCCCGCTTCCCCAGCGCCCGCCGGGTCACCAGCAGCCGCCCCTCGGGGTCGAACCCGTAACAGGAGAACGCGAGATGCAGCGGCGTCGCCGCCCCGTGCACCCGGTCCTTGCGTTCGCTTCCGATCGGCGCGCCGTCCTCGCCGAGCAGCACGACCTTCTCCGTCGCTTCCCTCACACACGCCCCCGTAGTCGATCGGGCACCGATGGTATCCCGCCCCTGGGCACCCCGCATCCGCCATCTGGGACGCCTGCCGCGACGGCGCTAGCATTGGCGGTCTTGCCCCGATTTCCCGCCCGGAGGACACACCGCATGCGACGCCTGTTCAGCTTCCCCAACCCCGTGAACGAGGTCTCGGCCCGACTCGTCGCCGGGGGCGTGGTCGCCATGAGCGCGGCCGCGCTCGCGTTCCAGCTCGAATGGCTGGTCGCCGTGATCGCGCTCGGCTTCATCGCCCGCGTCGCGTCCGGCCCGAGCCTCAGCGTCCTCGGCCAGCTCGTGACCAGGGTCGTCACACCCCGCCTCCCGGCCGCCCCGAAGATGGTCCCCGGCCCGCCCAAGCGCTTCGCCCAGGGCATCGGCGCGGTCTTCTCCGTCACCGCCGCGCTCCTGCTGCTCGTCTTCGACCTTCCCGTGGCCGGCTGGTTCGTGCTCGGCGCGCTGACCGTGGCCGCCTCGCTCGAGGCGTTCTTCGCGTTCTGCCTGGGCTGCAAGATCTTCGCCCTGCTCACCCGCGTCGGGCTCATCCCCGACTCGGTCTGCGAGGCCTGCAACGACATCCAGGCCCGCACCGAGGCGGCCCTGGAACGGGCCGCCGCCTCCAGCTGAATCTCGGCGGTTCAGTCGCCGCCGCTGCCGTTGTCCAGGGCACTGCCGTTGCCCATGGCGCTGTCGGCGTGCATGGCGCGGAGCAGGGCAGGGAGCCCGGCGGTGAGTCCGTCGCGTTCGGCCGGCGTCATCGCGGCGGTCCAGCGTTCGTAGCGCTCGTGCAGCACACCGGCGGCGCCGCGGTGGAGTCGCCGTCCCTCCTCGGTGATCTCGAGCCGGTAGAGCCGCCGATTCTCCGGGTCGCGCTCGCGTGTGAGCAGGCCGTCCGATTCCAGGTCGGCCACCAGACGGCTGACGCTGCTCTTCTCCAAGCCGAGGCGCTCGGCGAGCTCGCGCTGGGAGATCCCGGACCGGTGGTCGAGTTCATGCAGCGCGAACAGCTGCGACATGGAAAGGGCCCGTCCGGGGAACACTGCTTCGAGCAGCGCGAACTCGGCGGTCCGGACGAGGTCCATGAGCAGGTGGTGCAGGTGCTCGGCATCGGCCTTCATCGCCGCTCCTCCCGAATCGCAGGGTTGTGTGCTGCAACCATGCATCGTAGACTGATCTGAAGGTTGTAGAGCGCAACTATTGGAGGCCGTCATGCCGCACCGCTCACACCAGCACCAGCATGGCAGCGGCGCCATCGAGGGGCGCCACAGCGACCACTACGACACGATCGCCCGCCTGTTCGCGAGGCCGTTCTACCGCCGGATGGCCAGGGACATCGCCGCGCTCGCGCCTCGGGACGCCGCGGTCCTCGACGTCGGCACCGGCCCCGGCATCCTTCTCAGGATGCTCGGCCAGGCCCGGCCCGATCTGCGGCTCACCGGCATCGACATCGCCGCCGACATGATCGAGCACGCGAAGCACAACCTCGCCGGGCTCTCGACCCCACCGGACCTGCTCGCCGCCGACGTCGCCGCCCTGCCGTTCGAAGACGGCCGCTTCGACCTCGTCGTCGCCACCTTCAGCTCCCATCACTGGGAGGACCCCGACGCCGGGGCCGCCGAGATCGTCCGCGTCCTGCGCAGCGGCGGCCGCCTGCGGATCTACGACTTCCGCGACGCGCCCTTCGACGCGGTGGCCGGCCGGCCCGGGCTCACGAACCTCCAGCGGGCGCCGTTCCGATCCGTCTGGACCATGTTCATGAAGGCCACCCGCTTCGACGCCACCGCCACCTGACCTCAGCCGGACTTCTCGGTGGTCGCGTGCGAGGTGCCCACCACCGGCTTGGACTCGGGTGAGCCGCGCTGGCGCAGGTACACGCTCAGCACGGCGAGCGAGCCCACGGCCAGGAACTCCGACTGCCAGTTCTCCGCGACGTTCACGGCGAAATCGCTCGAGGCCACGTACTGGAGCAGCGAGAGCCGCCTGCCGCCCTGCGAACGGCATCCGGCGGTGGCCACCTTCCAGCCCTCCTCGAGCTCGACGAGGAACAGCAAGTCGTCTTCGGTGCGGGCCAGGGCGCGATCGCCCCACACCTGGACTTCCCCGACCGCGCCGCTCGCCAGCTCCCGCGAGCCCAGCGACGCCTCGCACGGCTCGCCTTCGGAGGCGAGGATCGCCTCCACGGTCTCCGGTGCGAGCGCGGCGCACGCGGAGCCGCGTCCCCGCGCCCGACCGCCGTGGTGAACTCCTCGGCCACGGCCGAAGCTCCGGACTCCCGCTGGCCGGTCCCGCAGGCCGCGGCTCCGCAGGGCACTACCAGGCCACATGCGGTGGCGAGCGTCTTCCGAAACATCCCTCCATAGTTCCCCCGGCCCGATCACGGCAAACCGGCCGCCGTGGCGACGCCCGGCCTCTTGACCGCAGGCCAATACATTGACAAACTCCGATGTAGTACTTGGGAGCGCTTCCCAAGCGGATCGACGAAAGGCAGCACATGCGACTCGACCGAAGAAGAAAGCCCATCGCGATCATCGGCGCGGCCGCAGCCGCGCTCACCGCCGGCGCCATCACGATCGCCGCGTCCCAAGGCGCGAACGCGGCGGCAGGCTGCGAGGTCGACTACAACGTCGTCAGCAGCTGGAGCTCGGGCTTCCAAGCCAACATCAGCATCACCAGCGACTCACGAATCGACGACTGGACCGTCGAATGGGACTTCACCAGCGCTGTCTCCGGCATCAGCGCCTGGAACGTCACCGACGCCGACCTCAGCGGCTCCCACTTCACCGCCTCCGACGCAGGCTGGAACGCCGCCATCGCGGCCGGCCAGACCCGCGAGGTCTTCGGGTTCACCGCCAGCGGCACCCCCGGCGACATCGAGAACGCCGAGCTCAACGGCGTCCTCTGCGGCGAAGGCGGCGGCGAGCAGACCACCGAACCCGAACCCACCACCGCCGAACCCACCGAGGAGCCCACCGACCCCGCACCCGAGGGCACCCCGGTCGAAGCACACGGGAAACTCCACGTCTGCGGCGCCCGGATGTGCGACGAATCCGACGCCCCCGTCCAACTCAAGGGCGTCTCGAGCATGTGGCTGCACTGGCAGACCCAGCCCTACGCGCAGAACCTGCAGGCGCTCGAATGGATGCGCGACAACTGGAACCTCGAGGTCTTCCGCGTCGCCATGGGCGTCGAGCCCGAAGGCGCCTACCTCTCCGACCCCGCAGGCTGGAAGGCCGAAGTGGAGACTGCGATCAACAACGCGGCCGCCGCGGGCACCTACGTGATCGTCGACTTCCACGCGCACGAAGCGCACCTGCACCAGGCCGAGGCGGTCGCGTTCTTCAGCGACCTGGCCGAACGCTACGGCCACCTGCCGAACGTCATCTGGGAGCCCTACAACGAGCCTCTGCAGGTCTCCTGGAGCGGCACCGTCAAGCCGTACCACCAGGCCGTCGTCGCCGCGATCCGCCAGCACGACCCCGACAACATCGTCGTCCTCGGCACCCCGAGCTGGTCCCAGGACGTCGACGTCGCCGCCGGCGACCCGGTCTCCGGCACGAACCTCATGTACACGCTGCACTTCTACTCGTGCACCCACGCCCAGTGGAACCGCGACAAAGCCGACGCCGCCATCAACGCGGGACTCCCCCTCTTCGTCACCGAATGGGGCGCCAGCCACGCCGACGGCGGGCTCGACGGCCGCGTCTGCCTCGACGAGGCGCAGCGGTGGGTCGACTGGATGGAGACCAACGGGATCTCCTGGACCGCTTGGAAACTCGACGTCGGCAACGACTCGACCAACCTCCTCTCCGCCGGTGCACCCGTCACCGGCGGCTGGGACGACCACCTGCACGGCCACGCCCCGTTCGTGATCGAGAACCTCCAATAGCCCCTACGACGGACGGCCCGGACCCGAAGGTCCGGGCCGTCCGCCTTGCTCGCGGCTCGATGGCGAAGCGGCAAAGTTACCGCTATCATCCTGGGGCGGATCGATGACACCCTCCGGTCCGACACGTCGACCTCGCAAGGACCGCTCCATGAAGCAATTCCCGCTCGACCGCGTCACCCTCCTCGACGGGCCGCTCGCCCGCGCCGCACGCACCGACCTCGAGTACGTCCTCGCGATGGACCCCGACCGGCTGCTCGCCCCGTTCCTGCGCGAAGCCGGGCTCGAACCCCGCGCCGCCGGCTACGGCAACTGGGAGGACACCGGCCTCGACGGCCACATCGGCGGCCACTACCTCTCCGCGCTGGCCCTCCTCGCGGTCGTCACCGGTGAGCCCCAGCCGCGGCGGCGGCTCGACCACATGCTCACCGAACTCGAACGCGCCCAAGACGCTTTGGGCACCGGCTACATCGGCGGCGTGCCCGGCGGCGCGGCCCTCTTCGAGAACCTGCGCGAGGGCGGCGCCCAGGCCGCCCGCGAGCTGGGATGGGCGGGCGGCAACTGGGTGCCCTGGTACAACGTGCACAAGACCTTCGCCGGGCTCATCGACGTCCACCGACTCATCGGCGACGAGCGCGCGCTGGCCATGGTGACCCGCCTCGCCGACTGGTGGCTCGGCATCGCCGCGGGGATGGACGACGAGGCGTTCGAGACCATGCTGGACACCGAGTTCGGCGGCATGAACGAGGCGTACGCCGACCTCGCCGCGCTCACCGGGCGCGAGGACTACGCCGACATGGCGGTCCGCTTCTCCCACAAGGCCGTCCTCGACCCGCTGCTGGAGCGGCGCGACGCCCTCACCGGCCAGCACGCGAACACGCTGATCCCCAAGGCCATCGGCTACGCGGCCACCGCCGCAGTCCGAGGCGACAAGGACCTCGAGGCGGCGGCCCGGTTCTTCTGGCACGAGGTGGTCGAAAAGCGCTCGGTCGCGATCGGCGGCAACAGCGTCCGCGAGCACTTCCACGCCGTGGACGACTTCTCGCCCATGATCGAGGACCGTGAGGGCCCCGAGACCTGCAACACCTACAACATGCTCAAGCTGACGAAGCTCCTCGCCGAGGCCGAGCTGGAACCGGCCCACTTGGACTACGTCGAGCGGGCGATCCTGAACCACCAGTTGCCTTCCCAGCATCCCGAACGCGGCGGGTTCGTCTACTTCACTCCGATGCGGCCGCGCCATTACCGGGTCTACTCGCAGCCGCACCTGGGCATGTGGTGCTGCGTCGGCACCGGCATCGAGGCGCAGGCGAAGTACACCGAATGGGTCTTCGGCGAGCACGAGGGCGCCCTGGCGGTGAACCTGTACGTCCCGGCGCAGCTCGAAACCCCCGAGTTCGGCGGCCGGATTCGTATCGAGACCGCCTTCCCCGCGAGCGAACACGTCCAATTGATCCTCGACCTGGACGGGCCGAGCGAGTTCACGCTGCGCCTGCGAGTCCCCGGCTGGACCGACGCGCTCGCCGATCTCGAGGTCAACGGCGAACCGGTGGAAGCCGAAATCCTCCCGGGAGCGGTCCTCATCGGACGGACCTGGCGGCCGGGTGACACCGTCGCGTTCCGCCTCCCGCTGCGCCTCCGGGCCGAGCGCCTGCCCGACGGCTCGCCGTGGCAGGCCTACTTCGCCGGCCCGATCCTCCTCGCCGCCCGCGACGGCGCGGAACACCTGACCGGGCTCATCGCCGACGACAGTCGCATGGGCCACGTCGCCTGGGGCCCGCTGCGCGGCTTCGCCGACGTGCCCATCGTCGCCGACCGCCCCGCCGACGACGTCCTCACCAGTGAAGGGCCGCTTCGCTACCGGCTCGCCACCGCCGACCCGGACGACACCGTGGAACTGGTCCCGTTCTACGAAGTGCACGACACCCGTTACACCCTCTACTGGCCGGTCGCTTCCGAAGACGAGATCGCGGAGCGCCGCGAGGCACTGATCGCGATCGACCGCGACCTGCCGCTCGACGCGATGACCGTCGACAAGGTCGCGTTCGGCGAGCAGCAGCCCGAAACCGACCACCGCTTCCAGGGCGAGGCCACCGAGGTCACCATGGACGCCAACGGCAGGCGCGCGAGGAAGACCACGGCCGCCATGTCCGTCGTCCTGAACGACGCCGACAACGAAGGCCGCCGGCTCCGCATCGGCTACCGACTCGGCGGCGAGCCCGCCGCAGTCGCGGTGCGCCTGGGCGGCGTGCTCCTGGCGGAGGAGCGCTGGGACGCGGCCGAAGGCGACTTCGACTTCGACTACCACCTGCCCGAAGGGCTCACCTCGCCGCTCGACCTCGAATTCGAAGCACGCGACGGCCGCCCGACCCCCGCGATCACCATCGTCCGCCTCATCCGCTGACCCGAAAGGCCGACGATGACCGCCATCCCCAAACCCCTGTTCCGCGACCCGATCCACGACGGAGCCGCCGACCCCACCGTGATCTGGAACCGCGAGGCGGGGGAGTGGTGGATGTTCTACACCAACCGCCGCGTCACGGCGCCCCCGCTCGACGACGTCTCGTGGGTCTTCGGCACCGACATCGGCATCGCCACCACGGCCGACGGCGGCGCGACCTGGGCCTACCGCGGCATCGCGCAGGGCCTCGAGACCGGTTGGGGCCGAGACACCTTCTGGGCGCCGGAGGTCATCGACGACGGCGAGACCTACCACATGTACGTGAGCTTCATCGAAGGCGTGCACGCGGACTGGGGCGCACCGGCGGAGATCCGGCACTACACGAGCGCCGACCTCGCGCACTGGGACTATCAGTCCACACTCGACCTCGACTCGGAGCACGTCATCGACGCGTGCGTCCTCCCGCTCCCCGAAGGCGGCTGGCGCATGTGGTTCAAGGACGACGACCACGGCACCCACACCTACACCGCCGACAGCCCCGACCTCTACGAGTGGACCACCGGCGGCGCCGCAGTCGAGAACGCGCCGCACGAGGGCCCCAACGTCTTCGCCCTCGGCGGCGCCTACTGGATGCTCACCGACGAATGGTGCGGCCTTCGCGTGCACCGCTCAGACGACCTGCGCACCTGGGAGACCCACGACTGCATCCTCGCCGAATCCGGTGCGGGTGAGGACGACGGCGGCAACGGGCTCCACGCCGACGTGGTCGCCGTCGGCGACGACGCGTTCGTCTTCTACTTCACCCACCCCGGCCGTGTCCCCGGCGAGCCCGGCGACGACCGCTACGAGCACCGCCGCACATCGCTCCAGGTCGCCCGTGCCCATATCGTCGACGGCCGCCTCGTATGCGACCGCGACGAGGCCCTGACCGCGCCGATCCTGCCGCTCACCGGACACGCCGAGGCCTCTGCGTTCCAGCTCGGTCGCGCAGCGGCGATGCATATCCTGTAGCAGTGCCGTTTTCGCCGCGTCGGCTTCCCGCGGGCGCATCGGAGTCGAGCGCACGGGATTCGACTGCGAGGAACCGGATGAGCATCGAGCTGAACCACACGATCGTCTACGCCGAGGACAAGTGGGCCTCCGCGGAGTTCCTGGCCGGTCTGCTGGGACTCGGCACTTCGACGTTCGGACCGTTCGTACAGATCACCACCGCCAACGGCGTCGGTCTCGACTATGCGACCGCCCCGAAAGGCCGCATAACCCCGCAGCACTACGCCTTCCTGGTCTCCGACGAGGAGTTCGACGCGGCCTTCGACAGGATCAAGGCGCAGGGCCTGACCTACTGGGCCGATCCGCACCACCGGCGCGAGGGCGAGATCAACCGCAACGACGGCGGCCGCGGCGTGTACTTCCTCGATCCGAGCGGCCACAATCTGGAGCTGATCACCGTCCCCTACGGCGGATGGCCGACATAGCGGTCAGGCCAGGGTCCACCTCTGGTTCGAACCGCCGTGGCAGGACCAGAGCTGGACCTTGGAGCCGTTGGCGGTCGCGGCTCCGGACACGTCCAGGCACAAGCCGGACTGGCGGTTCACGATCGAGCCGTCCGAACGCAGGTCCCATTGCTGGTTGGCGCCGCCGTGACATGACCAGATGATCGCGGCGGTGCCGTTGGCGGTGCCGCCGCCCGAGGCGTCCAGGCACTTGCGCGAAGCGCCCGAATAGACGCTCAGTTCTCCTGCGGCAGTGTAGGTCCACTGCTGGTTGGTCCCGTTCCAGCAGTCGTAGATCTGCACCTGGGTGCCGTTCGTGGTCGACTGGTCCGGCACGTCCAGGCACCGGCCCGAGCCCGCGCCGCGCAACTGGCCGGCGTCGCCGCCCGAGCCGCCGCCATCATCGAGGCCGAGGAAGGTGACGGCGTTGGCCAGCATGCCGCTCAGGGGCAGCGAGTGGCCGTAGCCCTCGATGCTCATGCCCTCCACCGGGGCCTGGTTCCCGGTGCCGCCGTAGCGGGTCCGGACCCAGCCTCCCGCGAGATTCTCGGTCGAGGCGGGCGTCTGGTTCAGCCCGTGCAGGTAGGTCCACTCCTTGATCTCCTCTCCGAAGTTCGGGTATCTGAGGATGTCGTCGGTGGTGCCGTGCCACAGCTGCATCCGGGGATAGGAGCCGGCATAGCCCGGATACATGGCGTGCACCTGGTCGCCCCATTGCTGCGGTGTCTTGATGAGGTTCCCGCTCGAGCACTGGCTGTTCCACAGTGAACCGTTGTCGGTCGCGAAGCATCCGGCCGCGACCCCCGAGAAGGCGGAGGCGGCGGAGAAGACGTCCGGGTATTCGGCGGCGAGGACGTTCGTCATCATCGCCCCGGAGGAGAACCCGCTGACCACGATGCGGTCCGGATCGACGGCATAGCGCTGTCGGGTCCAGGCCACCATCGACATGATGCCGGTGGAGTCGCCGCCGCCGTCGCGGGTGAGGGCCTGCCGCGTGGAGACGTCGAAGCAATGCCCTTCGCGGGTGGCCTCGGGAACCACGATGATGTACCCGTAGCGGTCGGCCGCCGTCACGTAGTCGTGTCCGACACCGTAGAAGACGCCGTCGGCCGAGCCGCTGCAATAGTGGACGAGCACCAGCAGGGCGGGTTGGGGCGCAACGTTGTCCGGCACGTACACGTACATGTTGAGGCCGGTCGGGTTGGCGCCGAAATCGGTCACCCGGTTCAGCGTGGCCGCCTGTGCCGGGGAGGCGGTGAGGAGCACGGCACTGATGGCGAGAGGGAGCAGCAGCGCCGCCGCCAGAGCGGCGCGGAGCAGTCGTCTCATCGGTCGAACCTCCGTTCAGGAGTGACAACGGTGGGCGGCCGCGGCGAGCGCTGTCCCTGGCAATGTTGTCGTTGATCGCCCACACGTCGAAATTTTCGGTCTGGTCCACGAAAATGACGAATCGTCCACACAGCATAGCCAGGAGGGTCTAGGTATGTAAATAGATCGAGGTAAGGGCCGATGTCCTCACATGGAGCTCCAAACCTTGGCGTGCATCGTCCACCGCCTGCCGCTGCGCAACTGCATCACCTGGCGCAAGAGGAAAGAGCCAGCGGGCTTCGTCAGATCTGGGCGCTCCAGGCGACCACGAACAATCCGGTCGCCGCGCAGGCCACCACGGCGACGAGCCATGCCCACCACGGGTTCCTCCCGCCACCGAATGACGCCGAGAGTCTCCGGTTGAGCGCGCCGATGCCGATGACGACTGCCAGGACCGCGAGCTGGAAGACCGTCGAAGTCGCGAAGTGCACCGCCCAGGCCCCGGCGAGACTCGGTCCGCCCCAAGCGTCGTCGTAGGGTCCGCGATCGAACAGTCCATAGAGCGCCCCGCGCGCGAAGGTGAGGACGACGAAACCCAGCAGGATCCATGCCGCGAGGCCCAGGCCCAGTCCGATCAGCGCGTGCCCCCACACGGAGGCCCGCTTCGGTGGAGGCCCCTCACCGATCCCGAAGACGCGGCGCGGCAATGCGGCATTCGGTGCGAGAACGAGCGCGACGCTCGCCACCGGGAGTGCGGCGGCGTCGGCGACCAGGCGGAGCGCCCGACCGAAGCGGTTCCGTGGAGTGGCGTCCATGGGTCGATCGTAACGACGGCGGGACCGACGCGGGGTTCCACAGGCCGGGACGCCTTCCCCCGTTCGGCTTCGGGTTGATGCCCACTCGGTCACGAGGTGGAGCCAGCGGTCGGCTGGCGTTCCGGCGCTTGTCGTGACGCTGCTCCGCGAAGGCCCGGCGCGGGTCACAGCGAAGTGTGCGCAGTAGGCGCCACCTCTTGACGAGGCGGTCGGCCGTGTCTCACTCGCCGACGTCCGCCAGTGCCGCTTCGAGTTCCTCCAAGTAGGCCCGCTGCGCCGGGGCGGTGTTCATGATCGACTCGACAACGGCCTGCTCCCACTGCGCGCTCGCCGCTGCGGTGTAGCCGACGGCTTCGTCGCATGCGGTGACCGCGGCGGCGGCCTCGAACTCGGCGGCCTTCGCCGTCTCGTACCGTTCACGGTCGGCATCGGTGATGTCCGAATGGGAGTATTCGGTAACGCCGTCCGAGGTCTGCTGGGCGGCCTCGGGCAGGTACTGCTGCTGCCAGTGGTCGTACATGTCGAGGCCGCCGGATTGGGAAAGCGTCCAGTCGCCGTAGCCGGCGTCGGCGAGACAGGTGAGGAACTCGTCGGCTTCAGGTGCAGGGTCGACCGTGAACGGCGCGGAGCTCTCGCCGAGTTCCAGCACTGGTCCCCAGACCCAACGCGACCCGGTGAACACGTCGTCGACTTCGCGCGGTTCGCCGTGCAGCTCGGTGAGCGTCGCGCCCTGGCAGCCTTCAGGGGGACGCTTCACAGTGCCGGCCGGCGCCCATTCGCCGCCTGGCATGCCCGCGGCCTCCCAGTCGTCAGCGTTGAGGATGCTCGCCGTCTTGCTGGTGACGGCCCAGTCCACCCCGCGGTAGGCGATCTCCCATCGCATCTGTTCGACAGCGGGAAGGCCCTCCCAGCCTTCGCCCGCGGCTTCGAGCTCGGGCACGTTGACCGCGGTCATCTCCGTCTCGTCCGCATCGGAGGCAGCGGCGAGTTCCGTTTCCTGCAGGTCGATGCCGTCCTGGTCGCCGTAGGCGTCGGCGAAGTCGAGCCAGTGACCGAGCGCGCGAGTCGCGGCCTCCGCCGTGTCGGGGAGCCCGACCGGGCCCTCGATGCTCGCGAGCGTCGCACTCGGCGAAGGACCCTGCATGTTCCATCCACTGGTCATCGCCTCGACGTTGTGGGCGGTGAAGCCTTCGCCCGCCAAGCATTCGATGACGGCTTCGGTTTCGGCGACTCGCAGTTCCAACTGCGCTGACGCGACGTCCGCCCAGAGTTGGTCGAGCTGCTCGATTTCGTCCAGGGGCGGCGTCGGATCCGCGGCCTCAGGTCGGGTGCCCTCGCCACAAGCGGCGGCGGTCAGCAGGGCAAGGGCAATGAATGGGGCGAATCGGCGCGTGAGCACGGCAGGGGTTCCGTTCGGTTGCCGAACAACGATGATCAGAGATGCCGATGCTACCTGCCCGGCGATGCGCTGTCAGTCCCGCCGTTTCGTCAGATATGCGTTGCGCTGCAAGCCAAGCCGCAGGGACGGCGTCGTCCGCGGCCCGGCGCGGGTTCGCGAACGGACACCGTCCGAGCCCGGGTCCTGACCGTGCTCGGCCCCTTCGCATGCGAACGCGGCCAGTACGAGTCGGCCCTCCGCGCCGCACGGCGGTTCTGGCACCCCGCCTGTTTCAACCCCGGCCGAGCGCCGCGGTGCCGTCCTCGCTTTCGGCGATCGCCACGATCCGGCGCGCCATGCCGGAGAACACCAGGCCGTGGAACGGCATCACCGCGAGCCAGTAGAGCCGGCCCGAGAGCCCGCGCGGGAAGAAGACCGCCCGTTGGCGGTACCGCGTGCGCGCGTTCGTCTCGCACGAGAGATCCAGCCAGGCGAGGCCGGGGAGCCGCATCTCGGCGCGCAGCCGCAGCAGCCGACCCGGCTCGCACACCTCGACCCGCCAGAAATCGATCACGTCGCCGACCCGCAGCCCTGAGCGGCTCCGGCGCCCCCGCTTGAGCCCCACCCCGCCGAACACGCGGTCGCTCCACCCCCGAAGCGCCCACAGCAGCGGTGTCGAATACCAGCCGTTCTCTCCGCCGATACCCTCGATCACCCTCCACAGTGCCTCCGGGCTCGCCGTCGTCTCGACTGCGCGGACATCGGTGTAGACCACCCGCCCGGCCCACTCGGGGTCGCTCGGCAGCGGGTCGCTCGGCGCCTGCGCCACCGTCGCGTCGGCCCAGCTCGTCTCGACCTGGTCGACCTCGATGCTCCCCAGCGCGAGTCGCAACGCGTCGTCATACGAGGTGAGTCCGCCGGGCGGCGGCGGGATGAGCCCGTCGATGCGGTGGTCGTGCATGACGCAGTCGTGCTGCAGGGATTCCACGAGCGGCCGGGCGAGGTTGCGCGGCACCGGCGTCACGAGACCGACCCAGTGCGACGCGAGGCGAGGCGTCAGCACCGGCAGCGCCAAGATACGGCGGCGCGGCAGGCCGGCGAGCCGCGCGTACCGGTTCATCATCTGGTCGTAGCGCAGCACGTCGGGACCGCCGATGTCGAACGCGCCGTTCGCGTCGTCGCCCACTTTCAGCGCGCACAGCAGGTAGTGCAGGACGTCGCGAATCGCGATCGGCTGGATGCGGTTGCGAACCCATCGGGGCGCGGTCATCACCGGCAGCACCTCGGTCAGATGCCGGATCATCTCGAACGAGGCCGACCCCGAACCGATCACCACGCCCGCTTGGAGCACCAGCGTGGGCACCCGCGAGCTACGAAGGATCTCGCCCACCTCACGCCGCGACGCCAGATGCGCGGAGAGCGGCCCCGATCGCGGGGAGAGGCCCCCGAGGTACACCAGCCGCCGCACGCCGGCCGCCTTGGCGGCAACGGCGACGATCCCTGCGATGGCGCGGTCGATACGCCGGAAATCACGGCTGCCGGTCATCGAGTGGACCAGGTGGTACGCGAACGTGACGCCCTCCATCGCGCGCCGCACCGCGTCCGCGTCGGTGGCGTCGCCTATGACCACCTCAACGCCGTCGGACCTCGCGAAATCGCGCGCCCGCTCCGGCCGCCTGGTGAGCAGACGGACCCGGTACCCGGCGTTGAGCAGCCGCGGCAGCAGCCGCCCGCCGATGTACCCGGTGGCACCGAGCAGCAGCACCAGCGGCGCGGTCGTATCCGCGCCGGCGGGCGTCCAGCGATACAGCGGCTCGGCACCGCTCGGCGCCGTGATGTCCGCTCGCGGCTCGTTCACTCCTGTCACGTCGTCGACTCCCAACTCGCAACGCCATCGGGCGCGGCGTCCCGCCCCCGAACGAGCCTCGCACGCGCGCGGGGCGCACGAGCCCCGAACATGCGAACCGCATCCGCTGCCGCCGGCGGACACCGCATTCGGCAGCGGCGGCGTAACCGTCGCATTCGGATCTGTACCAACCGGCCGCCGGGCGCTCTCGGCGACCGGCCGGGCCGTCCGTACGACCTACGGGTTCGGGTCTTGACCGAACTGAATTGTTCCCGGTAACATATGCTGGCCTCGGCCCATCGCGGTCCGTCCGCCGGTGGCCGCTGCGGCGATGATCAAAGGAGATCGACATGGGTGATCGGATTGCCCGCGGGAGGATACTGGCCGGAGTCACGGGCCTGGCCGTCCTCGGGGCACTGCTCGCGGGTTCCCCCGCCACGGCGGAGGTGCCGACGACGGGCCTGCTCGCTTCGTATGACTTCTCGGAGACATCGGGAACGGTGCTGCGCGACGGCTCCGGAGCGGGACGCGACGCGACCGTCGTCGGCGGTGAGGACTGGCACGCGGGGTACATGCAGTTCGACGGGGCCAACCACGTGAAGCTGCCCGACGGCATCCTGCAAGGTCAGGAAGCCGCCACGATCGTCATCGAGACGAGTCCCGAAAACCTCACCGGGCCGCAGTTCCTGTGGAACCTCGGCGGCTCGGGCAACGCCGGCACCGGCCAGTTCTTCGTCCAGCCCGTCGCGCCGCGGCTGTCGATCTCGAAGACGAACTGGTCGGGGGAGCAGACGGCGCTCGCGACGCGCAAGCTCGCGCAGGACCGATGGCAGTCGATCGCCGCCACCATCTCGCGCAACGGCACCGGAGCGACCTCCACCCTCCGCCTCTATGTCGACGGTGAACTGTGGGCGGAGAAGACCGGCTCGACGGTCAACCTCGCGGACCTCGCGACCCACACCCTCAACTCCATCGGCAAGAGCGCCTACACGGCCGACGCGCTCTACCGCGGCAAGGTATCGGCGTTCCGCATCTACGACACGGCGCTCACGGCAACGCAACTCGGCGACATCGCCGCCGCCGACGCCCCGGCGTCCGCCGCCGAGACGGTCGCGGGCGTCGACCTCGACGCCGTCAACGAGCAGGACCTCGCGCGGATCGAATCGGACCTGGTGCTGCCCGCAGCGGGCGGCGTGACCTGGACGGCCGAGCCCGCGGGTGTCATCGCCGCCGACGGCACCGTCACGCAGCCTGCGACCGACACCGACGTGACGCTCACCGCCACAGCAGAGGTGCGCGGGCAGACCGCCTCACGCACCTTCGACGTCACCGTGCTGCACGCGCCGAGCGCGATGGAGCAGGCGCAGAAGGACCTCGCCGCCGTCGTCATCCCCGGCTCGGACGACATCCGCGGCAGCATCGCCCTTCCCGAGACGGGTTCGCGGTACGGATCGGTGCTCACCTGGTCGACCGACCGACCCGAGATCATCGATGTCGACGGTGACGGCGGCGTCGCAGCCGGCGTGGTGACCCGGCCCGCCGCCGACACACCCGTGACGCTCACCGCGACCGCGACGAACGGCGCCGCCGTCGAGACGCGCGAGATCGAACTGCTCGTGCGCGGGGCCTACGACATGCCCGAGACGACCGACTACCTCTTCGCGCACTTCACCGGCACTGAGGGCGGCCACACCGACGAGCAGATCTACTTCGCGACCAGCCAGGACGGCGCGACGTTCACCGACACGAGACCGAACGGCTCCCCGGTGCTCTCCCTCGCCCCCGACGAGGGCGACGGCGGCGTCCGCGACCCGTTCCTCGTGCGCTCCCCGGAAGGCGACCGCTTCTACCTCATCGCCACCGACCTCAGCATCTACCACCGCGGTGGCTGGGGCGCCGCGCAGGCGACGACGACCGGCTCGACGAAGATCGTCGTCTGGGAGTCCCACGACCTTGTCAACTGGAGCGAGCCGCGCCTGCCCGACCTCGCCGGATCGATCCCCGGCGCCGGGATGATGTGGGCGCCTGAGGCTTTCTGGGACGAGACGACCCAGCAGTACTACCTCTACTGGGCGACCAGGTCCGTCGAGCAGAACACGTTCGGCGACCCCGTGAACATGTACATCGCCACCACGCGCGACTTCGTCACCTTCTCGGAGCCGCACGTCTGGATCGACCGGCAGACGTCCATCATCGACACGACGATGTTCAAGGTCGGCGACTGGTACTACCGCGCCTCGGGCGACGGCCAGATCACGATCGAGAAGTCGAAGGCCATCGACGTCCCGACGGTCTCGGCGACCGCCCCCGCGACGGGCTCGGAGCAACAGTGGGTGCTCGTCGGCACGCTCCAGTCCATCCTGGGCGGCACCACCGAGTCCTGCGGCACCGGCCGCAACTACTCGGGAGGCTGCCTTGAAGGTCCGGAGTTCTTCCGCTACAACGACGACGACAGGGGCGCCGCACAGGAACTGTACGGCCTCATGGCCGACCAGTACGCGGCCGGTAAGGGCTACCTGCCGTTCCGCACGACCGACCCGGGGTCGACTTCGACCGCTGACTGGAGCAAGGCGACCGATGTGGACTTCGGCGTCTTGAAGAAGCGCCACGGCGCCATCCTGCCGATCACGCAGCGCGAGTACGAACGCGTCATGTACCACTACGCCGGCGTCGGCGAGGACCCCGACGCGGGCCCCGAACTCGACGCGACCGTTTCGACGCGGTGCGCGGCAGGCAAAGTCCTGCTCGCGGCATCCGTGCGGAACGACGGCGACACCGCGGCGGACGTCGTCGTCGCGACGGCCTACGGCACGAAGACCCTTGCGGCCGTGGCACCCGGGGGCAGCGTCTCGGCCGTCTTCACGACGCGGGCGACCTCGATCGCCGCCGGCACCGCGACCGTGACGGGAACCGACGCCAGGGGCGCGACCGAACTCGCCGTGTCGTACGCCGCCGCTTCCTGCGGCTGACCAGCCGCTGTGCCATGCGGATGATGTTCCCGCTACCAGAGTCCGGATCGGTAGGCTTGAGGAGTCGCGCAGCACCCTACGCGGCTCCCCGGCTCGCGAAGAGGACGGACCCGATGGAGAAGAGCCCTTTGGAGGACGTGCGTGGCGAACACGAGCGCTGACAAGCCGAACATCCGGCAGGTCGCGCGGCTCGCCGGAGTCTCCCACATGACCGTGTCGCGGGTGCTCAACGAGTACCCGCACATCAAGGAGGCGACGAGGCGCCGCGTCCTGGAAGTCATCGAAGAGCTCGACTACCGCCCCAACATGGCCGCGCGCGCACTCGCGACCCAGAAGAGCCAGCGCATCGGCGTCATCGTCGAGAGCGCCGTCGAGTTCGGCCCGACGAGCACGCTCCGCGCGCTGGAGGCCACAGCGCGCGGGACGGGCTACGCCGTCAGCTCGATCGCTCTCGAAGACGGCCACCGGATCTCGCCGCAGGAGGCCGTCGACAACCTCACGACCCAGGGCGTCGACGCGCTCTGCGTCGTCGCTCCGCGCTCGTCGTCGATCGCGGCCCTCCGCAAGATCTCGATCAACATCCCCGTCCTGGTCGTCAAGCCCGACAAGGATCCGTCGTTCCTCACCGTCTCGCTCGACCAGAAGGAGGGGACGACGCTCGCCGTCGACCATCTCGTCTCCCTCGGGCACCGCGACATCCTCCATCTCGCGGGCCCCCTCGACTGGCTCGACGCACGGGCCCGCGAGCGCGCGTTCCACGCGCGCGCGAAGTCGTGGGGGGTCCGCGAGCGGCCGATCGTCGTGGGCGACTGGAGCGCCGATTTCGCCTACGACTTCGCCAAGGGCATCAGGGATCGTCCCGACTACACGGCGGTCTTCGTCGCCAACGACGACATGGCGGTGGGGCTCATCCACGGCCTGCACGAGCGCGGCATCGAAGTGCCCGGCGACCTCAGCGTCGTGGGTTTCGACGACGTGCCCCTGGCCGCGCACGTGCTGCCGCCGCTCACGACCGTGCGGCAGAACTTCCGGGCGCTGGGCGTCGCGATCGTGGACCTGCTCCGCGCGGCCATCGAGGAGCGAGAGATCCCGCGCGTGACGAAGATTCCCGCCGAGCTGCTGGTACGGTCGTCGACAGCCGCGCCCAGGGGGGAGGATTCATGACCGCGACTCGGCCAGTGGTGGAGATGTCGGCGATAACGGTCGATTACTCCGGAGTGCGGGTGCTCGACGACGTCGACCTCACGCTGTACGCGGGCGAGGTCCACGCGCTCATGGGGGAGAACGGCGCCGGGAAGTCGACGCTCATCGGCGCGCTGACCGGCACGGTCCCGATCCTCTCCGGCGAGGTGCGCATCGAAGGCGAGGAGCGGATGCCCGCGGGCGTGGCGCGCAGCCGCGCCGAGGGCATCGCGACGGTGTTCCAGGAGACGCACCTGAGCCCGCACCTCACGGTCGCCGAGAACGTGATGATCGGCAACGAGGTGCGCGGGCCGTTCGGCATCGACTGGAAGGCGAACCGCGCGCATGCCGCCGAAGTGCTCGCCCGCCTGGGCCTGGACGACCTCGACCCGCGCAGCCCTCTGTCGGCGCTGTCGCCGGCGGTGAAGCAGCTCGTGGCCGTGGCGCGGGCGCTCGTGGTGGAGCCGCGCGTGCTCATCCTCGACGAGCCGACGTCGAGTCTCGATGCGGCCGAGGTGCGCACCCTCCTGCGCGTCGTGCGCGGCCTGCGCGACCACGGTGTCGCCGTCCTCTTCGTCTCGCACTTCATCGAGCAGGTCTTCGAGGTCGCCGACCGGATGACCGTGCTGCGGGGCGGCCGCTTCGTGGGGGAGTTCCTGGCCGACGAGCTCGATCGCGCCGAACTCATCTCGAAGATGATCGGCGAGGACATCGAGGCGCTCAAGGCGCTGCGGTCGGAGCGGCTGGCGCACCACTACTCGGCCTCGGGCGAGCCGACGCTGCGGGCCTCCGAGCTCGGTCGGCGCGGCACGCTGGATCCGACCGACATCGAGCTCTCCCGCGGCGAGATCGTCGGCTTCGCGGGGCTGAACGGTTCGGGAAGGTCCGAGCTCGCGCGCCTCATGGGCGGCGCCGAGCGGGCCGACAGCGGCGAGATCTGGATGGACGGCGCCCGCGTGCAGCTTCGCAGTCCCGGGGCGGCGTTGCGCCGCCGCGTCGCGCTGTCGACCGAGAACCTCCGCGACGAGGGGATCATCCGCGGGCTCACGGCCCGGGAGAACATCGTGCTCGCGCTGCAGGCGATGCGCGGATGGTCGCGCCCGCTGTCGGGCGGCGAGCGGGCCGGGCTCATCGAGACGTACCTGGACGCGCTGCATCTCTCGCCTGACGACATCGACCGTCCCGTCGAGGAGCTGTCGGGCGGCACGCAGCAGAAGGTGCTGCTCGCGCGCCTCCTCGCGACGCGGCCCCACGTGCTCATCCTCGACGAGCCGACGCGCGGCATCGACATCGGCGCCAAGCTCGACATCCAGCGGCGCGTGGCGCGGCTGGCGGGAGAGGGCGTCGCCGTCGTGTTCATCTCCTCGCAGTTGGAGGAGGTCGTGCGCCTGAGCGACCGGATCGTGGTGCTCAAGGACCGGGAGAAGATCGGCGAGCTCAGCAACGGTCCCGGAGTCACCGTCGACACGATCGTCGAGATGATCGCGGCGGACCTCGACGGAGCGATTGAGGAGTGAGTCGGTCACGATTGTGACACGGGTCTTGTGTTCCTGATTTTGTTCCCGGTAACATAAATCGCGGCGCATCCCCTGCGCCACTGCGATCGGCAGCGGACCCGTCCGGGTCCGGCCGTCGGACTTCCCTGCGTCCGACATCTCAAGGAGGAGAACCATGTCTGCAAAGCAGCGCCTTGCCCAGGTGGTCGGTATCGCGACCGTCGGCGCCCTCTCGCTCGGCCTCACCGCCTGCTCCGGCGACGAATCCGGCGGCGACGACCTGACGACGATCGGCTTCGTCGCGGTCGGCCCCGAGGGCGCCTGGCGAGAGGCGAACGAGACCAACATCCAGGACACCTTCACCGAGGAGGCGGGGTACGAGCTCAAGTACGCCCCCGCGACCAACCTCGACCAGAAGTCGCAGATCGACGCGTTCACGTCGTTCGTCGACGAAGGCGTCGACGTCATCCTGCTCTCGGCCACCGAGGCCACCGGCTGGGAGGACTCGCTCAAGCGCGCGCAGGAGGCGGAGATCCCCGTGATCCTCCTCGACCGCGGCATCGAGCCCGACGACACCGACCTCTACGTCACGCGCATCGCCCCCGACAACATCGAGGTCTCCACCGCCGTCGCCGACTGGGCCGTCTCGGCCTTCCCTGACGGCGCCAACTACTTCGTGCTCGAGGGCCCCGCGGGCGTCTCGGTCGTCAACGAGCGCAACGAGGGCTTCGACGCCGTCGCCGGCGCGCAGCCGAGCCTGGTGAAGGTCGGCGCTCAGACCGCCAACTGGTCCACCGAAGAGGCCAAGGGCGTCGTCGAGACCGTCCTCAAGTCCAACGGCAACGACATCCAGTTCATCTTCGCCCAGAACGACGAGATGGGTCTCGGCGCCGTCCAGGCCGTCCAGGAGGCCGGACTCACCCCCGGCGTCGACGTCAAGATCGCCACGATCGACGGCACCAAGAACGCCCTCACCGCCCTCGCGGCCGGCGAACTGAGCTTCGTCGCCGAGTACAACCCGCTCTTCGGCGAGACCGCCCTCGACGTCGTCGAGAAGGTCCTCGCCGGCGACGAGGTCGAGTCGAGCATCGTCGTGCCGAGCGCGACCTTCGACTCGCCCGAGGCGGCCGAGACGGCCCTGCCCGACCGCAAGTTCTAAGCGGCGACACCTCCCGGCGCGGGGTCCCCACCGGACCCCGCGCCGCTCAGACCACCCCCGCGGCGCGGCCGCGGCGACAGCATGTGGAGCACGCGATGTCAGAATCGCTTCCGATCGTCGAGATGGCCGGCATCTCGATCTCGTTCCCCGGCGTGAAGGCGCTCGACGAGGTGGGGCTCCGGCTCTTCCCCGGCGAGGTGCACACCCTCATGGGCGAGAACGGCGCCGGGAAGTCGACGCTCATCAAGGCGCTCACCGGCGTCTACAGGATCGACGAGGGCGAGATCCGGATCTCGGGCGAGCCGCGGCTCCTCGGCGGCACGGCCGACGCGCAGCACGCGGGCATCTCGACCGTCTACCAGGAGGTCAACCTCTGCTCCAACCTCACCATCGGCGAGAACGTCATGCTCGGCCACGAGGTCAGGGGAGCGGCGGGCATCAACTGGCGGGCGACGCACCGCGCGGCCGGTGAGACCCTCGAGAAGCTCGGGCTCGGCCACCTCAACCCCAAGCAGGCGCTCGCGACGCTGCCGCTGGCCGTCCAGCAGCTCGTCGCGATCAGCCGCTCGATGGTGGCGCAGTGCAAGGTGCTCATCCTCGACGAACCGACCTCCAGCCTCGACGCCAACGAGGTCGAGCAGCTCTTCACCGTCATCCGGAGTCTGCGGGACCAGGGTGTCGCCATCCTCTTCGTCTCGCACTTCCTCGACCAGGTGTACGCGATCAGCGACCGCCTCACCGTGCTGCGCAACGGCCGGTTCGAAGGCGAGTACCGCACCCATGAACTCGACCGGGCCCAGCTCATCTCCAAGATGATCGGCAAGGACGTCGACGCCCTCAAGTCCCTCGACGCGAAGGGCGCCCGCCGCGTGCGCTCGGACGCCGCGCCGCTGTACTCCGCGAAGGGCATCGGCCGCAAGGGCGCGATCGAGGAGATCGACATCGACCTCCACCGCGGCGAGGTCGTCGGCCTCGCCGGGCTCCTCGGCTCCGGGCGCACCGAGCTCGCGCGCCTCATCTACGGCGCCGACCGCCCCGACACGGGCGAGGTGACCATGAACGACGAGAAGGCCGAGATCACGTCCCCCGCGAAGGCACTCGCCCGGCGCATCGCCTTCTCGAGCGAGAACCGCCGGGACGAGGGCATCATCCGCGACCTCAGCGTCCGCGAGAACCTGATCCTGGCCGTCCAGGCCCGCCGCGGCTGGGCGCGTCCGCTGCCCCGCCGCGAGCAGGACGCCATCGTCGAGAAGTACGTCTCGGCGCTCGGCGTGCGACCCGCCGACCCCGAGCGGCCCATCCGCCTGCTCTCGGGCGGCAACCAGCAGAAGGTCCTCCTCGGCCGCTGGCTCGCCACCGAGCCCGACATCCTCATCCTCGACGAGCCGACGCGAGGCATCGACATCGGGGCGAAGGCCGAGATCCAGGAGTACGTCGCGGGTCTGGCCGACGACGGCCTCTCGGTCCTCTTCATCTCCTCCGAGATCGAGGAGGTCGTCCGGCAGAGCGACCGCATCGTCGTCCTCAAGGACCACCGGAAGATCGCCGAACTCGAAGGCGGGCAAGGCGTGTCCGCCGAATCCATCGTCAATGTCATCGCCGAGGACGGTCTCGGCGACCCGAGCGCGGACACTGCGGTCCGCGAGGAGGTCACCACATGAGCGCGAACGCGCACGGCCCGTTCGAGGCGCTCAAGGGCCTCGTCCGGCGCCAGTACTTCTGGGGCATCGTGGCCATCGCGCTGCTGCTCCTCGTCAACCTGGCCAAGGACCCCGGCTACCTGGCCGTCTCCGTCGGCTCGTCCGGCAACCTCGTCGGCAACGTCATCGACATCCTGCGCGCCGCGGCGCCCATCATCCTGATCTCCGTCGGCATGTGCCTCGTCGTGGCCACCCGCGGCATCGACCTCTCGGTCGGTTCGGTCATGGTCGTGGCCGGGGCCGTCTCGATGGAGTTCCTCAAGGGAGCGCCCGACACGGTCGGCTCCGGCCTCGCCGCGATCGGCCTCGTCGTCGTCGTGAGCGCGGCGCTCGGCGCGGTCAACGGCATGCTCGTGTCGGTGGTGGGGCTCCAGCCCTTCATCAGCACCCTCGTCATCATGCTCGCCGGCCGCGGCCTCGCCAAGGTCATCACCGGCGGGCAGAACACGACCGCCACGAACGAGATGTTCCGGTGGACCGCGAACGGCCACGTCCTCGGACTCCCCGCCGTGTTCCTCCTCGCGCTGCTCCTCGCCGTCGCCATGGGGCTCCTCGTGCGGCGCAGCGCGCTCGGGCTCATGCTCGAAGCGCTCGGGATGGACGCCAAAGCGGCCCGGCTCGCGGGCGTCAACCGCCGCGCGCTCCTGTTCACCGTCTACATCCTCAGCGGCGTGCTGGCGGGCTTCGCGGGCGTGTTCGCGACGGCGAGCGTGATGACCGTGGACGTCTCGCGCACGGGGTACCAGCTCGAACTCGACGCGATCCTCGCCGTCGTCATCGGCGGCACCTCGCTCGCGGGCGGCAAGTTCAACATCACGGGGGCCGTCATCGGCGCGATCCTCATCGCCACGCTCGACAAGACGGTCGTCTTCCTCGGCGTCTCGTCGTCGGCGACGCCCGCCTTCAAAGCCGTCGTCATCGTCGCGCTCTGCCTCCTGCAGTCGGAGCGGGTGCGGCGCGCATTCCGCAAGCGCCGCTCCGCGGTCGCCGTCCGCCCGGCCGAGCGAGAGAAGGTCGCCGCATGAGCACGCTCACCACCACCCGGACGGAGCCCACGGGCGCGCGCGCCCTCGCGAAGCGCCTGTCGCTGCACCTGGACACGCTGCCCACCGCGGCGGCGGTCGCGATCTTCATCGGCATGATCGTCTACGGCGAGGCCGCGTACGGGCGCATCGTGCAGTTCAACACGCTGTCGAACCTGCTCATCAACAACGCGCACCTCATCATCCTGGCCGTGGGCCTGACGTTCGTGATCCTCACCGGCGGCATCGACCTCTCGGTCGGCGCGGTCATCGCCTTCAGCAGCGTCGCGGGCGTCATGCTCATGAACGCGGGCTGGAACCCGTGGCTCGCGGTGCTCCTCATGGTGCTCATCGGCACGGCGTTCGGCGCCGCCTCGGGCGTGCTCGTCCAGCACTTCCACGTGCAGCCGTTCATCGCGACCCTCGCGATGATGTTCCTGGGGCGCGGTCTCGCGTCGATCCTCAGCACGGTGCCCGAACGGCTCGCCGACGACTCCCCGGTCCGCTCGCTGGGCGCGCAGATCAAGGTCTACGACGGGCCGAAGGTCAACGACGTCGTCCTCACGCCCGGCGTGATCATCGCGGCCGTCGTGGTCGTGGCGGCGTTCTTCGTCCTCCACCGCACGCGCATGGGCCGCACGGTCTACGCGATCGGCGGTTCCGAGCAGTCGGCGGCGCTGATGGGGCTGCCCGTCGCGGCCACGAAGATGTGGGTCTACATCATCAGCGGCACCCTCTCCGGCCTGGCCGCGGTCGTCTACACGGCCCGCCTCGGCAGCGCCCAGAACATCACCGGCATCGGCTGGGAGCTCGACGCGATCGCCGCGACCGTCATCGGCGGCACGCTGCTCACCGGCGGCGCCGGCTTCGTCCTCGGCTCGGTCGTCGGCGCCCTCGTCCTCGGTCTCATGAACGTCCTCATCACGCGCGACGGCGGCATCCCGCCCGAGGCGACCACCATCATCACCGGGGGCATCCTCCTGGTGTTCGTCCTGCTCCAGCGCGCCGTCCTGGCACGACGCCGCGAGTAGCCCCCAGCCCGCCGGCACCTCACCGACCCGGCTCCGAGCGAGGCGCCGGCGGGACCCCCATCCGCAACACCAAAGCGTTCATCTCAATGACGAGAGGCGAAATCCCTTGAGAAGCATGCTCCGTCTGGCCGCCGCCGGCGTCGCCGCCCTGACCGTCGGGCTCGCCGCGACGGCGGTCCCCGCGTACGCCGTCGATGCGGCGCCCCTCATCCACTACTCCTTCGACCAGGTGCCCGCGGACGGCGTCACGATCGCGGACGAATCCGGCAACGGCAACGACGGCGTCGTGCGCCAGTCGGGCGCCGTGGTCGCGGACGGCGTGCTGTCGCTCCCCGGCGGCTCGTCGACGAGCGCCGCGGCGTACGTCGAGATCCCGACCGCCGACCTCGTCGGGCTCAACGATGTCACCGTGTCCACCTGGGTCTCCAGCCGCTCCGGCGCCGCCAACGTCGCGGCCGCCTTCGTCGGCGCGCCCGTCGCGTCGGGCGAGTCCTTCTCGAGCGGGTACTGGCTGCTCAACCCCTCGAACCCGAGCGGATACGTGAAGTCGGTCGTCACGAACTCGACGAACGCCTCGGCGCCCTGGGGCACCGAGGTGGGCGCCGGCTCGACCGCGACGCCGACGGCGGGCGTGCGGACCCCTGCCGGAACGGCGCTCTACACCACCGTCATCGACGGCACCAACGGTCTGCTCACCCTCTACGTCAACGGAGTGAAGACCACCGAGCACGCGATCGCCCGGAACCTCTCGAGCTTCGGCGGCAACCTCGTCGCGTACCTCGGGCGCTCGACGTACAACGACGCGTTCTTCGCGGGCGACTTCGACGAGCTCACGGTCTACGGCTCGGCGCTCACCGCCGCCGACGCGCAGGCGCTCTACGCCGACGGGGCGCTCGACCGCGCCGTCGCCTCCGTGTCGGTGCCGGGCACCGCGGACACGGACTTCGATCTCCCCACTTCGGCCTACGGAGCGGCGATCACGTGGACCTCGGACGACGCCGCCATCGCCGTCGACGGCGGCGCGGCGTCGGTGGTCCGGCCCGCTCCCGGCTCCGGCGACGCGACGGTCACGCTGACGGCGACGTTCACGGCGCTCGGCGAGACGCGGACCGGGTCGTACACGGTGATCGTCCCCGAGGACCTGACCGACGCCGAGAAGGCCGACGCCGATCTCGCGGCGATCGCGATCGCGACGGCCGACGACGTGCGCACCAACGTCTCGGTGCCGACCTCCGGCGCGAACGGCGCGGCCATCGAATGGACCGTCCCCGCGGGCGCGCCCATCACCCTCCGCAGCGGGGCCGCCGACGGCACGCAGACGCTCGTGGTCGACCGCCCCGCGGCGGGCGAGGACGCGGTGTCCGTGGTCGTCACCGCGACGGCGCGCATCGGCGACGCCGTCCGCACGCGCGACATCACGCTGGCCCTCCAGCCCCTGCCCGCCGCAGGAGTCGAGGAGGAGGCCTACGTCTGGGCGTTCTTCACCGGTGAAGGCGACGGCGCCGAGCAGGTGAGCCTCGCGGCATCGCGCGGCAACGACGCCCTCAGCTGGAACACCCTCAACGACGGAGAGCCGCTCTTCACCTCGACCCTGGGCACCCAGGGCCTGCGCGACCCCTTCATCATCCGCTCGGCGGAGGGCGACCGCTTCTACATGCTCGCGACCGACCTCAAGATCGCCGGTCTCGCGGGCGGCTTCGACGCCGCCCAGCGCACCGGGTCGCTGTACATGGAGGTCTGGGAGTCCAACGACCTCGTGCACTGGTCCGAGCAGCGCCACGTCAAGGTGTCGAGCGACTTCGCCGGCAACACCTGGGCGCCCGAGGCGTACTGGGACGAGGAGCTCGACACGTACGTCGTCTACTGGGCCTCGAACCTCTACGACACGACCGACGCGTCGTCGCGAACGGCCGTCACCTACAACCGGATGATGTACGCGACGACCGACGACTTCGTGACCTTCTCCGAGGCGAAGCCCTGGGTCGACGTCAAGCGCGGCACCGGCCGCGGCACCATCGACGCGACCATCGCGCGCGTCGACGACACCTTCTACCGGTTCATCAAGGACGAGGCGTCGATGACCATCCGCCAGGAGCGGTCGGACGACCTGCTCGCGACCGTCACCGGCACGCTCCCGGGCACGACCGGCGCCGCCGACGAGTGGACGCTGGTGAAGGACCGGGTCGCCACGGGGCTCCCTAACGGGGAGCCGGGCGGTACCTTCACCCAGGGCGAGGGCCCGAGCATCTTCCCCGCCAACGAAGGCGATGTGAACGGCCACGAGTGGTACCTCTTCATCGACCAGCCCTCGTACCACGCCGGACCGAACTATTACATCCCGTTCGCGACCGACGACATCGCCGACGGCGACGCGTGGGAGCCGGTCGGTGCGACCCTGCGCGAGAACCTGCCGCAGAACGCCGACGGCGGCAAGCCCCGCCACGGCACCGTCATCCCGGTGACGCGCGCCGAGTACGAGGCCGTGCTCGCGGCCTTCGCGCCGGACATCGCGGTGACCGGCGCCGCCGACATCGCCGTCACCACGAAGGCCGGCACGGTTCCGGTCCTGCCCGGCGCGCACCTCACCAAGGCCGACGGCTCGGAGCAGGACGTCGCCGTCGTGTGGGACGCGATCGACGCGTCACAGTACGCGCAGCCCGGCACCTTCACGGTCGCCGGTGTCGCGCAGGACGACTCGCGCGCTCCCGTCACGGCCCAGGTCACCGTGACCGCTCCGCTCACGGTCGTCGCGTCCGTGCGGTGCCTCGCCGGCAGGGCGGCCGTGGTCGTCAAGACGACGAACGTCGGCGACGCCGGCGTGGACGTCGTGCTCACGTCCGACTTCGGGGCGAGGGCCATCGCCGATCTGGACGCCGGCGCGACCTCGTCGGTCGTGTTCTCGACGCGGCAGGCCGCCATTCCCGCCGGAGCGGTCCTCGCGACCGCGGACGGCGCCTCGCTCGAAGCCGCCTACCCGGCCGCGAACTGCGGCTGAGCAGCGACCCGGCCTCGGATGCCGAGGCCGGGCCGCTGCCCTTGCCTCCTGAGCTTCACTCCCGTTAGTATCTGATACCGGTAACAACGTCGTTGCCACGTCCCCTCGAAGGAGAGCGCATGGACCTCCCATCCCGTGCGAGCCGCTTGATACCCCGATTCCTCGCCGCCGCAACGGCATTCGGCCTCGCGGTCGCGGGCGCCGGCCCGGCGCAGGCCGCGGCCGACGACCACCTCGTGGCGCACTACGCGCTCGACGAGACCACCGGCACCGTCGCCGTCGACAGCTCCGGCAACGGCCGCGACGCCCAGATCGCCGGAGGCGCGACGCTCACCGGCGGCGAGGGCGTCCGCCTCGACGGCGCCGACGATCACGTCAAGCTGCCCGACAACATCCTCGCCGGGCTCACCTCGATCACGGTGAGCACCGAGGTGCTCGTGCGCCCGGAACAGGGCACGCCCTATTTCATCTACGGTCTGGGCAATCCCGCCACCTCGAGCTCGGGCACCGGCTACCTGTTCTCGACGGGCAACGCCTACCGCGCCGCCATCACGACGGGCAACTGGTCGGGCGAGCAGAACACCTCGAGCGGTGCGAACCTCGCTCGCGGCGTGTGGAAGACCATCACCTACACGCTGGACGACGCGACCGACACCGCGACCCTCTACCTCGACGGCGTCCAGGTCGCGCAGAACACCGGCGTCACGGTCACTCCGGCGCAGATCGGCGGCGGCACCACGACGTCGAACTACATCGGACGTTCGAACTACGCCGCCGACAAGCACCTCTCCGGCAGCGTCCGCGACTTCCGCATCTACGACGTGGCGCTCTCGGCGTCCGAGGTCGCCGCGCTCCAGCCGTCCGATGAGACGAAGGTGCAGCGCGACCTCGACGCGATCGCGCTCGGCGACCTCTCGAACGTGACCGCCGACCTCACGCTGCCGACGGCGGCGCCGAACGGCTCGACGATCACTTGGGCCTCCAGCGACGAGGCCGTCATCTCGACCAGCGGCCGAGTGACGCGACCCGCGAGCGGCACCGCCGAGGTCACGCTCACCGCGACGGCCGTGAAGGGCTCCGCGACGATGACGCGCGCCTTCGTCGCCACGGTGCCCGCGACGGGCGAGGCCGATCTCCAGGCCGATCTCGACGCCATCGCCATTCCGAACGCCGACGACATCCGCGGCAACATCACACTCCCCGCCACCGGCGCGGTGACCGGGAGCGCCATCACCTGGACCGCGTCCCCCCAAGGCGTCGTGTCCACTGTGGCCGACGGCGAGATCGCTCCCGGCGTCGTCACCCGCGGCGCCACCGACCAGAACGTCGTCCTCACGGCGACCGTCGGCGGCCTGACCCGCGAGTTCGCCCTCACGGTGCGGGCGGCCCACACGCAGGAGGAGTACGAGGGCTACGCCTTCGCCTACTTCACCGCGAGCAGCGTGGCGGGCGAGAACATCCACTTCGCCGCGAGCGAGGGGAACAACGCCCTCGCCTGGAACGAGCTGAACGGCGGACTCCCCGTCCTGTCCTCGCAATACGGCGAGCAGGGCCTGCGCGACCCCTTCATCATCCGCTCGCCCGAGGGCGACAAGTTCTACCTCATCGCGACCGACCTCTCGATCGGCTCCGGCACGTCGTGGGACACCTCCCAGCGCCAAGGCAGCCGGTACCTCGAGGTGTGGGAGTCGCACGACCTCGTGAACTGGTCGGCGCAGCGGCACGTGCTCGTCTCGCCCGAGACGGCCGGCAACACGTGGGCGCCCGAGGCGTTCTACGACGAAGGCCTCGGCGCCTACGTCGTGTTCTGGGCCTCGAAGCTGTACGCGGAGAGCGACCCCGGGCACACCGGCAGCACCTACAACCGCATGCTGTACGCCACGACGCGCGACTTCGTCACGTTCAGTGAGCCGCAGATCTGGCAGGACGGCAAGTCGCGCATCGACTCCACCGTCACGCTGCACGACGGCGTCTACTACCGCTTCACGAAGGACGAGGGCGCGGGAACGACCGGATGCTCTGACATCATCCAGGAGTCCTCGGCCTCCCTGCGCGCCCCGCTTCCCGAGTGGACCATGATCGACTCGTGCATCGGCCGCGACGCCGGCACGAGCGCGGTCGAGGGACCCTCGATCTTCCAGTCCAACCCCGGCGACGTGAACGGCGGCGGCAAGCACTACCTGTTCGTCGACGAGTACGGCGGACGCGGCTACATCCCGCTCGTCACCGACGACATCGCGACCGGCGGATGGACCGTCGCCTCTGCATACGACCTCCCCGCGAGCCCGCGCCACGGCACCGTCATCCCCGTGACCGCCGCGGAACTGGCGGGCCTCTACGAGGGCCGGGAGCCGATCTCCTCGAACGAGAACGGCGAGGTCGTGCGCTACGACTTCTCCGACGGCGCGGGGACGACGCTCACGGACGTGTCGGGCAACGGACGGGACGCCACGATCAACGGGGCGACCTGGTCCGACGGCGCCCTCGCCTTCGACGGCACGGACGACTACGTCGACCTGCCGGACGACCTCATGGCCGGCCTCACCGACATCTCGGTCGACGCCGACGTCTGGGTCGACACGACGCAGTCGGGCAGCTACTTCATCTGGGGGCTCGGCAACACCGACGCCGCGGGCGCCGGACGAGGGTACCTCTTCACGACCGGCAACGGCTCGTACCGCACGAGCATCACGGCGAGCACGTACTCCTCGGAGCAGACGGCGAGTTCGGGTTCGGCGTTGCCGCGCGGACGCTGGGCGCACCTCACCTACACGCTCCAGGGGGAGACGGCCCGCCTGTACCTCGACGGCGTGCTCGTCGCTGTGAAGGACGGCGTGACGATCGATCCCGGCGACATCTCGGGCGGCGAGACCTGGGCGAACTACCTCGGTCGCTCGCTGTACGAGCAGGACGCCCGCTTCAAGGGCAAGTTCCGGTCGTTCGCGATCTACGACCGCGCGCTGAGCTCGGCCGAGGTGCTCGACGCCGCGGGCGCGACGGGCGCGATCACCGACGTGTCGCTCACCGACGCCGCGGCGCTCGCGACCGCGCCGCTCGTCGACGCCCAGGCGCACACCGTCGTCCTCCCGGTAGTGAAGGGCACCGACGTCTCGGCACTCGCGCCGATCTTCAGCTCGGCGACCGGCGCCACGGTCTCGCCTCCGTCGGGCACGGTCGTGGACCTGTCCGCGCCCGTCGAGTACACGGTCACGGCCGGCGCGGCGACCACGACGTGGACGTTCTCCGCCCAGATCGTGAACAGCCCGGTGCTGCCGGGGCTCTACGCCGACCCGAACATCGCGGTGTTCGGCGACACCTACTACATCTACGCGACCACCGACGGGTACCCCGGCTGGGGCGGCAAGGACTTCTACGTGTGGTCCTCGAAGAACCTCGTCGACTGGACGCGCTCCGATGAGCCCTTCCTGACCCTGGACGGCGCGAACGGCGACGTCCCCTGGGCGAGCGGCAACGCGTGGGCGCCGACGATCATCGAGCGGGACGGGAAGTACTACTTCTACTTCAGCGGCCACAACACGGCCCTGAACCGCAAGACCATCGGCGTCGCGGTCGCCGACAGCCCCGAGGGGCCGTTCACGGCGCAGCCGACGGCGATGATCCTCAACAACGAGGCCGTCACCTCGGGCCAGGCGATCGACCCCGCGGCCTTCCACGACCCGGTCTCCGGGAAGTACTACCTCGCCTGGGGCAACGGCAGCCCCGTCATCGCGGAGCTGAACGACGACATGGTGTCGATCAAAGCCGGCACCTACCAGCGGATCTCGGGCCTGACCGACTTCCGCGAGGGCGTGTTCCTCAACTACCGCGACGGCCTGTACCACCTGACCTACTCGATCGACGACACCGGCTCGGAGAACTACCGCGTCGGCTACGCGACGTCGACGAGCATCGACGGACCGTGGACGTACCGCGGCGTGATCCTCCAGAAGGACACGTCGCTCGGCATCAAGGGGACGGGCCACAGCTCGATCATCAACGTGCCCGGCACGGACGACTGGTACATCGCCTACCACCGGTTCGCGCTCTCGGGCGGCGACGGGACCCACCGCGAGACGACCATCGACAGGCTCGAGATCGGCGAGGACGGCCTGTTCCAGACCGTCACCCCGACCCTTTCGAGCGTCGAGCCGCAGACCGTGCCCTCGCCGGGGCCGGAGTTCGCGGTGGCGATGGGATCGCGGTGCATCGCGGGCAAGGTCGTGCTGACCGTGTCGGTCATGAACCAGAGCGAGGGACCGGTGTCGCTCGTGGTGTCGACGCCTTACGGCGACAAGACGATCGCGTCGGTGTCCGCGGGCCGCACGGCGACGAGCGGGTTCACGACCCGGGCGGCGCAGATCGAGGCGGGCACGGTGACCGTGACCGCGACGGCGGCGGACGGCGCCGCCGCACTGCAGGAAGTCGCCTTCCCTGCCGCGAACTGCGGCTGAGGGGGCAGGGCGGCGGCCCCTGGCCGCCGCCCGGCCCCGTCGGCGCCGAGTCCGGCGGGGCATTCCCGGATGACGCGAGCGTCGTCCGGTCTGGAGGGCGACGGTCGCCCACGCAAGTCCAAGAGAGGTCTCTCGAAATGAATCGTGGAATGGTGAAGCGGGTGTCGGTCGCCGCGTTCGGCGGCGTGATGCTCGCGGGGGTAGCGGGTGCGGCGTTCGCGGAGGAGCAGGTCGGCACCGGTTCTGATGTGGATGTGAACGTGACCATCGAAGACACCGAACCGGGTGTGCTGGCGATGAGCGTGGCGGGTACGACGACGACGCTGGCCGAGAACGGGTCGACGGAGACGGTGCGTCAGTTCACGGGCGAGCTGCCGACGGTGACCGTGACGGACACGCGGACCGCGGAGGAGATCCCGGACGGTGCGTTCTGGTGGGTCGAGGGCACGGCCTCGAGCTTCGTGGGCGATGCGGGACAGGCGCCGATCGGGGCCGAGAACCTGGGCTGGTCGCCGTCGCTCGTGGACGACGGCTCCGGTGCCGTCGCCGTGGGCCCGGACGTCGCTCCGGCACTGGACACCGACGGGGCCCCGAACAACGTCGGCCTTCAGGGTCGCGAACTGCTGGCGATGGCGCTCACGAGCGAGGAGGCGATCGGATCGTGGGAGGCGAGCGCACTGCTGACGCTGCAGGTTCCGGCGGACGTCGAGCCCGGCTCGTACACCTCGAACATCACGCTCTCGCTGTTCGAATGAGGCCCGTCGGGCGGGTGCCGGCCCTTCGCGGCACCCGCCCCTCAGCGAACGCCCGCGTTCGGGCCGCCTCCTGATCTCCGGAAAGGCCGATGATGGTTCCCTCGTTCTCCTCCCACGCGGTGCGCGGTCTGTGCGCCGCCGCCGCGGTGTTCCTGGTCGCCTCGGGACCCGCGGTTCCCGCCGCCGCGCAAACGCCGGGTGAGGACTCGGGCACGGTGACCTGGTCGGTGCGTCCGGCGGACGAGGCGGGCGAGGACGGCCGGTCCTGGGTGGAGCAGGAACTCGACCCGGGCGAGACCGCGACCGAATACCTGGCGGTCCGCAATCTGTCCGACCAGGACGTGACGTTCCGCCTCTCCGCGGCGGACGGCTACTTCCAGGACAACGGCCGCTTCAGCATGCTGCCCTCCGACGAGGAGTCCGTGGACGCGGGGCTGTGGATCGAGGTGCAGGACGAGGTCACGGTCGGCGCGGACGAGACCGTGACCGTGCCGTTCACGACCACGGTGCCGGAGAACGCGACTCCGGGCGACCATGCCGCGGGGATCGCGGCGTCGGTCCTGTCGCAGCAGGTGGGGGAGGACGGCGCGACGGTCGGTGTGGAGTCCCGGGTGGGGTTCCGCGTGATGACCCGTGTGACCGGCGAGCTGGCGCCCGCCGCGTCGGTCGAGGCGGTGGCGTCCTCATACGACCTGTCGTGGAATCCGCTCGCGCCCGGCGCGGCGCAGGTGTCGTTCGAGGTCGTGAACACCGGCAACGCCCGCCTCCTGGTGACCGGGGTCGTGGCGGCCGGCGGGCGGGAGGTCGCCTTCCCAGGGCCGGACGAGATCGACCAGGAACTGCTGCCGGGGGACCGGCGGGCGTTCACGGTGACGGTCGACGACGTGTGGCCGCTGGTGTTCGTGCCCGGTTCGGTCACGGTCACGCCGACCGTGGTCGGCGAAGGCGAGGACACCGTGATCGAACCCGTGAAGGCGGACGCCGGATTCTGGGCCGTCCCGTGGCCGCAGCTGTTCGTTCTGGCCGGCATCGCGCTGCTGATCGGTTCGAGCCTGCGGGGCCGCCGCCGGTCGCGAGCGCGGCTGGAGGGCAAACTCGAGCAGGCCCGCGAAGAAGGACGCCGCGAGGCATTGGAGCAACACGCCTGAGCTTCCGGTGCGCTGTCGGGCAGGGCACTCGACCAGATCCACTTCGTGGACTTGGTCGCTCGTGCGTCGATCGCCGGCGCAGCCGCCCGGGTTCAACCTCGGCGAAGATCCTGCAGCAGGAGGCCGATCAGACTCTCCTCCATCACCGCTCGCCCCTCGGCGGCCATGCACTCGCCCAGCCGATGATCCCAAGGGGTCTCGACGCCGCTTCCGCGAAGGGCGATGTCTTTGGCGCCAGAGCGGTAGTCCTCAGCCGACATGCGCCATGGTTCGGCGTTGGCGAACCGCTCGAGCCCGCGCTTGACGATGCGAAGGCCCGCCCAGTCGAAGTCGGCCCTCCGAAGGAGCCGCGCCGTGCTTGCGGCTCCAAGGAGCCGGCTGTCGGAGGGATTGCGCCCGATCGACGAAAATCGTCGTCGATGCCGCGAAGTCCTTCGAGGACATGGAGGAGGTCGCCGAGACGCTCGCGAACCCGTGTCGCCGTCGCCGCTTCGATTGGCCGTCGCAAGCTGTTCGAGGTCCTCCAGCAGGTCCCGGAACACGATGCGGGACAAGGACGTCTCCTCCATCGTCGCCCCGAGCACCGACTCCACCGCGGTGAAGGCCCGGTGGCCGGCCTCGGTGAACTGGTAGACCGAGTGGCGGCGCCGGTACTCGGCGATCGTGGCGGCCCGAGCCGCGTCCTGGGTCCGGTCGAGTACGCCCCAGTCGTCGAGCGCGTCCAAGCGGGCGGCCAGATCGACCTCGCCGCCGCCGGGGCAGCTGCTGTCCCGCTCGGCGAGCTCGTCGAGCGCCTGTGAGACCGCCTCGGTCGACAGCACGACCTGGTAGTTAGCGCGGGCCCGGTCGATGGCGCGCAGCACCCAAAGGTAGTCGTGCCGTTCAGGGGCGGTGATGAAGCTGAACAGCCGCATGCGGTCGTCGAGCCCGACCGCGTCCAGCCCGAAAGCGTACGTAGGGGAGTCGGTCACTGCGAAGTCTTCCGGTCACGGAATGGAAGCGACCTCAACAACGGTAGCAGCGGCCGCTCGCACACCGCTGACCGGTTCACTGGCGGAGGCGCCCCGCGACCAGGTCTTGGAGGCGGTTCTTGAGCTGAGCGACCGGCCGATGCAGTCGGTTCTCGCGCTTGAACGCCCGCTCGGACTTGCGGGCCCCGCGCGGCCTGTCGGCCCGGTAGCGCCATCGCGCCCAAGGCGACTGCGGCCGCGCCAGCCGGATCGCGCCCAGCAGCAGCGGCAGCAGCAGGAACACACCGAACACCGCGGTCCAGATCTTGCCCTTGAGCACGGTGATCACGGCCAGGCCGAGCCCGATCAGCAGGGGCCACGCCTGCCAGACGCCCGAGAGGTTCTCGTCGGGTTCGAACCCGAAGAACGGATGCAGGCCCAAGAGCAGCAACGCGGTGACCGCGATGATCCCGAACACGGCGTCCACCGAGATCCGGCCCTGTTCGGACCAGTAGACATCGTCGAGATGGAGGATCAGGGCGAACTCGTCGATCACGAGCGCGGTGCCTATGCCGAAGAGCGCGGCGGCGGCCGCCGTCCATCCCTCGAGCTCGTCGGGGACGGCCAGCCCGGCGACTCCGCCGACGACCATGAATCCGAGTCCGAACACCATATGGTGGAGGTGCATGCCTCCGGGCGTGACATTGCCCGGCCACCAGCGCACGTCGGCCCTGATCATGCGGACCGACAGGCGGATGAACAGGAACCCGACCACGATGCCGGAGAAGAAGCAGAACAACGGCAGTCGCCCTGCGTCGATGATCCGGTCGCTGAACCACGCACCCATGGCCGTCAGCCGATCAACCGCATGACGACGGTGCCTCGCCCTGCTGCCTGCCTGTTCATCTGGACATGGTCACACAGGCTTCCCCTGGCCGGGCCGCTTCCGGCTTGGTCACGCAGGGATGGCGCCTATCCTGTGGAAGAGCCGTCTTCGCGACCGCGCCGAAGGGCGGCATCGCCCCGCAGCACTACGCCTTCCTGGTCTCCGACGAGGAGTTCGACGTAGCCTTCGTCAAGATCAGGGAGCGGGGCATCACCTACTGGGCCGACCCGGGGCACCGGCGCGAAGGCGAGATCAACCGCAACGACGGCGGCCGCGGCGTGTACTTCCTCGATCCCAATGGCCACAACCTGGAGCTGATCACCGTCCCCTATGGTGGATGGCCGACCCGATAAGCGGTCCGCTCGGCGGCCTGCCGCATCTCAGCCGATCGGCGGGACGAAACGCGGGCGGACGCAGGCGAGCATTGAGCACATAACATGCCGTTGTGGCCGATGTTCTGATCACCGGAGCGAGCCGCGGTATCGGATTTGCGCTGACCCGCGAGTATCTGAAGCGGGGTGCTCGAGTATTCGCGGGTGTCCGTGACCCCGAGAACGCGTCGGCCTTGCACGCCTTGGCCGCAGACGAACTCGTGATCGTGCCTCTCGACGTCCGGTCACAGCGAGACATCGAGGACGCCGCGGATGTCATCGCGTCCCACGGCGGACTCGATCGCCTCGTCAACAACGCAGGGGTTTTCGAGCCGAGCTCCGGGCTCGCCGAAGTCGACGGGCCGCGGATGCTCGAAGTGTTGCGCGTCAACACGGTCGGGCCGATGCTGATGGCCCAGCGGTTCCTCGACCTGCTGCGCCCGGACGCTCGGCTGGTGAACCTCACGATGCCCACCAGACCGATCGGCAGCCTCACCCGCACGGAGAACCACGCGTTCGTCGCCAGCCGATACGCGCTCAACGCGCTGACGAAGATGATCGCCGTCGAAGTGGCCGACACCGGACCGATCGTGGCGGCCCTGTGGCCCGGCTACCTGCAGACCGATATGACAGGCCATGCCGAGAAGGCCACCCCGCTGGAGGAGGCGATCCCCGGCGTGGTCGACCTCATCGAGCGACTCGGCCCCGCCGATCACGGATCATGCCTGCTGCCCGACGGTTCGCACGCGCCCTGGTAACTCCGTGACGTGGCGCTGAACGACGGGTTCCGCGTTCCGGTCCGGCCGCCGTCAGCGAAGCAACTGTTCGAGAGCAGCCGCATCCTGGACGAGTCGATCAGCCGGCACCTCACGCATGGGCCCGTTGTATACATGCGCCAGCAGCTCACCAGCGCCGAGATCATCGCCGGCCTAGTCGAGATGGCGAAGCAGATCGCCGAGGACGCCCGCCGCGGCGAGCAGTTGACCCCGCCGCTGAGCAATGACGAACTCGCCTTCTACGACGCCGTCGCCGATCTCGGCAGCGCCCGAGAACTGATGGGCGACGAAGTCCTCTCAGGTATCGCCCGGGACCTGGTCGTCCAGGTCCGAAAGAACCTCAAGCCGGACTGGATCTCCCGCGAACCGATCCGCGCCAACCTCCGCTCGACCATCAAGCGCCTCCTCGCCCGCCACGGCTACCCGCCCGAGCAGTCCGAGGACGCGATCAAGCTGGTGCTGCGCCAGATGGAGCACTTCGCCAACGAATGGTCGACCGACCCCACGTCCTGAGGAGCGGCCTCCTTCGAGAGTTTCCCGCAAAAGCATTGCACCACATACAATGTCGATGATCTGCCCGATTCGAACGTTGTGCCCCTGGGCGCTGTACCCCACCGAGAACGGACATCCTCATGAACCCCACGAACGAACCCGACCTGGCTGAGCGCATTGATGATGCGATCGCATTCGCTGAAGATGACATCAAGAGGGCGCTCGAAGCTGCGACCGAATCCTATGGCTGGACGATCAACGCCTGGACTCTTGGCGACTACCTGTCCGAACAGAAGCCCGCCATCGTAGGCGAGTGGATCAGCTGGGTCGAATCACTCGCGACGATCGACTTCCACGCACGCGCAATTGCCTGGGCCGAGCTGGTCGCCCTGCGCGATGGTGTCGGATCAGCGGACTCGAACATCGTTGAAGCCCCGGTGCTGACGCTCGCAGAGCTCGAGAAGGAATACCCCTTCGAAGGGATCGACGAGATCACCGAGGAGGAACGCGACCCTGACGAAGTCTGCAGGGATCGGGTTGGCAGGTGCCACCACGTCCTTGAGAATCAGCTGTCCTACCTTGAGGACCAGGGCGGCCATCTCAGATGGGCCGCCAGTGTCGGCAATACAGGCCAAGTCGTGGAGGCGCTCGCAGCGATCGATCGAACCGCCTCGGCCATGGCACGCGCATACGGGCTCTGGATGCGCCACCTTGAACCGATCTGGTCACCTCCTACTGGAGCGCCTGATGACATCGCCGCGGAGTACGGCGATTGGACCGCGTTCGCGGCGTTCATAAACGCGGAGTAGGCGCCGCTCCGGACTCGAAGCCGAGCACTCCCCGCTCTATACCCGTGTCCGGCCGAGTGATGACAAGGCGACCCTGCGCCCGTGAGGAACAGCGGGCGCGATCGCTTCTGTTCGGCTCCGCCGCAAGGGCTCGCGGTCGGCTCGTGCTCGTCCGCAGCGGCGACACGAGCTCGCTCCTCAACGGCTTGCGAGTGTGATTCCGCCTACTGCGTTGGCGGAGAAGGAGCTCCGTCAGGCGTATTACGACCGCCCGAACTAGACGCTTTCGTCTAGACGGCGTGTCGTGCCTTGAAAACGACGAAAGGACGTGGAACAGTTTCAGCACGCGTGTATCACGCGTCCCAGAGAACCAACTGAATAGAAACGCGGCGGGCCGCCTGAGGCCTTGGCAGAAATCCGGCGGCCCGCCCCTTACCAGAGAGGAAACCTCCCGTGGTCCGCTCCAGCCTACGCTATGACCCGGTCCCAGCCTCGGTCAAAATCGACCTCGAACTCCACAAGCCGTACCGCACCTGGTTCGGTCTCGGCCGCCTGCGGTGCGAATGGTGCCACCACAAGTGGGGCGCCCACGGATGCCCCAAACGCCGCAGCGCGGTCAAGTTGCTCGCCGCGAACATCAACTCCGACTCGCTCCGCGACGTGCTCACCACCCTCATCGGCTTCTCCTGGGGCGGTGCGGCATGAACCCCGAACGCATCGTCCTGGGCCGCTTCACCCTCGAACACCGCCGCATCGAGGTCTACCAACTCGCCGGAGGCTCCACCACCTCCGTTCGCCTGCGGCGCATCGCACCCGAACCGGCCGTCGACCTCGGCTATATCAACCGCATCGGCTCCCCGTTCGCCCGCCTCCACCTCTACCGGGCAGAATGGCCCGCCGCGCTCCGCCGAGTCGCCAAGGAAAAGGCCACCGCGATCTGGCACCACGCCGCCCGCCACGAAGCGGAGGTCGAAGGATGACCCTCCGCTTCATCGACGGCCTCCCCGTCCTCGGCTACCTCGAACTTGACAACCGATCCCTGACCTTCGTCTGGAACTGGCATGAACCGGTGCTCCGCGTGACCTTCACCGAGGATGACCCGCCCCTCATCGGCCACGTCACCCACCTCGACTGCCTCCCGCGCTTGGCCGCCGCCCCCGACAACCTCGCCTGGCTGGGTCAAGACGACCCGGTCCGCACCCGAGCCGTCCTGGATCACGCGATCGACCTGTGGCGCAGGAAAGAGCGCCTGTTCCGTGACTGCGAGGGCTGATCACATGCGGATTCGGTCGAGCGGTTCCCCGGCCGGTGTAGCGCGGGCTCGTCCACCGCCCCTTGGCAGTTCGGCTCCGAGTTTGAGGGTTGTAGACAGAAGCGCAATACGCTAACGTCCCTCATGTATTGAAGGCGTTACGCAAAGTGGTGGGCAAGTCTGACGCCGTTCCTTCCCCTGGGAGGCAGCGCCATGGCCGGAACCGTCCGAGACATCCTCGACAACATTCGCGAGACCTCGCAGAGCAACGCGGAGCGCGGCCGTCGATTCGAGCAGCTCATGCTCGCCTTCTTCCGTACTGATCCGCAATGGAGACAGCAGTTCTCCGAAGTGTGGATGTGGGCCGATTCCCCTCTCGCCGAGCACAACGCCACCGACACCGGTATCGACCTCGTCGCCCGCGAAGCGGGATCCGAAGCGTACTGCGCGATCCAGTGCAAGTTCTACGGACCGGACAAGGTCATCCGCAAGGCCGACCTCGACTCCTTCTTCACCGCCTCGGGAAAGAGGGGTATCAACCGCCGCATCATCGTCTCGAGCACCGACAAGTGGGGCCCGAACGCCGAAGCCGCTCTTGTGGACCAGCAGATCGAGGTGACCAGAGTCGGGATGTCCCAGCTCGACACGAGCCCGATCGACTGGGACAAGGTCGCCTCCGAGTACGCATGGGCCGAGGGAGCGCGCCTCGGCCCGCAGTACCTGCACGCCAAGAAAGCGCCCATGCCGCATCAAGAGGAGGCGATCGAAGCAGTTCTCAGCGGGTTCGAGACGCACGACCGTGGCCGACTCACCATGGCCTGCGGCACCGGCAAGACACTGACCGCGCTCAAGATCGCCGAACGACTCGCCTCCACGCAGGAGGAGCCGCTCAGCGTGCTGGTCCTGGTGCCCTCGATCTCCCTGCTGTCCCAGAGCATCCGTGAATGGGTCTCCGAGGCCGAGACCGCCCTGCGGCCGTTCGCGGTCTGCTCGGACCCGAAGGTCTCCAAGCACGCCAAGCAGACCGACTCCGGAGACCAGTCGGTGCACGACCTCGCCCTGCCTGCCACGACGAGCGCCGCGAAGCTCGTCGATCGGATCCGCGGCGGCGATTACGGGCCCGGCATGACAGCGGTCTTCTGCACCTACCAGTCCCTGCCGACCATCGCCGCAGCCCAAGCCGCCGGATTTGACGCGTTCGACCTCGTCGTCTGCGACGAGGCGCACCGCACCACCGGTGCCGCCCTGACCGATCGGGACGAATCCAACTTCATCCGAATCCACGATCCGGCCTACATCGCGGCCGAACGGCGCCTCTACATGACCGCTACACCGCGGATCTACACGGAGCCCGCCAAAGTCGAGGCCCAACGGAGGAGCGCCGAGCTCTGCTCGATGGACGACGAGGCGAGATTCGGACCCGAGTTCCACAAGCTGGGCTTCGGGGAAGCGGTCGAAGCCGGACTCCTCGCGGACTACAAGGTCCTGGTGCTGGGCGTCGATGCGGGCTACGCGGCCAGGACCATGCAGGCGGAGCTCGCGGACGACAACATGGAACTCAACGTCGCCGACGCCGCCAAGATCATCGGAGTCTGGAACGGCCTGCGCAAGCGCCTCGGACCCTCGATCGAGGAGAACGGGTTCCGACCCGGCGAGGCGCCCATGCGGCGCGCCGTCGCCTTCGCGCGGAACATCGCCGCGTCGAAGCACCTGACCGAAGTCTTCCCGCAGGTGACCGAGCGGCTCGGCGCGTCGCCCGAGGGCGGTCTGCGTTGCGAAATCGAGCATGTCGACGGAACGATGAACGCCCTGGAACGCGGTAGGGCACTCGAATGGCTGAAGTCCGACCCCGGCGAGGGGACCGCCCGGATCCTCTCCAACGCCCGATGCCTGTCCGAAGGAGTGGACGTCCCGGCGCTCGACGCGGTCCTGTTCCTACACCCGCGCAACTCGGTCATCGATATCATCCAGGCCGTGGGCCGCGTCATGAGGCGAGCTTCAGGGAAGGAGTACGGCTACATCATCCTCCCCGTCGCCGTTCCGGAAGGCATTCCTCCGAACGAGGCCCTCGACGACAACGAGCGCTACCGGACCGTGTGGCAAGTTCTCAACGCCCTTCGCTCCCATGACGATCGATTCAACGCCGAAGTCAACCGGATCGGACTCGGCAAGTCCCGTTCCGATCGGATCAAGATCGGCCACATCGCCGACGACCACGACTCGGGCGACCTCGGGAATCTCGTGCGGGTGGCCCGGGACGGCATCCCGTCGGTCGAAGAGTGGCGCAACGCCATCTACGCGCGAATCGTGCAGAAGGTCGGCACGCGGGCATATTGGAAGGAATGGGCCAAGGACATAGCGGCCATCGCGGGCAGCCACATGACCCGCATCCGAAACGCCCTCGACCTCCCGGGCAAGCGAGGGGTGTTCGACTCGTTCGTCGCAGCACTGCGCTCGAACCTCAACCCCTCCATCTCAGAGCTTGATGCAATCGAAATGCTGGCTCAGCATCTGATCACGAAACCGGTCTTCGACGCCCTTTTCGACCAGTACGAGTTCGCAGCCCACAACCCGGTCTCCGCGGCCATGGAGACCGTGCTCGAAGCTTTGGACGACCAGGCCCTGGACTCCGAGCGCGACACGCTCAAAAGGTTCTACGAGCAAGTCCGGGCTCGCATCGAAGGCATCAACAACCCTGAGGGGCGTCAGAAGATCCTGCTGGAGCTCTACGAGCAGTTCTTCAAGAGCGCCATGCCGGAGGTGTCCGATCGACTCGGCATCGTCTACACCCCGGTCGAAGTCGTGGATTTCATCCTCCACCTCACCGATCAAGCCCTGCGGAAGTACCTCGGCGCCTCACTGAGCGACGAAGGGGTCCAGGTCATCGATCCGTTCGCGGGCACCGGCTCATTCCTCGTCAGGCTGCTCCAGTCGGGGCTCGTCCGCCCCGAGGATCTCGTCAGGAAGTACGGCAGTGAACTGCACGCGAACGAGATCGTCCTGCTCGCCTACTACATCGCCGCCGTCAACATCGAGGAGGCGTTCCACAGCAGGTCCGCGGAAGCGGGGTACCGGCCGTTCGACGGCATGGTCTTGACCGACACGTTCCAGCTCTACGAGAGCCGGCCTGAGGCTGCGGAGGGTGTGCTCGGCGGCAACACCGAACGCGCGGTGCGCCAGCAGAGCGTCCGCATCATCGTCGTCATCGGCAATCCGCCGTACTCCGTCGGCCAGAACAACCAGAACGACCGCAACCAGAACCTGAAGTACCCCGAGCTCGACCGGCGCATCCGCGAGACATACGTGGCCAGGTCGACCGCCACCAACAAGAACTCGCTCTATGACTCGTACGTGCGCGCGCTGCGCTGGGCGAGCGACCGGATCGAGGACGACGGCGTGATCTGCCTCGTCCTGAACAACGGGTTCATCGACGGGAACACCGCCGCAGGGCTGCGCCGCACCCTCACCGAGGAGTTCGACGCGATCTACTGCTTCAACCTCCGAGGAAATCAGCGGACCGCCGGCGAGCTCTCGAAGAAGGAGGGCGGCAAGATCTTCGGTTCGAGCAGCCGGGCGGGAATCGCGGTGCTCCTGCTCGTCAAAGGCGGCAGTGCGGCTGAAGGCGAAGCGTGCCGCATCTTCTACAGGGACGTGGGCGACTACCACAGTCGAGGTCGGAAGCTTGAGATACTCGAACACGAGGTCACCCGTCTCAGCTACAGAGGGCTGGACGCGCTGGATTGGCAACTAATCGAAGCAGACGAGGTCGGTGACTGGATCAATCAGAGGGATAAGCGGTTCCGGACATTCCGGCCTGCCGGAAGCAGGGCCGCCGTGGAAGACGCGACACCTATCTTCCAAACGATCACTCCGGGGCTGCAGACAAACCGAGACTCATGGGTATACGGCTACTCCGAAGGGAAGATCGTAGAAAACGTTCGATCGATGATTGACTTCTACAACAGCGAAACCACAAGACTTACGAATCTTATGCCTACGCATGACGATTCGACGGCAGAACGGGCGCCGCGAGCCGCTGATCTGGTCGACGGGAATTCCAGACGAATCAGCTGGTCTTCCAGCCTGCTCACAAAGGCGGTGCAGGGAAAAGGACTCGAGTTTGACTCAAGAAACGTTAACGTGGGGATCTACCGTCCGTTCAACAGGCAGGTCGTCTACTTCAACCACGACCTCAACCATCGAGTCGGACAGCTGCCGCAAGTGTTCCCGGGCATTTCGCACCAGAATTGCGGCTTCTACATCACCGGCGCAGGCTCTGAGGAGCCGTTCTCGGTACTTGCCGTCGATGCAGTCCCAGATCTTCATGCGGTGGGGACCAAGAGCGTCGGCCCTCTCTTCGCCCGCTACACCTATCACCGTGTAGATCCCGACACCCTGATACTTGCCGATAGCTGCGAGGGTCACGTGCGGACGGACAACATCACCGATGCCGCTCTCAGGGACTACCGGGAGACCTACCGAGACGTTTCGATCTCGAAGGACGACATCTTCCACTACGTCTACGGCATCCTGCACTCGCCGAGCTACCGGTCGGAGTTCGAAGCGGACCTTCGAAAGTCGCTGCCCAGAATTCCCAAAGTCATGCGGTTCCACGAGTTCGCCCGCTTGGGCAGTCGGCTCATGAGGCTGCACCTCGCTTACGAGACGGTCGAACCGTGCTCTCGCATCCGGGAGATCGTAAGTGCGACCGCCACGGTCGACCCTGGGGACCTCTATCGCGTCGACCGCAAGATGCGATTCGCGTCCAGGCAGGATCGCACCCGGATCGTCTACAACTCCCACGTCACACTTGCCGACATCCCGGAAGCCGCTTACCGCTACCAGATCGGCTCGCGTTCGGCCGTCGAGTGGATCATGGACCGCTACTACGTCCGGACCGACAAGGCGAGCGGCATCGTCAACGACCCCAACGACTGGTCCGAGGATCCGCGCTACATCATCGACCTGCTCAAAAGGATAGTGACCGTGAGCCTGGAGACCATGAAGATCGTCGACGCGCTTCCCGCGCTCGAGATCCTTCCGGACCAATAAGACACCGGATGCTCTAGCGTTTGCCCTGGTGGTGGAAGCGGCCCTTGAGGAACGGTCGAGCAGTTCCACGGCGAGCTGGGCGATCGTTCGAAGGATCGCTGTCGGCGGGGCGGCGAGATCGAGCGGGAACCGGAAGATGCGGATGGGGGAGTTCCGGATGCTCAGCCATTCGGGATCCTGCAAGCCGTGGGCGTACACCAGGCAACCGGTCGTCGCACCGAGCGCGGTGCAGTACGACACGATCTGGAAGTGATCGCCGTTCGTTCCTCGCCTGTCCTGGAACTTGTACTTGGCGTCGACGACCGCATTCGGTGCTCCGTCGACGGAGACGACCATGTCAGCTCTGATTCGGACGGTCCGCTGATCATCGAGGTGGCCGTTGAACTGGTCGTCGACCCGACCTCGGAAGCGAGCGAACGACTCTCGCAGCGCTACGGTCACGAACTCCTCGAAGACCTGGTGCACCGGGACCACGAACGACGCCACGTTCAAACCGCCCGAGCTGGTCTCTGAGGATTGGTGGCGAAGCACGATTTCCGCGATCCGGAGCGCATCGGTGTAATGGGCGTTGAGTCGCGTGGGCGACCAGGCCTGGTCCGACGTCACGCCGGCCAGGTAGCTGGCCTCACGAAGGCGCGCATCGAGACGGGCGATCCGCGCCGGAATCCCGTCGGGAAGCCTCGGGACGCGGGCCATGCTCCGCAACGCGGTCTTGAGCAACCGATTCTCGAACACGTCGGTCGAGTACTCGTCGTGTCGCACTTCCAAGGGGAACGACTGCCCGGGACGGGCGGCGATCTGGTCGGCCACCCTCAGGCGGCCCCGGACCAGCGGCAATGTGGAGTCGACGGCCGCATAGCCCCGGATCGGTCCGCGAGCCAGCGCGCGCTCCGAGTACCGGACCAGCGACTCGGCCAGTGCAGGCCAGAGATCGTCCTCAGCAGTGCCGGGTGCGTCCTCGGGAAGGAAATTTGGGTTCTTGGCGTACCCGAGCAGGAACAGCAGCCGCGAGATGCCCATCTTCGGCTTCACTTGGACGTCCAGGTCGCCGATGCGAACCGCGCCCACCTTGCCGGTGCCGCTCAGCCGCCACCGTCCACCCGACTCGGGTGCGATCTTGACGAGTCCGGTTGCCGAAAGCGCGGCAGCGGTGCCGTGATCGATGGCGCGGACCACGGGCTCCTTCTGGAATTCGCCCAGCACCACGGGTTCGGTCACGTCGAAGGACGCTCCTCGGCCGCGTCGGGGCGCACCGCCACACCGGCTGTTCGCCTGATGGTTTCGAGCCCGAACCGGTCGTGAATGTCGGCGCGGCTGAACCTGCCGTGGAAATGCTCCTCCAGCAGCGGCAGCAGATCATGCCGCCATATCCTCTCGAGCCCGGCGTCGGTTCCGGCATCGGAGCGCATGAGATACGAAGGACCGATCTTGAAATCGTGGTCCGACTCGGGGATCGCCGCATTCAGGGCCTGCAACAGCGCGGGACGGGGATCTCCGGAACCGTTCGGTCCCAGCCATCGACTGAGCAGCTCCCGTACGGGCGGCACTTCGGGGTGCATCTCCTCGAACGCAAACCGTCGCCGGATCGCGGCGTCGAGCAGTGCGATCGACCGGTCGGCGGTGTTCATGGTGCCGATGACGTAGATGTTCTCCGGCAGCGAGAAAGACTCACCGGGCGAATACTGGAGGCGGACCGAGCGGTCCCGGTACTCCAGCAGGAAATAGAGCTCCCCGAACACCTTGGCCAGATGGGCGCGGTTCATCTCGTCGATGATGAGCACGTGCGGACGCGGGTCATTGCGGGCCTTGCGGACCAGGTCGCGAAGCGGGCCGGGAGTCAGGACGAACCCGACCGATCCCTCCTCGGCAGGAGCCGGCCGGAAGCCTTCGACGAAGTCCTCATAGGCATAGGAGGGGTGGAACTGGACCAGTGTCACCGCGTCACGATCGGTGAGATGCTCGGCCAGTTCCTGAGCGAGAAAGGTCTTGCCGGTCCCCGGCGGTCCGTAGAGCACGACCTGCTTGCGGCTCTGGAGCAGTGAAATCAGGTCCCGCAGCCACGCCGCATCGAAATGAAGGCGTCCGGAAAGCCGTTGCAGCAGTTGAGGATCGAGAGGGTCGACCTCCGGTGTCTTCTCCTGCTCCTCCTCTGCCGAGTCGGCTTCGACACCCAGCAGCTGCGACAGCTCGGTCAGCTCACCTGAGATGTCGGCGATCCTGTCCGAGCGTTGGAGCTCGACCCGCAGCGATTGCGGGAGGTTGGGCAATGCGGTCGGCTTCTTGCTGTACCAGTCGACCTCGCGCCGCAGCTCCGAGCCAGACCCGGTGTCGATCGTCGGATCGCTCTTGAGCACACCGATCCAGACCTGGTCGCCGACGGCGGTCGCCACCAAGTCGTCCGGTTGCATCAGCGACCAGAACGAATGGATCTCCGTGGTCAGCGCGGCGCGCTCCGCGTAGTCGAGGTGGCCGTAGCCGCTTTCGACCGCGTTCCTGATCACCGCCCGGTCCGTTGTCATCTGAAGTGGACCGAGGCGGCCGCCAGGGAGGGTGACTATGCCCTGGTCCGTCCAACGCGAAGGTTCCGTGTCGCTGCCCTGGGGTGGACGTAGGAACCAGGCTCGCCGTTCCCCGCTGGGACGTATCGCCGTCCGCCAATCGTCCTTGAACGGGCGCTTGTAGAAGTCGATCCGATCCCCGTACTGCTGTTGCAGTCGCAGCGTGATCGCGAAGAGGTCTCGGTCGAGATCTTCGGTTGCCACCTCGTCGGGGAGCAGGCGATTGAAGGCGGCGCGGATCTTCCGTTTGTGCTCGACGTTGACGATCGGGAGGAACTGCTCAGGGAAGCCGAGATAGAGCAACGCTTCGGTCAGGGAGGGCATGCCTCCGGCGGTACGAACCCAATCGCGCCACTCCCAAGGATCTGCGATGATGTGCAACCGCTGATCCTCTGGCAGCTGAAACCAGCCCATGAGCAGTTCCACTGCGTCGGACAGCCACTTCCAGAGCATCGTGTGCGCTCCGGTGCCGCCGTTCCAAGTCCCCTCTTGGAATGCCGCCAAGACCTGGTCGGGCAGCTCGACACGGTTGTGCATCCAGCGGAGCACCGGCTCCACTCGGTCGACCTTGCTGCTCGGTTTGAGGTTGCCCTTGCTCAGCGGCAGCGCTTGCAGCGCCAGCAGTTCCGCCATGAGGAGCTTGGCGTCGTCCGAAGCATCGGCGAGCTGGCGTTCGAGTTTCTCGTGGAACCTGTCGCTGCCTTCGTCGGGCCGCTGGTTGTAGCAGCGGTGGAGTTCGCTGACCGTACGGAGGTTCCACAGCGGTCTACCTGGGGCAAACAGCGACTCCCCTTGGCCGAAGCCGAGGTCGATGTAGGCACGGCCGACCGCGCGAACGCTGTCGTCGTCGCGGGCCGGGATCAGGACATTGCTTGTCGAGGGGTCGATCACGAGCCAACCTTTCGGCTTCCGGTGCTCTCTGTCCTCATGCTACGTCCGTCCCTCGAAGCGGTCTCGCGGCCGGTCTCCGGGTAGGAGCGTCTCGCCCGGTCCAACCCCGGGGTACCGACCTGGCCGGGGCTCGCGGAAGCGCGATACTGGGCCCATGCAGTGGTACTACCCCGGTGGCGACGCCGACGAGTTCGAGCAGACGATCGAGATGCGCCTCAGACGGGCCGAGGTCTGGGCAGATGCCAACGGCCGCGTCTTCGACCCGGGTATGACGCGGGAGGCGCTCAAATTCCGCCACGAGAGCCGCGACGGCCGCCTCGGGTACTGGACCCCGGACCTGGTGCGGGAGTTCCTGACCGAGATCGTCCCCGAGCGCTTCACCGGCGGCATCGAGCACTACGCGCACGTCCCCGAGGCGCTGCGCACCTGGCTGCGGTTCCTCGAATACGCCGCCGCGCTCCACCCGCTCGGGTCGAGCGCGGACGCTCTGGAAGCGGCCGTGGACGAATGCGCCGAAGACTTCCCGTCCGCGTTCACCGACCCCGGCAACTGGGGACCGGCGCGGATCGCGGCGGAAGCCGCGCTCAGGTCCGGCATCGACCCGGCCTCGCCAGGCGGTTTCGAGCGGTTCAACGCCTTCATGATGGACGAGAACGTCCGCTACGACCGCGTAGCGAGCGCAACCGCCATAGCCCGGCAGGCCGCCCGGCAGGTCCGCAACGAACGCATGCCCGCACTTCCCGCGGCCGAACTGCCTGAGCCTCAACGAATTCCCGCGCTCGCGGGCGACGCCGCAGCCGTCCGCGGCGCGGCGGCCTTCCTCGACTGGCTCGGCGAAGGCCGAGCCATCACCCAGCGCGGCAACCTCCGCAAGGCGGACGCGGTCGCGCTCGTCCAGCTCATCGGCACCGGCGACGACACCGAGAGTTTCACCAGCGCAACGGACCTGCCGGTCCTGAACTGGTACGTGGAACTCCTGCTCGGCACCGGTCTGGTACGGCGCGTCAAGCAGCGTCTCGTGCCCGTCGCCAAGAACGCGCGGCTCGCCCGCGACCCGCACGCGCTGCTGCTGGCGGCATGGGAGGCCGAGCCGCTGTGGCGGCCCCGGCAACCTGGCCTGCTCGCGCCGTCGCGTTCGGAAGAGCACTATTCCTTCCTCCGAATGCTCATCGAAGCGCTGCTCGGGACGAACGTGGCGCTTCCGGTCGCCGAGGTGAAGGAACGGATCGGTGCGGCAGCCTCCGGCGGCGACGACGGTCCCGACGGTCTCCGCCGCCTGGCCGTTTCATTGACACTCCACCCGGAGATCGACCACGTTCTCACCGTGGTGCACCGGCTCGGCGCGGTCGGATTCGACGGGGAATGGGCACCCGACGAGTTCGGCCTCACCGACCCGGACGAGGAGGTGTCGGTCCGGCTCACCGAACTCGGTCGCGCCCTGGTGTGGGCCAAATGGCGCGAGGCTGGTCTGACCGCCCCGGTCGTAGGGGAGTTGACCGGGTGCCCGGCGGCGGTGATGCTGGTGAACGTCGTCGATTACTACGACGAGGACACCGGCGTCGAGGAGATCCGACGCTGGCTCGCCGCGAACGGCGACGATCCGGCCCCACTGCTGGAAGGGATCGCCGCGAACCCGTTCCGCTCCCGCCAGAGCGCCATGTTGGGCGCCGCCGCGGACGCGGTCGGCCCGGAGCTGCTCGACCGCGCAGGACAGGACCGTCGTCTGGCGCCGATCGCACTGATGCTCAACGGTCTCCGGGGACGCGTCGATCTTGAAGCGCTGATGGCGGGAACCGAGGCCGAGCGTGCCCAGTCGGCGCTCGGCATCGCCGAGCAGATCCTGGAAATGGTCGAAACCCTCGGGCCGGAGGGGTACGTCGAGTCTATGGAGGACATGCCGCGCGAAGCGCGGGAGGGAATGGCGCGACTGATCGCCGAGAGCGGCCACCCCGACCAATGGCTGGTCGACTTGTTCGCTGCGGAGATCGTGCCGCTCATGGCCGGTCCGGGAGCGCGCCGCCGGGCCGGCCTGGAGGATGCCCGCAACCGGGCCAAGCACCTGAAGCGCAAGAAGAAGCGCCCGAAGCGCCGACGCTGAGAGCGCTGGAGTCCCAACGCAGCGGCAAGGAGCGCACCCGCCGTTGCTGCGATCCGGCGCGTCGAACCGAGGGAACGAGGAGACGGCGGGTGTACCGGTGGCCAAGACGTGCAACCGGCTCGTCGGCCGGGGCACCGCCGAGGTACTCCAGGCGATACGCTCGGCCGGGAGATCCCGGCCGAGCGTCTACCGAACCTCGCCGCAAGCGGTACCCCAAGCTCAAGGTCGATGACGGGCACGCCCGGTCCGCGCTCTCACGATCCGGCAGGCTCACGCCACATCGGAATCAGCCGAGGTCCGCTCTCGGGCAGCTGGATGCGCTCGCCGGTCTCCTCGAACCCGCACCGCTTGTACAGGCGCGCCGAGTCCTCGGTGCTCGCCTCCAGATATGCGGGCGTCCGCTCGCGGTCGGCCACCGCCAGCCGCTCGCGGAGCATCGCCCCGCCCGCGCCGGCCCCGCGATGCTCGGGCGCCACGGCGATCAGGTACAGGTACAGGTGCGGGAACCGGTCGGGATGCGCCGCGCCGGTGGCGCGCAACGCCGTCTCGGCCCGGCGCAGGACCGCCAAGCCGGTAGACTCGGCCAGAGCCGCGGCCCGGTCGGCCTCGAGCTTGAGCTGATCGGCCGAGACCACCTGCCGCCACACCGAGATGCCCGCGATGTCCCCGTCCCGCTCGGCGACCCACACCTCGTCGTCGGTCAGGTGGTCCCGAAGTGACTCGGTCAGGTACTGCGCATACGCGTCCTCCGGTACCGGCCCGGCCGACGCCACCCACGCATTGGTCGCTTCGTCGGCGGTCGCCGCCGCGTAAGCGGGCACCAGGGCCTCCAAGTCGGCTCCGCCGGCCCTGCGGATCGTGATCGCACTCATGATGCCTCCTCGAAAATGTACGTCGTATCGACATCACGAAACTATCCCTCGCTGCCAGGAAGGTCTATGATTTCGTCACACGATGAGCCTTGTGACGAAATGGAACCGCCGTGGACCGCTGCTCCCAATGCGGCACCGAGATCGACCAGCCAGAGCGCGGGCGCCGCCGCCGCTACTGCTCCCGCTCCTGCCAGGCGCGCGCCTACCGCGCCCGCGCCGCCGCCCCACCGGTGGAACGCGTCGCCCGGCCCCGAACGCTCACCTCCGGCCGCATCGCCACCGCCGCGATCGCGCTGGCCGACCGCACCGGGTTCGCGGGACTCACCATGCGCCGCCTGGCCACCGAACTCGGCATCGCCACCATGAGTCTCTACCGCCACTTCCCTTCCCGGGACGCGCTCGTCGTCGCCATGACCGATGCCGTCCTCGATGAGGTCGAACCTCCCGGCGGCCACCTGGCCGACTGGCGATCCCGGCTGGAGCACGAGGCCCGTGAGGAATGGGGTCTTTACCGGCGTCACCCCTGGGTACTGCCCGCGATCGCCAGCAGTCGCCCGCCGATCGGCCGGGGGCTCCTTTCGGCCGCCGAACGCATCCTCACGGGCATCGAACAGCCCGGCGTCGGCCCGGAACGACTGCTGTCGGTGTACCTGGCGGTCTCCGGTCTCGTCCAGGGCCTCGCCCTGCTCCCCGCAGCCGAGGAGACCGAGCGCGCCGCCACCGGCCAGACCATGGAGGAATGGTGGTCGCACAGGGGAGAGGAACTCGCAGACCTCCTGGGCGACTTCCCGTTCCTGTCCGAGCACTTCGGACCGGAGTCGATGGTCGTCGACTTCGACGCGCTGTTCGACTTCGCGCTGAAGACGCTCCTGGACGGCCTGGAAACCAGCGTGATCCCCGCGAGGACGGACAACAATTAGGCGAGCGACGTGAGAGCCGCCGTTTCCCTGCATAATGCTCGTATGTCTTGGACCGGGCTGCTCCGCGTCTGCATCATCATCGTGATCGCAGGAGCCCTGGTGATCCTCGCGGTCTGGATCTGGCAGCGGGAGTTGATCTACTTCCCCGACACCGCCCAACCCTCCGTTCCTCATGGGGCCGTTGCAATCGAGCTGCGCACCGCCGACGGCCTCGACCTGACGGCCTGGGAGTTCGCCCCCGACCCCACCACTGACCGCGACGCGGCCGTCCTCGTGGCACCCGGCAACGCCGGCAACCGCGCCGGGCGCACACCGCTCGCCACCGCACTGGCCGCCGAAGGCTTCACCGTCCTGCTCCTCGACTACCGCGGCTACGGCGGCAACCCCGGTTCGCCGAGCGAAACGGGCCTCTACGCCGACGCCCGGGCCGCTTGGGACCACCTGAACGACCGCTTCGAGCCGGGCCGCATCCTCCTCTTCGGCGAGAGCATCGGAGCAGGCGTCGTCACCGGACTCTCCACAGAGATCGATCCTGCCGGCCTCATACTGCGCTCACCGTTCACGAGCCTCGCCGACGTCGGCCAAGAGCACTATCCGCTACTACCAGTGAGGCTCCTGCTCCGAGACCGCTTCCCCATCATCGACGACCTCGCCTCCAACCGCGCGCCGGTGACCGTGATCTACAGCGAATATGACGAGATCATCCCCGCAGGCCAAAGCAAGGCAGTCGCCGAAACCGCGCAGGCCACCGGAGTCCAGGTCACCCTCATAGAAGTCGAGGCTTACAGCCACAACGACCCGGCCCTGACCGGCGGCGCCCAGGTCATCGACGGCGTCACTGCACAAGCCGACGACCTCGGCCTTACCGAACCCCGGCAATGAACTCGCCCGCCGATGCGTTGAAGGCCTGACGGTGACGGCGGGCGGTCTGCGCGGCCCGATTGCGGTCGCTACAGCCGAGACGACCCGGCTGGCATCTTCGTTCGTAGCCGCATGAAGGATCGGGCGTCGTGAAGGCGTTTACCAGCAGGAAGTTAGTTTGTTTTCTCAAGCAACTATTGACATGAGCCGATCGCGTCGGCGATCCTGGTCAGGAAGCGCCGGGGGTGCATCCCTCCACCGGCGCCCGTCCGACACCGCAGCACACGCCGTGCCGAAACGCGCTCGAGAACGCGCTGCGCGATGAAGAAGGGCAATCTGCTTTGCACCGTCTGAAAACGAAACTCCTCGCCGCGTTGGCGGTCGTGATCGTGGCGACGGCCGTTCCCGCCGCCGCCGACGCCGCTCCGGAACCGAAGCCGCCCGCACTGACACCCGTCCAGGCCACCGTCGCCGCCATGCATCCGGGCTGGAATCTCGGCAACACCCTCGACGCCCTCGGCGACGACGAGACCGCCTGGGGCAACCCGATGGTGACGCGCGAACAGATCGCGTTCATCAAGGACCAGGGCTTCAACAGCATCCGCATCCCGGTAACCTGGCGCGGGCGCGGCACCGACGGAACCGCGCCGTACGACATCGATCCCGCCTATATGGACCGCGTCGAGGAGATCGTCGACTGGTCGCTCGAGGAGGACCTGTACGTCCTGCTCAACACCCACCACGACTCGTGGATGTGGATCTGGGACATGGGCACCGACCCCGAGAACGTCCGCGCCGAGTACGACGCCATCTGGACCCAGATCGCCGAGCGGTTCAAAGACCACCCGCACCAGCTGCTGTTCGAGAGCATCAACGAGCCGCAGTTCCGCAACGTCGACTTCGAGGCGCAGGCCGCGGCCCTACACGAGCTCAACGTGTCGTTCCACGAGATCGTCCGCGCCTCCGGCGGCAACAACGGCGATCGCGCCCTCGTCATTCCCACGATGCACACCAGCTCCACCTCCGAGCGCATGGACCCGGTGCTGGAGACCATCCTCGGACTCGACGACCCGAACCTCGTCGCCACGGTCCACGACTACGGGTTCTGGCCGTTCAGCGTCAACGTCGCCGGGTTCACCCGCTTCGACGACGAGGTGCGCCAGTGGACCGAGGACAACTTCGACCGCGTCCACGACACCTTCATCGCGCGCGGCATCCCGGTCATCCTCGGCGAGTACGGCCTGCTCGGCTTCGACCGCCACACCGGCACCGTCCAGCAGGGCGAGAAGCTGAAGTTCTTCGAGCACTTCAACTACTACGCGCAGCAGAAGCAGATCACCACCATGTGGTGGGACAACGGCCAGCACTTCAACCGCAGCACCTTCGAGTGGAACGACCCGGACCTGTTCGCGCACATCGCCTCGAGCTGGACCACTCGGTCCGGCACGGCCTCGTCCGACCAGATCTACATCCGTTCGGACGAGCCGGTGACCGCGCAGACCGTCACGCTCAACCACAACGGTCTCAAGTTCAAGGACCTCCGTCTCGACGGCAAGAAGCTCAAGGCGGGCAGGGACTACACCCTCAGCGGCGATCAACTGACGTTCTCAGCCGCGTTCCTTGAAGGGCTCGTCGCCGGCGGCGGGCACGGCGAGCAGGCCGTCATCCAAGCGCGATTCTCGAAGGGCGTGCCGTGGAAGTTCCACGTCATCACCTTCGAGGTACCGGTCCTCGACGACCTGGAGGGCGCCACTGAGGACTTCCGTATCCCGACGGCGTTCAACGGCGACCAACTGGCCACCATGGAGGCCGTGTACGCCGAGGGCGGGAACGCTGGTCCGCACGATTGGACCTCGTTCAAGGAGTTCGAGGAGGCCTTCTCGCCCGACTACGCCGACGGCGACATCTGGCTCAAGCCGCGGTTCTTCCAAGACGTCCGCGAGGGCGAGGAGGTCATCTTGACGTTCCACTTCTGGAGCGGCGAGATCCTCGAATACTCGGTCACGCGGACCGGCGACTCCGTCGTCGGCGTGGCGATTTGACCCCCGACAGCACATCGATGGCCTGTGGGCGCCGACATTCGCCAGCGCCCGAGGTTCGAGTTCCGGCGAAACCACGGTTATGGATTCGGCGAATCTGTTACTGCAACAAGAGATTCGTCTACAGCGCCGCGGGGCGGGGCACCACTGCTCCGAGCCTGGTCGCGGTACTCGACAATAAAAAGTGGAGGGCATCTCCGGCGCGCCGGAGATGCCCTCCACCTGATCTGCAGGGGCAAAAGGTCGAGGCAGGTCAAACGATAGAAGCGGCCCAAGCGCCGACGCCGTCTCGGGGGCCTGGCCCACGGTGGGCTTGGCCCCTGGTGGCAGGGACGCAGGTGTTCTACTGCTACCCCAAGAGCACCAACGTACCGGGCCGAACCCGCTCCCAAACCGCAGCCTCGAGGCTCCGCTTTCCGGTTCCCATGGCAAGCCGAGAGCGAATCCGAGCCGAAAGCCGCACCTGAGAAGGCAATGCGCCCGCAAGCCGGCGACACGGTCGCCCTGGAACTCCCGAACGGCTCGGTCATCCGTCCCCGCCTCGTCCGCGACGAGCGGGGCGAGGACAACCATCACCGGATCTCCATCGTCAATTCTCCGGGAATCTTCGTGATCGACATGGCCATAGGGGAGGAGCGGGAGGTCCGGATGTTCGGGAGGCCGACCCGCATCAAGCTGCTTGGGATCGACCGCCCTGAATAGCTCAAAGTGCTTCATTCACGGCCAGTGGCGCGAGGGCTTGTCGGCCAAGACCTTCCGTGGACTGGATTTGTGGCGGTCGGGTCCGAGCCGGGGCACACTGATCTGGTCTAGGACCAGAGCGAACTGTGGCGAGTCGCGCCGCTGCCCGGCGGTGAGCTTGAGGTTGAGCACGGTCGGCATAGGCATCGAAGCGGATACCGGTGGTCCAGCCGCCCCTCGAGAGTCCGAGCGCGTGGTCCATCTGGAGGACCCACCTCAGAGTTCGAATGGTTATGAAACTGTGATCTCGGTGGAAGCATTGTAGACAAATGGACGATCGGAGTCTCGAACATCCGGCCCGCGTATCGTGCCCTTACTGTGGGTTTGCATGCGGTTGCCATGGAATCTTCTAAGATTCGCTAGAGGGGCAATCCGGTTTGGAGTCGGCTAGAAGTCCAAATTGTCTCTTCAGTTAGTTGTGGATCGATTGCAGACGGTTGACGAGGGTGACTCGGGTTCGTTAGCGTGACGCTCGGTCTCGTCCCGCTTCGTGTACGTGATCAGCTTCCCGGCTGTCTAACTGAATGTGATGTCCACATGCTCCATACCCCTCGTTTCCTCTTTGATCGATCGTTGCACAGCGCGCTTCGTACGCGGTCGCGTCACGCGGGCGTGTTCGCGCTCGTTGCCGCGGTAGCGGCCTCCGTGGGTTTGGCCGGTCGGGCGGAAGCGGAGGAGCCATCATCTGACGGCGTCGATTGCGCGGCCATCGATGACCCCGCCTTCGTGGTCGATTCCGAGACCACAGGGCTGGATCTGGCGGCGGAATGCGGCCGCGGTGTTGAAGTTGACGCGCTGCGGGAGGCAGACGCGAAGTTCACCGCCGAGGTTGACGGCACTGTCACTGCCGCGGTGTATGCGACGCCGCAGTGGACTACCGATGATGCGGGTACGTGGGTTGACATCAACCCAGGATTGATCACCGACGAGAACGGCCTCATCAGCGCCGCCGCGGTACCTGGAGGCGTGACCGTGTCCTCGGGCGGAGACGCGCAGCCTCTGGCCAGCCTAACGACCGAAGACGGGGGAACGCTGGATCTGTGGTGGCCTCAGCCGCTGCCCGAACCGGTCCTGGACGGCGCCCTCGCCCGCTACGGCGAGGTCTTCGACGGGGTGGACCTCCTGGTCGAGGCCAGTGCGACCGGGTTTGCCTACCAACTCGAGGTCAAGACCCCCGAGGCTGCTGGCAACCCCGAGCTGGCCCAGATTGACGTCGAACTCGGTGGCACTCTCGAAGTCACCCAGGACGCGGCCACTGATGCGCTTGCGGCGATCGATCCCGCCACCGGCGAAGTGGTGTTGGCGGCGAACAACGCCCTCATGTGGGACTCCTCGATTCCGGCCTCCGCGGACATCCCTGCTGCAGGACCCACCCAGGGCTTCGCTGCGGCGTTGGCGGAGACGGACACGGGTTCGGACATCGACCCTGGAGACCCAGGCCGGGTTGAGGAAATGGACGTCCGCTTGGACGGCAAGACCCTGGCGATCACCCCTGATGCGGGGATGCTGACCGATCCGGCGACGGTGTTCCCGATCGTCATCGACCCGTCCTTCGAATCCACGATCAACGCCTGGGCGACGGTCGGCAGTGGCCAGTACGCGGACTCGACCTGGTGGGACGACGCGGCCTGGCCGCGTTCGGGCGGGCTGCGCATGGGCTTCAACGGCTGGGCGGCCCCCGGTGAGGAAGGCTACGGCGTCTGGCGCTCCATGATCCGCTTCGACCTATCGAAGCTCAACTACGCTACGGTCAGCGCCGCTACCATGTCGCTCACCCTCAAACACACCGGTGGCTGCGATTCCTACCCGCTGGAGTTGTGGCAGACCAACATCATCAGCAAGGGCACCACGCCGACCTCTTGGAACTCCACCGCCGGCAAGTGGCTGCACGGCGCCCCGCTGGACACGAAGACGGTCGCGAGCGCGAATGCCGCTGGCGGTTGTTCCGTGGTCAACCCGACCCGCGAGGTGAACTTCGCTTCTGAGGACCTCACCTACCATGTCAACCGGCACGCGAACGTCCCGTACCAGTCGATCACGCTGGGCCTCAAAACGGCCGATGAGGCCAACCGGGAGCAATGGGTTCGCGCCGACGTCGCGACAGCGCATCTGACGTTGTCCTACCAGCCGACGATGGCGGTCCCCTCGGATCTGACAGTCAACGGGACGAACTGCCTCGCCCCCGCCGGTGCCCGGGTCTCGGGGACGCTGCCGACGTTCTCGGCGGTGCCGACTTCCAGTGACGGCGAAGCGAACATGAGCTTCTGGGTGAGGAACGCAGCCGGAACCACGGTCGCCGAGCACATCAGCCCCACCACGGTTCCCTCGGGCATGCCGTACGAATGGCAGGCGGAGACCGAACTCACGGACGGTGTCTACGAGGTTCGCGCCCGAGCCAACACCACGGACGGCGTGTCGGCACGTTATACGACATGGTGTGCGTTCGAAGTCGACTCGACTATGGATACGCTCGAGACCGTCGCGACGACCTCGTTGGAGTGCCCGTACGACTTGGCTGCTGGCGAGGTGCCCGAGTCCTTCAGCGAGGGCGGGGCGCTGTTGCTGGCCGAGGCCTGCGGTGTGCCCGTCACGGTGACCGGCATGGCCGACTACGACACCCAGGTCACTGCCGATCCGGCAGGGTTCTTGACCGCCGAGGTCGAGACCGTACCGGCATGGGCGCCCGACGCTTCAGGGGACTGGGTCGAGGTCGACACCAGTTTCACCGAGACCGCCGAGGGCGCGATCACGACCGTCGCCGCGGTCTCCGACATCACCGTTTCCACAGGAGGCGACGGCCCGTTCGTGACCGCCACCTCACCCGAGGGCGGCACCGTGGCTCTGACCTGGCCGGGAACGCTTCCCGTGCCGGTCATCGCCGGAGACACCGCCACCTACGCGGAAGTGCTCGCGGGGGTCGACCTGCAGGTGACCTCAAACGTCGACGGCTTCACCTACGCGTTGATCGTCAAGAACGCCGAAGCCCGGGATAACCCTGCCTTGGCGTCGATCGACATCGGCATCAGCTCCGAGGGACTGACCGTGGCACAGGACGCGAACGGCGCGGTCGTCGCGACCGACGCCGCTGGCGAGACGGTGTTCACCGCGCCGGGCGCGTTCATGTGGGACGCCTCGCTCGACCCCGACGGTGCTGCACCCGAGGCCTTCGCCGCAGCCGCTGAGAGCGAACCGGTCAGTGAGCTGGGACCGGATGACGCGATGCCGGGCCTGTACGCCGATGTCGATGTGGCCCTGACCGACGGGACGCTCACGGTTACTCCCGACCCTGCGGTCTTGTCAGACCCGGACGCGCAGTTCCCGATCACCATCGACCCGCCGTTCGTCGGCAGCCGTCTGGCGTGGGCGAACATCTTCAAGAGCAGGCCGTCCTCGTCGTGGACCAATGACAAAGACTGGCCTCGGCAGGGTGGCATGCGCGTCGGCTTGAACATCTGGGCCTCGTGCGCCCCTGACGCGTGCGGGCTGTGGCGTTCCGCGGTCCGGTTCGACATCGACAAGCTCGACAACAAGGACATCCTGACCGCGAAGGTCGCGATGACGCAGACGCACTCCGGCGGTTGCGGCTCGGCGGACCTGGCGCTCTACGACGTCAACCGGAAGCTCTCCAACGGGACCACGTGGAACTCGATCACCTCTGCATCGCAGGAGCATTTGCAGACGAAGTCGGTCGCCTCCTCGAATGCGACGGGATGCTCGACGAACTACCCTGACCGGGACATTAACTTCGACACCGGTGAGATCAAGTCGCGGCTGCAATCGCGGGTGAACGCCGGCACTTCTTGGATGTCGTTCATGGTGCGATCCTCCGATGAGGGCGATCCGTACGCGTGGCGGCGCATCGACATCAAATCCGTCGAACTGCAGGTCACCTACAACACCCATGCAGGGAACCCGACGAGCCTGAAAACCAACGGGAAAGACTGCAACACCGCCGGCTACACGAGCGCACCTTGGACGACGGAGATCCATCCTTCACTCTCGGGTATCCCGCATGACGCCGACGGGAAGGTCGGCGCGCGGATCGAAATCCGTCAGAAAGGATCGACCAACAACGTCCGGACATGGTCGACCACCCGCAACCAAACCGACGGGGCCCGCCAGACCTGGGTTGTGCCGAAGAACCAAGCGCTGCCGTCCGGCGAATACCGGTGGCGGATGCAGTCGCTCGACAATTACGCGTCCGGATCGGACAACTACACCGACTACTGGTGCTACTTCCGGATCGACACGACCTCCCCGGTCCCCGCGACGGTAGAGCTGGTCAGCCCCGCCAACCCGCAGGCTGGCCAGGAAGTGACATTCAAAGTCACCTCCCGTGACGCCCATTCGGGCCTTGCCGGCTTCCGCTACGGGCTCGACGCCGAAGTCCCCGCAAAATATGAGCCCGCCAGCAACGGTTCGGCGACCATCAAGGTGACCGCACCCGCAAGTGGCGGCCGTGTCTGGCTGTACGTGTGGGCCGAGGACAAAGCCGGGAACAAAGCACAGCGCACCCAAGCCGACTTCTATGCCCCCCGCACGGTCGCGCCCGCGCCCGCCGCGGCCTGGCGCCTCGATGGCGACGGATTCGACGACGCCTGGGTCTTGGGCGACAACACCGGCACCGACTCAGGTACCAACCACGACCTGAACATGGGCCGCACCTCAGGGTGGGTCGACTCGGGTGCCGAGACCCCTCCGGGCCAGGCGATGCTCTTCGGCGGTACCGACTGCGTATCCACTGAAGGCGCGGTCATCGACACCAGCACGCCGTACACCGTGGCCGCCTGGGTGCGGACCGACACCACCGATACGAACATCCGCACGATCCTGTCGCAGTCCGGTGAGCACATGACGGGGTTCGCGCTCCGCTACCGCGGTGCCTCGCAGCAGTGGGACCTGATGCTCAACCCGAGCGACACCGCCGACACCAGCTCGGTCGTGCGCGCTTCCTCGACCACGGCCCCGGTCCTGGGCGACTGGACGCACTTGGCGGCGACCGTCGACCCCGGTTCGAAAGTGATCCAGTTGTGGGTCGACGGCGCCCTCCAGGCAACCCGGTCCTTCGAACATGAGGCGTGGAACGCCACCGGCCCGGTCAATATCGGCTGCAACAGTCGCACCGACACCAATTACCAGAATGGGCACTTCAAGGGCGCGATCCAGCACGTCGGCATCTGGACCGGGCTGCTCACCGACGCGAACGTGAAGACAGTCATGGCCGGCGACCTCCCGGCGGGCCTCGCCGGGGAGTGGCTCATGCGCGGTGACGCCGACGATTCCTCCATGCAGGCCAACCACTTGACCGTCCCCGCGGGCGCCGACTGGAGCCAGGACGACCAGTGGGGTCGCAAGAACTCGGCGATCAACCTTGACGGCACCTCCTGCGTCACCGCAGGCGACGCCGCACAGAACCACTCTGACGCTTCGTTCTCGGTAGCCGCATGGGTGCGTCCCGACACAGTGAACACGACGAGCGAGCAGATCGTCTTCGGTGAAGGTGGCGGCGAGTACTACAAGTTCAAGCTGCGCATGTGGACTGACGGCAAGTGGGGTGTCAGCTTGGGCACCGGGCCCACCGGTACCGGCACCCAGAACGTCACCGCGCCGACGGTCGCCACGCTCGGCGAATGGACGCATCTGGCCGCCGTGTACGACGCGGTGAACTCCACCATGAACCTCTTCGTCAACGGCGTCTCCGTCGCCTCTCGGACGGTCACCTTCACGCCTTGGGACGGGTTCGGGAAGCTCAATATCGGCTGCCGCGGCAACGCTTCGGGGAGCGCGGGAGGCGGCTACTTCGATGGCGCGATCTCGACAGCACAGCTGTGGCGTGGCGCTATTACTGCTGAACAAGTTGCCGAAGCATACGGCGGCAACCCCGCGGCCGACCGGCAAGGGAACTGGCCGTTCGACCGAAACATGGGAACAATTGATTCCGAAGGTGGCCACAACCTTACGGTGAACGGCACCCGCAACACCGACTACCGGTGGGGCCAGAACAAATACGGCTGCTCCACCTGCTCGCTCCAGCTCATGAGCGACAACGCATGGGCCCAAACCACAGGGCCGGTAGTGCGCACGGACGCGTCGTTCACCATCGCGACCCGGGTGTGGATCGACGCGAGAAAAGCCACCGACCCTGAACCTGAGTGGCAGACGATCATGTCGCAAGCCGGCAATGACCGGGTCGGGTTCAACCTGAACTCGCACTACTACGCCGCGACCGGTGAGCGGCGCTTCCAGTTCGCAATGCCCTCGGTGGACACGGGGAGCACGGTGACCTGGCACAAGGTCGAAGCGTCCGTGCCGATCGTGACCGGGCAGTGGTACCACGTCGCCGTGGTTGTCGACATCCCCGCAGGGACCATGACGATGTACATCGATGGTGACAAGGCCGCTACCGGTACGGGCACCTCCACGCCCTGGAACGCCACAGGCCCGTTCTACCTTGGTGCACATGGGCGAGTGAACGTCGCCCCAGCCCAGCAGCTCAGGGGACGGATCGACGACGTCCAAGTGTGGACGTCCACGGTCGATCCTGACCGCATCGGCGACATGTCCCGCACCAACGGCTCCTGACCCCCACCCCATTCTGGAGTTATTCGCAATGACTGCCTCCCGGCCTTCCCTGGCCTCTGACGGTTCCTGGCTGCACACCCCGCGCCCGAGCCTGCGGCTGATTACCCAATCGGCGATCGCGTTCACCGCGATCGGTGCCCTTGGCGCGGGCTTGCTCGCTGTGGCGCCGCTGATGCCCGACTTCGGGTCGCCGACCGCTGAGATCGACGGTGACGACCCCGTCGCCGCCGAGGACTGGGAGCCGGGCGAGACCGAATGGACCGACCCGTCGGCCGGGCAGCGGTGGGAACCTGCCGAAGGCACGGACCAGGTGGCCGCGTCAGTCAAGCTGGATACCACTGGTGGGGGTGCGGCCGCGGTACTCCAAGATGCTGCTGCCGAAGCCATCGGCATCAGCGGGTTCCTCATAGCGGTCACCGACACCGGTACCAACGGCGCGCTCGCCGTGGACTATGCCGATGCCGAGGCCGCCTTCGGACCTGGTTGGGACACCCGGGCAGCCGTGATCCGCCTGCCCGCCTGTGCCATCACCACCCCCGGCACAGACGGGTGTTTGGATACCGAGGTCATCGAGTCCGATATCGACCCCGAAGCCGACACCGTCACGGTCGACCTGAAAAGGGCCGCAGGCACATCTGATGCGACCGTGAGCACGGCCGAGCCGATGCTGCTGGCCGTCGCTGCGACCTCCGCCTCCGACACTTCCGCAGGGGACTTCTCGGCCACGAAGCTGGAATCGATCGGCTCCTGGGAAGCCGGGTCGAACACCGGGGCGTTCACCTACTCCGTCCCGATCAGCGTGCCACCTACCGCGGGCCCGGTCCCCGAGATCGCGCTCAACTACAGTTCCGCCCTGCACGACGGACGCACCTCGGGCAAGAACAACCAGGCCTCCTGGGTCGGCGACGGCTGGACCTACGAGCCGGGCTACATCGAACGCACCTACACCGCCTGCTACGACGACCTCGGCTCGGGCGCGAACAACGGCGAGAACGACTTCACCGCCGACCAGTGCTGGGACGGCAAGTCCAACCACATCACCGTCTCCCTCAACGGCGTCAACGCCACCCTGTTGAAGGACGACGCCTCAGGCAAGTGGTACGTCGACTCCGGGCAGGCATGGAAGATCGAGCCGCTCGGCACCACCGCAACCGCCTCGACCGCAACCAGCGAGTCGTGGAAGATCACCACCGAAGACGGCAGCGCCTACTACTTCGGGTCGGCCGCAGCCTCACGCCTGACTGTCCCGGTGTTCGGCAACCACACCGGTGAAGCTTGCCACGCCACCGCGTTCAAAGACTCCGACTGCGCCCAGGCCTACCGGTGGCTGATCGACAAAGCCGTCGACACCACCGGCAACATGGCCCGCTACACCTACACCACCAAGACCGGCTTCTACGGCGCTGCCGGCGACGAAGCCAACCGCACCTCCTACGGCCGCGAGGCCTACCTCTCCCGCATCGAATACGGGCTGCGCGAAGGCGACACCTCGGTCCTTGCCACGGGCCGCATCAACTTCACCGTCACGGACCGGTGCAACTCCGGCTGCTACGACGCCAACAGCAAACCGGTCGAGACCGCCTGGCCCGAGACCCCCTGGGACCTCAACTGCCACACCGCGCCCTGCACCACGCAGTTCGCCCCGGTCTTCTTCGACACCAAGCGGCTCACCGGCATCACCACGCAAGTCCGCACCGGCACCACCTGGCGCGACGTCGACCAGTGGACCCTCGACTACGAGTTCAAGACCTACGGGTCGGAGAACCAGGTCGTCCTGTGGCTCAAGTCGATCCAGCAGACCGGCAAGACCGGCACCGACATCGCCCTGCCCAAGATCGAATTCGGCGGCTACGCCCTCGAAAACCGGGTCGAGGCCGCAGGTCGGATCCAGCTGTGGCGCTGGAGAATGTCCTCGATCAAGACCGAGTCCGGCGCAGTCATCTCCATCGGCTACTCCGCACCCGACTGCGCGAGCCTGCCGTCAAAGACCGAGAACACGCGCCGGTGCTTCCCGGTCCTGTCCAAACCAAGAGGCCAGGCCGAGACCGTCGAAGACTGGTTCCACAAGTACGTCGTCACCGAAGTCACCCAGACCGACCCGATCACCGAATCCCCATCGGTCTCGACCTTCTACGACTACGCCACCACCGGTTCCAGCACCGGCGTGTTGTGGGCGTGGGACGACTCGGCCCACACCCGCAAACCGGAACGCACCTACAACCAGTGGCGCGGCTACGCCCAGGTCACCACCCGCGTCGGCGACGCTGTCGCTGGAGCTCAAGAGGTAGCTCAGTCCCGCTACTACCGGGGCCTCGATGGCCAGCCGCTGCCCAACAGCGGAACGCGGTCGGTCACGCTCACCAGCACCGAAGGCACCGCGGTCACTGACCATGAGGCGCTCTCGGGCGAGGTGTTCGAAGAGGTCACCTACAACGGCACCCAGATCCTCCAAGGCGCACTCACCCGGTACTGGACCGCCAAGCCCGCCAGCCAAAGCCACGACGGCGGCTCCTACGACGCCTGGCGAACCGGTCCCTCCCGGGAGGAGACTCGCCGGTGGCTGACCGGCACCACGTGGCAGCGCACCCGTACCGACACCACCTACGACACCCTCGGCCGCCCCACGGCCGTCTCCAGCCACGGCGACACCGCCAAGAGCGGCGACGAGACCTGCCAACGCACCTGGTACACCGACTCGGCTGCGGCCGACATCTACAACCTGCCCTCCCGCGACGAAACCGTCGACCATCTCTGCGACACCACTACGAGCAGCGCCAGCGACATTCTCGGCGCCAACCGCTACTACTACGACTACCACACCGGGCTCGACGACGACCCCACCAAGGGACAGCTGACCCGCACTGCCATCCTGGAGTCCTGGCCGGTCGGCGGTACCGCCCGCTACGTCAACACCACACAGAACACCTACGACGCGATCGGCCGCGTCACCCGCACCGTCGACCCCGCCGGACATGTCACGGCGACCGCCTACACCCCGACAGGGGCTGGCCCGGTCACGCAGCAGACCACCACGAACAACGCCGGACACGCCACCGTCACCACGCTCGACCCCGCTTGGGGTGTCCAGACGAAGATCGTCGACCCCAACAACCGCGTTACCGAAATCGCCTACGACGCGCTCGGACGCACGGTCTCGGTGTGGGAGCCCGGCCGGACCCGGGCCACGGAATCCGCCTCCCGCACCTTCGCCTACAACCTCTCGGCCACCGCACCGTCCACGGTCACCACCAAGGAACTCGGCGCGAACGGCAACTACATCACCACGATCGAGTTGTATGACTCGCTGCTGCGTCCTCGCCAGACCCAGACCGACACGATCAACGGCGGCCGCCTGGTCAGCCTCAACCGCTACGACACACACGGCCGAGTTGAAGAAACCCGCGGCCCCGACTACGTCAGCGGCACCCCCTCCAACGTCCTCGCCGTCGTCGAACGCGGCGCCTCGACCAATCGTGTCGAATCGACATTCGACGCCGCCGGGCGCACCACGCTCCAAGTCCAGTTCCGCGGCCAGGATGAACTGTGGCGCACCGCCACCGCCTACGGAGGCTCCACCGCTGGCTACCAGATCAGCGTTACCCCACCCGAGGGCGGCACCGCGACCGCGACCATCGAAGACGCCTTCGACCGCACCGCCGAAATCCGCACCTTCCACTCCGGCGCCCCCTCCGGCGACTTCGACACCCTGACCTACACCTACAGCCCGCTCGGCAAGATCACCCAAGTCGGCGACGGCGTCGGCAACACGTGGTCATGGCAGTACGACCTCCAAGGACGCACCACCACCTCCACCCACCCCGACTCCGGCACCACCCACATCGACTACAACGACGCCGGACAGATCACCGCGATCACCGACGCCCGCACCCAATCCGTAACGCTCGCCTACGACAACCTCGGCCGACTGACGGAACGCCGCGATGGCACCGGCGCGCTCCTCGCCTCCTGGACCTACGACACCGCCTACGAAGGGATCGGACTCCCCGCCACCACCACCCGTCACGTCGGCGACGACACCTACTCAGAGACCATCACCTACTACGACGAGGGCGGCCGGGCCGGGGAAACCGAGATCACCATCCCCGAGAGCGAAGGCGCACTCGCGGGCACCTACTACGTCTACCAGGCCTACCACGACAACGGCCAAGTCTCGGGGCGCGGCTACGACGCGATGGGCTCGATCGGTACCCAGCAGCTGTCCTATTACTACGACAACGTCGGCAACCAGACTTCGCTCTTGTCTGACATCGGCGGCGACTCGGTCGCCGTGGTCGACGCCGCGACCTACACCCCCTACGGCGAGATCCAGACTCGACGTCTCAACTCCAGCTACAACAACAAATTTGCCTACCAGGGCTATCAGTACGAGGAGACCACCCGCCGCCTCCAGCGGTTCACCTTCGACCACCAGACCACTGCCCCCACCGTCGCCGACGTCCGCTACACCTACGACGACGCCGGAAACATCCAATCCGTTGCCGATCTCCCCGCCGACAACCCCAACCGGTGGGAGACCCAGTGTTTCAACTACGACGGCCAGCAGCGCCTGACCGAAGCCTGGGCCCAAGCAGGCGATAGTGCCTGTAACGCCACCGGTGAGACCACGGTTCTCGGCGGCCCTGCGATGTACCACAACACCTACGGCTACGATGCCGCCGGCAACCGCGCCACCGACTCGCTGCTACTGGCGGGCCACGGCGGCGAGACTCGTACCTACACCTACCCGACCGCGGGCAGTGACCAGGCGCACGCGCCGACCAAGGTCCAATCCGAAGACGGCACCAACAGCTTCTTCACCTACGACGACGCCGGGAACCTGCTTTCGCGCGACGTCGGCGGATCCATCACCCTTTTCGAGTGGAACGCCGAAGGCCACAACACCGCCATCAGTCAAGGCGACCTGCAAACCCGCATGGTCTACGACGCAGAGGGCAGCCGCATCGTCCGCGACGACGGCGACAAAGCCACCCTCTACCTGCCCGACACCGAAATCGTCTGGAACAAGCAGGCGAACACCCTCGACACCACCCGCTACATCAGCCACGCCGGTGACGTCATCGCCACCTGCAAGGGCACCTCGATGAGCCTGTGGCGATGGGTCGGCGCAGACCCCCACGGCACTGCCACCCACTCCGTCAACGCCGTCTCGCACTCCGGTGAGAACGTCCGCTACTTCGACCCCTTCGGCCTCACCCGAGGCGAACGCTCCGGCGAATGGTACGGCCAGCAAAGCTATGTCGGCGCCACCGAAGACCCCACCGGCCTCCTCCAAATGGGTGCCCGCACCTACGACCCGCTCTTCGGGCGCTTCATCAAGGTCGATCCGCTCCTTGACGCCAACGACAAACAGCAACTCACCGGCTACGTCTACGCCGCCAACAACCCCATTACCCTCGCCGACCCCACCGGACTCCTCTGGGGTCTCGAACCCAACTTTGATGCGCTTGCTAATCCCTTCGGCGGAGTTAAGGAAGCCGCTGGCGACTTCTGGGAAGCAACCAAGGAGTTCGGTTCTAACCTCAAAGATGGGGAGTACAACGCCGAAATTGGCGGCATCCTCGTCACTGCGGCGGTCATCACCGGATGCGTCGCAATCGGCGTTGCAACCGTCGGGGTTGGTGCGGCAATTTGCGCGGTCGGCGCAGGAGCGCTTGGCGCCGCATACACGTCATCCGAAAACGGCAACGACGCCGAGACCGTCGCAAGAGACACCGTCATGGGCGGCCTTGCAGGAGGAGTCGGCTACGGCGCCGGAGCACTCATCGAGCGAGCAATCGCAAGCAAAGCCGGCCAAGCCGCCGACGACCTCCTCCCCGACGGTTCTAGCTCGCCTCGCAGTGGCGGCACTTCCGGTACGTCATCTGGTTCTACGAGCGCGATCAATGGCTCAAGAATTTCAACTACGCTTAAGGATGCGCTACAGCCGAATAAGATTCGGCATATTTTGTATGGCTCCAAAAGGAGTAAGCATTATCTCGAATCGTTTATTAGCAGGGCAGGCGGGGAGCGCCGGGCAATTGGACGCATAACTAGTGCATTGTATAGAGGTAGTATCTCGACCGACTCTAGGGGATTCTTCCAAGTCGACCGAATGATTTTGGGCCAACGGATTCGGATCACGGGTATGATGGTGAACGGAGTTCCAAGGATCAGTGGGGCTTGGGATGCAGTTAGGGGTGTGCGATGACGGATGCCGCAAGGCCTCTCACTGAAAATGAGAGAGCGATCCTCCGTGGGGCGGCGGTTGATGGGCTTCCCGATCTTGATCATTTCTGTTTGCAGATCGACGCAGTCGAGGTGGATTACGATCCATCGTATGCCGATATTGGATTGCGGGTCGTGGGGAACCTGCCAATAATATCGTTGCGTGATGGAATTATGCCTGTGAATATTGACGAGATAGGTGAAGATGGGCAGTTGCTAGGGATTGTTTGGATCATATTGAGCGCAGGGTATATATCCGGTATTGAATACACGGACTTCGCTGAAGATCGTAGCGTTCTTCCGAGCGTCGAGAGGCTTACTTTCAGCCTTGCTGACCCGAATGACAAAATGATCCATGAATTTCGGGAATGACAAATATATCGGCTGACCTTGTTGTTATTGAGGTATTTCGAGTAAGTGATGGCGCACCTAGTGATCGAATGAGCGACTATGGCTGGTGTGCCGTGGAGCGAATTGACTTCCTCGTGACTAAATTGTTGATGTCTGTCTGATTCATGGCAAGATTCGGTCTTGTGAGCGTCTGCGCTGTGACGGTCGCGTCGAGAGACCTTGGGACGGCGAGTTGGAAGAAGTTGCCGATCCAAATGCGGCTCGCGAAGTAAGTGACGTACCGCTGCTTCGGCGAGTGCCTGCGCGTATCAACCGTGAGTTCATCAGCCGCAGCAAGACAACGACCGAGCCACTAATGACTTCCCGGAGCCGTGTCGATGCCCTTCTCATCTGTATCCAGGCGATTCGGGCTGCCGCGCTCACGAACGAGCTCTGGCCAGAAGAAGCGGCGGTTCGGTGTGGCCTCCTTGTTTGTCGCAGCGTTGGTCGTCTCGGCCGTGATCGGACTTACCGCCTCTGGACTTGCCAGTGGCTTTCACTTCGTGGTTGCGGTGGTCATCACTTTGGTATTTGCTGTCAATGGAGTGGCCTCGCCTCGCCCTAGAACTCCGTCGGGTTGGCCAGCCGCGATGGACCGGTCTGGTCGTGACACGAAGGCGCTCGCGGCATTCGTGCCCTCTATAGGCCTACCCGGCGGTGTGCGGAATCGGTTCACAGCACCTACGATGGCCCAGCTCTTCGAGGCCGCCGCTGCGGCGGACAGCGCTCAGGCTACGCTCGACGACCTTCTCGTTCCAGACCCACGGTCATGGCTGGCATTCGATGACGCGACCCGGACCTGGACGCGGTACCGAAACACCGGCATTGACATCGCCAAGGTTGGTGTGCCACTTCCCGAGACGGCGCTCGGGTTCGCGCTCGCGATGGCCTCGGGAGACGGACATCGGCGCGCCGAAGCACTACGCCACTCGAGCGTCGCGGCCTATCCGCAGTTGTATCCGCTGGTGCTCGTCCGGGCGGTCGACCATGTGGAACCGATCCGCAAGATCGCCCTCGGCCTGCTCGCCCGTCTCATCTCAGCCCATGATCACGAGATCTTCGGGGCGGTGCTCACCGTCTCCTATCGTCTCCGGGAACGCAGACATGCCGAACCGATGCTCGACCTGGTTCTGGACAAACTCGGTAGCGCCTCGGACGAGGAACTCCTGGCTGCCCTCGCAGCGGCCGATGGGCGATCAGCCCGTTGGACGGCGAAGACACTGATCGAGCGAGATCGCTTGGCGGTGCCGTTGCTGGCGGCCATCGCGCTTGGGCGGTTCGACGATCGCCTGCAGGAGCTATGCGCCGACGCCCTGGCGGCCCGCGCCTTGACACGTGACCGCCCCGATCTGCTGCAGCCCTTGGCCAAAGCGCCATCGGGACGTGTCCGGACTGCCGCGCTCACCGGACTGGTCAGGCTCGCGCAGTTCCACGGGCTCGAGGAGTTCCTGACCGATCGCAGTGCGCCCGTGCGCGCCACTGCGCAGTGGGGTTTGCGCCGCGCCGGCCGCGATCCCGCCTCTTACTACCGAGCGCTGCTCCAACGCCCGATGCCCGCGCCCAGAACAGCGATCCAGGGATTGGGAGACTGCGGCCAGGCAGCCGATGCCGACCTCGTTGAACCCTTCCTCGTCGACCCACGACCGAAGACCCGAGCTGCCGCGGTAGAAGCGCTCAGGAGTCTGGGCACCGACCGTGACCTATCCCGGCTCCTCGACGATTCCGCGCCAGTGGTGACCCGCGCCGTGGCCCACTACCTTTCGGATCGACGCATGCTGCCCCCGGTCGCGGTCTTGCGTGAACTCATCCAGGGCCCGCATCCGCCTCACGTCCGTCGGTCGGCGGTGGCACTGCTCCGCGCGCACGGGGTCTGGCATCGCATCTGGGTGGGCCTGGTCCTGTACCGCGACGCTGACCAATGGATGTCGATCGAGGGCCTGACGAGCCTGGACTACCTGTGCCGTTACCAGCTCGCTTCCGTCAGCGCACCCCTGGACGATGAACTCCGCAACGAGCTCCGAGCGCTCGTCCGAGCCAGATCGAACGAGCTGTACCTCGACACCCGCCAAACCCTGCAATGGCTCCTGGACACCAGCCGAACCGGATCTGGTCCAGGCGAGAAGCGCTGATCCTCAGGTGCTGAAAGCAAGACGGCGGCGCCTATCGCTGTGTCCGATGCGAAGACCTTCGAACCAACGGGACAGATCCGGGTACATCAGGGGTATGTGACGAACATCGCTGTCAATGGATCAGGCAGGAGCTTCTGCGCGCGGAAGTCAGGAGAACTTTGGAACGTATTTGGAAAAACCAGCCGGATTTAGCCGGATTTGGCAGCTCTGGCGGGACATGGCCGGACGTCCAAAAAGAACAGTCCCTGACCTGTCTTGATGCAGGTCAGGGACTGTATCCGCTGGTAATGATCTTGCAGGAGTGACAGGACTCGAACCTGCAACCCTCGGTTTTGGAGACCGATGCGCTACCAATTGCGCCACACTCCTTCGCCCGTCCGGTTGCCCGGCCTGGCCGCAACTATCTTACGTGTTGCGGATCGGCCGGTGCAACCGGGTGGACGGCGGTGTTGTCGCAGGTTAGGAGGCCGGGATGACGGAGCCGTCGGTCCAGGTGTCGAGGATGTACTGCTTGACCTCGTCAGACTGCAGGAGCTCGCCGAGCTTCTTGATGTCCTCGTTGCCCGCGTTCGCGGCCGTGGTGACCAGGTAGTTCGCGTACGGGTTGTTCTTGGCGGACTCGCTCGCGATGGCGTCCTCCGCCGGGCTCAGTTCCGCTTCGAGGGCATAGTTGCCGTTGATGACGGCGGCGTCGACGTCCTCGAGGGTGCGGGGGAGCTGAGCCGCTTCGACGGCTACGAACTCCAGGTCACGCGGGTTGTCGGCGATGTCGTCCTCCGTAGCGGTGGTGACGTCGACCCCGTCGGCGAGGGTGATCAGACCCGCGTCCTGCAGCAGCGCCAGCGCGCGGCCGCCGTTGGACGGGTCGGCCGGAATCGCGATCTGGGCGCCGTCGCCGATCTCCTCGACCGAGGTCGCGGTGTTGGCGTACAGGGCCAGCGGCTCGATGTGGACGGGGGCGATCTCGACCAGGTCGGTGCCCTTCGCCGCGTTGTCCTCCTCCAGATACGGCAGGTGCTGGAAGAAGTTCGCGTCGGTCGAGCCGTCGGCGGTCGACGGGTTGATCTGGAGGTAGTCGCTGAACTCCTCGATCTCGATCGTCAACCCCGCGTCCTCGGCCAGCTCGTCCTGCACGAACTGCAGGATCTGGGCGTGCGGGACGGAGGTCGCGGCGACGACGACCGTGCCGTCGGTCTCAGTGGCCTCCGAGCCGCCGTCGTTGCCGCAAGCGGCCAGGGTCAAAGCGGCTGCGGTCGCTACGGATGCGCCCACGAGGGCACGGCGATTGAACATGGTGTTCTCCTAAGGAAGGTAGGGAAATAACTTCAGCGGCGGTCGAGGGTGCGGGCGCACCGGTCGCCGAGGATCTGGAAGAGCTGCACGAGCACGACGAGGATGACCAGCGGCCAGATCATGTACTCGGTCTCGAAGCGCTGGTAGCCGTAGCGGTAGGCGAGGTCGCCCAGACCGCCGCCGCCCACGATCCCCGCCATCGCGGAGTACGAGACGATCGCGACGAGCGTCACGGTGAAGCCCCGGATCAACCCCGGCGTTGCCTCGGGGAGCACGACCCGCCACACGAGCGCGGGAGTCCCCGCGCCCATCGAGCGGGCCGCCTCGATGAGGCCCGGCTGGACTTCGAGGAGCGCGCCTTCGACGAGGCGCGCGAAGAACGGGATCGACGCGACCGTGAGCGGCACGATCGCCGCCTCGGTGCCGATGCTCGTGCCCGTGATGAGGCGGGTGAGGGGTACTACAGCGACCATGAGCAGCACGAACGGCGCGCTCCGCCCGATGTTCACGATCAGGCCGATCGGCGCGTTCACCGCCGCGATCGGCTTCGGGCCGGGCTTGGACGTGATGTAGAGGACCGTCCCCAGCAGCAGCCCGCCCAGCAGCGTCCACGCGCCCGAGGCCGCCACGATGTGCAGCGTCTCCCAGAACGCCTCGGTCAGGAGTTCGACGAGCCGGTCCGTCATCGGGCCACCTCTTCGCCGAGCAGGCGGGCCGCGAGACGCCGGGCCTGGCCGCCGAGGCGCGAGTCCGGGTCCGCGAGGAGTTCGGGAACGGCGCCGATCTCGACGAACCGGCCCTCCTCCATCACCGCGGCACGGTGGCAGATGCGCGTGATCACCTCAAGTTCGTGCGTGATGAGCAGGATCGTGAGCCCGAGTTCGCGGTTGAGCCGCGCGAGCAGGTCCAGAATCTCGTCCGTGGTGTCGGTGTCGAGTGCGCTGGTGGCCTCGTCGGAAAGGAGCACGGCAGGAGCGGCTGACAATGCGCGGGCGATCGCGAGGCGCTGGCGCTGGCCGCCGGAGAGCTGCCCGGGGTAGGCCTTCGCCTTGTCGGAGAGGCCCACGAGGTCGAGCAGTTCGAGTGCGCGTTCGCGCCGCACGGCGCGGGGAACCCCGCGGAACCTCAATGGCAAGGCCACATTGGACGCCGCATTGCGGTTGGACAGGAGGTTGAAGTGCTGGAAGATCATCGCGGTCTTGGCCCGCGAGGCCCGCAGCTCACGTCCGCGCAGCGAAGTGAGCTCGATGCCGTCGACTTCGACCGTGCCCGAGTCGGGCCTGGTGAGGAGGTTGACGGTGCGCAGGAGCGTCGACTTGCCGGCGCCGGAGCGGCCGAGGATGCCGAAGATCTCGCCGGGGGCGACGTCGAGGTCCACGCCGTCGAGGGCGACCAGGTCACCGAAGTTCTTGGTCACGCCGGACAGGCGGATACCGGGTCTTGGTTCCATGAGGAGGGAAGATCGCTTTCGCTGTGGGAGTTCGCCGCTTCGGGGCGCGGCGCTGCAGGGACCCTCAGCAGGCGCACATTCGGCAGCACGGCATCGCGGCGCGGGTCGCGTCGCTGATGATGTCCTGGTGCTGGCCGTTCACAAGCGGCAAGTCAAGCAGGTGAACTCCGGAACGCCAACGATCTGTGACGAACGCCGCGACGGTCGCGGTGAAGTTCGCGGACCGTCGCTGGCACAGTGATTGCCCGTCGCTGAGATAGGGTTCGGCCATGACAGTTGCGACGATTCCCGCTCCGGCGTTCGCGATCGAGCGGTTCAAGCTCGCCAACGGGCTGCGGGTGGTCCTCGCGCCGGACCCCGGGGCTCCCGTGGTCGGCGTCGCCGTGGTGTACGACGTCGGGATGCGCTCCGAGCCCGAGGGCCGGACCGGCTTCGCCCACCTGTTCGAGCACATGATGTTCCAGGGCTCCCACAACGTCGGCAAGGCCGAGCACATGCGGCACGTGCAGTCCGCGGGCGGCACCTTCAACGGCTCGACCCACATCGACTACACCGACTACTTCAACCTCCTGCCCTCGAACGGCCTGGAGCTCGCGCTGTTCCTCGAGGCCGACCGCATGCGCGGCCCGGCGATCACCGAGGAGAACCTTGCGAACCAGGTCTCCGTGGTGAAGGAGGAGATCCGGGTCAACGTCCTCAACCGCCCCTACGGCGGCTTCCCCTGGATCAAGCTCCCGCCGGTCATGTTCGACACCTTCCCGAACGCGCATGACGGCTACGGCTCGTTCGTCGACCTCGACGCCGCCACCGTGGAAGACGCAAAGTCGTTCTTCAACGCCTACTACCCGGCCTCGAACGCGGTCCTCTCGGTCGCGGGCGACTTCGACCTGGCCGAGGCCCGCGAGCTCGTCGAGCGCCACTTCGGCAGCGTCGAGGCCCGGCCCGCGCCGGTGCACCCGTCGTTCGACGAACCCGACCTGAGCGCTGAACGCCGCGTCGCTTACACCGACGAGCGCGCGACCCTCCCGGCCGTCGCGGTCGCCTGGCGCGTCCCCGATCCCGTGACGCAGCTCGACGACTTCCTGCCGTACGTGGTCCTCGGCGAACTGCTCACCGACGGCGACGCCTCGCGCCTGGTCGAGCGGCTCATCCACACCGACCAGACCGCCACCGCGGTCGCCGCGCACACCACGTTCATGGCCGAGCCCTTCGCCTCGCGCGGACCGACGGTGATGCTCGTGCAGTCGTTCCTGCCGCCCGGCACCGTCGTGGACACGGTGCTCGACACCGTGCAGGAAGAGCTGGCGCGCATCGCCGAAGGCGTCGACGAGGCCGAACTCGACCGCGTCAAGGCCCGCGTCGCCGCCCAGCTGCTGCGCGGCGACGACTCGGTGATGGGACGCTCGCGCCGCTTCGCGACCGCCGAGATCTTCCACGGCGACGCGTCGATGTCCGTGCGCTTCCCGGCCCTGCTCGGCGAGGTCACCGCCGAGGCCGTCGCGCAGGCGGCGGCCGCCCTGACGCCGAACCGCCGCGCCGTTCTCGAAGTCATTCCCGGAGGAGCCCAGTGAGCAACGTCATTCCCGGTCTCGCGCCGGAAGTCCCGCTGTCCCTGCCGGTCCCGGTCGAGCGGACCCTCCCGAACGGGCTCCGGGTGCTGCTCACGCGCCGTCCCGGCGTCCCGCTCGCCGAGGTGCGCCTGTCGATCCCGGCCGCGCACGCCGACCTCGCCGCGGCCGACCTGCTCTCCTCCGCGCTGTTCTCCGGGACCGAGACCAATTCGATGACCGAGATCGCCCAGCGCCTCCAGGGCGTCGGCGGCGCGCTCGGCGCCGGGGCCGACCCGGACCGGATCGCCGTGTCCGGCAACAGCCTCGCGACCGGCCTGCCCGAACTCCTGGAGGTCCTCGGCGACCTCCTCAAGGCCGCCGAGTACCCGGAGGGCCCGCTCGCGGTCGAGCGCTCCCGCATCATCGACGGCCTCTCGGTGGCCGAGCAGCAGCCCGACTTCCAGGTCAACCGCGTCCTCGACGCGCGCCTGTGGGGCGACCACCCGTACGGCCACCAGCAGCCCACCGCGGCCGAGGTCGCGGCCGTCGAACGCGACGCGGTCCTGGCGCTGCACGCCGCCCGCGTCCACCCGGTCGGCGCGCGGCTGATCATCGTGGGGGACATCGACACCGACTCGGCGTTCGCCGCCGTCGAGAAGGCCCTCGGCGACTGGAACGGCGCCGGCGAACCGCGCCACATGGAGCCGCTGCCCGCGCTCGTCTCGGGGCCGCTCGTCCTCGTGGACCGGCCCGGCTCGGTCCAGTCCGCGATCCGCGTCGCCTACCCGGCGGTCGAGCGCACCCACCCGGACAACGCCGCGCAGCACCTCGCGAACCTGGTCTTCGGCGGCTACTTCTCCTCGCGCCTGGTGATGAACCTGCGCGAGACCAAGGGCTACGGCTACTCACCGCGCTCCAGAGTGGACCACGCTCCGGCCGGCTCGATCCAGCTCGCCGCCGTCGACGTCGCCACCGAGGTCACCGGCCCCGCGCTCGAAGAGGTTCGCGCCGAACTGCGCGGCATGTCCGAGCGCCCGCCCACCGCGGAGGAACTCGACCTGGCCCGCCGCTACGCGCTCGGCTCCGTCAAGCTCGCCACCGCCACCCAGGCCGGGGTCGCCAACTACATCTCCGTGCTCGCCGCCGCGGGCCTCCCGCTCGCGTGGCTCGCGGAGCACTCCGAACGCCTCCGCGAGGTCACGCCCGCCGACATCCAGCGGGTCGCGGCGCAGCGGCTCGACCCCGGGCGCGCCGTCACGGTCGTCCTCGGCGATGGCGGGGCGATCCGTGAGACGCTCGCCGGGTTCGGGGAGATCGAGTCCGCATGAGCCACCCGCCCTTGGCGATCGACGTGCTCGACCGGTTCGGGGACCGCCGTAGCGACGACGAATGGCTCACGGCCGCTTGGGAACAGGCGCAGGTCGTCGTCTGCGACCCGGTGAACGAGCGCATCGCGGCGGACGAGGACGGCCTGCACTACTTCGACGCGGACACCGCGCCGGAGGGCCTGCGCGTCTACCTCGGCGGCGAGCACCCGCCCGTGTTCACCGTCCTCGCCGACCTGCCCGACGGCCTGCCGGGGCGCTGGATCAAACCGGACTGGGACCGCCGGGACCTCGCGATCGCCGTGCAGGCCATCGCGATAGGCCACTGGCACGCGACCTACCGGTTCCACCCGACGACGGGCGAGCCGCTGCAGTCCCGTCAAGGGGGCTGGGAGTTGGAGGCCGTGTCGGGCCGCCCGGTGTTCCCGCGCACCGACCCGGCCGTGATCGTCCTCATCGACGACGGCGCCGACCGCGTGCTGCTCGCTCAGCACCGCCGCTACTCGGGCGCGCCGAAGACCGGGCCCGCCGCGGTGCCCAGAGGCAACCGCTACGCGTGCATCGCCGGGTTCGTCGAGCCGGGGGAGTCGGCGGAGGCCGCCGTGCATCGCGAGGTGGGCGAGGAGATCGGGATCAAGATCGACCGGCTCGAGTACGTGTCGAGCCAGCCGTGGCCCTACCCGCGTTCGCTCATGCTCGGCTACCGCGCCACCGCCGACCCGGCGCAGCCGCTGGTGCTGCAGGCCGAGGAGATCGCCGACGCGCGCTGGTTCACCCGCGACGAGGTGCGGCGGATGTGGGTCGAGACCGAGGACTCGACGCCGAGCGCCGTGCGGATCTCCATCGCGCGCTTCCTCATCGACGGTTGGCTGGCCGCCGCATAAGACCGTCCTCGACATCGCTCATGTACGGCGCGCAAGCTTCGCCGAGGCTGCTTGCGAGCCATAAGTTCAGACGAGCGACGGCCGCTTCGGCGGTCTCGTCCAGTGCGGCGGTCTCGGTCGCGACGGCGCGCTGCGCGGTGAACACGCCGGCGATGACGACGACGCCGCCGATGATCTGCGGCACCGTCAGCGCCTCGCCGAGCAGCGCCCAGGCGGAGAGCGAGGCGACCACGACCTCGGCGTACCCGATCCCGCCGGCGACCGGGGCCGTGATGAACCGCAGGCCGCTGAGGCCCAGGCCGTAGGCGAGCGCGGTGCAGCCGATGAGCAGGATCACGCTGACCATGCCGGTGGTCGACACGCCGCCGAGCGTGACCTCAGAGGACAGCGCCGCCCAGTCCAGCGCCCACGGGGCCGCGAAGGGCGCCAAGGCGATCGCGCCGACCGCGAAGCCGATCGCGAGCAGCACCCGCACGTCGACCTTCGCGGTGAGCCGTTCGCCGGAGAGGAAGTACGTGGCCTGGCAGGCGGCCGCGGCCGAGCCCGCGACGAGGCCCACCGCGTCGAGCCGCAGACCCGACCAGGCCTCGACCACGATGCACAGGCCCGCGATGCTCAGGAGGGTGCCGATCACGGCGGCGCGCGGCAGCACGGTGCGGCGCACGAAGCGCACCCAGGCGACGACCACGATGGGGCCCATGAACTCCAGCAGGAGCGCGATGCCGACGGGCAGGCGCTCGACCGCGATGAAGTAGAAGGCCTGCACCGCGGCGATGGCGGTGAGGCCGAACAGGACCAGCCCGCCCCACGGCAGGCGTTCGTCCTTGCCGCGCAGCCGCAGGAGCGGCACGACGGCGGCCGCGATCGCGATGAGCCCGACGCCGCAGATGCGCAGCCAGGTGACCTGGATCGGGGTGAGTCCGGCCTGGATCACGACTTTGCCGAAGGGGCCGCATACGCCGAAGAACAGCGAAGCGGCCAGGACGAGGGTGACGCCGAGGGCGGCGCGGGGTGACGACATATGGGCTCCATTGCTCACGACAGCGCACAAGAGGACCGGGCACAGAAAAGGCCCGGGACGGATCCATCCCGGGCCTGAATGCTTAGCGACCACCCCTCGAAGTCGCTAAGCAAGCTTGACGAGTCAACTATAGGGCATCGTACCGGCTTTGTGTCCTAAACGTGACCATAGTCTCGGTATGTGGCACAGGTCAAGCGCCGATCTTCGCTTTCACCTGCGCGAGAGAGGGATTGGTGAGGGCGCTGCCGTCCTCGAAGAGCACGGTCGGGACGGTCATGTTGCCGCCGTTGACCCCCATGACGAACTCGGCGGCCTCGGGGTCCTGTTCGATGTCGACCTCCTTGAAGAGCACACCCTCGCGGTCGAACGCGAACTTCAGCCGCTTGCAGTAGCCGCACCAAGTGGTGCTGTACATGGTGATCATCGATCCTCCTTCGTCCTCGACACTAACGCGATACCGCTCAGGGGCATTCCTTCCGGGCGCAGATCATGGTGGCGGTCCTCACGTTCACCGCTTTCCGGGCAACGGCCCGGCCGTTCCCGTCGGACGCTTCTGGGACACTGGTCGGATGACCGCACGCGATCAGGCCATCGAACAGCTCCTCTCCGGACTCGACCCTGAACAGCGCGAGGCGGTGACCGCGCCGCCCGGGCCGGTCTGCATCCTCGCGGGCGCCGGCACCGGCAAGACCCGCGCGGTGACCCACCGCATCGCCTGGCGGGTGCTGCGCGGCGACATGCGCGGCCAGCACGTCACGGCCGTCACCTTCACCGCCCGTGCGGCGGGGGAGATGCGCGACCGCCTCCGCGGTCTCGGCGTCTCCGGCGTGAACGCCCGCACCTTCCACTCCGCGGCGCTGCGCCAGCTCCGCTACTTCGGCACCCGCCGCTTCGGCGGTCAGCTCCCCGAGCTCGTCGACTCGGCCTTGAAGTTCACGGCCATCGCCGCCGCCCGCGCGGGGCTGCAGACCTCGCGGGCCAAGAACTTCGACCTCACCACCGAGATCGAATGGGCCGCTTCGTCGCTCATCGGCCCCGACGACTACGTGAGCGCCATCGCCGCGCTCGGGCGCGACGCGCCCGCCGCCCCCGAGGACGTGGCGAAGGTCTACGCCGCCTACATCGAGGCCAAGCGCCGCGCCGGGGTCATGGACTTCGCCGACGTGCTCGCGTACACGGCCGACCTCATCACCGACCACGCCGCGACCGCCGACCAGATCCGCAGCCAGTACCGGTTCTTCGTGGTCGACGAGTACCAGGACGTGACCCCGCTCCAGCAGCGGCTGCTCGACGCCTGGCTCGGCGACCGCGACGACATCACCGTCGTGGGCGACGCCAGCCAGACCATCTACTCCTTCACCGGCGCCAGCTCGCGGAACCTGCTCGACTTCACCCGCCGCCACCGGAACGCCTCGCTCGTGCGGCTCGTGCGTGACTACCGCTCCACCCCGCAGGTGGTCGGCCTCGCCAACCAGATCATCGGCGAATCCAAAGGGCGCGAGGCGAAGATGCGCCTCGAACTCATCGGCCAGCGGCCCGACGGCCCCGCCGTCACCGCCGAGGTCTTCGCCGACGAGGCCGAGGAGGCGGACATGATCGCCCGTCGCTGCTCCAAGCTCATCGCCGACGGCACGAGCCCTTCGGAGATCGCGGTCCTCTACCGCACCAACGCCCAGTCGCAGGCCTATGAAGAGGCCCTGGCCTCCTACGGGGTGCCCACGGTGGTCACCGGCGCCGCGCGCTTCTTCGACCGGCCCGAAGTGCGCCAGGCCGTGGTCGCGCTGCGCTCGGCCGCGAAGACCGAGATCGGCTCGATGCCGCTGTCCGAGGCGGTGCCCGCCGCCCTCGAGGCCGTGGGTTGGCGTCCTGACGCCGCGCCTTCCGGAGGCGCGCAACGCGAAGCCTACGAAGCGGTCGCCGCGATCGCGGCGCTTTCGGAGCAGTTCTTGGAGCACCACCGGGCCAACCCGGACGAGGACGGCCCCGATCCGGACCTCGAGGCGTTCTGCGCCGAGCTCTCCCGGCGGGCCGCCGAGCAGCACGCGCCGGCCGTCGAGGGCGTCACCCTCGCGAGCCTCCACGCGGCCAAGGGCCTGGAGTGGGACGCGGTGTTCCTGGTCGGCCTGGCCGACGGCACGCTGCCGACCACGTTCGCCCGCACCGAGACCGCGCTCGAGGAGGAGCGCCGCCTGCTGTACGTCGGCATCACCCGCGCGCGCGAGCGCCTGCAGCTCTCCTACGGGCTCGCCCGCAACGCGGGCGGGCGTGAGCGGCGGCTCTGCCGATTCCTCGCGCCGCTCGGGCTCAGCGGCTTCCCGCGCCCGTCCGATCCCGGTGCGGCGGCGCCGAAGCCGCGCGAGCGCAAGAAGGCCAAGGTCCTCGACTGCTCCGGCTGCGGCAAGCCGCTCACCGACGCCCGGGACCGCAAGCTGGGACATTGCGAGGATTGTCCAGCCACTATGGACGAGGGTCTGTTCGAGCGGCTGCGCGAGTGGAGGGTCAGTGTCGCCAAACAGGACGGCAAGCCGGCTTTCACGGTCTTCACAGATGTGACCTTGATCGCTATTGCCGAGCGCTGTCCAGGATCCGACAGTGAGCTCGCGTCGCTCCACGGCATCGGCAAGTCCAAACTCGACAAATACGGCCCGGCGGTATTGCACCTGGTCAACGGCGGGGAAGTGACGGACGCCATCGCGATGTGCAAGGGCGAGTCCTGACCGGTACTTGACCGGTAAATCTCACGGCAAAAACTTTCTCGCGAGACTCGCAGAAAAAGACGTTGCGCTCCCGAGCGAGACGGGCGTAGCGTTGCTCAAGCCGGAGTGAGGTGTGCGCCTCAGGACAGCCATGGCCTGCGAGCCGTGAGTTGGCACGGCACGAGGAGATGAAGACCAATGTTGACCACGAAACCCGAAGGGAGGGGACAGACGATGACGCTGCTCAGCGAAACCCAGAGCACCACGCCGCTCGGCGCGACGCATGAACCGGTCGCCGTCTATCGGCACATCGCGCCCGTCTCCGCCCCGGTTCGTGGCACCACTCTGCCCGGCGCCGTCCAGATCACGACGCTGAGCACCGTGAAGACCATTGACAACACCGATATGGGCGCCAATGCCGTCCTCGGCACCACCACTGTCGGACGCGGCCGTGCATTCGCAGGCCTCGGTTGGCAGCCGGTCAACGGCTCCGAGAAGCGTCACGGCGCCACCCGCGGGAGACCGCCTCGAGAACATCGAAAGGGCTTACAGCTAAGCCCGCTCGGAACTCTCGAGGCCGCGAATCCCGCTCCAGGGATCGCGGCCTTTTTGTATGGCTGAAACGCCCGTCAGCACGACGGCGAGTCAGAAATCGGCAAGGTCGCGGCCCACCAGTAGAAGACAGACGAGACAGATTGCGAAGCAATTGCGTCCTCAGACAGCACTGATGCGACCGAACGTCGAGAAGACCATCGAGATGAGAGAGGAGACCGAGTTCATGACCGACACCCTCATCGGACCCGAGCTGCGAGACCAGGCCCGCGAGACCGGCGGCGACCTGGCCTGCCGCGAGTACGACGCGGACCTGTGGTTCTCGGAGCAGCCCACCGAACTGGAGTTCGCCAAGTCCCTGTGCGCCGACTGCCCGGTGCGACTGGCCTGCCTGGCCGGAGCCCTCGAGCGCCACGAGCCCTGGGGCGTGTGGGGCGGCGAGATCTTCGAGAAGGGCAACGTCGTCGCCCGCAAGCGGCCCCGCGGCCGGCCCCGGAAGGACGCCGCGCTCATCGAGCAGGCCGCCCAGAAGGAGCTCGCCGAGCGGACCCGTGAACTCGCGCTCGCGGGGGTGACGGTGTCATGACGGTCGACCATCTGAGCCGCCATCTCAAGCAGGACGTCGGCGTGAAGGATCTCGAGGTGCTGATGGGCGGGGAGATCGAGGCGGCCCGACCGCTGCAGACGAACTCGCTGTTCAGCGGGATCGGACGCCTCCGGATGCGGAGCCTGTGGAAGGAAGCCGGCTACGCCCGGACGCCGCGACACACCGGACGGCACCGCCGCCGGGGCCGACTTTGACGACGCACTAACCGCGTTGGCTGAAGGGGTCCATCCCTGAGTGGGGATGGGCCCCTTTTGTGATGCCCGGGCAGGGTCGAGAAAGGCGGGGTCGGGAGTGTCCGTGCAATTCGGACACTCTGGGGCGCCCCGAATCAAGCGTGTCTCGCGGGTCCGGCAATATGCGCGAGCGCGAACGGTGCTCCGATTCGGCTCAGCGGCTCGGGTCGGTGCCTTCGGGGTCGGCGAAGCCCGGGAGCCACTCCTCCAGGATCGAGCGCCACTCGGCCGTCGCGCCGAGTTGACACAGGACGCCGATCGAGCCCATCGTGACGCGGTGGATCAGCAGATAGGAGGGCGGGAAGCTCAGCTGCTTGTTCAGCTTGGCCGCTTCCGAGCCCTGGCTCGTCAGCCGCGTGCTCTCCTTGCGGAGCCACTCGCGCGAGAACTGGAACTCCTCGCCCGCGATCGGCTCGAGCATCGGCTGCAGCAGGTCGAGCATCGCCTTCGCGTCGATCTGCAGCCCCGGCGGCACGAAGCCCTCGCCGCGCAGACCCGCCACCACGTCATCGGCTTTGCCGTCCAACGTCAACCGGGTCAAGCGGCCCACCTGCACCGGCATCCCGCCCGGCAGGCGCGAGGCCGCGCCGAAGTCGTACACGATCAGGCGCCCGTCATCGCCGATCGCGAAGTTCCCCGGGTGCGGGTCGGCGTGCAGCAGGCCGGCGCGTTTGGGCGCCGAGAAGTGCAGGGTGCACAGGCGCAGCCCGGCCGCGTCGCGCTCCTCCTGCGTGCCCTCGGTGATGACCTCCGACAGGGGCCTGCCGGCGATCCACTCGGTGACCAGCACTTCGCCGCTCGCGTGCACCACCTCGGGCACCACGATGAGCGGGTCGTCGCGGAAGGCCTCGGCGAACTGCCGCTGCGTCGCCGCCTCCAGTTCGTAGTCGAGCTCCTCGAGCAGCCGTTCGCGCAGCTCCACGGTGATCTTCTTGACGTCGAAGTTCGGTTGCAGCACCTTGAACATCGGGGCCATGCGCGAAAGGTGCCGCAGGTCGGAGCGGAGCGCGTCGCCCGCGCCCGGGTACTGGATCTTGACGGCGACCTGCCGCCCGTCCTTCCACACCGCGCGGTGGACCTGGCCGATGCTCGCCGCCGCTGACGGGGCGTCGTCGAATTCGAGGAAGCGTTCGCGCCAGTCCGCGCCCATCTGGCGCTCGAGCACCCCGTGGACGCTGGCCACCGGCAGCGGGGGAGCGGCGTTCTGGAGTTTCGTCAGCGCCTGCCGGTACGGCGCGGCCAGATGCTCGGGCAGGGCCGCCTCGAAGATCGACAGCGCCTGGCCGAGCTTCATCGCGCCGCCCTTGAGCTGCCCGAGCACGCTGAACACGTGCTCGGCGGTGCGCCGCTGCGCCTGCTCGCTCAGGATCTCGTCGGCCAGCCCGGTCACGCGCTTGCCCAGCCCCACGGTCGCCCGGCCCGCCAGCCCCAAAGGCAGGGAGGCGAGTTTCATTCCCCGTACGATCGCCCGGCGCGGGAGGTCGTCACCCGAATGGGCGGGTCCATGCCTGTCGCTCACGTTCCCAATGCTCTCACGGCGAAGCGGTAGTCGGCGACGGCACGGGCACGCCATGTCGGCCCGTCGTCGGCCCCGCCTGGAGGACACGTAAGGGCCCGGAAGCCCCTTACCCCTGTCGGCGGCTTGACCCCGCCTATGTCACCCCTACGGGTGAAGCGGCGCGGCGGGGCTTACAGGCGTGAAATCTGTGGCATTCTGAGGCCGAACGGTCGCACAGAGTGATCGTTGCAACAGGGCCCGCACGACCGGCCCGCGCACAACAGGGGGAAACCAGTGGCTCAAGCGACGAAGACCTACACCGGCTACTGCGTCAAGTGCCGCGAGAAGCGCGACTTCGAGGGCACCGTGGTGGTCTCGGACTCGGGTCGCCGGATGGCGAAGGGCACGTGCCCGGTGTGCGGCACCAAGATGAACCGGATTCTCGGCAAGGAATCGTGACCTCGGGGCCGGACGGCCCCAGCCCCTCGTCTGATCCCATTCTGCGGGACATCGGCGAGGGGATTTTCTTGGCATTCCATTGCTATCAGCGCAATCGCGACATCCGCGTTATGCGATTGTCACCCCTCGGGTTTAGTGTGCGTTCATGGCGCGCAAAGTCCATCCCCCCGTTGAAGTGCGGCGCTCTCCCCGGCGACGCGCAACCGTGGCGGCCTATGAAGAACGAGGCCGCGTGGTCGTCATGATCCCCGACGCCTTCTCGGAGACCGAGGAGCGCGAGTGGATCGACCACATGCTCGCGAGGCTCAAGAGTCGCGAGGCCCGAGACGGCCGTGCGTCCGACACCGCACTCCGAGAGCGGGCCATCAGGCTCGCCCGCCGGTTTTACCCCGAACACCCCGAATGCGCCACCCCGAGAAGCGTGCGCTGGGTCGACAACCAGCAGCGCCGCTGGGGCTCCTGCACGCCTTCGGACGGCACGATCCGGATCTCCCGCCGGATCATGATGATGCCCTCATGGGTGATCGACTACGTCCTGCTCCACGAACTCGCGCACCTGGTCCACCCCGACCATTCGCGCCCGTTCTGGGACATGGTGGCCCGCTACACCAAAGCCGAGCGGGCCCGCGGCTATCTCGAGGGCATCGCGGACGCCGAGGCGAGCGAACGGCAGTAGCCGAACGATCGGCGGTCGCAGACCGGGGGGTTACTTCTCCCCGGGCTCCTCGTCGTCCTCGTCCTTCGGGTCGTTGACCGCGAGCTGGTCGAACATCGACATGTCGAGGTCTTCGAGCGCCTCGGAGACGGACGCGAAGCCCTCGGGGTGCTCCAGGTCGCCCGCGCTCGGCATGAGGTCGGGGTGCGCCCAGACCGCTTCGCGGCCCTCGATGCCGCGGGCCTCGGTGAGCGAGCGCCACAGCCGCGTCGCCGCGCGCACCTTCGCCGGGTCGAGTTCGAGACCGACCAAGGCCTCGAAGGTCTGCTCGGCGGGACCGCCGGTGGCCCGGCGCCGCCGCGCGGCCTCCATGAGCCGGTCGATCGTCGGCAGCCGGTCGCCCACGGCCTCGGCCACGACCGTGCTCACCCAGCCGGCGATGAGCGCCAGCGTCGTGCCCAGCCGCGACAGCGCCGCCTTCTGCTGCGCCGTGTCCTCGGTCTTGAAGACCTCGCTCAGGTCCAGGGTCGCCGCCGCCTCGGGGTCCATCGGGTCCATGCCCGACATGGCCTCCTCGATCGCGGACTCGTCGATGCGGATCTCCCGCGCGTACGCCTCCAGCGCCCCCAGCAGGTGCGAGCGCAGCCACGGCGCGTGCGTGAACAGCCGGTGCGTCGCGGCCTCGCGCAGCGCGACGTACAGCCGCACCTCCTCGACGGGCAGCTCCAAGCCCTCCGCGTAGGCGTTGAGATTCCCCGGCAGCAGCGCGGCCACGCCCGTCTTGCCAAGCGGCAGACCGACCTCGGAGGAGGACAGCACCTCCCCGGCGAGCTTCGCGAGCGCCTGCCCCATCTGCGCCCCGAACAGGGCCGAGCCGACCCCCTTCATGACGTCGGCCATCGGGCCGAGCATCCCGGCCATCTCCTCGGGCACGAGCGTCTGCATCGCCTCGCCCATCTGGGCGGCGAGCGGCTCGGCGAGCTGCTTCCAGGAGTCCTCGGTCTGCGAGATCCACTGCTTGCGGGTCCACGCGTCGGTGGCCGTGACGCCCGAAGGCCAGTTCACGGCGGAGTCGAGCCAGAGATCGGCGAGGCGCACGGCCTCGGCGACCTGCGCCTGCTCGGCGGGGCCGACCGTGTTCTCGGCCTGCAGTTCAGACTCGGCGAGCTGCTTGGCCAGCTGCCAGTTGACCGGACCGGACGACAGCGACTGCGCCATCATCTGCTGCAGCTGCTGCATCATCTGCTGCACCCGCGGATCGTTCGGGTCGGGCAGGTCGCCGCCCAGATTGCCGAAGCCGAATGGAATGTCGGAGCCCATGGGCCAACCGTACGTCAGAGTGGGGGTCCCGGGCCACGGCCCGCCGAACTGGAGGCGCCCTGTTCGCTGCGGGCCGAACACGCCTGTGGGCTAGGGCATGTAGGCTTCCGCGCATGCGAAGGCGAGGAATCACCGTCCTGTTGGGTGCGGTCCTGGTGGCGCTGCTGACCTGGCAGGCGCTGACGATGGACGTCGCCTACGTGGTCTTCAGCCCCGGCCCCACCGAGGACGTCCTCGGCGCCGACGAGATCGACGGCGTCGAACACCAGATCATCAGCGCCGACACCGAATACCCCTCGGAAGGCCAGCTGCGCCTCACCACCGTGCGCGTCAAGCAGTCGGTGACCCTCGTGCAGGCCCTGCGCTACTGGACCTCCAATGAGTACGCGATCGTGCCGCGCGACCTGGTCTACCCGCCCGGCGAATCCGAGGAGGACATCGCCGAAGAGCAGGAGGCCGACTGGGCCGAGTCCCAGTCGAACGCCGAGCAGGCCGCCCTCGGCTACCTCGGCGAGCCCGCCGTGATCGAGGTCGTGGCCGACTCCGGGGGCCTCCTCGCCGGCGACGTCGTCACCGCGATCGACGGAACCGCCGTCACCTCGCTCCAAGACCTCGCCGATTACGCCGAGAGCGAAACCACGGTCACCGTGACCCGAGCCGGAGCCCCCGTAGCAGTCCCCGGCGTGGTCCTCGGCGACGCCGATCTCCAGTCCACCCACGACGATCCGTACGGCATCGAGATCGACACCGAAGCCCTCGACATCGGCGGCCCCTCAGCCGGCCTGATCTTCGCGCTCGGCATCGTCGACCGGGTCACCGAGGGCGATCTGACCGACGGCATGGTCATCGCCGGCACCGGTGAGATCGACCCCGAAGGCAACGTCGGCGGCATCGGCGGCATCCAGCAGAAGGTGACCGCTTCAGTCGAGCTCGGTGCCGAGGTCTTCCTCGCCCCGGCTGCGAACTGTTCGGACGCCGTCACCGTTCCCCATGACGACATGACTATTGTCAGAGTCGAGACGCTCGCAGACGCGGTCTCGGCGCTTGAGTCCCTAGCGACCGGCGGGGAAGTCACGACCTGCTGACCCTGTCGACCCACGGCTCGCAAGCGGCCTCGGCGACGTTTGCGAGCAGTGACCGAGCAGCCTCGGCGAAGCTTGCAAGCCGTACATGAGCCGCGCCGAACCCGCACCGCAAGACCTGAAGGAGTTGCTGCAGTGGCGAACCGGACGCCCACCCCCCCACGGATGAGCAGGCGAGGACGCTACGTCCTGATACTCCTGGTGGGCGCGATAGTCCTCCTGTCGGTGCTCGGCTGGCTCGTCGGCCTGCGCACCGACTACCTCTGGTACGACTCGGTCGGCTACACCTCGGTCTTCGCGACCATGATGTGGACCCGCCTGGTCCTCTTCGGGGTCTTCGCCCTGGCGATGGCCGCATGGACAGGCCTCAACCTCTATCTCGCCTACCGGTTCCGGCCCGACACGTGGCCCGCCACCAGCGAACAAGAGGGCCTGGAGCGCTACCGCGAACTCATCTCGCCCAAGGCCGGATGGTGGATCGGCGGCGTCGCCCTCATCGTCGGCATCTTCGCCGGCATGTCCGCGCAGAGCCGCTGGGAGACCTGGCTGCTCTTCCGCCAAGGCGGCGACTTCGGCGAGAAGGACCCCGTCCTGCACATGGACGCCGGCTTCTACGTCTTCGAACTCCCGTTCTGGCAGTTCCTCATCGGCTTCGGCTTCGCCGCCGTCGTCGTCGGCATCCTCGCCTCCCTCAGCGCCTACTACCTCTACGGCGCACTGCGCTTCTCCGGCCAGGGCGACCGGATGACCAACGTCGCCCGCATCCACCTCTCGGTGCTCGTGGCGCTCTTCCTGGGACTCAAGGCCGTCGCCTACTACTTCGACCGCTTCGACTTCACCACCCAGGACAACCAGGTCACCGGCATCGTCGGCGGCGGCTACACCGAGATGACCGCCCTCATGAACGCCAAGAACGCGCTCATCTGGGTCTCCCTCATCGCGGCCGTCGTCATCCTCGTCTTCTCCTGGGGCTTCACAAGGTCACTCGTCCTTCCCGCCGCGGCCCTCGGCCTCGTCGTGGTCACCGCGATCGCCGCCGGCGGCATCTACCCCGCCGTCGTCCGCAACTTCCAGGTCGAGCCCAACCGCCCCCAGCGCGAAGGGCCCTACGCCCAGCACACCATCGACGGCACCCGCTACGCCTTCGGCATGGAGAACCTGGAGACCACCACCTACCCGGTCGCCTCCCAACCCAACGCCGAGACCATGGCCTCCGACCAGTCCACGGTCCCGTTCGTGCGCCTCATCGACCCGTTCGTCGTCTCCGACGCCTTCACCCAGGCCCAGCAGCCGCGAAGCTTCTACGACTTCAACGAGAAGCTCGACATCGACCGCTACACCTACACCGACGAGAACGGCCAGGAAGTCACGCAGGACTTCGTGGTGGGCCTGCGCGAACTCAACCCCAGCCAGCTCGCCGACGAACAGCAGGACTGGACCGTCGCCCACACCGTCTACACCCACGGCTGGGGCTTCGTCTCCGCCTCCACCACCGAGAGCGACAGCGGCGCCCCCTGCTTCACCTCCGGCGTCCTCTCCGACGACCCGGGCAACTGCCGGATCGGCAACGACATCATCGACGTCGACAAGCCCCAGATCTACTACGGGCTCTTGAACAACGAGTACGCGATCGTCGGCATCCCCGAAGAAGAGACGCCCCGGGAGTACGACCGGCCGATCGACGTCGCCGTCAGCGACGAGGACTCCACCGAAGAGGACGCCGAGGAGATCGGCTCCGACCGGTACACCACGTTCGAAGGCGAAGGCGGCATCGCCATCGGCTCCATCAGCCGCCGACTCCTCTACGCCTGGGAGTTCCAGGAGCCCCGCTTCCTGCTCTCCGACCAGATCAACGACGAGTCGCAGCTGCTCTACAACCGGAACGTGCGCGACCGCGTCCAGCAGGTCGCCCCGTTCCTCACCGTCGAGGCCGACCCGTACCCGGCCGTCGTCGACGGCGAGATCGTCTGGATCGTCGACGGCTACACCACCACCAACGACTTCCCCTACTCCGACCGGGTCAACCTCGCCGAGGCGACGAACGACACCTACTCCGGCCAGGGCGTCGCGAACCAGTCCTCCGAGGAGATCAACTACATCCGCTCCTCGGTCAAGGCCGTGGTCAACGCCTACGACGGCTCGGTCAAGCTCTACGAGTTCGACGAGGAGGACCCGATCCTCAAGGCCTGGAACGAGATCTACGGCGGCGACCTCATCACGCCGAAGGACGAGACCCCCGAGGCCCTCGAAGCGCACTTCCGCTACCCGCAGGACCTGTTCAAGATCCAGCGCAGCCTGCTCCAGCGCTACCACGTCGACGAGTCGCGCACCTTCATCGAGGGCAGCGAGGCCTGGGCGACCCCCGAGGACCCGTCGCAGCAGTCGCCGGTCATCCAGCCGGCCTACTACGTGTACGCGACCTACCCGGAGCAGACCCAGCCGTACTTCCAGCTCACCAGCACCTTCACGCCGAGAAACCGCGAGAACGCGCTGGCGAGCCTCATGTCGGGCTACTACGACGAGAACGGCGATCCGAAGCTGCAGATCTACGACGTGGTGGGCGGCGACGACCAGTCCGTGCGGCAGATACACCAGATCATCACCTCCACATCGGAAGTGGTGACGACGCTCCGCGACGCCACGCAGGCCGGGACCACCGTGGAGTGGGGCAACCTGCTCGCGCTGCCGGTGGGCGACGGCATCCTTTACCTCGAACCGATGTACCTGCGTCGGCAGGCGGGCGGCCAGGGCGAGGACCTGCCGCGGCTGACGAACGTCGCGATCAGCTACGGCGGGTACGTGGGCTTCGCGCCGACGTTCGAAGAGGCCGTGGAGATGGTGGTCGAGAAGTACGTGTCCGGTGCGCCGAGCGAGGCCGAGCAGAACGAGGGCGAGACGGACGGCGAGGAACCGACCACGACGCCGTCGGAGACGCCGAGCGAGACGCCCACGACCGAGGCACCGGCCGATCCGCCTGAGGTCGAGGCCGCGATCACGAAGGTCCTCGAAGCGCAGGCGGCCTACGAGGAGGCGCAGGCCTCCGGCTCGAACGAGCAGGAGGGCGCGGCCTTGGACGCGCTGCTGGCGGCGCTCGATGAGCTCGCCGCGGCGCGGGAGGCCGCGGGCCAGTAAGGGCACTGCCCCGCAAGCGCTGTGCCCATAAGTGCGGCGAAGAGCGCCCGGCGACCATTCGGTCGCCGGGCGCCGTTTCGTCTCATGGCCCTTTCGCCTCCCCCGAACGCACGCAGCTCGTGATCCGTTCGGTGCCCTGAAGCTCGTGCCTCTTTCGGGTGACACCTGCTCCCGCGACCCCGGTTCTTGTCGGACCCGGGCGGGATATTCGCGGCGGACCCTGCTTTCCCCTCTTGTGGTGGGTGGGGGTTTGTGGACGGCGGTTGCGGCGGCGTTCCGCCCCGCGCCGCCTGAGCTGCGCCTTTTACGCCGTACCGCTCAGGGCACTTCCACGGGCGTTTCCGTCTGGTCCGACTCCGGCTTGCACGATTCCGCGTCCGCCGCGCGCTTCACGGTCAACTGCACCGTGGATCCCTGCTCGACTTCGCTGCCCGCGCCGGGGGACTGGCGCACCACGCCGCAGCGGGCCTCGCCCTCGCCCTCGTATTCCACGGCGGGAGTCAGGCCCGACTCCTCGATCCGCGAGCGGGCGTCGGCTTCTGACTGCGTGACCACGTTCGGCACCGCCGTCGTCGCGGGCGGCGGGGACGGGCTCTCGGAGGCGCTCGGCGACCCGCTCGGCGTCAGCGAGGGACCCGCTGAGGCCGTACCGTCCTCGGGCCGGGACGCCCCCGCGTCCGAGGTCGTCTCGCTCGGATCGGCCGACGACTCCGCTTCCTCCTCGGCGTGGCCGCCGTCGTCCCAGAAGCCGCCGTCGCCGTCCTGCCCCTGGACCTCGGCGCCGTCAGCGAGGGTCTCGCCCGTCGGCAGGGTCGTGGGCCGCTCGTTCTCGTTCCACGGCCAGGTGATCGCGAACGCGCTGATCGCGGCCACCGCCGCGAGGGTTCCGGCGAGCGAGAGCCACAGACCGCGCCGACGCGGCCGGGCGCGCGGGGCCTCGTCCCCGCGAACCGGTGCCGAACCCGTCGGACCGGACGGCGGGGTCGCCAGGTGCGCCCCGGTGTGCGAACCGGTCAACGGCGGCAGCGTGTGCCCGTCCGTGAGCGGTGTCGGAGGCGCGGACGGGTGCGGCTCGGGCGGCGACTGCGGCAACGCACGCCGGACCGGTTGCGGCCCCGTCTGATGCACCGACTGATGTCCGGAACGCGGACCCGTGTCGCCCGCCGCTTCCGGCCGCCGGTGCGCGCCCGAAGGCGAGCCGACCACACCGCCGGTCCCGGCCGTGCCCGCCGCGATCGACCGCGGCTGCACCCGGGTCCGGGCCATCGCCGGGGCGCGGTTGGCGAGCAGCGCGGCACGCGTCTCGCGGCAGGCCTCGGCGAGCTCGGCCGCGTCGTTCCAGCGTGCCGACGGATCCTTCTGCAGCGAACGCCGCACGATCTCGGCGACTTCGTACGGGACCGCGGTGGGCAGCGGCGGCGGCGCGTTGCGCAAGTGGGCCGAGAGCACCCCGAGCGGGGTGTCGGCCTTGAACGGGGGCGACCCGGCGAGGCACTGGTGCGCGACCACCCCGAGCGAGTACAGATCCGAAGCGGCCGTGAGGTTCTCGCCCGCAGCCTGCTCAGGGGACATGTAGGTTACCGTGCCGAGCACGACCCCGGTGGTCGTGAGGGTCAGGTTGTGGCTGACGCGGGCGATCCCGAAGTCCACCAGGACTACCGAGCCGTCCGAGCGCACGAGGATGTTGCCGGGCTTGATGTCCCGGTGCACGATCCCGGCCGTGTGCGCCACCTGCAGCGCCTCGGCGACCCCGCCGATGACCCGCAGCGAATCGGCCGGGCTCAGCTTGCCCCACAGGCCGAGCAGCCGCGAGAGCGGCTTGCCGTCCACGTACTCCATGATCAGGTACGCGAGCTGCGCGTCCTCATCCTCGATCTCGCCGTAGTCGTAGACCTCGACGACGCCGGGCCCCTGCATGACGGCGATCGCGCGCGCCTCGCGGCGGAAACGCTCACGGAAGCCGCGGTCGTCGACGAGGTCGGCGAGGAGGACCTTGATGGCGACCGTGCGCCAGAGGATGGTGTCGACGCCCTCCCAGACGTCGCCCATGCCGCCCCCGCCGATACGGCGTTCAAGCCGGTACCGCCCGTCCAGGACAACGCCTGCCTTGAGGTTGCGAGTGCTCAGCATCCGGCGGCTTTCCCCTTCTCGGCGAAGCTCGCAAGCCGCGGATTCGCAGCCTTGGCGAAGCTCGCGAGCTGTGGAATCGCAGCTTGCGAAGCTTGCGAGCCATCAGTTCGTCATGTGTCGGACCAGTTCTCAGGGTCTAACGAACGGCGGCGGCTGAGGCTACGCGTTGGCTCGGGCGAACTTCGGCCCGATCGAAGGATTCTCGGCGTCGTGCGGACGCACGCGCCGGGCGCTAGGACTTCACGGCTGCGGCGACGGCGCGGACCGGAGTCGCGCGGCCGGGCTCGGTGAGCGCTCGGGCGGAGGCCGGACTGCCGACGGCCTGGCCGAGCTGGCCATCCCAGCACGCCCACGAGTGGCAGGGCCAGGACTGTCCGCAGTGCCCGCACACGGGGTGCTTGGCGCCGCGCTGGTCGAGGGCGGGGGTGTGGCGCTTCCACCAGCGCGCCTGCACCCGCCAGAGGCTGGGCACCAGCACGTCGCTGGGGGGCTCATCCGGCGGGGGGTTGTCGAGTGTGTACGGACTTCGCAACGCGGGCTGCCTTTCCGAGTCTTTCGGTTGGGTTGGAATCGATTGCGGCCCTTGGTATTCGGGCGTCACGATCCAGTGTGACCTGGTCGATGCCGAGTCGCGGTGTCGAATCGGTACAGTCGGGGGAGGCGGATAGCCCCTCCGTACAGTAGAATTGCACATGCAGAATTTGGATGCAAGAGGTATAACCGGATCGGGTGGCGATTCCTCCCGCCCCGCGGCCGCGCAGGCGAGACTCGGACGATCGGTCTCGGCCACGCCGGCGGGCCGCACTTGAGAACAGCTGACGTTACCGGGTGAGCGGCCCAGAAGTCCTCCCCCTCCCGGTGCGTCCTCACCGAATCCGGAGAGATCAGGGTGTCAAATGGGTACATCGAACGACAACGCTGAGAGCGATCTGCCGAAGAAGTTGGGAGGCAAGGCGATGCCTTCGACGGGCAGCCCCACCGTCCGCCGCCGCCGCGCCGGGAAGATCCTCCGTGACCTGCGGGAGAAGTCCGGTAAGGACGCCAACGACGCCGCCGCGGCCCTCGAGGTCACCAGCTCCACGATCTACCGGATGGAGCTCGGCCGGGTCGGGATCAAGCCGCGCGACGTCCAGGCCCTGGTCGAGGTCTACGGGGTCGAGGACTCCGATCTCGTCGACGAGCTCGTGCGCCTGGCCCGCGACGGCCGCAAGCGCGGCTGGTGGGCCCGATACTCCGACACCATCTCCCCGCCGTACGCCACCTACATCGGGCTGGAGCAGGACGCCTCCAGCCTGAACGTGTACGACGGCCTGATCATCAACGGGCTCTTGCAGACCCGCGAGTACGCGAAGGCCACCTTCGGGATGGTCCCGGAGCAGTCGCAGCGGTTCATGAGCGAGCGGATCGAGCTGCGCATGGAGCGCCAGCAGCGGCTGCGCGGCGACCTGAAGATCTGGAACGTCATCGACGAGGCCGCCATCCGCCGCGTCCTCGGCGGGCCGGAGGTCATGATCGCCCAGCTGCAGAACCTGCTCGACCTCGGTTCGCTCCCGAACGTGCACCTCCAGGTGCTGCCCTTCGAGGGCGGCGCCTACCCGGGGATGCTCTCCTCGTTCACGATCCTCGGCTTCGGGCCGCTCGAAGGCGAGGTCGACCCCGGCTACCGTCACCCGGACGTGGTCTACATCGAGGGCCACAACGGCGACGTCTACGAGGAGGGCGCCGACGTGCAGCCGTTCCACGAGATCTTCGGCTACCTCCGCTCGGCGGCGCTCGACCCGGGCCGGAGTCTGGAGTTCATCGAGCAGCAGGCCGAGTACCTCAAGTCGCTCTAGGGCCCGTATACCTGCAGACGCAAGGGGGCGGATGCGGCATGTCGCCGCGTCCGCCCCCTTACCCGTCCTTCTTACCTGCCGGATGTCCGCAGCAGCGAACGCCAGTCGGCTCGGCTGGCGCGCAGGATCGGGCTCACCGTCAGCTTGGTGTCCCTGATCTCCACGGCCGCTTCCGCGAGCCTGGCCTCCACACAGGCCCCGTTCGGGCCTGACCTGCTGCTCTTCCTCCATGTGTGGGTCAACATGGATCTCCTCCTTCCAAGGAGCATTCGAGTCCCCAGGACGGTGTCGAGCTTAACCATTGCGCAACAAGGCGAACGTCGACTATCCGTCAGTATCAGGTTCCGGACAGTACGACTGCCGTGCTTCACCAATGCGGTGTGCCGCAGGAGGCCTCCGCGCTGCCGGGCTCGATTTGGACCGTCGCGTGCGCGATGTCGAATTGTTCTGCCAGCGTCCGCTGCGCGTCGCCGAGGACGATTCCGGGGTCGGCGCCCGAGTCGACTGCGAGATGGACGGTCGCGACCTCCATACCCGAAGTCAAAGTCCACAGATGGAGATCGTGGACTTCTTTCACTCCATCGAGTGTGCCGAGCGCGTGTTCGACCGCGCCCGGGTCGACGCCGACGGGCGCGTGCTGGAGGAGGATGCGCAGCGCGTCGCGTCCCAGCCGGTAGGCGCGGGGCAGGATGAACAGGCCCACGCCGACGGCGATCACGCTGTCGATCGCGTACCAGTCGGTGAGGGCGATGACCGTGGCGGCGGCGATGACGCCGAGCGAGGCGATCGCGTCGCCGAGGACCTCGACGTAGGCGCCGCGCACATTGATGGATTCGGTGGCGGCCGAGCGGAGCAGGAGCAGGGAGGCGACGTTCGCGGCGAGGCCGAAGACGGCGACGGCGAGCATCGGGCCGGACTGCACCTCGGGCTGATCGCCGAGGCGGCGCACGGCCTGCACGATGACGAACCCGGCGACACCGAACAGCAGCGCCGTGTTCGCCAGGGCCGCCAGCACTTCCAGCCGGTACATCCCGTAGGTGCGGCGAGGCCGCCCGCCCGCGCGGCTCACCGCGATGATCGCCGCCAGCGCCATGGCGATCCCCAGGGCGTCGCCGGCGACGTGGCCGGCGTCCGAGAGCAGCGCGAGCGAGTGGGTGTACCAGGAGGCGATCGCCTCGGCGGCCATCACCGCGAGGGCGAGGCCGAGGGCGAGCCAGAGGCGGCTCCGGTGTCGCGCGCCGAGTGAGGCGGCTCCTGCGTGCGAGTGGTCGTGGCCCATGGAGAGCGGTCTCCTTCGTTGCTGGCGGCGCGGCGATCCGGGCCTCGGCGGTGGGATCCCCGCCGCCTTTGAATGCTAACATGCGCACTATTGCATATTAAGGTACGGGGCCGATTCGCCTCGGCGTTCCACGGCAACCCGGGTCGAAGACCCGTCGCGCGATGTGCCCGATCCGCGGCATTTCCGTGCGGTGCCCAAAGAAACGCCGGAACCAGGGGGACTTTCACAAATGCGGGGCAGCAATGGAATAATATTCGTACCAACATCATCAGCACTGGTCACGGGGGTGACGATGAAAGACGCCATTGAAACCTCGACCATCGCGTTCTTCGCAATCGTCGCGATCGTCCTCGTCTTCGCAGCCGTCCTCGGCCTGCGATCCGCCATCGAGACCAAGCGCCGTCGAAAAGCCCGGGCCAAAGCCGACGCCGAAGCCTGGACCGAACTCCTCGGCAGCCAGCTCAAGATCGCCCCCGTCTCCGTGGGCGACACCGAAGCCGCCGCGGCCCTCGACCGCGCCAGGAAACTCCACTACAAAGCGGTCGAGCGACTCAAGACCGCCAAGAAGACCAAGCAGTTCGCGCGCATCCGCACCTACGCGCTCGCCGGCCTGCACAACCTGAACATCATGCGCCGCCGCCTCGGCAAGGCCCCCGGACCGCAGGGCCCCATGCCCTTCAACACCGCGGGCACGAACAAGGCCGCCAAGCGCGACGACAACGTCCGGGACGTCCCCACAGGACCGTCCACAGGACTGCCCTTCTAACTCAAACGCACGAAACACGGGGGCGGCCGACGGCCGCCCCCGTGCTTCGTGCCCGCTACTCCGCGACCGGCTTCCGCGGCGACAGCAGATCCATCACCCACATCGCCAGCGACACGATGATCGCGCCCCAGAACGCCGGCCAGAAACCGTCCACGAAGAACCCCAGCGACAGCTGCTCCGAGACCCAGCCGGTCAGCCAGAACATCAAAGCGTTCACCACCAGCCCGAACAGGCCCAGCGTCAACACGTACAACGCGCAGCCGACCGCCATGATGATCGGCTTCACGAACGTGTTCACCAGCGTGAACACCAACGCCACCAGCACGAGCGACAAGAACCGCTCCAGCACCGAATCGCCGTACAGGTGAATGCCCCCGACGATCGCGGTCGCCAGCCACAGCGCCAGCGCCGTCAGGACCAGACGCACCAGAAATCTCATCATCCGGCCAGTATCGCCGCCGCAACGACCCCGCGTCCAGTTTCCGCCGAGACGGGAAGAGACCACCCGACACCGGCGAGACCGACCCGGGCCCCCGGATTCACCCCCGGTTCACCCAAGATCGAACCCGACGCCACCCTCCCGGCCTACAGTCGCGGCAGCCCCCGCTTCGCTTCCACACCTGCCCCGCGCAGAAGGAGAGACCATGAGCGACCCGTCGTACTCGGCGCTCGGCCGCACCGTCGACCCCCGTCGCATCGGTGCGAACACCGCTCCCGCCGCCCAGCACGCGCCGACCGGCCACGGCGCCCCCACCGTCTTCGACATTCGCGGCGTCAACGTCTACTACGGCGCCTACAACGCCGTCAAAGACGTCGACTTCACCGTCGCCAAGAACGAGATCACCGCGCTCATCGGCCCCTCGGGCTGCGGCAAGTCCACCCTGCTCCGCTCCCTCAACCGGATGAACGACCTCATCCCCGGCGCCCGCGTCGAAGGCACGGTCGCCTACCACGGCAAGGACGTCTACGCCGCCGACGTCGACCCCGTCGAAGTCCGCCGCCGCATCGGCATGGTCTTCCAGAAGGCCAACCCCTTCCCCAAGTCCATCTTCGACAACGTCGCCTACGGCCCCAGGATCCACGGCGTCCCCCGCGCCGAACGCGAGGCCATCGTCGAGGACTCCCTCAAGAAGGCCGCCCTCTGGGACGAGGTCAAGGACAAGCTCAAGCAGAGCGCCCTCGCCCTCTCCGGCGGCCAGCAGCAGCGCCTCTGCATCGCCCGCACCATCGCGCTGGCACCCGAAGTGGTCCTCATGGACGAGCCCTGCTCGGCCCTCGACCCCATCGCCACGGCCCGCATCGAAGAGCTCATGGTCGACCTGGCCAAGCAGTTCACGATCGTGATCGTCACGCACAACATGCAGCAGGCCGCGCGCGTCTCCGACAAGACCGCGTTCTTCTCCACCGAAGTCAACGAGCAGAGCGATACCCGCACCGGCGTCCTCGTCGAATTCGACGACACCCAGCGGATCTTCACCACGCCCTCCGACGAGCGCACCGAGAACTACGTCACCGGCCGTTTCGGCTGATGGACACCGCGAAGGGCCCCACCGAACGGTGGGGCCCTTCGCCTTTGCAGTGAGTAGAACGGCCCCGCACCGTCCGGTGCGGGGCCGAGGAGTGAGACCGAGCGGTATCAGCGCTTGTCGATCGCGAACCGCGACGCGATGATGCGCGACACGATCGTGAACAGGAAGACGATCGCGATCAGGGTCAGGGCCGCACCCCAGGCGCGGTCCTGCGAGGCCGCGAACGGCTGGCTCGCGTTGCGGAAGATCTGCGCGGCGAGCGTCGTGTTCTGACCGTCGAACAGGTCCGGCTTGTAGACGTACGTCAGACCCACGGTGACGATGATCGGTGCGGTCTCACCGGCCGCACGAGCGACCGCCAGGAGCGAACCCGAGGTGATGCCCGACGACGCCGCGGGGAGCACCACGCCCATGACCGTGCGCCACTTGCGCGCGCCGAGGCCCGAAGACGCCTGCCGAAGCTCGTCGGGGACGAGTCGCAGCATCTCCTCGGTCGAGCGGATCACGATCGGCAGCATCAGGCAGGCCAGGGCGAGCGCCCCGCCGAAGCCGGTCTTGTCGCCGATGACGATCACGTAGCCGACGTAGATGAACAGGCCCATCATGATCGACGGCACTCCGGTCATGACGTCCGCCATGGTCCGGATGAACCGCGCCAACGGCTTGTTCTTGCCGTACTCGTTGAGGTAGACGGCGCCGAGCACGCCGATCGGGATCGAAAGCAGCGCCGCCATGCCGGTGATCGCGAGGGTGCCGAGGATCGCCGGACCCATGCCAGGGCCCGCCGTGCGGTAGTTCCGCGGGATCTCCTCGATGAACCAGTCCAGGCTCCACGACGAGGCTCCCCGGGAGACGACCTGCCAGGCCACCAGGGCCAGCGGCAGGGCGGCGATGAGGACGCACAAGCCGATGAGGACCGTGGCCCCGCGGTCGGCGATCGAGCGCCGCAGCGAGAGGTTGCGACCGGAGAGGTCGGGCGGTGTCGGGCCGCCGCTTTGGAGGGTCGTCATGAGTGGGCACCCTTCATCTGGATCTCCGCCCGGCGGACCACCACGCGGGCCAGGAAGTTGATCAGGACGGTGATGGCGAACAGCACGACGCCGATCCCGATGAGCGCGTCGGTGTGGAGTCCGCCCGACTCGCCCCACTGCTGGGCGATGACGGCGGCCATGGTGTTGCCGGGCGCGAACAGGTTGGTGTTGACGCCGATCGCGCCGCCGATGACCAGCGCCACGGCGATCGTCTCGCCCATGGCCCGGCCGAGGCCGAGCATCGACGCGCCCACGAGCCCACCGAACGAGTGGGGGAGGATCGCGCCCTTGATCATCTCCCAGCGGGTGGCGCCCAGCGCGTACGCGCCCTGCTTGTCGATGTCGGGGACGGTCGCGAACACCTCCCGCGAGATCGAGGTGATGATCGGGATGCACATGACCGCGAGGATCAGCCCCGCGGTGAAGTAGTTGCGGCCCGTGTTGGTCTCGTCGAAGATCACGTTCAGACCCGGGACGGGCGCCACGACGCCGGCCCACCACTGGTAGATCGGCTGCACCCACGGAATCAGCACGATGCTGCCCACCAGGCCGAACACCACCGAGGGGACGGTCGCGAGGAGGTCGACGATCGTGACGATGTACTTGCGGCTGCGGCGGTGCGCCACCTCGGTGATGAACAGCGCGATGCCGATCGACACCGGCACCGCGATGATCATCGCGATGAGCGAGGTCACCAGGGTGCCGTAGAGGAACCCGAGCGTCCCGAAGATCTCTTCGTTCGGATCCCAGGTGGTCCCGGTGAGGAACTCGATCGGGTCTGCGGCGATGGCGGGCCAGGCCTGGACCGAGGTCGTGACCAGGATCAGTCCCAGCACGATGAGAACGGTGAGCCCGGCCAGGGCCACCAGGCCGGTGAATCCCCTGTCGGTGCGGCGGGAGCGGGCTTCGCCTCCGAGATCGATCTCGGGGGGCGCTTCGGGAGGTGCCGTAGCGGTCACGTTCGTCTCTCCGGTTTCGTCGTCGGCACGGCCGAAGACCCCATCGGCGTTGCGGCCGCTGGGGTCATCGGATCCGGGATGCTTACGCAATAGTCTCGTTCAGCGCGGCGAGGGCCTGCTCCTGCAGACCTGCGGGCAGCGGCGCGAAGTAGTTGTCGGTCGCGATGTCCTGGCCGTCCGTGAGCAGGTAGTTCACGAACTCCTTGACGCCGGCGGCGACCTCCTCGTCCTCGTAGTCGGTGCGGAGGAGGATGTAGGTCGGCGCGACGATCGGGTAGGTCTCGGCCCCGGCCGCGTTCAGCGGGTTGTACGACAGGTCGTCGGCCACTTCGGCGCCGTCGAGGGCCGCGGTGGTGGCCTCCAGGGTCGGCTGGATGAAGGCGCCGTCGGCGTTCTCGATGGCGGCGGTCACCAGCTTCGTCTCGGTGGCGTCGGCCAGGTCGACGTAGCCGATCGCGCCCTCGGTCTGGGTGATGACCTGGGCGACACCGGTGTTCTTCTCGCCGCCGATGGAGCCTTCGGGCCAGGTGACCTCGTCACCCGAGCCGAGCGTCCAAGCGTCGGTGGCCTCGTCGAGGAACTTGGTGAAGTTCGAGGTGGTGCCGGAGCCGTCCGAGCGGTGCGCGACCGTGATCGCGGTGTCGGGCAGGGTGACGCCCTCGTTCGTGGCGGCGATCGCAGGGTCGTTCCAGGCGGTGATGGCGCCCTGGAAGATGTTCGCCAGCGTCTCCTGGTCCAACTGCAGGCCTTCGACGCCCGGCAGGTTATAGGACACGGTGATCGGGGCGGCCACGGTCGGGATGTACTGGAACGAACCGGCCTCGGGGCCGTCGTCATCCTTCACCAGCGAGTCGCTGCCCGCGAAGTCGTTCAGGCCCTCGCCGAACTCGGACTTGCCGGTGCCGGAGCCGACGGCGTTGTAGGTCACGATCAGATCGGGGTTCACCTCGGCGTAGGCCTCGATGGCGGCCGCGTAGAACGCGTCCGGGAAGCTGGCGCCAGAGCCGGTGATCTCACCAGAGACCATCTCGCCGTCGGCGCCGTTGTCATCGCTGCCGCCGCCACAGGCCGCCATGCTCATGGCCAGGGCGCCCGCAGTCAGCGTGCCGAAAATCGTCCGGCGGTTCAGTTTCATGTTCACAGCTGGTCTCTACTCCGTCTCCCGGACGCGGCCCGGGTCACTGCTTCACTGTTCGAGACCTATGTAAGTGGCATCCGGTGTTCACCCGCTGACGTGTAGTTGAACTCAAGGTGAACGACTGAGCGCGATTCGCAACGATGTCGCGACTCCAGGAAACCGTAGGCCCGTGAGCTGCGAGTTTAATCGGACGTCGGCCAGCCTGTGACCGGACCGTTATGAACGGTCGAGGTGAACATCCCCTGTCACGAGGTACACCACCTGATGCGCGATGCGCACCGCGTGGTCGCCGAACCGCTCGAAGAACCGCGCCAGCAGGGCGACGTCGACCGCCGTCTGCGGCCCGTAGCCGAGGCTCGGGAGCTGCGCATGAATGCGCTGCTGGATCGCGTCGAGCTCGTCGTCGTCCAGGCCCATCTGCGAGGCCAGCAGGTGGTCGCGCTCTTCCAGGACCGTCACCAGCTTCTGCGAGAGGTGCACGGCCGCCGCGCCCATCGCCGAGAAGTCCGCCCGCAGTGAATCGGGGATCACCGGCACGGGCGCGCGCAGCAGCACCGACTTCGCCACGTGCTTCGCCAGGTCGCCCATCCGCTCCAGGTCCACCGAGATCCGCACGGCCCCCAGCACGAACCGCAGGTCCGTCGCGACCGGGTCGTACTGGGTCATCAGCTCCACGATCCGGTCGTCCACCCGGAACTGCAGCGCGTTCACCTGGTCGTCCGCGGCCACCACGGCTTCGGCCGCGGCGACGTCGGTCTCGAGCAGCGCCGCCGAGGCCTGCTCGACCGCGTCGCCGACCCTGCGGGCCATCTCGACCAGGAGCTCGTTGAGCTCATTGAGGTGCACGTGGAAGACATTCGCCATAGTGGACCAATCGAGGTTGTAAGGGCCATATATGCGCCCAGTCTAGGCACCGGAGGCCGAATCGAGGCCGCCGCCGCTGGCAAACTCCGGGCGAACAGGCCTGGACGACCGGCGTTAGAGTGAGGGCGACGCACGAACGATCCCCATGGAGCCGACCAGATGACCTACCCCTCGCAGCCGGGCTACCCGACGCCGCAGTACGGCGGCCAGTCCCCGCAGCCGCAGCAGCAGAACAACCTGTGGCTGATCGGCGGGGCAGTACTCACGGTCCTCGTCATCATCATGACCGTGATCCTGCTCGTGGTGCAGCGCACTCACAACTCGAACAGCACCGAGGGCGGCGGCGGCACGACCACGACCGGCGAAGAAGGCGGCGACAACACCGGGGACGACGGCGGCGACGATGGCGGGGACGACGGCGGCGACGACGGTGACGGCGGCGCCCAAGTCACCGAGCTCAAGTCCGAGGCCTGCGACGCGTTCGACTTCAGCGTCTTCGAAGAGGCGTACGGCCCGCTCGACCCTGAGCACACTTCGCGGAGCGAGAGCACCACGAACGGCCTCGGCTCGCTGAGCTGCTCGTTCTACAACGAGTCCGTCACCGGCGTCAACCTGCGGTTCAACGACTACGAGGACGTCGACGACGTCGTCTACTGGGTCGAGTCGGACGCCGACTACTACAACGCCGAGAACGGATACGAGTTCAGCGAGTACACCGAGATCGGCGACGCCGGCAGCTTCTACACCGACGACAGCAGCGGCACCAAGACCATCAACCTCCACGTCGCCCTCGGCAGTCTGGAAGTCACCGCGTACACGACGCTGTGGGAGGGCGAGGACATCGACGAAGCCGCCGCCACCGCGGCGCTGGAGGACTTCGTCGCCCAGTCCGCCGAACTGTTCGCCGACTACATGTAGGAGAAGAGGCCCGGTGACCGCGCGGCCGCCGGGCCTCTCCCACACGCGTTCAGGGAAACCAAAAAGAGGCCCTGTGACCAGGACCTCTTGTGTGGTGCGCCGCCAGGGACTCGAACCCCGAACCCGCTGATTAAGAGTCAGCTGCTCTGCCAGTTGAGCTAGCGGCGCATGGTGTTTGAGCAACTACCGCGTTTTTGTGGCGGTGTCTCTCGCACGAGGAGAAACTTTAGCATGTGCCGCGGGCACCGTCTCCGGGGGTCCCCGAGGTGGCTACGCTTGGACGGTGACAAGTTTCGTAGACCGCGTGAATCTCCAGGTCGTTGCCGGTAAGGGTGGCAACGGCTGTGTGTCGGTCCACCGTGAGAAGTTCAGGCCGCTCGGCGGACCCGACGGCGGCAACGGCGGCCACGGGGGTGATGTGGTCTTCGCCGTAGACCCGAACGTGCACACCCTGCTCGACTTCCACTTCCAGACCCGCCTCCAGGGCGGCAACGGCAAGCAGGGCCAAGGCTCCAACCGGGACGGCGCCAACGGTGAGTCCATCCGGGTGTCCGTGCCCAATGGCACCGTCATCTACTCCGATGGCCAGATTCTCGCCGACCTCACCGGTGTCGGCGCGGAGGTGACCGTCGCGCACGGCGGCCGCGGCGGCCGCGGCAACCGCGCCCTCGTCAGCTCCAAGCGCAAAGTCCCCGGCTTCGCCGAACTCGGCGAGCCGGGCGACGAACTCTCGGTCGTGCTCGAACTCAAGAGTGTGGCGGACGTCGGCCTCGTCGGCTTCCCCTCCGCGGGCAAGTCCTCGCTCATCGCCGCGATGTCGGCCGCCCGGCCGAAGATCGCCGACTATCCGTTCACGACGCTGACCCCGAACCTCGGGGTCGTGTCCGCCGGCGAGACGACCTACACCATCGCGGACGTCCCGGGACTCATCCCGGGCGCCGCCACAGGCAAGGGCCTCGGACTCCAGTTCCTGCGGCACATCGAACGCTGCGCGGTGCTCGCGCACGTCGTCGACAGCGCCAGCCTCGAGTCCGACCGCGACCCGGTCTCCGACATCGACGCCCTGGAGCACGAGCTCGCCGAGTACGGCGGACTCGCCGACCGGCCGCGCATCATCGTCCTCAACAAGATCGACATCCCGGACGGGCGCGAACTCGCCGACTACGTCGGCGGCGATCTCGAGAAGTACGGGTGGCCCGTCTTCGCGGTCAGCGCCGTCAGCCGTGAAGGACTGAAGGAGCTCAACTTCGCCTTCGCCAAGGAAGTGGTCGAGTACCGCGAAGCGCAGCCGCCGGTCGAGTCGGCGCGCACCGTGATCCGCCCGGTCGCCGTCGACGACTCCGGCTTCAACGTCAAGAGGGTGAAGCCGGCCTTCGAGGGCGACATCGAATTCATCGTCACCGGCAGCAAGCCCGAACGCTGGATCGGCCAGACGAACTTCGAGAACGAGGAAGCGGTGGGCTACCTCGCCGACCGCCTCGCCGCCCTCGGCGTCGAGGACGCGCTCGTGAAGGCGGGTGCAGTGCCCGGCTCGTTCGTCCGCATCGCCGACCACGAGTTCGAGTGGCAGCCGACCGACCCGGACATCGTCGCGACCGTCGCGCCCCGCGGCACCGACGCGCGATTTGAAGTCAGCGACCGCAAGGGCGCCGACGAACGCCTCGCCGAGCGCAGGGAGCGCCGCGCTGAGGTGCTCGAACGGGTCGCGAAGGAAGAGGAAGCCAGGGGCAAACGCCGCAAGCGATAGCCCTGATTGCGGACTGACCTGCGGAAACGTGCGGTTCGCAAGGGTGTGGCGCCGAGCACGCACCCCCCTTGCGAACCCCGTTTCCAAGTACCGTAAATTTGTCTTTGCCCGAGGGGGAAACGGACAGGAAAGCCGAAAGGCCCTGGCCCGGAACCAAAAGGGTAAAACTCCGAACGAATCGATCGGGGGGCCAAAACGGCCCGAAAACCGGTCTGGTAAGTTACTGGAGCCGCTCCGGTCGGAGAGGAACTTCCAAGAAGTTTCAGATCTGATCAGTGCGTGTTGTTTGAGAACTCAACAGGGTGTTTGGATGGTCAGCGTGCGGGCTGATCGAGGTCGCTGGACAAGGTTTCGGCGGTTCTTGGTTGGTACTGTTTTTGACTGTCTTTTCCTTGGGACACTTG